>NZ_JBICSL010000014.1:49352-198774 GCF_043197045.1 Micromonospora sp. NPDC049282
CGGCTCGGCGCCCCCGCCGCGCCCGCGCGGGGGCCGCGCCCCGCCCCGCCGCCCGCCGGGCGGCCCGCCCCCCCCCCCCCCCCCCCCCCCGCCCCCCCCCCCCCCCCCCCTCCTTGCACCTCTGAGCAGGGGTGAGAGTCGCAACGTCGCCGTTGCGGCTGAGCGGAGTTCGCGGCGGCACGTGCGAGACTAGACAACCATGAGCGACCCACGGATCACCTCGTCGATCTTCACCCGCGGCGCGGTCGACCTCAGCGCGCTGCGCACCCCCGCACCAGCCGACACCCCTCCCGCCACACCGTCCCAGGGCGGCCCGCCCGCCGGGCTGCCGGGCAGCCCCGCCGGCTCGGCCGCCGTGATCGACGTGACCGAGGCGAACATCCAGTCCGAGGTGCTCGAACGCTCGCTCAGCACACCGGTCGTGGTCTTCTTCGGCGCCGCCGGCTACCCGGAGAGCGACCAGTTCGCCCCGGTGCTGGAGCGGCTGGCCGCCGAGGGCGCCGGGGCGTGGCTCCTGGCCCGGGTCGACGTGCAGCAGCAGCCCCGGCTCGCGCAGATGTTCCAGCTCCAGGCGCTTCCCACCACCTACGCCATCGTCGGCGGCCGTCCGGTCGACGCCTTCCCGGGCCCGCTGCCCGAGTCGGAGTTGCGCAAGTGGCTCCAGGGGGTGCTCAAGTCCGCCGGGGTCACCGTGGCCGAGCCGGAGGACCCGCGGCTCGACGCGGCCGACGACGCGCTGATGAGCGGCGACCTCGACGCGGCCGAGGCCGAATATCGGAAGATCCTGGCCGAGTCACCGGCCGACGCGGCGGCCGAGGCCGGCCTGGCGCAGGTCGGGTTGGCCCGCCGGGTGGCCGGCGCGGACCCGCAGGGCGCGCTCGACGCCGCGGCGGCCGCCCCCGACGACGTGGACGCCCAGTTGCTGGCCGCCGACATCGAGGTGCTCAGCGGCCTGGCCGAGCAGGCCTACCAGCGGCTGGTCGGCGTGGTCCGCCGGACCGCCGGCGAGGAGCGGGACAAGGTACGCCAGCACCTGATCGGCCTGTTCACCATCGCCGGCCCGGACGACCCCGCCGTGGCCTCCGCCCGACGCGCACTGGCCAGCGCATTGTTCTGAACTCGACGCACGCCCGCGCGGGCCGGCGCACCGCCGGCCCGCCCGACCTCCGAGGACGGGAGCCCATGATGCGCCGGATCGCCGTCCTCGACGCGCCGACGAACCTCGGACTGCGCCCGCCCACGACCAGCTCCGTCCCCGGCTGCGGCAAGGCGCCCGGCGCGCTGCGCGACCACGGGCTGCTGGCCCGGCTGCGGGCCCGCGACGCCGGCTGCCTCACCGCACCTCGGTACGACCCGGGCGACTGGCGGCCGGGTGACGGCGTCTGCCACGCGCCGGAGATCTCCGCGTACTCGGTGGCGTTGGCCGACCGGATCGGCGCGGTCATCGACCGCGGCGAGTTCCCGCTGGTGCTCGGCGGGGACTGCTCGGTGCTGCTCGGCTCGGCGCTGGCCATGCACCGCCTCGGCGAGGCGGTCGGCGGGCGGATCGGGTTGGTCTTCGTTGACGGGCACTCCGACTTCCGGCACCCCGGCAACGCCTCGTACGTCGGAGCGGCGGCGGGGGAGGACCTGGCCCTGGTCACCGGGCGGGGGCAGCCCGACCTGGCCGCCATCGAGGGGCGGCGCCCCTACTTCCGGGACGTCGACGTGGTGGTGCTCGGCATCCGCGCGCAGGACGAGTACCGGCTCGACCTGCAGGCGGCCGGCATCGTCACCCGACCGGTGCCGGCGCTGCGCGCCGAGGGCGCCGCCCGGACCGCGCAGTGGGCGCACGAGCAGCTCGTGGACTGCGCCGGCTACTGGGTGCACATCGACGTCGACGTGCTCGACCCGGCGGTGATGCCCGCCGTCGACGCGCCCGACGCCGGTGGCATCGCCTTCGCCGAGCTGGAGATCCTGCTCGCCGGGCTGGTGGACACCCCGCACTGCCTCGGCGTCGAGCTGACCGTCTTCGACCCCGACTACGACCCGGACGGTGCGTACGCGGCGGAGATCGTGAACACGGTGGTGGCCGGGCTCGCTCCGGTCGTCGCCCCGGGCGCCCTGCCGCCCCGGTTGCTGGCGGCCGGCCCGGCCGCCCCGGCGCCCCGCACGGGCGACAACCGCCCGGATCGAGGATCGGTGACGGTTCCCGCGCCCGCTGTCGCGATCGATCCGATCGGCGCGCCAACCGCCCTTGACGAGGCCGTCGACGGTTCCCGGGTGCTGAAGCCGGCCCTGCCGTGGCCGTCGGAGCCCGACGCGGAGGAACCCATGGCGGCCGTCGGCCCCGGGCCGCTCCGCCGCGTCGCGGTGCCGGACGCGGACACCCCGCCAACCGGGGAGGAGCCACCGCCCGCCGGCGGCCCGGCCTGAGCGGCCCCGCGGAGAAGAGCGGGGACCGTTTCAGCACGTCCTGGTCCAGCAGCCGGTGGTACGGCACCGGGCCGACGCTCAGGCAGGTGAGCACCCGCAACAGATTGGCGGCCTGGGTGAGGCCACGCCGGGCGAGCAGTTCCAGTGAGATGTCGAAGACCTGCGCGGTGACGGTGTGGACGGACTTGAATGCGCGAGTCGTACTCGAAGAAGTGGGTCCGTACCGGGGGCAGGACGGGATCGTCGACCAGCAGGCGAGCCATCTGCTCCCAGGCGCGCCGGGAGGAGAAGGGGCCGTGCACGAGGACCACGTCCACGGTGTTCACCGCGCCTCGTCCCGAGAACGCGGCGCCGGTGGAGCGGGCAACGGTTCAACGGCTGGCGCGGCCTCGTCGGGGGGCTCCGGCCCGGTCGCCGCCACGACGTCCACCACCACCCGCGTGAGCAGGGTCGCCAGCGCCAGGAGCACGCAGATCGTCACCGTCACCCGCAGCGCGGGCCCCGCCGGCAGTGCCTCGGCCAGCGCCAGCAGGGCCAGACCGGTGCCGATCACGATGGTGGCCACGATGAAAAGGGAATACGCCCGTACGCGGGGTCGGGTCCAGAACAGCACTCCGCCCGGGTCGTCGCGCCGGAGCCGCCGGTTCTGCTCGCGCAGGCGGTCCAGAAAACGTGACTCCCAGATCAGCGCGAGCAGCAGGACCGGGAGCACCTGGGCGGCGGTCGCGTAGAAGTCGGGGAACACTGTTGCCCCTTCCCGCTGCGATGGAAGCCGTGTCGTCCAGCGATTCCACATTGGCAAGGATCGCACGAATGGGCAAACCCGCCGGGCACGCGGGTGAGGATGGATCGCGGATAAGTCGGCCGTGGCGACACTTACCGTGGCGGTATTGCCGGCGCAATTACCGCCGATTTCTCCGGAGAGTCACCGGAGGCGTCGACGGTCGGGCCGGCCCCGCCGGTGGGACCGAGTGGCCGGCCATTCCGCGGTGTGACGGTGCGTCAGGATCGCGCGTCCGGTCGGCCCTCGCCCTGACTACTGTCCGTGATGCTTCGCTGCCCTTCAGCGGGTGAGGCCGCGCAGGAAGCGCTCGGCGATCGGCACCGCGCTGGTCGTGCTGGAGCCGCCCTGCTCGACGAAGACGGCGAAGGCCACGTCGCCCTGCCAGCCCACGAACCACGCGTGGGTGTGCGCGGGGTTGTTGTCGTACTCGGCGGTGCCGGTCTTGCCGTGCACCGGATCGCCGGGCACGTCCGCCAGCGCGGCGCCGGTGCCGCCGGTGACCACCTGGCGCATCAGCGTCTTCAGTGCCGCCACGGACTCCGGCTTGAGCTCCGGGCCGGCCGGGGCGGGCTTGGCCGGCGCCGGATCGAGCAGCAGCTTGGGCTGCTCGAAACGACCCCGGGCCACCGCGGCGGTGGCACCGGCCATCGCCAGCGGGCTGACCACGGTGGTGCCCTGGCCGATCGCGGCGGCCGCCTGCTCGGTGGGCCCGCCGTTCGCGGAGACCTTGCCGGTGAACACGTCCACGCCGAGATCCCAGCCGGCCTCCAGGCCGAGCGCCCGGCCGGCCTGGGCGAGGCCGTCCGCGCCGAGCTTCGGTGCCAGCACCGTGAAGGCGGTGTTGCAGGACTTGGCGAAGTCGGTGGCGAACGGCACCGGGCCCAGCTCGAAGTCGTCCGAGTTCTTGAAGATCCGGCCGTCGACCTCGGAGGTCTTCGGACAGGCCACCGTGGTCTGCGGCGTCACCGCGCCCTGGTCCAGCAGGCTGAGCGCGCTGACCATCTTGAACGTGGAGCCCGGCGGCACCTGGGCGGTGAAGGCGAGGTTCTCGCCGGCCGCGCCGGGGCCGTTCGCGGCCGCCAGCACCGCGCCGTCGCCGACCCGCACGGCGACCAGGGCGGAGCGTCGGCTCTGGCCCCGCAACGCGGCGTCGGCGGCGTTCTGGGTGGCCACGTCCAGAGTGGTCTTCACCGGTTGCCCGGGCTTCGGGTCACTGCGGAACACCTCGGTGCCGGTGGGCTCGGTGGCGCCCTCGGCGGCGGGCCGCTCGGTGATCACGGTGACGCCGGGGGCGCCGCGCAGCCGTTCGTCGTACCGGCCCTGGAGGCCGCCGTGGCCGACCAGATCGCCACGGGCGTAGCGGTCGGGGTGGGCCTGGAGGTCGTCGGCCTGTGCCGGGTCGACCGAGCCGAGCAGCGCCCGGGCGAACTCCCGGGTGGGGGCGAGCATGAGCTTGTCGGTGGGGAACCGGGTGCCGGGCAGGTCGTAGATGCGGGGCTTGATCTGCCGGTAGGCCTCGTCGCGCAGGGTCACCACCTCAACGAGCGCGCCCCGGTCCGCCTCCTTGAGGCGTCTGGGCAGGTCGCTGAGGTCGACCGGCGGGTTGAGCGCGGGCCGGATCGCCTTGAACGCGGCGTCGAGCCGCCGCACCAGGCCCGGCGCGTCGCTGACCTCGCCCGCCGCGATCTGCACCCGGACCACCGGGCGGGGCGCGACGATCGGGTTGCCGGCGCCGTCCAGCACCCCGGCTCGTGCCGCCACCTCCCGGCGCAGGGCGAGGTGGTCGTCGGCCTCCAGCTTCTCGTGCACCAGGCGGGGCTCCCAGATCACCTGCCACTCGTCGCCGCCGCCCCGGAGACGGACCGGGTTCTCGTAGGCCCAGCGGGCGCCGCCCGGCAGCGGCCAGGTGACCCGGACGCGGGCGGTGGCGATGTCACCGGCGACCTCGATCTCGCCGGTGCGCTCCAGCGCGGGTGGGGTGGCGGCCAACTCGCCGGAGAGCGCCCGGAGCCGTTTCGTCACCTCGGTGGCCGGCACCCGCCCGCCGGTCGGCTCGATGAAGCCGACCGCCTGCAGGTCGCCGGAGCGCCAACCGCTCAGGAAGGCGTCGACGGTGCGCTCCGGCCCGTCGGCACCCGAGCACCCGGTCACCGCGCCGGCGGCCAGCAGGGCGGCGGCCAGCGCCGCGACCAGCCGGCGGCGGGATTGGCGGCGGTGGCGAAGGGGGTACGAGACGGGCATGAAGGGTCCCTCCGGTGCGTATTTGACCTGCACGCTAGTACGGCACGTGGCTCCCCACCGCCCCGCCACCGCCCGCGGCGAGGTGAGAAGTGCTCGTGTGGCAGTGTGATGAACATCGCCAGCCGGGGTACTCCGCGACCGGCCGACCACGCACCCGCAACAGGTGAAAGGGCAGAGTCCCGATCCGGACGTCCGGCCAGTGGTCCGCCGACCGAGGGGCACAACGGTAGGGCCTAGGCTGGGCGGCAGAGTGACCCACAACGCGGTGGGTCGAGGGGAGTGGCACCGATGGACCGGCGTCCGGCGATCAAACCGGGACCCGACCTCCGGCAGGCTGACACCAGCCGGGACGATGACAGCTTCGATTCGGCGACCGACGGGGACGGTTTCGGCCGTCTCGACACAGGCGTGACCGGGATGACCGGTTCCAGCATCGACACCCTCTACGACCTCGGTCTGCCGGCGCAGGCGCTGGCCGACGAGTCCGAGGACGCCGAGCTGGACGAGCCCGTACCCAACGCGGAGCGGCTGGTCGCCCAGGCGGTCGCGCTGGCCGGCGAGGACCACGACGCGGCCACGCTGGTGGACCGCTTCTGGCGGTTCGCGCCGGACGAGGAGCTGATCGGCTTCACCGCCGAGGAGATGCTGGAGGCGGCCCGGGCGCACCGCGACCTGGCCCAGCAGCGGGTGCCGGGCGAGTTGAAGCTGCGGATCCACGAGCCGGACGCCGAGCAGCACCACACCGTCGTCGAGATCGTCACCGACGACATGCCGTTCCTGGTCGACTCGGTCACCGCGCTGCTGAACTCCCGTCACCTCGACGTGCACCTGCTGGTGCACCCGCTGGTCGTGGTCCGGCGCGAGCCGCTGGGCCGGCTCACCGAGGTCTCCGCCGACGTGGAGCCGGACGACGCGATCGCCGGCGACCTGGTCGAGAGCTGGATGCGGATCGAGATCGACCCGGTCCGCGACCCGTCCGAGCGGGAGACGGTGCGTCGCGAGCTGCAGCGGGTGCTCACCGACGTGCGGGAGGCGGTCGAGGACTGGCCCAAGATGCGGCAGCGGGCACTGGCGCTCGCCGACGAGCTGGCCGCCGCGCGCACCTCGGACAACCGCCCACCGGTGCCGGAGAAGGACATCACGGACTCGGTGGAGCTGCTGCGCTGGCTGGCGCACGACCACTTCACCTTCCTCGGCTACCGCGAGTACCGCCTGGTCGACACGGACGGGGCGGCCGGCGGTCAGGCTCTCGAGGCGGTCCTCGGCACCGGGCTGGGCATCCTGCGGTCCGACTCGCCGGAGGCCCGGTCGCTGAACTCGATGACGCCCGAGGCGCACGAGCGGGTGCTGGAGAAGCGCCTGCTCATCATCACCAAGGCCAACTCCCGGGCCACCGTGCACCGGTCGGCCTACCTCGACTACATCGGCTTCAAGATCTTCAACGAGGCCGGCGAGGTGGTCGGGGAGCGGCGCTTCCTGGGCCTGTTCTCCACCGCCGCCTACCGGACCAGCGTGCAGGAGCTGCCGGTGGTGCGCCGCAAGGTGGCCGAGGTGCTGGACCGCTCCGGCCTGAGCCTGCGCAGCCACTCCGGCAAGGACCTGCTGCAGATCCTGGAGACCTACCCGCGCGACGAGCTGTTCCAGATCAAGACCGACGACCTCTACCACGCGGTGATCGGCGTGCTGCGGATGGCCGGCCGCCGGCAGCTGCGGGTCTTCCTGCGCCGGGACGCGTACGGGCGGTTCATCTCCTGTCTGATCTACCTGCCCCGGGACCGGTTCACCACCCAGAACCGGCTGCGCATGCAGGACATCCTGCTGCGCGAGCTGAACGGCGTCGGGGTCGACTACACCACCCGCGTCACCGAGTCGATGCTGGCCCGGGTGCACTTCATCGTCCGCACCGACCCGACCAACCCGCCCGGCGAGATCGACGCCGACCTGCTCGCCGAGGAGCTGGCCGACGCCACCCGCCTCTGGGACGACGACTACCGGCTGGTGCTGGAGCGCAAGCTCGGCGACGAGCAGGCCAAGCACCTGTTCAGCCGCTACGCCGACGCGTTCCCGGAGGGCTACAAGGACGGGCACACGCCGTACGAGGCGATGAAGGACCTGGCCAAGCTGGAGCTGCTGGAGGAGGCCGGCCAGCTGGAGATGCACCTGTTCCGCAAGCAGGCGCCGCCGCGTCCGTACGCGGGCCGCGCCGCCGACGCCGACGAGTCGATTGACGTGCGGTTCAAGGTCTACCGGTACGGCGAGCCGATGATGCTCTCCGCCGTGCTGCCGGTGCTGCACTCGCTCGGCGTGAAGGTGGTCGACGAGCACCCGTACGAGGTCGAGCGCGTCGACGGCCGGATCTGGCTCTACGACTTCGGGCTGGAGCTGCCGGAGCGGCACCAGGACCTGGCCGAGGTGCGCCCGCACGTGGAGAACGCCTTCGCCGCCGCCTGGCGGGGCGAGGCCGAGGTCGACGGCTTCAACGAGCTGGTGCTGCGCACCGGGCTCACCTGGCGTCAGGTGGTGGTGCTGCGGGCGTACGCGAAGTACCTGCGGCAGGCCGGCACCGTGTTCTCCCAGGAGTACATGGAGCAGACCTTCATCGCCTACCCGCGCATCGCCGGGCTGCTGGTGCAGCTCTTCGAGACCCGGTTCGCGCCCGGTGCGACCACGCTGGACGAGCGCCGGCAGCGCAGCGGTGAGCTGGTCGACGCGATCGGCGAGGCGCTGGAGGAGGTGGCGAGCCTCGACCAGGACCGCATCCTGCGCGCCTACCTGACGCTGATCCAGGCCACCCTGCGCACCAGCTTCTACCAGCGGCCGGTGGGCGGGCGGCCCAAGCCGTACGTGGCGCTCAAGCTGGACCCGCAGGCGATCCCGGACCTGCCGGCCCCGCGGCCGAAGTTCGAGATCTTCGTCTACTCGCCGCGGTTCGAGGGCGTGCACCTGCGGTTCGGGCCGGTGGCCCGGGGCGGGCTGCGCTGGTCCGACCGGCGCGAGGACTTCCGTACCGAGGTACTGGGCCTGGTCAAGGCGCAGATGGTGAAGAACGCCGTGATCGTGCCGGTCGGCGCCAAGGGCGGCTTCGTGCTGAAGCAGAAGCCGGGCGACCGGGACGAGGCGGTGGTCTGCTACAAGGAGTTCATCTCCGCGCTGCTCGACGTCACGGACAACATCGTCAGCGGCGAGATCGTGCCGCCCGACGACGTGGTCCGGCACGACGCCGACGACCCCTACCTGGTGGTGGCGGCGGACAAGGGCACCGCGACGTTCTCCGACATCGCCAACGAGATCTCCACCGCGCACCGCTTCTGGCTGGGCGACGCGTTCGCCTCCGGCGGCTCGGCCGGCTACGACCACAAGAAGATGGGCATCACCGCCCGTGGCGCCTGGGAGTCGGTGAAGCGGCACTTCCGGGAGCTGGGGCACGACACCCAGACCCAGGACTTCACCGTGGTCGGCGTCGGCGACATGTCCGGTGACGTGTTCGGCAACGGCATGCTCCTGTCGGAGCACATCCGGCTGGTGGCCGCCTTCGACCACCGGCACATCTTCCTGGACCCGGACCCGGACGCGGCCACCTCGTTCCGGGAGCGCAAGCGCCTGTTCGACCTGCCCCGGTCCTCGTGGGAGGACTACGACCCGGAGCTGATCTCGGCCGGCGGCGGCATCTTCCCGCGTACCGCGAAGTCGGTGCCGGTCACGCCGCAGGTGCGCGCGGTGCTCGGCCTCGACGACGACGTCACGCAGCTCAGCCCGCAGGAGCTGATGAAGGCGATCCTCACCGCGCCGGTGGACCTGTTCTGGAACGGCGGCATCGGCACCTACGTCAAGGCGTCGACGCAGACCAACGCCGAGGTCGGGGACAAGTCCAACGACGCCATCCGGGTGGACGGCAGGAGCCTGCGCTGCCGGGTGGTCGGCGAGGGCGGCAACCTGGGCTTCACCCAGCAGGGCCGGATCGAGTACGCCGCGACCGGCGGCCGCATCTACACCGACTTCATCGACAACGCGGCCGGGGTGGACTGCTCCGACCACGAGGTGAACATCAAGATCCTGCTCAACACGGCGGTCGCCGACGGCGAGCTGGACCGGCCCGAGCGCGACGAGCTGCTGGCCCAGATGACCGACGAGGTCGGCGAGCTGGTGCTGCGGGACAACTACGACCAGGCCCGGGCGCTCAACAACGCCCAGGCCCAGGCCGCCTCGCTGCTCCCGGTGCACCGGCGGATGCTCAACGAGCTGGAGCGGTCCGGCGCGCTGGACCGCGCGCTGGAGGCGCTGCCGCCGGACGAGGAACTGGCGGTCCGCGCCGAGACCGGGCTGACCGCGCCGGAGTTCGCGGTGCTGCTCGCGTACGTGAAGATCGTGCTGGAGCGGGAGATCGTCAGCGAGGGGCTGGCGGACGAGAAGTGGACGACCGACGTCCTGGTCAACTACTTCCCGACGCCGCTGCGGCAGCGCTTCGCCGACCGGATGGGCCGGCACCGGCTGCGCCGGGACATCGTCACCACGGTGCTGGTCAACGAGGCGATCAACCGGGGTGGCATCTCGTTCGTGTTCCGGGTGGTCGAGGAGACGGCCGCCTCGGCGGCGGACGTGCTGCGGGCCTACGTGGTGGTCCGCGAGGTGTTCGGTCTGGGCGACCTCTGGGACGCGGTCGAGGCGCTGGACAACAAGGTCTCGCCCGAGCTGCAGACCGCCGTCTACCTGGACACCCGGCGGCTGCTCGACCGCGCGGTGCGCTGGCTGGTCAGCAACCGGCGCTCGCCGATCGACGTGCCGGCGGAGATCGCCCGGCTCCGCGACGGCGTGGCCCGGCTCATGCCGGACCTGGAGCACCTCTTCTGGGGCACCGAGCGGGAGGGGATCGCGGCGCACATCGAGTCGCTGGTCGGCCGAGGGCTGCCGCGGGAGCTGGCCGTGCAGGCGACCCGCCTGATGTACAGCTTCGGCCTGCTCGACATCGTGGAGACGGCGCAGACGACCGGGCGGGAGGTGAGCGAGGTGGCCTCGGTCTACTTCGTGCTCTCCGACCGGTTCCGGGTGGACGCCCTGCTGTCGAAGATCTCCCTGCTGCCGAGGGAGGACCGCTGGCAGACGCTGGCCCGGATGGCGCTGCGCTACGACCTGTACGCCGCGCTGGCCGCGCTCACCGCGGAGGTGCTCACCTCCACCTCGGACAGCCAGCCGCCGGTGGAGCGGGTGCAGGAGTGGGAGCAGGCCAACGCGACCTCGATCCACCGGGCGCACCGCGCGATGGGGGAGTTCGACGAGTCGCGTGCCGACCTCTCCGCGCTGTCCGTCCTGCTGCGCCAGATCCGCACCCTGGTCCGCACGTCGGCGGCGGCCTGACCCGTCCCACCTCCCGCTGATTCGGGGAAAGAGTGCCCATCTCGCCTTCGATGGGCACTCTTTCCCCGAATGAGGACCGGGTCACGAGGTCAGCCGGGCGTAGACGATGATGTTGTCGAGGTAGCTTCCGGCGGTTCGGTCGAACACGCCGCCGCAGGTGACCACGCGCAGGCCGGGCACGGCGGACGGGCCGTAGACCTGTTCCGCCGGGAAGGCGGTCTTCGGGTACGACCGGACCTCCTCCACGGTGAACGTGGTGGTCGAGCCGTCCTGCCGGGAGACGGCGATGGTGTCGCCGGGCACCATCGCGCCCAGGTTGAAGAAGACCGCCGGGCCGAGCTTGGCGGAGTCGACGTGCCCGACCACGACGGCGTTGCCGACCTCGCCGGGGCTGGCGCCGGGGGAGTACCACCCGGCCTTCATGGCCTGGTCCAGCGGGGGCACCTGCACCGTGCCGTCCGGGTTGGTGCCGAGCGTCATGATCTCGGCGCGTACCCCGATCCGGGGGATCGCGATGGTGGTGGGCACCGATCGGGGCAGCCCCGCCGGGACGGCCCCGCGCGGCGCCGCCGGCACGGATCCGGCCGGTGCCGGCGGGGTGGGTCCGACCGGCGGCGCCGTCGGCGTCGGTCCGGTCGGAGCCCCGGGTCCGATCGAACCGGCCGCTGGTGCGGGAGTCGTCGGGGCCGGAGCGGTCGAGGGGGTCTGGTACCACGGCGTGGTGTCCTCGACGTCCGCGTCGGGAGCGCCGGCCGGGTCGGTGGTGTCCGTCGGGTATGCCTGCGCGATCGGCTGTGGCGGGGTGGGCGGCGGGACGGTGCGCACGGACGCGCCGATCAGGCCGGAGCCCACCATGGCGAGCAGGACGACGAGCGCCGCGCCGGCGGCACGCCACGGTTTCCCGCGACGGCCGCCGGCCCGGTTCGTCGTCCGGTCAGGCCAGGTCACCGGCCCGCCGCCGGCGCAGCAGCACCAGCCCGCCCAGTGCCGCGGCGCCGATCATGCCGGCGCCCCCGGTGGCGAGATCGCGGTCCAGACCGGTGGTGGCCATGCCGCCGTCACCGCCGTCGACCCCGCCACGGGGGAGGACCACCAGCTCGCCCTCGCCGCAGGAGCCCCGCAGCTCGTACCGGCCCGGGTGGGCGTCCTCGGAGACGCGGGCCTCGCCGTAGTAGACGAAGTCCTTCCCGTGCTCCCAGCCGGCCTCGTCGCCGCCGGGGCCGTACTCGTCCCCGCCCTGCCACTCGTCGCTGCCCTGCCAGGCGTCGCCGCCCTGCCACTCGTTCCCGTGTTCGTCCTTGCCGTCCTTGCCGTGTTCGTCCTTGCTGCCCTGCCAGGCGTCGCCGCCCTGCCACTCGTTCCCGTGTTCGTCCTTGCCGTCCTTGCCGTGTTCGTCCTTGCCGCCCTGCCAGGCGTCGCCGCCCTGCCACTCGTTCCCGTGTTCGTCCTTGCCGTCCTTGCCGTGTTCGTCCTTGCCGTCCTTGCCGTGCTCGTCGCCGGCCCAGTCGGAGGCGTCCCAGCCCGGCTCGGCGGCCTGGCCGTACTCCTCCGGGACCTGCCGGTCCGGGCCCTGGGCGGCGGGGTCGGCGGGCGCGCCGGCGCCCATGCCGCCCGGCTGCGGCGCGTCGGCCGGCGGCTGCGGCATCCCCGCCTCGCCGGGTCCGTGCCCGTCCTTACCCTGGTCGTCCTTGCCGTCCGGGCCCTTGCCCTGGTCGCCCTTGCCGTCCGGGCCCTTGCCGTGTTCGTCCCTGCCCTGGTCGTCCTTGCTCTCCGGGCCCTTGCCGTGGTCGTCCTTGCCCTCCGGGCCCTTGCCGTGGTCGTCGCCGTGTGCGTCCTTGCCGTCGGGGCCCTGGTCCGCGTCCTGCGCCCAGTCGCCACCACGGTCGGCCCAGCCGGCGCCGTCGGCCCGGTCGCCGTGCTCGCCGTCGCGGGCCGGGTGCAGGTCGACCTTGCCGGTCACCTTCGACCAGACGTATGCGTGCTCCTGAGGTTCGGAGCAGATCTGGAGCAGTTCGACGGTGTCGCCCGCCTTGACCACGTGCGGCTTGGCGATGACCTTGCCCTCGTCGTCGTGCCCGCCCGCGTAGGCCGTCCCCGGGGTGAACGCGAGAAGGCCCGCACCGCCGAGAGCGGCACCCGCGACGACCTTCCCGAGCATCTTGTTAGCCATGAGCAGCGTCACTCCATCCCTGTTCGTCCTGAGCCCGACGTCAGTCGAGCTACCTCCGACGTTAGACCTTTTCGCGACTTATTCGGGGAAAGATTCGTTTTTAGGAGTTTGCCGATGATGTGGCTTTCGCGCGTGCGGAGCGCGCCGCGCCCCATCTGTGCCCCGTCGGACCCGCTGTGGCGAGGACGGGTGAGATGGGAGGTAGGGTCGGGGTGGGCGCATCGAGGCATTGCCATGGAAGCGCTCCCATGCAAGAATCGCTGCACGCGGTTCGGGGAGCCACACCGCGAGCTCAGACGTCGAGGGCAACCGGTTCACCGGACGACGTCCGGCTCCCCACGACCGGTCCTGCGGACCGGTCGGCACCACCACCCTCACGCCCGTCCGGGTCGGGCGTCCCCCAAGCAACCCGTGGCGCGCACGGTCGCTCCCGCAGGGCGACCGCCGCCGCCATTCCGCCGGGCCGTACGCGGATCCGGTCTCGCCCAAGGAGATCAGTGGTATGAATCTGTGGAGAAGGCTGTCCGGCCGGAGCCGGACGCTCGCGCTCACCGGCGCCGGCGTCCTCGTGGCCGGTGGGCTCGTGACCCTTCCGGTCACCGCGGCGCAGGCCGCGACCCAGTGCAGCGTGGACTACACCACCAACGACTGGGCCGGTGGCTTCACCGCCAACGTGGTCATCAAGAACCTGGGTGACCCGGTCAGCTCGTGGAACCTCGGCTTCACCTTTGGAAACAGCAGCCAGCGCGTGCAGCAGGGCTGGTCGGCGAAGTGGACCCAGAGCGGCCAGAACGTCACCGCGCAGAACGAGTCCTACAACGGCTCGCTGGGCACGGGCGCCAGCACCAGCATCGGGTTCAACGGCGCGTGGAGCGGCAGCAACCCGAAGCCGACGCGGTTCACGCTGAACGGCACGGTCTGCAACGGCGGCACGCCGCCCACCTCGACCCCGCCGACGAGCACGCCGCCGACGAGCACCCCGCCGACGAGCACGCCGCCGACCAGCACCCCGCCGACGAGCACGCCGCCGACCAGCACCCCGCCCGGGCAGAAGGTGGACAACCCGTTCGTCGGGGCCAAGGGCTACGTGAACCCGGAGTGGAAGGCCAAGGCCGAGACGGTGGCCGGCGGCAGCCGGGTGTCGAACAACCCGACCGCGGTCTGGATCGACCGGATCGCCGCCATCAACGGCACCCCGGACAGCAGCTCCAACGGCGCGATGGGGGTCCGGGCGCACCTGGACGCCGCGCTCGCCCAGGGGGCCGGCTACATCCAGTTCGTCATCTACAACCTGCCCGGCCGGGACTGCTCCGCGCTCGCCTCGAACGGTGAGCTGGGCCCGAACGAGCTGCCCCGCTACAAGGCCGAGTACATCGACCCGATCGCCGCGATCCAGGCCGACGCGAAGTACAAGAACATCCGGATCGTCAACATCATCGAGATCGACTCGCTGCCCAACCTGGTGACCAACACCTCGGGCAACCCGGGCGGCACCGCGATGTGCGACACGGTCAAGGCCAACGGCGCGTACGTCAACGGCGTGGGCTACGCCCTGGCCAAGCTCGGCGCGATCGGCAACGTCTACAACTACATCGACGCCGGCCACCACGGCTGGCTCGGCTGGGACAGCAACTTCGGCCCGGTAGCCGACCAGCTCAAGGCCGCCGCCGTCGCGTCCGGCAGCACCGTGCACAACGTGCAGGGCTTCATCACCAACACGGCGAACTACTCCGCGCTGAAGGAGCCGTACGTCAAGATCACCGACTCGGTGAACGGCACGTCGGTGCGGCAGTCCAAGTGGGTCGACTGGAACATGTACGTCGACGAGCTCTCGTTCGCCCAGGCGTTCCGGCAGAAGCTGGTCTCGATCGGCTTCGACAGCAACATCGGCATGCTGATCGACACCTCCCGCAACGGTTGGGGCGGCTCCGCCCGGCCCACCGGCCCCGGCCCGTCGACCTCGGTGGACGCCTACGTCGACGGCGGTCGGATCGACCGTCGCTTCCACGCCGGCAACTGGTGCAACCAGGCCGGTGCGGGCCTCGGCGAGCGGCCGAAGGCGGCTCCGGAGTCGGGCATCGACGCCTACGTCTGGGTGAAGCCCCCGGGTGAGTCGGACGGCTCCAGCAAGGAGATCCCGAACAACGAAGGCAAGGGCTTCGACCGGATGTGCGACCCGACGTACACCGGCAACGCCCGCAACGGGAACAGCATGTCCGGCGCCCTGCCGGACGCGCCGATCTCCGGTGCGTTCTTCCCGGCCCAGTTCGCGCAGCTGATGCAGAACGCCTACCCGGCGCTCTGAGCCGCGGCCGGACCACCCGCCGCGGCGGGAGTGAGGCACCGCCGCGCGGGTTCCCCGGGCCCCTGGTCGACGCCCACGTCGACCAGGGGCCCCCGGCCGTCCAGGGGTCAGGGAACCGTCTTCTCGATCGCCGCCCGGCCCAGCTCGTCCAGGTCGCGGCGGGCCCGCTCCAGGTTCTCCGGGGTCACGTCCTGCCCCCGGGCCCGCACCAGGTCCTCCGGCTCCCACGGCTGTTCGGCGCCGGTACGGATGTTGTCCCCGCCCGCGCCGGTGCCGGTGCCGGTCGCGCCGGTCCCGGCCGCGTACGGGTCGCCGAGGATGTCCGGCGAGCCGGTGTCGGCCACCGCGCCGTCCGGGTCGGTGAAGGTGGGGTTGTCCGGATCGGCGCCGCCGGTGTGCAGCTGCGGCACCGTGCTGTCGTCGTCCACCGCCGCGGCCACCTCGGGGGTCTCCTCCAGCGGTCGTCCGGGGTCACGATCGGTCATGCTGCCGCCTCCTGTCCCAGTCGGTGATCCCCCAGGCGTACCCCGTGCGGGACCGGCCATGCCGGCCGCCACGGCACCGGCGGCTCAGGACTCGTCGGAGCGCGTGTTCGGCGCCTCCGTCGGGCTCACCTTCTGCCAGAGCAGCATGAGCAGCCCGAAGACCAGCATCACCGCGCCGGCCCACAGGTTGATCCGCAGGCCCTGCGCCTTGTCGATCTCGGCCGACGAGTCGAAGAGCCCCATCAGCCCGACGATCAGCCCGTACGCCACGAACAGTCCACCGATGACCCGGCGGATGTCGAACAGCCGGGCCGCGGCCGAGTTCTCCTCCCGGGCGTCCTCGGTCTCGTCGACCAGCGGGTCGTGGGCCTCGCCGTCCTGGTAGCGGTCCTCGTTGTCTGCCATGACGTGGGTCCCTTCCTCAGAAGACCGGGATGTAGAAGAGGGCGGCGAGCACCACGGCGACGACGCCGAGCAGCACCGGGGAGCGGTACCAGGCCGCGTCGCCGGCCAGCGAGTCGTCCTTGAGCGTGGTGTCGCTCATGCCGTACACCAGGCCGGTCAGCTCGTCGTCGGTCTTCGGCCGGGTCAGCGGCGTGACGATCGCGGCCACCACCGCGACGGTCACGAAGGCCAGGCCCGCGCCCCAGAAGCTCTCCTCCAGGTCGGAGTTGAAGCTGATCACCCCGACCTTGTAGAGCAGGTAGGTGGCCATCGCCACCACGGTGCCGGAGAACAGCGACCAGAAACCGGCCAGCGCGCTCATCCGCCGCCAGAACATGCCGATGATGAAGGTGCCGAAGAGCGGGGCGTTGAAGACCGAGAAGAGGGCCTGGATGTAATTCATGATGTTGCTGAAGCCGGCCGCGATGAACGCGGTGCCGATGCCGACCACGACGGCCAGGACCGTGGCGATCCGGCCCACCTTCACGTAGTGCTCGTCCGGGCGGTCCCGCCGGAAGTACGCCTGCCAGATGTCGTAGGTGAACACGGTGTTGAAGCCGCTGACGTTGGCCGCCATGCCGGCCATGAACGACGCCACCAGCCCGGTCACCGCGATGCCGAGCACGCCGTTGGGCAGCAGGTCGCGCATGAGCAGCGGGATCGCGTTGTTGTAGACCAGGTCGCCCTGGTCGGCGCCCAGCCCCTTGACCGTGATCAGGGCGATCAGGCCGGGGATCACGGTCACCGCCGGGATGAGCAGCTTCGGGTACGCCCCGATGATCGGGGTGCGCCGGGCGGCGCTCATGTTCCGTGCCGACAGCGCGCGCTGCACCTCGGCGAAGTTGGTGGTCCAGTAGCCGAAGGAGAGCACGAAGCCGAGGCCGAAGACGATGCCCAGCCAGTGCGCGCCGAGCGGGTTGTCGGTGCTGCCGGTGCCCTGCCAGGCGTGCAGGCCGGCCTCGCCGAGCTTGGACTCCCGTACCGCGTCCATCAGTCCGTTCACGCCGCCGACCTTGACCAGGCCGATCACCGTGATCGGCACCAGGCCCGCGATGATCACGAAGAACTGCAGCACCTCGTTGTAGATCGCGCCGGAGAGCCCGCCGATCGTGATGTACGCCAGCACGATCGCCGCGCCGATCACGATCGCGACCCAGAGCGGCCAGCCCAGCAGCGCCTGCATGATCAGCGCCAGCGCGTAGAGGTTCACGCCCGCGATCAGCACCTGGGCGACCGCGAAGCTGATCGCGTTGAGCAGGTGGGTGGGGCGGTTGAAGCGCAGCCGCAGGTATTCCGGCACGCTGCGGACCTTGGAGCCGTAGTAGAACGGCATCATCACGATGCCGAGGAAGACCATCGCCGGTACCGCGCCGATCCAGTAGTAGTGCACCGTCATGATGCCGTACTGGGCGCCGTTGGCGGCCATTCCGATGATCTCCAGCGCGCCCAGGTTCGCCGAGACGAACGCCAGGCCGGTGACCCAGGCGGGTAGCGATCGCCCGGAGAGGAAGAAGTCGACGCTGGTCTTGATGGCACGTCGGGCGGCGAAACCGACCCCGAGCACCGTGACGAAGTAGAGCGCCAGGATCAGGTAGTCCAGGGCGTTCATGTTCAACCGTAGGCCGCTGCCCATGCCTGTTGCTCCCCTCGTGTGGGTGGGTGCTGCGCCGGCAGTTACCCCGATCGCGAAGTTTCATGCCCGCTGCGCGGTCCGCCCCTCTCTGAGACGCAAGGAGGGGCCCCTTCTTGGACGCCTGGCGTCGAGAAGGGGCCCCTCCTCACACGGTCGGCCGTGTGAGGTCGCGGGTCGGGGGTGTCAGCGTCCCAGCACGCGGTCCAGGAAGTCGCGGTAGCCGCGTACGGCCATCCGGAGCTGCTCGGTGTCGGACGAGCCGGACTCCTGCCAGGCGCCGAGCCGGGTGCGCTGCTCCCGCAGCGCCGTGGACAGCGCCTCGATCGCCTCCTCGACCAGCGACTCCGCCTCGCCGACCGCGGCCTTCGGGTCGTCCACGAAGCGCAGCTGGACGTCGCGCCAGCGGTCCCGGAAGCCCTGCGCCGCCTCGGGCGCGAACAGCGTCGCCGCGTCGCCCGGCACGGCGCCGGGCGTGGGCCGGTCCGCGCCGGCCAGCGCCGCGCCGGCCGCGCCACCGGCCACCGTGCCCGCCGCCGCGGTGGCGGTCTCCGGGGCGACGGTGTCGTGGTGCCGCCCGTCGGCGTCGGCGTCGGGGTCGACCAGGCCCGGCTCGGGGCTGCCGTAGCCGACCGCGCCGGCGGCCACCGCGTCGTCCCGGTCGGGGTCCGAGCCCGGCACGCCGTCGCGGTCCGCGTGGTCGGCCACGGTGTCGTCGCGGTCCGCGTGGTCGGCCACGGTGTCGTCGCGGTCCGCGTGGTCGGCCACGGTGTCGTCCCGGTCCGTGTCGCCGACGAGGGTGTCGTCGCGGTCCGCGTCGGGGTGCTCGGCCGCCCAGCGGTCCCGGTCGTGCAGCCGGTCACCGGCGGTGGGGTCGGCCCGCTCGTCGTCCAGCGGGTCGGTCCGGCCCGGCGCGCCGTCGCCCGGGACGGCGGTGTCCTCGCCGCGCGCGTCCCGCTCGTCCTGCGGACGGCCGCCGGCCAGCGCCGAGGCGGCGACGGCGTCGCCCACCGTGGCCGCGCCGAACGCCGTCGGCAGCGGCGCCGGCTCGTGGAACGCGGGCCGCCCGTCGTCGTCGCGCCCCTCGTCGTCGTCCGACCGGCCGGCCTCGTCCCGCAGCTCAGCGGCGTCGTACGCCCGAGTCTCGTCGAGCCCCGCGGCCCGCTCGTCGCCCACGGCCGGGTCGTCGAACGTGCCCCGGTCGTGCAGCGCGTCCTCGGGCACCTCGGCCCGGCCGTCGCGGTCGGCGTCCGGCGGCGGGACCGGTACCGGCGCGGACCGTACGGCCTCGGGGTGGTCCTGCGTGACCTGCTGCTCTTCCTGGCGCATGGCGGCGGCTCCTCAGCGGCTCGTGGCGTCGTGCTCGGAATCGGGGTGGCGCTGCTCCGGCGCCCGCTGGCCGACCGGGTCCTCACCGAGCAGATCGGCGAAGAGGGCCCGGTAGTGCACCAGCGCCTGCCGGAGGTCCTCGGTGCCGGCCTCACCGCGCTCGTTGCGCTGCCGGATCTCGTGGGCGTCTCGGTAGTGGGTAAGCGTGCGGGC
Source organism: Micromonospora sp. NPDC049282 (assembly GCF_043197045.1). Taxonomy (NCBI): domain Bacteria; kingdom Bacillati; phylum Actinomycetota; class Actinomycetes; order Micromonosporales; family Micromonosporaceae; genus Micromonospora; species Micromonospora sp. NPDC049282. Next base: position 68,721 of record NZ_JBICSL010000014.1, read on the forward strand.
GTGCTCGACGGAGAGGTGGGCGATCTGGTCGGTGAAGTCCCCGGTGGGGTATCCGCGCTCGGCGATCAACCGGCTGACCAGTTCGTCGGCGTCGCCGACGGTTTCCGCCGGCGAGTCGACGAAGCGCACCTGGAGTTCCTCCCAGGCGGCGGCGTAGCGGGCCCGCGACTCCGGGCTGAGCGGGGTCAGCTCCAGCTCGGCGTGCCGACGCTCGCGTTCCCGCAGCTCGCGCTCGGCGGCGCCCCGGCTGTCCTGCTCCTGGACGGCCCGGTCGTACTCCGGGCCGAAACGCTGCCGCAGCGCCCGCCGGCGGTTCGCGACCACGGCGAACGCGACCAGAGCGGCGACCACGACGACGACGATGACTATGACGACTACCTGGGTGGGCGACATGGCTCCTCCTTCGGAGCTGGTATTCCCTGGTGGGGGTGATCGCCAATCCCGTTCCGGAGCACTTTCCCGAGCGAAACGCGAAAGCTGAGCCGTTCCAGGAAAGGCCCGTCCGGGTGCCGGTCGGGCTCCAACGGCGTCCCGCGGGGCCATCTCGGACCGTAGTGAGCGTCGAGACGGCCGGTAGTGCATCCGCCGGGGATTACGTATCCTGCCCAAGGCGTCCGGGTCGGGGCCCGGCGTCGTGGCCGGCGACCTGACGGCCGCTGCCGGCGCCACCCAGCGAATCTTCCCGGGCGAGGTCTTATTGAACATCCGCGACTGGCCGATCCGCGCCAAGCTGACCGCGCTGGTCGTCGGTCCGGTGACCGGGCTGCTGGCATTGTGGATCTTCGCCACCACGCTGACCTTCGGGCCGGCGCTGGATCTGCTCGCCGCCCGCACCCTCCTCTACGACCTGGGCCGGCCGGGCGAGAACGTGGTCGCCGAGCTGCAGCGGGAACGGCGGCTCTCGGTGATCCAGCTGGCCGGCGACGGCATCCTGCCGGAGCTGGCCGGGCAACGCGACCGCACCGACCAGGCCGTCGCCGAGCTGCGCCGGCGGATCGACGGCGAGGACCTGCGCGACGCGGCCGACGACCAGCTCGACGCGCGGCTCGACCAGCTGGGCGCGGCGCTCGAGGCGCTGCCCGCGGGGCGGGTCTTCATCGACGACCGGAAGGTGGACCGGGCCGGCGCGGTCGGGCTCTACAGCGGGATGATCGGCTCCGCGTTCCAGGCGTTCTCCGCCATGGCCACGCTGCCCGACGTCCACCTCAACCGGGAGGCGTCGGCGCTCACCGCGCTGGGCCGCTCCCGCGAGCTGCTCGGCCAGGTCGACGCGCTGCTGGCCGGCGCGGTCACCGCCGGCCGGTACGCCGAGGGCGAGCACGAGCAGCTGGTGCGGACCGTGGAGAACCAGCGGTTCCTGGCCGAGAACGCGGTCGCCGACCTGCCGCCCGACGAGCGGACCGGCTACCAGCGACTCATCGAGGGCGCCGCCTTCCTACGGCTGCGCGCCCTGCAGGACGCGCTGATCCGCGCCGACGACCTGCCCGCCGGGTTCGACGTGCGGGCCTGGGAGAGCAGCCACGCCGAGGTCTGGCAGGGCCTGCGGGACTTCGAGCTGCGCGGCGCGGACAGCCTCACCGAACGGTCGGTGCCGATGGCGGTGCGCATCCTGGTCCAGCTCGCCGCCGCCGGGGTGCTCGGCCTGGCCGCGATCGTCGTCTGCGTGCTGGTGGCACTGCGGGTGGGTCGGTCGCTGGCGCACCGGCTCACCGGCGTGCGGTCGGCCGCGACCGAGATGGCCGAGGAGCGGCTGCCCGACGTGGTCGCCCGGCTGCGCCGGGGCGAGGAGGTCGACGTCGCCCGCGAGGCACCCGAGATGGACCACGGCGGGGACGAGATCGGCCAGGTGGCGCGCGCCTTCAACGAGGTGCGCCGCACCGCCGTGCAGGCCGCCGTCGACGAGGTCACCCTGCGCCGCGGCTTCAACGAGGTCATCCTCAACCTCGCCCGGCGCAGCCAGGGTCTGGTCCACCGCCAACTGGCGCTGCTGGACCGGCTGGAACGGCGTACCGAGGACCCGGACGAGCTGGCCGGGCTGTTCCAGGTCGACCACCTCGCCACCCGACTCCGCCGGCACGCCGAGGACCTGGTCATCCTGGCCGGCGCCGCACCCGGGCGGGGCTGGCGCCGGCCGGTCGCCGCGGTGGACGTGATGCGCGGGGCGATCTCCGAGGTCGAGGCGTACCACCGGGTCGACGTGGGCGAGGTGCAGCCGGCCGGGGTGCTCGGCCGGGCCGTCGGCGACGTGATCCACCTGCTCGCCGAGCTGATCGAGAACGCGACCGCCTTCTCCCCGCCCGGCACCCGGGTGGACGTGACCGGCCGGACCGTGCCGGGCGGCTACGCCATCGAGATCGCCGACCGAGGGCTGGGCATGTCGCCGCCGACGATGGCGGCGGCCAACCGCAAGCTGGCCGCCCCGCCGGAGTTCGACCCGGCCGACAGCGCCCGGCTGGGCCTGTTCGTGGTGGCCCGGCTGGCCGCGCGGCACGGCGTACGGGTGGAGCTCAGGCCGGGCCGACCGACCGGGACGACCGCCGCGGTGTTCGTACCGTCCGACCTGATCACCGGCGAGCCGCCGGTCGGTCCGGACGCCGCCTCCGTCGGGCCGGAGCGGCGGCGGATGGCCAAGGTGAGCCGGCTGACCACGGTGCCGCGTGGCCGGGCGGGCCGGCCGGGGCGGGAACGCTCGGAATCCACCGTGATCCCGCTGCCGACCACCCGGGCCTCGACCGTGGAGCCGCCCGCCGACGGGGACGGCCTGCCCCGCCGGGTGCGGCGGCGCGGGCCGGCGGCGCGTCCCCGCGCGGTCGTCGCCGACACGCCGGCCCACCGCCCGCCGGAGGAGGCGCGCCGGGCCATGTCCGCGTTGCAGGCGGGCACCGCGCGCGGGCGCCGGGACGGCACCCGGGCCGGCGGCCCGGCGGTCACCCGGATCCGGGGCGCCGGCCCGGACACGCCCACCGACGTGCCGGGCGACACCGGTACGCCGCCCACCGCGCCGGAGCCGGCCACGGAGCCCTCCCCGCCGGCGCCGGACCGATCAACCGCGACTGAGAGGGACGCCTAGTGGTGCACACGACGCGGCAGAACGCCGATCTCGACTGGCTGCTCGACGACCTGGTGGAGCGGGTGCCGGCCGCCCGCCGGGCGGTGGTCCTCTCGGCGGACGGGCTCCTGCTCGGCGCGTCCGCCGACCAGGACCGCACCGACGCGGAGCACCTCTGCGCGCTGGCGTCCGGCTTCTCCGGCCTGGCCAAGGGCGCAACCCGGCACCTGGACGGCGGCGCGGTCCGCCAGACGGTGGTGGAGATGGAATCGGCGTACCTGTTCGTCACGGCCGCCGGGCAGGGCGCCTGCCTGGCCGTGGCGAGCGACGCCGACGCGGACATCGGCCTGGTGGCGTACGAGATGGCCATGCTGGTCATCCGCGTCGGTGAGAACCTGGCCGCGCCGGCCCGGACGGTGGGAGCGCCGACCGATGCGCGCTGAGTCGCCGGGGCCCCAGCACGAGTGGCTGGACGCCGACGCCGGCCCGGTGGTCCGCCCGTACACGCTCACCGGTGGGCGGGTGCGCCCGCCGGTCGACGGCTTCGACCTGCTGGCCTTCGTGCTCACCACGTCGGCGGCCGCGTCGGCAGGTGTTCCCGGTCTCCAACCGGAGCACCGCCGCCTGGTCGAGCTGGCCCGGCGGCCGAAGGCCGTCGCCGACCTCGCCGCCGACCTGGACCTCGCCGTCGGCGTGGTCCGGGTGCTGCTCGGCGACCTCCTCGCCCATGGGTTCGTCGCGGTGCACCGGCCCTCGGCCACCGCGTACCTGCCCGACGACAACATCCTCAAGGCGGTGGTCAGTGGACTCCGTGCGCTTTGACCAGGAGCCGGCCGCGTCGCGGGTGCCGCTGGCCCTGAAGATCCTCATCGCGGGTGGCTTCGGCGCCGGCAAGACGACGCTGGTCAGCGCGTTGAGCGAGGTCCGGCCCCTGCAGACCGAGGAGGTGCTGACCGGGGCCGGTCTCGGCACCGACGACGTCTCCGGGGTGGAGCAGAAGTCGACCACCACGGTGGCGATGGACTTCGGCCGGATCACCATCAACGACGACCTGCAGGTCTACCTGTTCGGCACGCCGGGCCAGGACCGCTTCTGGTTCCTCTGGGACGAGCTGGCCTTCGGCGCGCTCGGCGCGGTGGTGCTCGCGGACACCCGCCGGCTGGCCGACTGCTTCCCCTCGATCGACTACTTCGAGCAGCGGGGCGTCCCCTTCGTGGTCGGGGTGAACTGTTTCGAGGGTTCCCGGCGGTTCGGCCTGGAGGCGGTCCGCGATGCGCTGGACCTCGACCCGGACGTGCCGCTGGTGCTCTGCGACGCCCGGGACCGGCAGTCCGGCAAGCTGGTGCTGATCTCGCTGGTCGAGCATGTGGCCCGGCAGCGGGGTGAGCCGGTGCCGGTGGGCTGAGCCGCCCGTCTGCGGATTCCTCCGCGGCGTTCGACGACTGACCGGGCGGTTCGCCGGGAAGCCTGGTTGGATCGCAGCAGGATCGGCGGAGGGTGGGAGCGTTGACCGGGCAGCACGAGGTCGTCCACATCGGTGGCTACACGGCGGAGTCGGACGGGCGGGCGGACGGGATCGTCGCGGCCCGGCGGGACCCGACGACCGGGGCGTTGACCCCGCTCGGGACCGTGGCGGTGACTCCGTCGCCGTCGTTCCTCGCCCGGCACCCGGCCCGGCCGGTGCTGTACGCCGTCAACGAGCTTCCCGACGGGCTGCTGAGCGCCTTCCGGGTGGCGCCGGACGGCGACCTGACGCCGCTGGGCGTGCGTCCGACCGGTGGGGCCGAGCCGTGCCATCTGGCGGTCGCGCCGGACGGGCGGCACCTGTTCGTGGCGAACTACGGCGGCGGCAGCCTGGCGGTGTTCCCGCTGGACGCCGACGGCGTGCCGGGGGAGCGCACCGACCTGGTCCGGCACGAGGGGCACGGCGCCGATCCCGATCGGCAGGAGCGGGCGCACTGCCACATGGTCTCGCCCGGCCCGGGTGGTGGACCGTTGCTCGCCGTCGACCTGGGCACCGACTCGGTCTACCGCTACGACCTGGAGGCCGACTCCGGGCGGCTGGTGCCCCGGGCGCCCCGGCTGCGGACGCCGGCCGGCACCGGGCCCCGGCATCTGGCCCGGCACCCGGACGGGCGACGCTGCTGGCTGGTCGGTGAGCTGGACGCCACGGTCACCGCGTACGACCTGACGCCGGACGGGCTGCACCAGCGGGTCCGGGTGGACGCCAGCGGCCGGGCCGGGCACGTGCAGCCCTCCGAGGTGACGGTCGGCCCGGACGGACGCTTCCTCTACGTGGGCAACCGCGGCGTGGGCACGGTGGCCGTCTTCGCGCTGGACGGCGCGGCGCCGGAGCTGGTGGCCGAGGTGGACACCGGCGGCGGGTGGCCGCGGCACTTCGCGCTGACCGGCGCGCACCTGTACGTCGCCGACGAACGGGCCGACCTGATCAGGATCTTCCAGGTGGACGCGGGGAGCGGGGTGCCGGAGCCGGTCGGGGAGCCGGTCCAGGTGGCCAGCCCGACGTGTGTGCTGCTGTGACGGGGTGGTGACCGAGCGCCCGGTTCGTAGTGGATCATGATCATCTGCGTCACTGAGCCGTAACTCAACGTATTGATTATGCGATCAACTGTTTCTCCTGCGTAACTTTCGTCCGAACGGTTGTGGCAGTAACCCCACGAGATACGCAAGATGGTCATCGTGTCTGGCCGCCATCGCATGCGTTCCAATCTCCGTGGGGCAGGTGCCGCCGCGGCGGCGACCGCCCTGGTCGCCGTCGTAGCCGGGTCCTGGTTCGGCTACCAGCAGCTGGCCGGCCCGAACTGCTCGGGCCGGATCGAGCTGTCGGTGTCGGCCGCCCCGGAGATCGCCCCCGCGGTCCGCGGCGCCGCCGACGAGTGGGTAGCCAACGGCGCGGCCGTCGGCGGCACCTGCATCGCGGTGAACGTCGTCTCCGCCGAGTCGGTCGACGTGGCCGCCGCCGTGGCGAGCAAGCACGGCGCCACGCTCGCCGGGGTCGGGCAGGCCAGTGGCACCGCGGTCACCCCCGACGTCTGGGTGCCCGACTCGTCGACCTGGCTGGTGCGGCTCAAGGCCGGCGGCGCCAGCGCCTTCGCGCCGGCCAACGGCGCGTCGATCGCGCGCAGCCCGGTGGTGGTCGCGCTGCCCGAGCCGGTGGCCGCGCGGATCGGCTGGCCGGACAAGGAACTGCGCTGGTCCGACATGCTCAAGCAGGTGACCGCCAGCAAGCCGCTGCGGGCCGGCATCGTCGAGCCGACCCAGGACGCGGCCGGCCTCTCCGGCCTGCTCTCGTTGACCGCGGCGGCCAGCTCCACCGGCGAGGCCGGCTCCCCGAAGGCTCAGGAGGCGATGGTCGGGGCGCTGCGCGCGCTCGCCACCAACCGCTCCTCGCTGCGGCAGGACCTGCTCGCGCGGTTCCCGCGTTCGACCGACCCGACGGCCATCGCCAACGGGTTGGGCGCGGCGGCGCTGTCCGAGGAGGACGTGATCGCCTACAACAACACGAAGCCGCCGATCAAGCTGGCCGCGCTCTACCTGGATCCGGCGCCGATCCCGCTCGACTTCCCGTTCGCGGTGCTGCCCGGCATCGAGCCGAGCAAGGCCTCGGCCGCGCGGGTGCTGTTCGAGGCGTTGCGCTCGACCGACTTCAAGGACCGGCTCGCGGCGCAGGCGCTGCGTGCCCCGGACGGCAACTGGGGCAACGGTTTCCAGGCGCCGACCGGCGCGCCGAGCCCGGCCAACGGCGGGGAGAAGCAGGTCCCGCCGTCCGGTCAGGGTGGCGCGGCCGACCTCGACCCGGTCGCCATCTCGACCGCGACCACCACCTGGTCGGTGGCCACCCAGTCCGGCCGGATGCTCTGCGTCGTCGACGTGTCCGGTTCGATGAAGAAGCCGGTGGCCACCGCCAACGGGGCCAGCCGGGAGCAGGTCACCGTCGCGGCCGCGGGCCAGGGTCTGGGGCTCTTCGACGACTCCTGGTCGATCGGCCTGTGGACCTTCTCCACCAACCTCCAGGGCTCGCAGGACTGGAAGGAGCTGGTCGGGATCCGGCCGCTGTCGAGCAACCGGGGCGAACTGCAACGCGGCCTCGCCTCCATCCGGCCCTCGAACGGCAACACCGGCCTCTACGACACCATGCTCGCGGCGTACAAGAAGGTCCAGCAGGACTGGGAGCCCGGCAAGGTCAACTCGATCGTGCTCTTCACCGACGGCAAGAACGAGGACGACAACGGCATCTCGCAGAAGGAGCTGCTGGCGCAGATCAAGAAGATCCGCGACGACGAGCAGCCGGTGCAGGTGATCATCATCGGTATCGGCACCGAGGTGAACCGTGCCGAGCTCAAGTCGATCACGGACGCCGCCGGCGGCGGCGCCTTCGTGACCACCGACCCGAGCAAGATCGGTGAGATCTTCCTCCAGGCGATCGCGCTGCGGCCACCCGCACCGCGCTGACCTGCGGGTCAGTGACAGCCTTCCGCCGTACCGGAAATCCGGTACGGCGGAAGGCTTCCAGGGTCAAGGTACGAGAAGTGAACTGACGGTAATGTGTCCGAATCAATCGGTAACCATAATTGTCCTGGCATGATGTCCGAGTGCCTCGACCGCAGGTCCGACGACTAGGACCGGGCGGGGACGGGGCGGTCCTTAGTTGAGTGGGGAGGGCCGGTGACCTCGGCGACGCTGTTGACTCCTGCCAGGACGTCGCGACCGGGGGGCGAGCGACCCGGTGGAACGACGCGAGCCGCGGAGCGGGCCTACATCCGGCTCCTGGTGGTGCTCGACACCGCCGTGCTGGCCGTGGCCATCCTGGTCGGCTACCTGGCCCGGTTCGGTGACGAGCAACCCAGCGGCTCCGAGATCCCCTACGTGGCGGTCGCACCGGCGCTGCTGCTGGCCTGGCTCGTGTCGCTCAAGGCCATGCGCTGCTACGACGACCAGGTGCTCGGCTACGGCGCGGACGAATACCGCCGGGTCAGCGCGGCGAGCCTGCGGCTCGCCGGCGGCATCGCCATCGCCGGCTACATCGCCGACGTCGGGGTCTCCCGGGGTTTCCTGGCCATCTCCTTCGCGGTCGGCACGATCGGGCTGGAGGTGGCGCGGTTCGCCGCGCGCAAGCGGTTGCACCGGGCCCGTGACCGGGGCGCCGGCTGGTCCCGCAAGGTGCTGGTGGTCGGCGACACCGCGCACGTGCTGGAGCTGGTGCACACCCTGCGCCGGGAGCCGTACGCCGGCTACCAGGTGGTCGGCGCCTGCATCCCGGACGCGCTGCTCGCCCCGGTGCCGCAGCGGCTGGGCGACGTGCCGGTGGTCGGGTCGTTCCGTGGCATCCCGGACGCGGCGACCGCGATCGGCGCGGACACGGTGGCGGTCACCGCCTCCGGTGAGCTGACCGCGACCCGGCTGCGCCGCCTCGGTTGGCAGCTGGAGGGCACCGGGGTCGACCTGGTGGTGGCCCCGGCGCTGACCGACGTGGCCGGTCCGCGCATCCACACCCGCCCGGTCGCCGGCCTGCCGCTGATCCACGTCGAGGCGCCCGAGTTCCGCGGCGCCCGCAAGCTGGTCAAGGGGTTCGTCGACCGGTCGCTCTCGCTGATCGCCCTGCTCCTGCTGTCGCCGCTGCTGGCGGTGCTCGCGCTCGCCATCAAGCTGGACAGCCGCGGCCCGGTGCTGTTCCGGCAGACCCGGGTCGGTCAGGGCGGCGAGGAGTTCGGCGTCTTCAAGTTCCGCACCATGGTGGTCAACGCCGACGCCCTGCTCGCCGAGCTGGCCGCGCGCAACGAGACCGACGGCCTGATGTTCAAGATGCGCGACGACCCCCGGGTGACCCGGACCGGCCGACTGCTGCGCAGGTGGTCGCTGGACGAGCTGCCCCAGCTCGCCAATGTGCTGCTCGGTCAGATGAGCCTGGTCGGCCCGCGCCCGCCGCTGCCCTCCGAGGTGGCCCGCTACGACGGCGACGTGGCGCGCCGGCTGCTGGTCAAGCCCGGCATGACCGGCCTCTGGCAGGTCAGCGGCCGGTCCGATCTGAGCTGGGAGGACGGCATCCGGCTCGACCTCTACTACGTGGAGAACTGGTCGCTCGCGGCCGACCTGACCATCCTCTGGAAGACGTTCGGCGCGGTCCTCGGCAGCCGCGGCGCCTACTGAGCCGGGCCGGTCTCCGGCTGCGGGCCCAGCCAGTCCAGGCAGACCACCACCGCGTCGTCCACCAGGTCGCCGGCGACGAAGGCCCGCAGGTCGCCGATCAGCGACCGGACCGCGTCCAGCGGCTCCAGCGGGCCGGTGCGGCGTAGGAACCGGTCCAGGGCCGACTCGCCGTACCGGACCTGGTCGGCGGTGGCGTCGATCACCCCGTCGCTGACCACGAAGAGCCGGTCCCCGCGGTCCAGCTGGAACCGTTGCGCCCGGTAGTCGGTGCCGTCGAACATGCCGAGCGGGAACTGCTTGTCCAGCACCTGCTGGGCCACCTCTCCGCCGCGCAGCCGGATCAGGTGGGGCGAGCCGGCGTCGACCGCGGTCAGCGCCCCGGTGGCCAGGTCCAGCTCCATCAGGAGCACGGAGAGGTGCTGCCCGCCCCGGTGCTGCGCGTAGATCGCCTGGTCGGCCAGGGCGGCCTGGTCGGCCAGGCTGAGCCCGGCCCGCCGCGCGTTGCGCAGCGCGTAGGTCGCCAGCGAGGTGAGCAGCGCCGCGGCCACCCCCTCGCCGAAGCCGTTGAGCACCGCCAGCCAGAGCCGGTGGCCGTCGTCGGACCAGTCGAAGCTGTCCCCGTGCACCGCGTACGCCGGCTCCAGCTGGCCGGCCAGGCTGAACGACGGGCGGATCCGGCTGCGCCCGGGCAGCAGTTCCCACTGCATCTCGGCGGCCAGGGTGAGCCGCCGACTGCGCCGCTTGGTCAGGTAGAGGTCGGTGGTGGACGTCACGGCGGCCAGCTCGTGCCCGAGCACGGAGGCGAGGGTGTCCAGCTCGCGGCGGGCGGCCGGGTCGGCCGGCATCGGCGAGACCCGGAGCACGCCGCGTCGTTCGCCCCGCATGCCCACCGGGAACCAGCCGGTGCCGTCGACGACCATCGGCTCCTGGTGGTCGAAGGCGTGCCAGGCCGGGTGGCCGGGGCCGGTGACCGCCTCCCCGCCGCCCAGCGGCAGCAGTTCGGCGAGCCGGTAGTCGACCTGGTAGACCTCGGCCTCGGTGATCCCGTACGTGCGCAGCAGCTCGGCGGCGAGCCGGTCCACGATGAGATCGGTCGGCGCGTCCGTCACGACCTGGCGCGCGCGGGCCTCCGCTTCGCTCATCTTTGCTCCTTTGCACAGGTCGCCGGGCTGGTCCGGGGAGTAGTGTCGGGCCCACCATGACCGAAGAGCCCGGTCCCGTGGGACCTGAAGTGAGTATGTCCGCCGCTCTGGACGAGGCAGTGGGCACCCTGCTCGCCGTCTGGGAGGCGGCCCGGGAGCAGACCACCAACCGACTCTCCGGGGCGCAGTTACGCGCGGTCATGGTCGTCGAGCAGTATGACGGGATCAACCTCCGCCGGCTCGCCACCCTGACCGACATGCTGCTCTCTTCCGCCAGCCGGCTCTGCGACCGCCTGGTGGCCGCCGGCATGCTGGAGCGGGAGCCGGGTCGCCACGACCGTCGGGAGATCTCGCTGCACCTCACCCCGGAGGCCGACCGGCTCCTCGCCGAGCTGCGCGCCGACCGGCGGCGCCGGCTGGCGCGGATCCTGGACGCGATGAGCCCGGACGGGCGGGCGGCGTTGCTGCGCGGGATGCGCGAGTTCGACGAGATCGGCCGCCGCGGGGCGGCGGCCGTGGCCGGAAGCTGGCCGGTGTTGCAGCCGTCGGGGGAGCGGATCGCCGATCCTCTGGCCGACCTGACCGCGCCGTCCCGGCCCGGCCGGCCCGCGGTGACGCGCCGGCCCGGCGAGCCGCTCCCGCCCGACGAACCCCCGGTGGTCCGCACCGCCTGAGGCCACCGGCAGCCGCCGAGTTCAGCCCACGTACGCGTCGTCCGCCGGCGGCGGTGGGCCGGTGGCCCGGACTCACGAGGCCGCCACGGCCAGCATGGCGATGTCGTCGTGCGGCTGCCCGTCGAGCCACTCGTCGACGAGCTGGAGCACCCGGTCGACCAGTGCGGCCGGCGGCAGCCCGGCCCCGGAGGCGAGCGCCTGCCGCAGCCGGTCGTCGCCGAACATGACCAGCTCGGTGGGGCCGCCCCGGGCCTCGGTCACCCCGTCGGTGTACGCCAGCAGCAGGTCGCCCGGGGCCAGCCGCACCTCGGCCTCGGCGAACCTCGCCGCGGGCAGCGCGCCCACCGGCATGCCGCCCACCCGGACCACGTCGATCCCGCCGCCGGCGCGTACGACAAGCGGCGCGGGATGCCCGCCGCCGGCCATCCGAACCAGCAGACCGCCGTCGGGTTCCCGGCTCAGCATGCCGAGCAGGAGCGTGGTGAACTGGGCCTGCGCGGCCGCGCCCGGCGCGTCCAGCAGCGCCCGGTTGAGCAGCTCCAGCAGCTCCCGGGGGCGCCGCTCGACCAGGCGCAGGGTCTGCAACGACTGGCGGACCCGCCCGGTCAGCACCGCCGCGCCCACGCCCTTGCCGCAGACGTCACCGAGCGCGAAGAGGCCGCCGGCCGGGGTGGGGAACAGGTCGTAGAAGTCGCCGCCGATGCGCAGGCTGTCCCCGGCGGCCCGGTAACCGCCGGCCAGGGTCATCCCCGGCAGGTGCGGCAGCTTCGGCGGGAGCAGGCTGTTCTGCAGGACCCGGGCCAGGTGGGTCTGCTCGCCGTACAGCTCGGCCGCGGCGAGCGCGGCGCCGGCCCGCCCGGCGAACTGCCGGGCCAGCGCGATCTCCCGCTGGTCGAAACCGGCGCGGCCGGGCCGGCGGGCCAGGATCAGCGCCCCGGCCGGCCCGCCGGCGCCGGGCATCGGGCTGATCAGCACGGTGCCCGGCCGGCCGAAGTCGGCCGGGAGCACCTCGGCCAGGTCGGCCAGCTCGGCGTCGAGCCAGGGACTGGGCTCGGTGAGGGCGCCCTCGAGCGCCTCGACCAGGCCGGGAACCGATTCCGCCGTCCGCCGGCCGGCCACGCCGGTGACCGGGGCGGGGTCGGTGGCGGCGCACCGGATCCAGTGCGGCTCGTCCTCGGCCGGTGGCGGCGGGCGGTGCACCACCACGGCGACGTCGGCCAGGTAGGGCACCGGGAGGGTCACGGCGGTGCGCAGGGTCTGCTCCCGGTGCAGGGAGAGCCCGAGCCGGCTGCCGGCCTGGGCCAGGAAGGCGGTGCGGGACCGTTCGGCGAGCAGCGCGTCGGTGCGTGCCTGCTCCTCGCTGACGTCCCGCACGTACCAGGCACAGCGGTCACCGGCCAGCTCGCGGCGCAGGCCGCGCAGTCGCCGGCCGTGGTGCTCGGTCTCGAACGTGTCGGCGCCGTCGCGGGCCGCCTCGGCCAGCGCGGGCACCCGGGAACCGGCCAGGCCGACGCCGGGCGCCAGCTCGGGGAGCAGCTCCGCCGCCATGGCGTTGACCAGGGTCACCACACCGGCCGGGTCGATCGTCACGACCGCCTCGGCCAGCCCGTCCAGCAGCTCGCGGGCGAGCCGGTCGTCGGCCGGCAGCGCGGCCCCGGCCACCCGCGGGGGTCGTTTCCGGGGGGCGGGTCCACCGCCGCTGACCGGCCCGGCGACACCGCCCCGGCGGGCGGCGGTCACCGCCGGTGGCCGGGCGCTTCGGTCGGTCGACCCGTGTGCATGCTGTCGGTGCGCTCCTCGCTCGGCGGACAGGTTGCCTCCTGGCAAGCGCACCGAGCGGGGGGCCGGACGCCCATGGGGAACGGCTCCGATCAGGGCGTGCGGGAGAGCCAGCCGACCGGCCGGTCGACGATCCGGCGGACCACCGAGGTGGCGCCGCCGACCGCGGCGGACTGGGCTCCGAGCGCGGCGGGCCGCACCGTGACCGGCGACCACGCGGCGGTGAGCACCCGCCGGGATATCTCCGCCACCACCGGCGGGCGCAACCAGGGCGCGAGCGGCGCGTATCCGCCCCCGAGCACCACGGTGTCCAGGTCGAGCAGGTTGACCACGCCCGCCACCGCCACCCCGAGCGCGGTGCCGGCGTCGGCCAGCGCGGCCAGCGTGGTCGGGTCGCCGCCCCCGGCCAGGTCGGCGAGGCGGGTGGCGGCGGTGTCGGCGGGCAGTTCCGCGCCGGGCAGCCCGGCGGCGGCCAGGATCGCCTCCTGGCCGGCGTACCGCTCCAGGCAGCCCTGACCGCCGCAGCGGCACGGCTGTCCCTGCGGTTGGACCGGAAAGTGACCGATCTCTCCGCTCCAGCCGCGGGCGCCCCGGTAGAGCGCCCCGTCGAGCACGATGCCGGCGCCGATGCCGATCTCGCCGGTGACGTGCAGGAAACTGCGGGACCCGGGCGCTCCGGCGTACAGCTCGCCGAGCGCGGCCAGGTTGGCCTCGTTGTCGACCACCAGCGGCGGGACGCCGTCGACCGGCTCGGCGAGCAGGCGCCCGGCCAGCAGCGCCGGCACGTCCACATCGCGCCAGCCGAGGTTCGGCGCGAGCCGGACCAGGCCGCCGTCGCCCACCAGGCCGGGCACCGCCAGCGCCGCGCCGGCCAGGGTCAATCCGTCGCGTACGGCGGCGGCGCGCGCCTCGGCGGCGAGCGCGGCCAGTCGGGCGAGCGCGTCGGCGGGGGAGACCGGGCGCAGGTCGGCGCGGCGGACCAGGTGGTGTCGGACGGCGCCGGTCAGGTCGACGACGCAGGCCGCCAGGTAGTCGACGTTCACCTCCAGACCCAGCCCGGCCGGCCCGTCGGCGGCCAGCACCAGGCCCCGGGCCGGTCGTCCGGCCCCGGTGCGCGGGGCCGGTTCCGCCTCGGCGACCAGCCGTCCGGCGATCAGGTCGTCGACGACGGCGGAGACGGTGGCCCGGGTCAGCCCGGTACCGGCGGCGAGCCCGGCCCGCGACGGTGGGCGGTCGGCGGCGGCGATCCGCCGGAGCACGACCGCGAGGTTCAACTCGCGCAGGCTGCCCTGCCGGACCGCTCCGGCGGTGCTGGCGCTGGTCACCACTTGACAATGCCACATCCCCGCCATTTAATTCAACCGCTGAACAAATCGCGGACGACACCACCACCTGGAGGTCTGCCATGGCACCCCGTCCCACCCCCGCGGACAAGTTCTCCTTCGGTCTCTGGACCGTGGGCTGGCCGGCCCGCGACCCGTTCGGCGACGCCACCCGGCCCGAGCTGGACGCCGTCGAGGCGGTGCATCGGCTCGCCGAACTCGGCGCGTACGGGATCACCTTCCACGACGACGACGTGGTCCCGTTCGGCGCGGACGCCGCCACCCGCGACGCCCGGCTGAGCCGGTTCCGCAAGGCCCTCGACGAGACCGGCCTGGTCGTGCCGATGGTCACCACCAACCTGTTCAACCACCCGGTGTTCAAGGACGGCGGGTTCACCAGCAACGACCGCGACGTGCGCCGCTACGCGCTGCGCAAGGTGCTGCGCAACGTCGACCTCGCCGCCGAGATGGGCGCGAAGACGTTCGTCATGTGGGGCGGCCGGGAGGGCGCCGAGTACGACGTGGCCAAGAACGTCCAGGCCGCGCTGGACCGCTACCGCGAGGCCGTCGACCTGCTCTGCCAGTACGTCGTCGACAACGGCTACGACCTGCGTTTCGCCCTGGAGCCGAAGCCGAACGAGCCCCGTGGCGACATCCTGCTGCCCACCGTCGGCCACGCGCTCGGCTTCATCTCCACCCTGGCCCGCCCGGAGATGGTCGGGCTCAACCCGGAGGTCGGTCACGAGCAGATGGCCGGGCTGAACTTCGCCCACGGCATCGCCCAGGCGCTCTGGCAGGGCAAGCTGTTCCACATCGACCTCAACGGCCAGCGCGGCATCAAGTACGACCAGGACCTGGTCTTCGGCCACGGCGACCTGCTCAACGCGTTCGCGCTGGTCGACCTGCTGGAGCACGGCGGCCCGGACGGCGGCCAGGCCTACGACGGCCCGCGCCACTTCGACTACAAGCCCTCCCGCACCGAGGACATCGACGGCGTGTGGGCCTCGGCGGCCGCGAACATGAGCACCTACCTGCTGCTCAAGGAGCGGGCCGCGGCGTTCCGCGCCGACCCGGAGGTGGCCGAGGCGCTCGCCGTCGCCCGGGTGGCCGAGCTGTCCACCCCGACGCTCCACCCCGGTGAGGGCTACGCCGAGCTGCTCGCCGACCGGACCGCGTTCGAGGAGTTCGACCCGGAGGCCGCCGGGGCGAAGGGCTTCGGCTTCGTCCGACTCAACCAGCTCGCCGTCGAGCACCTGCTCGGCGCGCGCTGAGGCGGGCCGCCATGCCGCTCGTCGCCGGGGTCGACTCGTCGACCCAGTCCTGCAAGGTGGTCGTCCGGGACGCGGAGACCGGCGCGCTGGTCCGGCAGGGCCGCGCGCCGCACCCGGCCGGCACCGAGGTCGACCCGTACGCCTGGTGGGAGGCCCTGCGGGCGGCGGTCGCCGAGGCCGGCGGGCTGGCCGACGTGGCCGCCGTCTCGGTCGGCGGCCAGCAGCACGGCATGGTCTGCCTGGACGAGGCGGGCGAGGTGGTCCGCCCGGCGCTGCTGTGGAACGACACCCGGTCCGCCGACGCGGCCCGGGACCTGGTCGAGGAGGCCGGCGGCGGGGAGACCGGCCGCCGGTTCTGGGCCGACGCGACCGGCGCGGTGCCGGTGGCCAGCTTCACCGCCACCAAGCTG
Source organism: Micromonospora sp. NPDC049282 (assembly GCF_043197045.1). Classification (NCBI taxonomy): domain Bacteria; kingdom Bacillati; phylum Actinomycetota; class Actinomycetes; order Micromonosporales; family Micromonosporaceae; genus Micromonospora; species Micromonospora sp. NPDC049282. Next base: position 84,536 of record NZ_JBICSL010000014.1, read on the forward strand.
CGCTGGCTGGCCCGGCACGAGCCGGACAACGCCGCCCGGGTCGCCGCCGTCTGCCTGCCGCACGACTGGCTGACCTGGAAGCTCGCCGGCGCGCCCGGCCTGGCCGCGCTGCGCACCGACCGGGGCGACGCCAGCGGCACCGGCTACTGGTCGCCGCGTACCGGTGAATACCGGCCGGACCTGCTGGAGCGGGCGTTCGGCCGGCGGATCCGGGTGCCGGCCGTGCTCGGCCCGGCGGAGGTGGCCGGGCAGCTCGACCCGGCGGTGCTCGACGACGGGCCGGACGCCGGCGGTCCGGCTGGCGGCGCCGGCCGGATCCTCCTCGGCCCGGGCACCGGGGACAACGCCGCGGCGGCGCTCGGCGTCGGCGCCGGCCCGGGCGACGTGGTCGTCTCGATCGGCACCTCCGGCACCGTCTTCGCGGTCGCCGACACCCCGGCCGCGGACGAGACCGGCGCGGTGGCCGGCTTCGCCGACGCCAGCGGCCGGTTCCTGCCGCTGGTCGCCACGCTGAACGCGGCCCGGGTGCTGGACGCCGCCGCGACGCTGCTCGGCGTCGACCTGGACACGCTCGGCGAGCTGGCCCTGTCCGCCCCGGCGGGCGCGGACGGGCTGGTGCTGGTGCCGTACCTGGAGGGGGAGCGGACGCCGAACCGGCCGCACGCCACCGGCACGCTGCACGGCCTCACGCTCGGCACCTCGACGCCGGCCCACCTGGCCCGGGCCGCCGTCGAGGGCATGCTCTGCGGGCTGGCGGACGGCCTCGACGCGCTGCTCGCCCAGGGCGCCCGCGCGGACCGGATCATCCTGGTCGGCGGCGGCGCCCGGTCCGCCGCGGTACGGCGGATCGCCCCGCAGGTCTTCGGCCGCCCGGTGGTGGTCCCGCCGCCCGGGGAGTACGTCGCGGACGGCGCGGCCCGGCAGGCGGCCTGGGTGGCGCTGGGCGGCGACGCCCCGCCCACCTGGTCCATCGGCGACACCGAGGAGTACACCGCCGACGCCGTCCCCGCCATCCGCGAGCGCTACGCCCACGCCCGGGGGTAAGGAGGGGCCCCTGTCAACGCTTCCTGCATAGGAGGGGGCCCCGCTCAACACCGGACGCGGCGCGCCGGGGGGTCGTCGTGCACGCCGGGCGCGAGCCTGGTTGGCTGCCGGCATGAGCGGCACGACGGTCTTCCGACGCGGGAACGCGGCACACCGGTTCTACAGCGTCGTGGTCTTCGTCGTGCTCGCCTCGCTGGACAACGTGGCGATCGGTCTGGTGCCACCGCTGTACGGGCCGATCTCCGGCGCGCTCGGCGTACCCCAGCGGTTGCTCGGTCTGGTCACCGCCGTCAGCTTCCTGGTCAGCGCGGTGGCGGCGGTGGGCTGGGCGTACGTCGGCGACCGCACCAACCGCAAGCCGCTGCTCATGGTCGGCACGCTGATCTGGGCGGCCGGCACCGGCGGCAGCGCGCTGGCCGAGCGGTACCCGACGTTCCTGGCCGCCCAGCTCGCCGCCGCGATCGGGCTGGGCGCGGTGGGTTCGGTGGGTTTCTCCGTGGTCACCGACCTGATCTCGCCGCGCCGCCGGGGCCTGGTGATGAGCTTCTGGGGCCTGTCCCAGGGCGTCGGCACGCTGGCCGGCACGCTGGCCGGCGGCCTGCTCGGCGCGACCGACTGGCGGCGGCCGTTCCTGCTGCTGACCGGCGTGGGTCTGGCGGCCACCGTGGCGTACCTGTTCACGTACGACATCGCGCGCGGGCAGAGCGAGCCGGAGCTGGCCGGGGCGCTGGACGCCGGCGGCGAGTACGACTACCGGATCAGTCGCGCCGACCTGCCCCGGATCCTGGCCCGGCGGACCAACCGCTGGCTGATCCTGCAAGGGCTGACCGCCCAGGCCGCCTTCGGCTCGCTGGTCTGGCTGCCGGTGCTGTTCAGCCAGCGGGCCGAGGCGCAGGGCTACTCGGCGGCCACCGCCGTGGTGGTGGGCAGCGTGTTCGCCACCCTGTTCCAGCTCGGCGGTGTGCTGTCCATCGTGGGCGGCCTGGTCGGCGACGCGCTGCAACGGCGTACGCCCAGCGGCCGGGCCCTGGTCGCGGCCGTGGGCATTCTCGCGGCCGTGCCGTTCTACCTGGTCCTGTTCTTCGTGCCGATCCGCATCGACGTGCCCGACGGCGGTGGCTCCGGCGCGGTGGTGTCGGCCGTGCTGTCCAGCGTGCTGACCGAGCCGACGGTCGGGCTGAGCCTGCTCACCGCCGTGGTCGCGTTGGCGCTCACCTCGGCCAACTCGCCGAACTGGTTCGCGCTGATCGCCGACGTGAACCCGCCCGAGCACCGGGGCACGGTCTACAGCCTCGGCAACCTGGTCAACGGCGTGGGGCGGGCGGCCGGCAACGGGCTGGTCGGGGTGGCGTTCGCGGCGCTGCGGGTGGCCTTCCCGCCGCCGCTGAACTATGCCGTCGGGCTGGCCGCGTTCCAGTTGTTCTTCGTGCCGACCGGGATCATGTACTGGCTGGCGGCCCGCACCTCACCCCGCGACATCGCGCAGGTGCACACGCTCCTGCACACCCGCGCCGACCGGCTGGAAGGAGGGGCCCCTTTCAACAGGTGAGTGTGGAGAGGGGGCCCCTCCTATGCGGGAGGCGTCAACAGGGGGCCCCGCCTTACGCCCGGAACCACACGGTGACGTCGGTGGGGACGGCGGAGCCGTCGAGTGGGGCGCTGGACACCAGCACCGACGCCCCGGCCGGCAGCGGCGCCGGCGCCGCGCCGAAGTTGGTCAGCACGGTGAGGTCGCCGTTGGTGAACGTGAGCACCTCGTCGCCGGAGGAGAGGAAGCGCATCGGGCCCCGGGCCAGCGCGTGCTCGCGGCGCAGCCGCAACGCGGTGCGGTACAGCTCGTACGTCGAGCCGGGCACCCCGCGCTGCCGGTCCAGCGCGTACTCGGCCCACACCGGCGGCTGGGGCAGCCAGCTCGCGTCGGTCGGACCGAAGCCGTACGACGGGGCGTCGGCCTCCCACGGGATCGGCACCCGGCAGCCGTCCCGACCGCGTTGGGTGTGCCCGCTGCGGGCCCAGGTCGGGTCCTGCCGGGCCTCGTCGGGCAGCGTGGTGTGCTCCGGGAGCCCCAGCTCCTCGCCCTGGTAGAGGTAGGCCGAGCCGGGCAGCGCGAGCATCAGCAGGCTGGCCGCCCGGGCCCGGCGCAGACCGAGCGCGGCGTCCGGCTGCGGGTCGTCCACGCCGATGCCGTTCATCCGCCCGCCGCCGGTGGTCAGCCCGAGCCGGGAGGCGTGCCGGACCACGTCGTGGTTGGACAGCACCCAGGTGGTGGGCGCGCCGACCGCGTCGGTGGCCTCCAGCGAGCGGGTGATCACCGCGTACTGGGCGGGGGCGGTCCAGGCGGCCATCAGGTATTCGAAGTTGAACGCCTGGTGCATCTCGTCCGGCCGGACGTAACGGGCCAGCCGCTCGGCCGGCTCCACCCACGCCTCGGCGACCAGGACCCGCTCCCCGGCGTACGAGTCGAGCAGCCGGCGCCACTCCCGGTAGATCTCGTGCACGCCGTCCTGGTCCCACATCGGCGGGCGCGGCTTGTCCGCCTCGTTGCCGGAGAGGATCTCCTGCGGTTCCTGCCAGTCGGCCAGGTCGGCCTGCTTGATCAGGCCGTGCGCCACGTCCACCCGGAACCCGTCGACGCCCCGGTCCAGCCAGAAGCGCAGCACGCCGAGGAACTCCTCGCGTACCTCCGGGTCGTCCCAGTTGAGGTCGGGCTGGCCGGGGTCGAACAGGTGCAGGTACCACTGCCCGTCGGGCAGCCGGGTCCAGGCGGGGCCGCCGAACACGCTCTCCCAGTCGTTCGGCGGCTCGGCGCCGTCCGGTCCCTTGCCGTCGCGGATGACGTAGCGCCGCCGCTCCGGGCTGCCCGGCGCGGCGGCCAGTGCCGCGGTGAACCAGCGGTGCGCGGACGAGGTGTGGTTGGGCACCAGATCGACGATCACCCGCAGGTCGCGGGCCTTCGCCTCGCTGATCAGCCTGTCGGCGTCGGCGAGCGTGCCGAAGAGCGGGTCGACGTCCCGGTAGTCGGCCACGTCGTAGCCGGCGTCGGCCTGCGGGGACGGATAGAACGGGGACAGCCAGACCGCGTCGACCCCCAGCTCGGCGAGGTGGTCGAGCCGGGCCGTGATGCCCGGCAGGTCGCCGACGCCGTCACCGCCGGAGTCGGCGAACGAGCGGGGGTAGACCTGGTAGATGACCGCCTCGGTCCACCAGCCGGTGGCCGGGGCCTGCTTCGTCGCGTCGGTGTTCAGCGCCTTCTCCCTGTCGTGGGTGCGGGACGAACGGGTCCGTTCAGTGTGCCCGGGGCGGCGCGGTCGAGTCCCGCACGACCAGCCGAGTGGGGAGGATCACCGAGGCCGGCGTCCGCCGGTCGCCGTCGGCGCCGCGCGGCATCGGCACCAGCCCGGGGTACGGGTCGGCGACGCGCGTGCCCAGCGGGTCGAGCAGGATGCGGGCGGCGAGCCGCCCCTGGTCGGCGGCGGGCTGGGCGATGGTGCTCAGCCCGAGCACGCCGGCCAGGTCGTGGTCGTCGATGCCGATCACGCTGACGTCCTGCGGCACCCGCAGTCCGGCGTCGCGCAGCGCGGTGACCGCGCCCATCGCCATCTCGTCGCAGGCGGCGAAGATGGCGGTCGGTGGCTCGCCCCGGGCGAGCAGTTCGGCGGTGGCGTGGGTGCCGCCGTCGATGGTGAACCGGGACTCGACGTCGAGGCTCGGGTCGGGCCGGAGGCCGGCGGCGCGCAGCGCCTCCTGGTAGCCGCGCCGGCGGTCCAGGTGGGTGGTGAAGGCCAGCTCGTCGTCCGGGTCGCCGGAGATGTGCGCGATCCGGGTGTGGCCGAGGTCGAGCAGGTGGCGGGTGGCGGTCCGGGCGGCGGCCACGTCGTCGATCCGGACGCAGGGCCAGCCGGGCACGCCGCTGCCGGAGCTGATGGTCACGCCGGGCAGGTCGAGTTTGGTCAGCGCGTGCACGTCGGCCGCGCGCAGCGGGGTGGCGACCAGGATGACCGCGTCCACCCGCTTGTGCAGGCTGGCCGTGCGCAGCACCCGTTGCCGGGTCTGCTCCCGGCCGCCCAGGTTGTAGAGCAGCAGGTCGTAGCCGTTCTGCTGGAGGAGGTCCTCGACCGCCTCGACGACCGTGCCGAAGAACCACCGGGTGATCCGGGGAACCACCACGGCGACGGTGCCGGTCTTCCCGCCGGCCAGCCGGGAGGCGCTGGGCGAGACCGCGTACTGGAGCTGCTCGGCGGCGGCGAGCACCCGGCGGCGGGTGGCGGCGGAGACCGTCGGCAGGCCGCGCAGCGCCCGGGACACGGTGGCCGTGGAGACCCCGGCCAGGCGGGCGACGTCGTCAATCTTGGTCATCGTGGCTCCCCGCCGCGACCCGTGCCCCGCCGCCGCCGGTGTGCCGGCGGCGGCGGGGCGGCGGATCAACCCTTGACGCTGCCGGCGAGCAGGCCCCGCACGAAGAAGCGCTGGAGGGACAGGAACACGATCAGCGGTACGACGATCGACACGAACGCGCCGGCGGTGAGCCGTTGCCACTCGTTGCCCCGGGTGCCGGCCATCTCGGCGAGGCGGACCGTCAGCGGGGCGGTCTCGTTGCCGCCACCGGCGAAGATCAGCGCGACCAGCAGGTCGTTCCAGACCCAGAGGAACTGGAAGATGCCGATCGCCGCCAGCGCGGGCATGATCAGCGGCAGCACGATGGTGCGGAAGATCTTCGGGTGGGTGGCCCCGTCGACCCGGGCCGCCTCCATCAGGTCGCCCGGGAGCTGCGAGATGAAGTTGTGCAGCAGGTAGACGGCGAACGGGAGCGCGAAGCAGGTGTGCGCGAACCACACCTGCGCGAACTTCTGCTCGTCGACCAGGTCCCACGCGGGGAGGAGCTGGACCCCGCCGAGGGTGACGCCGGTGGAGAAGAACCTCAGCAGCGGCACGAGGGCCATCTGCAGCGGCACGATCTGCAGCGCGAAGATCCCGATGTAGAGCCAGTCCCGGCCGCGGAAGTTGATCCACGCCAGCGCGTACGCGGCCAGCGAGGCGAACGCGATCGGGAACAGCACCGACGGGATGGTGATCGCCAGCGAGTTGATGAAGTAGCTGGCGAGCTGCCCCGACGAGCCGGTGCTGAACAGCACGTCCTGGTAGTTCTTCAAGGTGAACTGGGGGTCGCTGAAGAACGTCCACCAGCCGGTGTTCTTGATCTGGTCCTCGGGCCGGAACGAGGAGACGAACAGGCCGAAGGTGGGGATGGTCCAGAGCAGCGCGAGCACGATCGAGATGAGCGTGGCGGTGCGGCTGTTGAGCCGCTTGCGGACCCGGGCGGCCCGGGTGAGCGGGGCCGGGGGTTGGACGCCTGCTCCGACGGTGGGCGTGGCGGTGGTCATCTCAGCCCTCCCGCTGCTTGCGCAGGTTGCGGATCTGGTAGATCACGAGCGGCAGGACCAGGACGAACAGGAAGACCGCGAGCGCCGAGCCCTGCCCGTTCTCGCCGTACCGGAACGCCTGGTTGTACATCTCGGTCGCGATCACGTTGGTGTCGTAGTTGCCGTTGGTGGCGGTCCGGACGATGTCGAAGACCTTGAGCGTGGCGATGGAGATCGTCACCACCACCACGATCAGCGCCGGCCGGATGGTCGGCATGGTGATCCGCCAGAACATCTGCCACGGGGTGGTGCCGTCGAGCCGGGCCGCCTCGATGATGTCCGCCGGGATGGCCTTGATGGCCGCGGAGAGCACCACCATGGCGAAGCCGGCCTGGATCCAGACCATGATCACGATGAGGAGGAACGTGTTCAGCGGCGAGTCCAGCAGCCACTGCTTCGGTTCGCCGCCGAGGCTGACCACGATCTGGTTGAGCAGACCGATCTGGTCCTGCTCGTCACCCCGGTAGGCGTAGATGAACTTCCAGATGATGGCGGCGCCGACGAACGAGATCGCCATCGGCAGGAAGATCAGCGACTTGGCCACCGACTCGAGCCGGGCCTTGTCCACCAGGATCGCGTAGATCAGGCCGAACGCGCTGGCCACCAGCGGCACCAGGAGCACCCAGATCAGCGTGTTGATCAGGACCCGGAAGATCGAGTCCTCGGCGAACATCCAGCCGTAGTTGTCCAGCCCGACCCAGTTGCTGCTGCCCGAGTCCATGAAGGAGAGCAGCGTGGTGCGGACCGCCGGGACCACCAGCCCGATGGTCAGCAGCAGCAGCGTCGGCAGCAGGAAGAAGAACGCGAACGCGCCCTCGCGCTGCTTGCGCCGGCGGGGCCGCGGGGCGCCGCCCACCGAGGCCGCGACCAGTTGCGCCTCCCGGCGCCGGGCGAACCAGGCCGGCACCACGTCGAGGAGCAGGAGCAGCCCGCCCACCACCGCGACGAAAGCGATCAGCCCGTACATCAGCATGAGGAACTTCGGCTGTTCCGCCGCGAAGTCGAACTCCATCAACCCTCCCTCAAGGGTTCGGATGCGGGCGGGTGGCCCGGCCCGGGACGCGGACCGGGCCACCCACGCGGATCACTTCCAGCTGCCCTCGATGTCGTTCAGGACGGAGGTGGTGTCCTTGCCGTTGATCCAGGCGACCATGCCCTTCCAGAAGGTGCCCGCGCCGACCGCGGCCGGCATCAGGTCCGAGCCGTCGAAACGGAAGACGGTCTTCGGGTCCTGCAGGATCCCCACGGAGAGCTTGTCCACCGGGTTGGGGACGTTGTTGATGTCCAGCTTCTTGTTCGCGGACACCCAGTCACCGATCTTGGCCCGGCTGTTCGCGTACTCGCCGGAGGCCAGGTAGGTCTGCACCGCCTGGACCTCGGGGCGGTCGGCGAAGGCCGCGACGAACTCGCCGCCGCCCAGCACCGGCTTGCCCTTGGCCGGGTCGATGGCCGGGAAGTAGAACGCGAAGACGTCGCCGTCCTCGGCCACCTTGGTGCCCTTGGCCCACTGGTTGGCGTAGAAGGACGCCTGCCGGTGCAGCGCGCACTTGCCGCTGAGGACCGGCGCGCCGGCCTCCTGGAAGGAGGTGGTGGCGATGCTCTTCACGCCGCCGAGGACGTACTTCTCGTTCTTCAGGATGCTGCCGGCCTGGTTGACGGCGGTGGCGACCTGCGGGTCGTTGAACGGGATCTCGTGGGTGGTCCACTTGTCGTAGACCTCCGGCCCGCCGGTGCGGAGCAGGACGTCCTCGATCCAGTCGGTGGCCGGCCAGCCGGTGGCGTCACCGGACTCGATGCCGGCGCACCACGGCTTGGTGCCGCTCGCCGCGATCTTGTCGCTGAGGTCGATCAGCTCCTGCCAGGTGGTCGGGACCGACCAGCCCTTCTCCTTGAAGGTCTTCGGCGAGTACCACACGAAGGACTTCACGTTGGAGCCCAGCGGGGCGCCGTAGAACTGGCCGTTGACGGTGCTGTACTTCAGCCAGTCGGGGGAGTAGTTCTGCTCGGCCATGGCCTTGGTGTCGGCGCCGGCGGGCTTGAGCTTGCCCGAGTCGACGAACCGCTTGAGCAGGCCCGGCTGCGGGATGAAGGCGATGTCGGGGGCGTTGCCGCCGTCGACCCGGACGGGGAGCTGGGCCTCGAACTCGCCCGAGCCCTCGTGGTCGATCTTGATGCCGGTGCAGTCCTCGAACTCCTTCCAGGACTGCTGGAGGCGCTCGTCCTCGATGTCCCGGATCGACGAGTAGATCGAGACCTTCTTACCGTCGTTGCCCTGGTACTTCTCGTATGCCGCGCACTCGGCCGAGCCCGCCTTGTCGCTCTTCTTGTCGTTGCCGGTGCCGCAGGCGGCGACGCCGAGCGCCAGCCCCAGCACGCCGGTGACCGCGAGAGCCTGGCGTGATCTGGCAAACGCCATGCCGATCTCCTTCCTTGCCGGCGCTTGGGGGAATCGAACCCGCGCCGGTCCGATGGTCGTCCCCACATGTAAGCGCTTGCATCCCGCGTGGTCCACCCCTAGAGCGGACACGGCCCGGTAACAATCCCGAAATCCGGACATCGCTGGTGGGGGCGCTCCCACGGATCTTCCCCGGAACGGAACTTTCTGCCACCCTGTCCGTATCGTATTGAAGACTTTCAACATAGGAGGCAGTGGATGCGTAAGCGGTGGCTCAGTCTTGCGGCGGGCGTGGCGGTCCTGACCGCGGTCGTGATCCCGGCGGCGCCGGCGATGGCCGCGCCGACGTTCAAGGTCCCGTTCCCGTGCAACCAGTCCTGGTCCGGGCAGACCCGCTCGGACCACAGCCCGGCCAACGCGATCGACTTCAACCGCACGGACGACCTGGGCGACCCGGTGGTGGCCAGCGCGCCCGGCACCGTCGACGTGGTGACCAACCTCGGCGACACCAGCTACGGCAAGTACGTGCGGGTCAACCACGGCGGCGGCTACACCACCTACTACGCCCACCTGAACGCCTTCAACGTCTCGGTCGGGCAGACCGTCGGGTACGGGCGGGTGATCGGGTACGTCGGGACCACCGGCGGGTCCACCGGGCCGCACCTGCACTACGAGCAGCGGCTCAACGGCAGCTCCGTGAAGATCAAGTTCAACGGCGCGCAGGCCCTCTACTGGGGCACGAAGACCTACACCAGCGACAATGGCTGCGCCGGATCGAACACCGGCGCCGGCACGGTGAACACGGCGGGCTCGCCGCTTACCGTGCGCTCCGGCCCGGGTACCGGCTACAGCGCGGTCGGCACGGTGGCCGACGGGGCCGGTGTCACGCTCCACTGCCAGACCAGCGGCACCACGGTCACCGGCACCTACGGCACCAGCTCGATCTGGGACCGGATCGGCTCCGGCCGGTTCATCGCCGACGCGTACGTCTACACCGGCTACGACGGTTACATCCCGAGCGTGCCCCGCTGCTGACGCCGGCCGGCGCGGGGGCGGCGGCCCCCGCGCCCGCGGTGGGTCAGGCGTTCATCCGCCAGATGGCGAGGTTCAGCGCGGCGGCGAACGTGACCCACGCCCAGTACGGCAGCATCAGCAGCGTCGCCGGACGGGACACCCGCCGGAACAGGACCACGGTCACGCCGATCGCCAGCCACATCAGCACGATCTCGGCGAACGCCAGCCCGTAGCGGCCGGCGCCGAAGAAGAGCGGGGTCCAGATCGCGTTGAGCACCAGTTGCCCGCACCACGCCCAGAGCGCGGGGCCGAAGCCGACCCGGCGCCAGACCAGCCAGCCGGCGATCGCGATCAACGCGTAGAGCACGGTCCAGACCGGGCCGAACAGCCACGACGGCGGCGCCCAGGACGGCTGCTCCAGGCTCTGGTACTCGGCGGAGGTGCCCCGGACACCCAGCCCGCCGATGGCGGCGGCGGCGAATGCGGCCGCGCCGAAGCCGACCAGTGCCCACCACTTCCGGGGACCGGCGGTGCGCCTGGCGGCACGCTGCGACATCTCCATGGTCGAGATATTGCCGCTCTACCACGGGGGTAAACCCGCAACCCTCCCGGACACGAAAGCGCCGGGATCGTCGGGTCCGGACGCTCCGGTCTGGGAGGACAGAGCGCCGGGCCCGACGACCCCGGCGGGTCAGGGGCGGTGCGGTCGGACGGTTACGTGTTGAAGATGCTGACGCCACCCGGGCCGACCAGCAGGCCGACGACGATGAGGACGACGCCCCAGAGGATCTGCCGGCGGAAGAGGGCGAGAATTCCGGCGACCACGAGTACGACTGCGAGAATCCAGAGAATCAGCTCCATGGCGGCTGGATACCCGGCCGTCAGATTCCGGAAACCTCCCGCTCAGTCGGCCTGATCCCCCAGGTGGAACACGCTGTACGCCTGCTTGATCACGGGGTGCGCGACGTTGCGGACCCGTACCCCGCCCGGCGTGGTGCCCCGCTCGGTGCCGTGGTGGGCGTGCCCGTGCAGCGCCAGCGCGGTGGGCGCCGAGTCGATCGCCTGCCCGAGCTGGTAGCAGCCGAGGAACGGGTAGATCTCCAGCGGCTCGCCGGCGAGCGTGTCCGGCACGGGGGCGTAGTGGGTGAGCGCGACCAGCGCGTCGCAGTCCAGCGCGAGCAGCGCGGACGCCAGCGAGTCGGCGCTCTCCCGGGTGGTGCGCACGAACGACTTCATCTCCGGCTCGCCGAAGTCGCTGGCGCACCGTCCGGCGAACCCGCCGCCGAACCCCTTCACCCCGGCCACGCCGAGCCGCCCACCGGCGCACTCCACCACGGTGCCGGTGCCCTCCAGCACGGTGATCCCGGCGTCCTCGAGCACCTTCACCACCTGCGGCACCTGGTCGCACTGGTGGTCGTGGTTGCCGAGCACGGTGATCACCGGCACCCCGAGGCCGCCGAACTCGCGCGCCACGCAGCGCGCCTCCGCCTCGGTCCCGTGCCGGGTCAGGTCCCCGGCGAGCAGCAGCGCGTCCGCGCAGTCCGGCAGCTCCTCCAGCGCCGGGCGGAACCGGCCCACCACGTCCTCGTCCACGTGTACGTCGCCGACGGCGGCGATCCGGATCACCATCGAACCTCCCTCACGGCAGCTCCTCGACCTGGGTGGGCGCCTGCGTACGGATCACTCCGATGTCGCTGGTCACCGGCGTGTCCGGGAAGCGTTCGGCCACCCGCCGCAGGATCTCCTCCCGTCGGTGCGGGCTCTCCACCTCGCCGTAGAGCACCAGTCCGCGCTCGCGGCGCACCACCGTGATGCCCTGTTCGGCCACGGACGGGTCCTCGGTCAGCATGGTCTGGATCTCGGCCTCGACGTACTCGTCGGGGGGCACGTCGCCGGGCTGTCCGGTCACGGGGTATCCCTTCCGCCGGGCGCGCCGTCGGGCAGCACGTCCAGCCGGTCGAGCAGCACCAGGAACGCCTCCGCGTACGGCGAGTGCTGCGTTTCCTTCCGTACCCGTTCCCAGTCGATCTGCTCCCGCAGCGAGCGGGCGAGCGGCAGGGCACGGGCGAAGTCGCAGTAGTGCTGGGAGAAGCTGAGCAGCTTGTGCACCATGAGCTGGCTGGCCGAGAGCACCGGCATGCGGATCGCGTCGACCGGCCGCACGATCGTGTCGGCGAAGGTCTCCTCGGTCACCGGCGTCTCGATCGGCCGGTGGATGAGGTCCACCATCCGCTCCTCGTCGTAGACCTTGACCAGCCAGTCCTCCGGCGGGCGCTCGGCGGTGAAGCCGGCCTCGACCAGCGCCTCAAGCGCCCGGTCGACGTCGCACTCCCGGAGCAGGAAATCGACGTCGTGGTCGCTGGAGTGGCCGCCGTGGGCGTACACCGCGAAGCTGCCGCCCAGCGCGAACGGGATCTCGGACTGCTTGAGCACGGCGGCGACCTTTTTCAGCGTGTGCACCAGGGTCTCGTCCCCGCGCTCGGCCATCTGGGTCTCCCGTCGTCGTCGTGGGCGGTGAGATTGAGTGGCGTACCCGGCGGACGCTCCGGTCACACCTTCCGCATCCACTTGGGGAGGAATGCGACAAAGTGGCAGTCGCGAGCATGGGTCGGATAACCTCGGGGAGGTGGCCAGCTCACTGCGGACGCGGCGGGACAGAGCCCGACTGCGCACCGTCGCCCTGATCGGCATCGACGGCTCGGGCAAGACCACCCAGGCCCACCTGCTCGCCGAGGCGCTCACCGCCGCCGGCCACCCCGCCACCTACCACCGCAACGCCGGCGGCCGCCGCTGGCTCGGCCGGCTCGCCCAGCGGGTCGGCCGGCCGGACGCGCAGCGCCTCGTCGGGCGCGACGGCCTGCTCGCGGTGGAGTCCGTGCTGCGCTGGCTGGCCATCGCGCTCGCGTTGCTCAGTTGCCTGGTCACCGGCCGCACCGCGGTGATGGACCGCTGGTCCGCCTGCCAGTACGCGAGCCTCCGGGCGCACGGCGGGCAGCGCTGGGAGCGGCTGGCCCGGGCCGGCTACCGGGTCTTCCCGCCGCCGCGGGTCACCTTCCTGCTGACCGTCGACCCGGTCGAGGCGTACCGGCGGATCGAGCGGCGCGGGACCGACCACGAGAGCATGCGGTGGCTCACCGCCGCCGACGCCGCGTACCGGTCGCTGCCGGAGTACGCCGGTTTCGTGGTGGTGGACGGCGGCGGCGCGCCGGAGGAGGTGTCCCGCCGGATCCGGGCGCACCTGAGCGAGTGGCTGCCGGACGACCCGTCCACGCTGGCCGGCCCGCCGCCGGACGGCACCCCGCGCCCGTCCGGCGAGGGCCGGGACGGCCCGGTGCCGGCTCAGGCCCGCCCGTAGACCGGGATGCTCGCGCCGCTGGTCGGCGCGGACTCCTCGCCGGCCAGGAAGCGGATCACCGCGGCGATCTCGGCCGGCGGCACCCACCGCCGGTGGTCGGCCTCGGGTTGGGCGGCGCGGTTGGCCGGGGTGTCGATGACGCTCGGCAGCACCGTGTTGCACCGCACCCCACGCTGCCGGTACTCCACCGCGACCGCGTTGGCGAACGCCTGCACCGCGGCCTTGGCGGTGACGTAGCCGGCCGCGCCGGGGAAGGGCGCCACCGCCGCCCGGGCCGAGACGCAGACCACCGCGCCGCCGCCGGCCGCGACCAGGTGCGGCAGCGCCGCGTGGGTGACCAGGTAGGTCGGGCGCAGGTTGAGCCGCAGCAGCCGCTCGAACTCGTCGACCGGGGTCTCGTGCACCAGCCCGCCGCTGGCGTACCCGCCGACGAGGTTGACCACCGCGCGCGGCGGCGCCGCGGGCTCCGCGGTGGCCGCCGCCACGGCCCGCGCGGCCCCCTCGGGGGTGAGCAGGTCCGCCACCACCGGGACCGGACCGGCCGGCCCGGGCGTCGCCGTCCCGCCCTCCCGGCCGGGTACCACCACCCGCCAGCCGTCGGAGAGGAACGCGGCGGTGACCGCGCCGCCGAGTCCCCCCGTGCCTCCGGTCACCAGCACCGTGCGATCCGCCATGGCCACACGCTAGCGGGACGACCCGCGCACGCCACCGCCGGCGCGCAAGATCTGCGCCGCGATCGGGTCCGGCCCGTCCGGCGGGAGCTAGTCGACCGGACCGGATGAGGCGGCCGGGCTGCGGTGATGGGACCCTGGGCGCGGGGACCGGGCGCGGAAGGCGGTAAATTTCCCGATACGCGGCGTCATGGTTGACGCTCACGCCCTCTGAAAGTAAGTTTCATCCGTGGCGAAGAGTCCGAAGATTTCTGCGAGTCACGAGCCCGGTGGACTGATCGTCCACATCAGCGGGCTCCTGCCCTCGCTGTCCCCGGCCGAGCAGCGGGTGGCCCGGCTCGTCGTCGCCGATCCGGCGGACGCGGCCCGGCGCACCATCACCGACCTCGCCACCGTCGCCGAGACATCCGAGGCGACCGTGATCCGGTTCTGCCGCTCGGTCGGCATGGACGGATACCCCCAGCTGCGGATCCGGCTCGCCGCCGAGGCCGCCCGCCGGATCGAGCCGCCGGACGCCCGGGTGGTCGGCGGCGACATTCCGCCCGGCGCCGACCTGGCCCAGATCATCGCCACCATCGCGTTCAACGACGCGCGAGCGGTCGAGGAGACCGCCGAGCAACTCGACCCGGCGGTCTGCGAGCAGGTGGTCGAGGCGATCGGCGCGGCCAACCGGATCGACGTCTACGGCGCCGGCGCGAGCGGCTTCGTCGCCTCCGACTTCCAGCAGAAGCTGCACCGCATCGGCCGCATCGCGTTCTACTTCCCGGACGTGCACACCGCGCTCACCTCCGCCGCCCTGCTGGGCCGGGGCGACGTCGCCGTCGGCATCTCGCACACCGGCACCACGTCCGACGTCATCGAGGTCCTGGAACAGGCCCGGGCGCGCGGGGCCACCACGGTGGCGCTGACCAACTTCCCCCGCTCACCGATCACCGAGGTCGCCGACCACGTGCTCACCACCGCGGCCCGGGAGACGACCTACCGGTCCGGCGCCACGGCGAGCCGGCTGGCCCAGCTCACCGTGGTCGACTGCCTCTTCGTCGGGGTGGCCGCGCGCAGCCGCGCCCGGACCAAGAAGGCGCTCGAGGCCACCGCCGAGGCGGTCAAGTCGCGCCGGGTCGGTCCTGGGCGGAGGCGGGCATGACGGCGGGCCGGGTGGAGCGCGACGAGATCGCACCGATGCGTCCGGTGGTACGCGTCGGCGCGCCGACCGAACGGCGCAACCCGCAGAGCGTCGACCTCGACCTGATGTCGACCCGGGACGTGCTCACCGTCATCAACGAGGCCGACCGGCGGGTGCCGGCCGCGGTCGCCGCCGTCCTCGACGAGATCGCCGAGACCGTCGACCTGGCCGTCGCCGCGCTGCGCGGCGGGCACCGGGTGCACTACTTCGGCGCCGGCACGTCCGGCCGCCTCGGCGTGCTGGACGCGGCCGAGCTGGCGCCCACGTTCAACTCGCCGCGGCACTGGTTCTGCGCGCACCTGGCGGGCGGCCCGGAGGCCATGTGGCGCGCCGTCGAGGACGCCGAGGACGACGAGCGCGGCGGCGCGGCCGAGGCCATCGAGTGCGTACGCCCCGGCGACCTGGTGGTCGGCCTGGCGGCCAGCGGGCGCACCCCGTACGTCCTCGGGGCGCTCGCCGCGTCCCGCACCCAGGGGGCCGGGACGGTGCTGCTCTGCGCCAATCCGGAGGCCGAGGCCGCCCCGTCGGTCGACGTGTTCATTGGGGTGGACACCGGACCCGAGGTGGTCACCGGGTCGACCCGGATGAAGGCCGGCACCGCGCAGAAGCTGGTGCTCAACACGTTCTCCACGGCCGTGATGGTGCGCCTCGGCCGGGTCTACTCGAACCTGATGATCGACATGGTGGCCACCAACGCCAAGCTGCGCGGCCGGATGATCTCGATCCTGATGGAGGCCACCGGGTGCGCCGAGGAGGTCTGCCGGGTCGCTCTCCAGCAGGCCGACGGCGACCTCAAGACCGCACTCGTCGCGCTGGTCTCCGGCGCCGAGGTGCCCGCCGCCCGGGCGGCGCTGGCCCGCTCCGCCGACCAGGTACGCGGCGCCCTGGCCCTGCTCGCCTCCTGAACCCTCGCGTTCCACCCGCCCGGCGCATCCGTCCGGCGGGTGCGACGCGTATCACGTGGCGGGAGGGGACGGCTCTCCCCGTGCGGATTGTTCAACGAGGCGGAGGGTAATCCTTGGCAGTGGCTGAACCGAGCGGTCCACGGGCGCGTATCACGAAGTGACCAGGATCGCAGAGGTGCGGTGACGCGGCTCGCTGTGTTCATGGAAGACGCAATGGTGCCATTCCATGGGCGGACGGCGAATCCGTTGCTCCGGGCCCCCGTTCACCAGGGCGTCCGCGGGCGGCCCGAGCAGGGGTCCTGACAGGAAACGTGGACCGGGCTCTCAGCTACCACTCAGGCATTCGTGACAGTTTCGACTCACGACATGGAATCCCCGACACGTCACATCTGTTGTGTAGGTGTCAGCACCTACGGGCACAGCGGAGGTTACGGGGAGGGCTGATGAACGTGGGGATGGCAAGGAACCGGGCAACCGGCGCGAGCGAGGGGACCGTGGCAATCGTGGACAAGAACATCGGCATGCGTACCGACGAGGTCGCCGAGGAGCGGGACCTGGTCGGCGTCTACCTGCACGAGATCTCCCGGACGCCGCTGCTGGACGCCGCCCGCGAGGTGGAGCTCTCCAAGACGATCGAGGCGGGTCTCTACGCCGAGCACCTCCTCGACACCGAGCGGGTGCCCGACGGGGCCACCCGGGAGGAGCTGGAGCGCGTGGTGGTCGAGGGCGAGCAGGCGAAGGACCTGTTCATCCGCGCCAACCTGCGGCTGGTCGTCTCCATCGCCCGGCGCTACGTGCGCTCCGGCATGCCCATGCTGGACCTGATCCAGGAGGGCAACACCGGCCTGGTCCGGGCGGTCGAGAAGTTCGACTACGAGCGGGGCTTCAAGTTCTCCACCTACGCGACCTGGTGGATCCGTCAGGCCATCAGCCGGGCGATCGCCCAGCAGGAGCGGACCGTGCGGCTGCCCGTGCACCTGGTCGAGGACGTCAACCGGATGCGCAACGTGGCCCGCCAGCTCACCCGTGAGCTGGGCGCCGACCCGGAGCCGGAGCAGATCGCGGCCTCGCTCGGCGTCACCGTCGAGCGGGTCAACGAGCTGCGCCGCTGGTCGCAGGACACGGTCTCGCTGGACACCCCGGTCGGCGACGACGGCGACACCAAACTCGGTGACCTGGTCGCCGACAGCGACGCGCCGTCGCCGGAGGAGATCGTGCTCACCGGCCTGGAGCGGCAGCGGATCGAGGGCCTGCTCAACCACCTCGACGACCGGTCCGCCGGCATCATGCGGGCCCGCTACGGCCTGGATGACGGGCGGGAGCACTCGCTGACCGAGGTCGCGTCCCGGTTCTCGCTCTCCCGGGAGCGGATCCGCCAGCTGGAGATCCAGGCCCTCGGCCGGCTCCGCGAGCTGGCCCGCGCCGAAGGGCTGCAGGCGGCCTGACCTGGTAGTAATTGAACGACGAACGGCCGGCGTCCGATAGGGGAACGCCGGCCGTTCGCCGTCGCGGTCAGACCCGGCCGTAGCCGGCGATCGTCATGATGTTCATGCTCCGCTTGCTCACGTTGCGGCCCGCGCTGGGCGCGTCGATGATCTGGCCGCCACCGACGTAGATCGCCACGTGCCCGAGCCCGGAGTAGAACACCAGGTCACCCGGTTGCAGCGCGTCCCGGCTGATCCGGGTGGTGGCGCTCCACTGGGCTGCCGCGTTGTGCGGCAGCGACTTCCCGGCGGCCCGCCAGGCGGCGAGCGTCAGGCCCGAGCAGTCGTAGCTGCCGGGACCCTCGGAGCCCCACCCGTACGGTTTGCCGACCGCGCCGTAGGCGTACCGCACCGCCACCCCGGCCTTGCCGGAGACGGCCGGCGGCGTGCCCGCCGAGTTCGCCCTGGTGGGCGCCTCGGTGGCCCGCCCGTACGCCTTGCGGCGCATCTCGTAGAGGCGGGACAGGTCCGACTCGATCCGCTTCTTGCCGGCGGTGAGCTGCTTGGCCTGCGCCGCCTCCCGGGCCAGTGTGACGTCGAGCTGGGTCTTCTGGTCGATCAGCCGCCGCTGGTCGGCGGTGAAGCCGGTGATGGTGCGCTGCCGCTGGCGGGTGAGCTGGTCGAGCGTGCCCAGCCGTTCCGGCAGCGCGGCCGTGCCGCCCGGCTCCAGCAGAGCCGCCGCCGTGCGCATGCCACCGGTCTTGTACGCCGTGGCGGCGAGCACGCCGACGTCGGCGCGGCTCCGCTCGGCCTGTTCCTGCAACGGGCCGATCCTGGCCTCCAACGCGGCCGCCTTGGCCTTGTTGGCCTTGATCTCCTCGTTGAGCTTGTTGTAGGACTCGACGATTCGCTCCAGCTCAGTCGAGGACTTCTCGATCTGCTTCGTCAGCTCGGCGGGGGTGGGCTCGGCCCGAGCCACCGACGCCGGGGCGAGCAGCGCGGCCGAGAGGCCGGCCACCGCCAGCGAGCGGAGCAGCATCCGTAAGGACGACAAGAGCGGAAAGCTCCTCTCCATGGTCGGCGGAGCGCGGTTGCGCGACCCGTCGACACCGACCCGGCGCCGTCCGGGTGGACGGCGGTCGACCGGACCGACCTGGACAACCTAACCCGTGATCGGAGTTGTGGGGAGTTCAAGGAGGGGCGAAAGTTGGCAAAGTGTCGGAAAGTGACAATGATGACGTTGATGGTCCATGACTGTTTTCCGGGGTAGCGGACGAGTCACACAATGAACTGCGGGATCCGGGAATCCCACCGCGGGATCCGCGACCCCGGGAGGCCACCGTGCAGACCGATCGCTCCTCCGCCCGCCCGCCCCGCTCGCCGCACGCGACCGCGCCCACCCTGCTCTACGCCCGGCCCGGCATCGTCGTCACCGCCGAACGCTTCACCGTCGGCCGCAACAGCTGGCCGCTCGCCGACATCACCCAGCTCCGGACCGCCCGGGGCCCGCACGACCGGCTCGCCGTCCGGGCGGTCGCCGTCTCCGCCGCGTTGATCGCGTCGGTCGGCCTGCTGCTCGGCTTCACCGGCGGCCTGGAGCGGCTCACCGCCGGGGCGTACCTCACGCTCGGCGCGGTGGGGCTGCTGCCGGTGCTGCTGGTGCTGGCCGGCGACCGCTGGCGGCCCCCGGCGCACGAGCTGTGGGGGCGGATCCGCGGCGCCGAGGTGCTGCTGTTCAGCAGCGACGACGAGCGGCAGTTCGGCCAGGTCACCCGCGCGCTGCTCCGGGCCCGGGAGGGGGCGCGCCTCGGCGGCTGGACCGACCCGCCGGGCGCCGGCCCGTGGCGGCCGGCGCGCTGAACCGCGGTCAGCCGGCGATCGGCTCCGGGGTACGGGGGCGGCGCTCGGCGGCCAGCCAGTGGCTCACCCGCCGCTCGGCGTAGAACGAGACGAACGGCACGGTGCCCGCGAGCATCACCAGCAGCATCCGCTTCAGCGGCCAGTCGGCCCGGCGGGACAGGTCGAACGTGAGCGCCAGATAGAGCATGTAGAGCCAGCCGTGCGCGACGCCCACCACGGCCACCACGCTCGGGTTGTCGAAGCCGTACTTCAGCGGCATGCCGATCAGGACCAGCACCACCAGCGCCACGCCCACGATCCAGGCGATCACGCGGTACCGGGTAAGGGCTCCACCCACCGTCGTCCGTCCTTTCGCACCGGCCTCAGCCGGGATAGTCGCCGGGCCGGGCGCCCGGATTGGCGTTCAACCAGGAAAGATAGCGGTTGTACGCGGCCAGCTCGCCGTCGTCCGCCCCCTCGGCCGGGCCCACCGGCGTCCGGGCGACGCGCACCGGCCGGCGTACCGCCGGGGTGGCGGTGACCGGCTCGTCGCCGACGGCCGCCGGCACCGGGTCGGCCGGCGGCCCGGCCTCGGCCCGCAGGGCCTGCCGCACCTCGCGCCACCACACGAAGACGACGAAGCCGGCGAAGACCGGCCACTCGATCGCGTAGCCGAAGCTCAACGCGTTGCCCCCGGCGGCCCGGGTGACCTGCCACCAGCCCAGCCCGAGGAACCCCACCACCAGCACGACCATGGCCACGTGGCGGACGATCCACGCCGGTGTCCGGAGCCGCTGCATGCCATCGAGGGTACCGGGGTCGCCGGCCGTCTCCGACGCCGCGTCGTAGTGGACGGGGTTTGGTGGCATCCCGGCTGGGCATCCGTCTAGACGCCAGCCCGAACGAGACGAGGGGGCGACGATGACCGAATCGGTACGCCGGGACACCAGCCCGGAGCAGCGCGTCACCGAGTGGGACGGCGACCATGCCCACACCGGGGCCGCCGACGGCGAGATGCCCGGGGTGGACCCCGCCGAGCTGGGCGACGATGACCTGATCCGGGAGATGCGGAGCCTGCACCGGACCCGGCTGGACACGCTGCGGCACGCCACCGACTCCGCGCTCGCCAACCACCTGCGCCGCACCGCCGAGCTGGAGACCGAGTACCTGGCCCGGCACCCCGGCCGTGAGGTCGACCCGCACCGGCTGCGGGACGCCTGATGGCCAGCCACGCCGAGCGCGGCATGTCCGCGCCGCCCGAGGTGGTCTTCAACACCGCCACCGACCCGGACCGGTCCTCCGCCTGGCTGCCCGAGGAGCTGCGCCGCTCCGGAGCCTGCCGGGTGGAGGTGCTCGACGCCGACGACATGCGGGCCCGGTGGAGCAACGACGACTGGTCCGCGGAGATCGACGTGGAACCGGCCGACGCCGGTGGCGCCCGGGTCCGGCTGGACCTGGCCGGGCCCGACCACGGCCTGGCCGAGGAGATCCTGGCCAACCTCGACCGCGAGGTGGCCGACAACCTGACCGCCGGTTGAGCCCGGGCACCATGACGACGAGGGAGGCCGGGTTGACCGGGAGTGGCCTGAAGCAGAAGGTGGCGCGCCTGCGCCAGGCGTACGCGCCGCACGAGCACCGACCGCTGGAGGGCTACCTGAAGGCGATGGGCACCTATGCCGGCGTGACCGCCGCGCTGGTCGGGCTGGTCCGGGCGACCGGCCGGCCGGTGCCCGAGCGGCCCACGACCGGAGACGTGGTGCTGCTCTCGATCGCCACGCACAAGCTGAGCCGGCTGATCTCCAAGGACGCGATCACCAGCCCGCTCCGGGCGCCGTTCACCCGCTACGACCACCCGATCGGCAGCGGCGAGGTGATGGAGCAGGTCCGCGACGAGGGCAGCCCCACCCGGCACGCGCTCGGCGAGCTGGTCAGCTGCCCGTTCTGCCTGGCGGTGTGGGTGGCCACCGGGCTCACCGGCGGGCTGGTGCTGGCGCCCCGGCTGACCCGGCTGGTGGCCACCGCGCTGACCGCGGTCGCCGCCTCCGACTTCCTGCAGATGGGCTACGCGTTGGCCCAGCGGGCGGCCGAGGGCGACCAGCACGAGGAGTGAGCCGACGAACGACGGGGCCGGCGCGTCGCGCCGGCCCCGTTCTCGCGTCACCGTCCGGGTCAGGTGGGGGTGGTGCCGTGGTCCTCGCCGGCCCAGCCGCGCGACGTCTCCGACTCCCGGTCGTCCTCCCCGGTGATGATGTCCCGGTCCACCGCGGTGCGGTCGTGCTCGTTGGCGAAGTCGGGCTCCGGCAGCGTGTCCACGCCCTCCGGGGGCTGGCCGAGCGCCGGCAGGTGCTCGTGCTCGGGCTCACGGTCGGTCATCTGCGTCCTCTCGTCGGCGGGGGTGCTCAGGCGACCGTGCCGCCCAGCAGGTCGGCCACCTCGTCCACCGCGTACTCGCCCTGGGGGAGCGCGGCGACCCGGGTGAGCAGCTCCGCGGGGAGTTCCGCGGTCACCGCCCGGCGGTAGATGTCGGTCTGACTGATCCGCTCCTGGCCGTGGTAGAGGTCGTCGAGCAGGTCGTCGAGCGGCCTGGTGTCCGGCTGCTCGGTCACGGGCGCGTCATCGGTCACGGCGACCACCTACCCGGCCCCGAACCGGTCAAACTCTCCCCAACCCCGCTCAGGCCGGCGCGGGGAGCGTGGCCCGCCGGGCGCGGACGGCCTGGGCCAGGTGGTCGAGCACCTCGGCGGTGGTGTCCCAGCCGAGGCAGGCGTCGGTGATCGACCGGCCGTACTCCAGCTCCCGGGTCGGGTCCAGGTCCTGCCGACCGGAACGCAGGAAGCTCTCCAGCATGATCCCGACGATGCCCCGCCGGCCGGCGGCGAGCTGCCCGGCCACGTCCGCGGCGACCAGTGGCTGGTTGCGGTGGTCCTTGCCGCTGTTGGCGTGACTGGCGTCGATCACCACCCGCTCCGGCAGGCCCGCGGCGCGCAGCAGGTCCAGCGCCCCGGCCACCGACTCCGCGTCGTAGTTGGTCCGGCCGCCCCCGCCGCGCAGCACCAGGTGACCGTCGGCGTTGCCCCGGGTGTGCATGATCGCCGGGATGCCGGAGACGCCGATGCCGGGGAAGACGTGCGGCACGCCGGCCGCCCGGATCGCGTCCACGGCGGTCGCGATGCTGCCGTCCGGGCGGTTCTTCATCCCGATCGGCATGGACAGGCCGGAGGCGAGCTGCCGGTGCACCTGGCTCTCCACCGTCCGGGCCCCGATCGCGCCCCAGGCCACCGTGTCCGCGATGTACTGCGGGGTGATCGGGTCGAGGAACTCGCAGCCCACCGGCAGGCCCAGCCGCAGCACGTCGAGCAGGAGCGCCCGCGCGGTCCGCAGGCCGGTGTTCACGTCGCCCGAGCCGTCCAGCGCCGGGTCGTTGATCAGGCCCTTCCAGCCCACGGTCGAGCGTGGCTTCTCGAAGTAGACCCGCATCACCACCAGCAGGTCGTCGGCGACCCGGTCGGCGGCCTCGCGCAGCCGTCCCGCGTACTCCAGGGCGGCCGCCGGGTCGTGCACCGAGCACGGTCCGACCACCACCAGCAGTCGGTCGTCGGCGCGGTCCAGCACCCGGCCGACCGCGCGCCGGCCGGCCACGACGGCCTCGGCCAGGGACGCGTCGAGCGGCAGGTGGTGGTGCAGCAGGGCCGGGGTGGTCAACGGCACGACGCGGTCGATCCGCTGGTCGATGACCCGGCGGGCATCCGGGGACGTGGTCACGGTGGGGATCCTTCCGCCGACCGCGCCCCGGGGCCGGCGCCCGGGGGTCGAGCCGGCTGCTCGCATGGGAAAGGGCAGGGAACCATCCCTGCCCGGCCGGCTCGAAGAGGAAGTGACGTCAGCTCACGGTCGAGTCACCGGCTCCTCCAGCCGGCTGCCTAAACCATCGATACGAACGCGTCACGCCAGCCAGCCTACCCGACGCGCCCGGGAATACCCGCTGTCGTTCCGCGAAGCGGGACGCGGGGTATGAGGACACCCATGAGCCACGACCAGAGCGACCAGGACCGGATCGAGTCCCGCGCCCACCTGCTGCCCGAGGAGGCGGCGGTGGGCAGCGACGACGCGCAGGCCCAGGCCGACGCGATCCTCGCCGAATCGGATCTGCGGGAGGAGGACCAGAACGTCGCCCCGGACACCGTGCTGGAGCACCGCACCTCCGCCGAGACCGTCAACCCCGTCGAGCCGCCCGACTGACCGCGACGCCCCGGCCCCGACGCGACCCCCGGTAACCGGCGTCCCGCAGCCGGGCCAGCGGTCCGGCCAGCCGCAGTCCCGGCGGCACGTTGCCGATCGGGTCGAAGGCCAGCGCGGCGTCCTCCCGGGCGTCGCGCCGGCCACCCAGGCGCACCTCACCGAACGGCCGCCACGGCCCCACCGCCGAGGCCACCGCGAGCACCAGCCGGGGCTCGTCGCCGGCCACCGCCGCGTCGGCCTCGGCCAGGCTGCGACCCAGGTCGGGTGAGTCCGGGTCGGCCAGCGCGGCCAGGAACAGCCGCCGCGCACCGGCCCGGAAGGACATGATCGAGGTGTACGTCCCGGTGAAGCGCCGCCGGGGCAGCGGCAGGTTCCGCAGCACCGGCGCGGCGCCGCTGGAACTCACCAGCAGGTCCACCGGCGACTCCGGGTCCCGGTGTAGCCGGAGCGCCACGCCCAGCACGTCCGGCCAGCCGGCCGGCGTCGGCGTCCCCTTGGAGAGGCGGACCGTGGCCGGCCAGCGACCGGGCCGGTCCAGCAGCGGCACCCCGGTCGGCGGTCCCGGCGTACCCCAGATCAGCACGTCGGCGGCGAAGACGCGGCCGGCGGGATGCAGCAGGCGGGCGTGCCGGAGCCGGGCCAGCGCGGCGGCGGCACGTTCGACGGCGGACGGTGCGGGGATCATGCCGAGCTGGATACCCCGTCGCGCGGCGACGACGCGGGGCGCGCGTCCCCTTTCCGCCCACCGGATCGGATAGCGTCGTGCCATGCCCGACAGCGGTTTCCCCTGGCCGATCGAGACGACCCGACTGGACAACGGCCTGCGTGTGGTGGTGAGCGAGGACCGCACCGCACCGGCCGTGGCGGTCAACCTCTGGTACGACGTGGGTTCCCGCCACGAACCGGCGGGCCAGACCGGCTTCGCCCACCTCTTCGAGCACCTGATGTTCGAGGGCTCGGTGAACGTGGCGAAGACCGAGCACATGAAGCTGATCCAGGGCGCGGGCGGCTCGCTCAACGCGACCACCAACCCGGACCGGACCAACTACTTCGAGACCGTCCCGGCCGAGCACCTGGAGTTGGCGCTCTGGCTGGAGGCCGACCGGATGGGCGGCCTGGTGCCGGCGCTGACCCAGGAGACGCTGGACAACCAGCGCGACGTGGTGAAGAACGAGCGGCGGCAGCGCTACGAGAACGTGCCCTACGGGGACGCCTGGCTGCGGCTGCTGCCGCTGCTCTACCCGCCCGGCCACCCCTATCACCACGCCACGATCGGGTCGATGGCCGACCTGAACGCGGCCGACCTGGCCACGTTCCAGGCGTTCCACACCACCTACTACGCGCCGAACAACGCGGTCCTCACCGTGGTCGGCGACACCACCGCCGCCGAGGTGTTCGCGCTGGCCGACAAATACTTCGGCGGCCTGCCGCCGCGCCCGGACATCCCGGCCGCCCCGGACGGGCGCACGGTGCCGGCGACCGGCCGGCCCGCGGTGGAGACGGTCACCGCCGACGTGCCCGCCGCCCGCGTCTACCTCGCGCACCGCACCCACCCGTTCGGCGCCCCCGGGTACGACGTGACCACGGTCCTCGCCACCGTGCTCGGCAGTGGCCGGGGCAGCCGGCTCTACCAGCGGCTCGCCGACGGTGAGCGGATCGCCCAGCCGGACCTGGTCGGCGCGTACGGCGTCGACCTGGCGCACGCGCCGGCCCCGCTGATCGCCACCGCCACCGCCCGCCCCGGCGTGACCGCCGACCGGCTGCGCGACGGGCTGGCCGAGGTGGTCGACGAGCTGGCCACCGTGCCGGTGACCGCCGCCGAGCTGGACCGGGCCAAGGCGCTGCTGAGCACCATGTGGTGGCGGCAGATGTCCACCGTGGACGGCCGCGCCGACACGCTCGGCCGGTACGCCACCCAGTTCGGCGACCCGGCCCGGGCCGCCGACCGGCTGCCCGGCTGGCTCGCCGTCACCGCCGAGCAGATCGCCGAGCAGGCCGCCGAGCTGTTCGGCGCCGACGACCGGGTGATCCTGACCTACCTGCCCGAGGAGACCTCATGACGCTGATCGCCACCCGTCCCGGTCCCGGCGCCGCCCGTGCCTACCGGTTCCCCCAGGTGGTCCGGCGGACGGTCGCCGGCGGGCAGGTCGTCGCCGCGCACCTGCCCGGGCAGAACCTCGCCGTCGCGCTGCTGCTGCTCGACGGCGGCGCGGGCCGGGAGCCGGTCGGCAAGGAAGGGCTCGGCGCGGTGCTGGCCAAGGCGCTGGAGGAGGGCACCGCGCAGCGGGACGCCACCGCGTACGCGCTGGCCATCGAGGCGCTCGGCACCGAGCTGGTGAGCGGGCTCGACTGGGACTCGTTCCAGGTCAGCGTGCAGGTCCCGGTGGGCCGGCTGAGCGCCGCGGTGGAGCTGATGGCCGAGGCGGTCCGCACGCCGCGCCTCGACCCGGCCGACGTGCTGCGGGTCCGCGACGACGAGGCGACCGCGCTGCGGATGGACTGGGCCAATCCGGGCCCCCGCGCCGACGCCGTGCTGCGTGCCGACCTGTTCGGCGCCGAGCACCGGTGGGGGCGCCCGCTCTACGGCGACCCGGAGAGCGTGGCCGCGCTGGAGGTGGACGACGTCACGGTCTTCCACTCGGAGTGGTTCATCCGCCCCGGCACCCTCGTCGTCGCCGGTGACCTGGACCGGATCGACCTGGACGCGCTCGGCGCGGCGGCGTTCGCCGGCACCGGCGGCGGGCCGGTGGACCGGGGCGGCCCGATCGAGGCGCCGCTCGCCGACCGGCGGCGGATCATCCTGGTGGACCGGCCCGGCTCGGTGCAGTCCACGCTGCGGCTCGGCCACCCGTCGCCGCACCGCGCACACCCCGACCACGTGCCGATGACGCTCGCCGGCACGGTGCTCGGCGGGGCGTTCACCTCCCGCCTCAACCACCTGATCCGCGAGGTGCGCGGCTACACGTACGGGATCCGCGGCGACTTCGCCTCGTCCCGGCGGTTCGGCCGGTTCGCGGTCAGCTCCGGCGTGCAGACCGCGGTGACCGCGCCGGCGCTCGTCGAGTCGGTGGGCGAGGTCTCGCGTACCCGGCTGACCGGGGTGACCGAGGAGGAGTTGGAGGTGGCCCGCTCGTGGCGGGCCGGCCAGCTCTCGGTCGAGCTGCAGAGCCCACGGGCGATCGCGTCCGCGCTGACCACGCTTGTGGTGCACGACCTGCCGGACGACTACCACGCCCGGCTGCGCGAGGCGCTGCTCGCGGCCACCGTCGAGGAGGTCTCCGCGGCGGCCGCGGCGCACCTGCACCCGGAGGCGCTGACGCTCGTCGTCGAGGGGGACGCGGCGGTGATCCGGGACGAGCTGGTGGCCGCCGGCCTCGGCGAGGTGGTCGACCACGCGTGACCGGGCGGGGGCGGCGGGACCGGTGTGATTCCCGTCGCCCCGGCCCGCGCGCTGGGAAAGACTTCCCGCCCGCGCGGCTCGGCTGGGTAGCCTCGCGGACATGAGGATCGGCATTGTGGGTGCCACCGGCCAGGTCGGTGGCGTGATGCGGCAGGTGCTGGCGGAGCGCGACTTCCCGGCGGATCAGGTGCGGTTGTTCGCCTCGGCCCGCTCGGCCGGGCGCGCCCTGTCCTGGCGCGACGGCGAGGTGACCGTCGAGGACGCGGCCACCGCGGACTACCGCGGTCTGGACATCGTGCTCTTCTCGGCCGGCAGGGGCACCGCGAAGGAGTTGGCGCCCCGGGTCGCCGAGGCCGGCGCCGTGGTGATCGACAACTCGTCGGCGTACCGGATGGACCCCGAGGTGCCGCTGGTGGTCGCCGAGGTCAACCCGCACGCGATCGCCGACCGGCCCAAGGGCATCGTGGCCAACCCGAACTGCACCACGATGGCCGCCATGCCGGTGCTGCGTCCGCTGCACGCCGAGGCCGAGCTGGTCAGCCTGGTGGTCGCCACCTACCAGGCGGTGTCCGGCGCCGGCCTGGCCGGCGTGGCCGAGCTGGACGAGCAGGTCCGCAAGGTGGCCGAGGACGCGAGCGCGCTCGCCTTCGACGGCTCGGCGGTCCAGTTCCCGGCCCCCCGCTCGTTCGCCCGCCCGATCGCCTTCAACGTGCTCCCGCTGGCCGGTTCCATCGTCGACGACGGCTCCGACGAGACCGACGAGGAACAGAAGCTGCGCAACGAGACCCGCAAGATCCTCCAGATTCCCGGGCTGAAGGTCTCCGGCACCTGCGTGCGGGTGCCGGTCTTCACCGGCCACTCGTTGCAGATCAACGCCCGGTTCGCCCGGCCGATCGACCCGGCCCGGGCCCGCGAGCTGCTCGACGGCGCGCCGGGGGTGGCGCTCAGCGACGTGCCCACCCCGCTGGAGGCGGCCGGCCAGGACCCGACGTACGTGGGGCGGATCCGGGTCGACGAGACGGTCGAGCACGGGCTGGCGCTGTTCTGCGCAAACGACAACCTGCGCAAGGGCGCGGCGCTCAACGCCGTACAGCTCGCCGAGCTGGTCGCCGCCGAGCGCTGACCCGCCCGGCGGCCGGGCCCGGCGTTACCCCGCCTCGGACGGCGGGTAGACCGCGGTGCCGACACCGAGAGGGGAGCACCATGACAACGGTCGGAGAGTTCATGACGACCCGGTTGGTGACGATGGACGGCAACGACACGCTCACCGCCGCGGCCCAGGAGATGCGCGACAGCGCCATCGGCGACGTGGTGGTCACCGACGGTGACGACGTGGTCGGCATCGTCACGGACCGGGACATCACGGTCCGTGGCGTGGCCGAGGACCGGAACCCCGCCACCACCCGGCTCAACGAGATCACCAGCAAGGACGTGGTGACGGTGAGCCAGAACGACGACGTCGTGGCCGCCGCCGACCTGATGCGCACGTACGCCGTCCGTCGGCTTCCGGTGATCGAGGACGGGCACCTGATCGGCCTGATCTCGATGGGTGACCTGGCGGTGGAGCGGGAACCCCAGTCGGTGCTCGCGGACATCAGCGCCGACGACCCCAACAACTGACCGTCCGCCGCGGTGACGCCGGCCCCCGGTTCGGGGGCCGGCGTCTCGCGTATGCCGGCCCGCCGCGGCCTCACCCGATCCGGGCGAGGTTGACCCGGGACCCGGCGGGGACCCGTTGTCGACGGGGAGGCCGGCGGTATCGCGGGAGGAGTGGCCTTCGATGGTGGACATGACCACGAGATTCTTCGAGGACCTGGATCGGCGCGGGTTCGAGCCGCTGCTGGTCAAGACGTCCGGAACCCTCCGGTTCGACCTGCACGAGGGCGCGCAGACCACGCACTGGCTGCTGGAGATCGACCGGGGCAACCTGCGGGTCCGGCAGGAGGACGGCGAGGCGGACACCGTGGTCGGCACCGGCCCCCGGCTCTTCGGCGCGCTCGTCGACGGCGAGGAGAACGCCATCGCGGCGCTGCTGCGCGGCGACATGACCGTCGTCGGTGACCTGCGGCTCGTCCTCGAGATCGAACGGCTCTTCCCCGGTCCGCCGGGCTCCCGCGGACCGCACCACGCCTTTGCCAGGAGGGTCGCCTGATGGCCGCCAACAACACCGTCCGGATCCTGGACGGCAACACGTTCGTGGTCTCCGAGGAAACCGGTGACATCGAGGCCACGCCGAGTGAGCCGACCGGTCTCTTCTCGCTCGACACCCGGTACCTGTCGAAGTGGGTGCTCACGGTGAACGGCGAGCGGCTCAACGCGCTCTCCTACGACGACCTGCAGTACTTCGAGGCCCGCTTCTTCCTGGTGCCGGGCATGGCCACGCACTACGTCGACGCGAAACTGTCGATCATCCGGGAGCGGGCGGTCGGGGGCAGCTTCCGGGAGACGCTGACCATTCTGAACCACGACGAGAAGGCGGTCGACCTGGACGTCCGGATGGACGCCGGGGCCGACTTCGCCGACCTCTTCCAGGTCAAGGACGAGATTCTCAACAAGAAGGGCGAGCTGTACGCCGAGGCGGAACCGGACCGGCTGCGGCTGGGCTACCGGCGGGGGAACTTCAAGCGGGAGACGGTCGTCTCCGCGAACCAGCCGGCCCGCTACGACAACCGTGGCTTCGGCTGGAGCATCCACCTGGAGCCCAACGAGCAGTGGGACGTCGTCATCGACGTGCAGACCTTCGCCATCGGGCCCGGCGGCCGGGACCTGCGGATCGGGTTGCGGGCGCACGGCACCGAACGGCTCGCGCTCCAGCACGACCTGGAGGAGTGGATCGACCGGGCGCCCAAGGTGAACAGCGAGCACGAACGTCTCGCCGCGACCTACCGGCGGAGCCTGGTCGACCTCGCCGCGCTGCGCTTCTCGCCGCTGTCGCTCGGTGGGCAGACGTTGCCCGCGGCCGGCCTGCCCTGGTTCATGACCATGTTCGGCCGGGACAGCATCCTCACCTGCCTGCAGGTGCTGCCGTTCGCGCCCGGGATGTCGAGGACCACGCTGCGCATCCTCGCCGCCCTCCAGGGCACCCGGTTCGACGACTTCCGGGACGAGGACCCGGGCCGGATCCTGCACGAGATGCGGTACGGCGAGACCGCCGCGTTCGAGGAACAACCGCACTCGCCCTACTACGGCTCGGTGGACGCGACCCCGCTGTTCGTGGTGCTGCTCGACGAGTACGAGCGGTGGAGCGGCGACGTGGCGCTGGTCAAGGAGCTGGAACGGGAGTGCCGCGCCGCGCTGAAGTGGATCGACGACTACGCCGACCTGATCGGCAACGGCTACATCTGGTACGAGCGGCGCAACACCGACACCGGCCTGGAGAACCAGTGCTGGAAGGACTCCTGGGACTCCGTCTCGTACGCCGACGGCTCGCTGCCGCCGTTCCCGCGGGCCAGCTGCGAGGTGCAGGGGTACGCGTACGACGCGAAGATGCGCGCCGCCCGGTTGGCCCGGGAGTTCTGGGGCGATCCCGCGTACGCCGACCAGCTGGAACGCGAGGCGGCGGAGCTGAAGGCGCGGTTCAACCGCGACTGGTGGGTGAAGGACGGCGGCTTCTACGCGCTGGCGCTGGACCCGCAGGGGCGGCAGTGCGACGTGCTCAGCTCCAACATCGGCCACCTGCTGTGGAGCGGCATCGTCGACGAGGAACGGGCGCCGCGGATCGCCGAGCACCTGGTGGGGCCGCGGCTCTGGTCCGGCTGGGGGGTGCGGACGCTGGCCGAGGGCGAGGTCCGCTACAACCCGATCGGCTACCACAACGGCGCGATCTGGCCGTTCGACAACTCGTTCATCGCCTGGGGGCTGCGCCGCTACGGCTTCGCCGAGGAGGCGGCCACCGTGGCCAACGGCATCCTGGACGCGGCGACCTACTTCGACGGCCGGCTGCCGGAGGCGTTCGGCGGCTACCAGCGGGAGCTCACCAAGTTCCCGGTGGAGTATCCGACCGCCTGCACCCCGCAGGCCTGGTCGACCGGGGCCCCGCTGCTGCTGATCCGGACCATGCTGGGGCTGGAGCCGCACGAGGGGCACCTGGCGGTGGACCCGCGGCTGCCGGTGGGGATGGGGCGGATCGAGGTGCTGGACATCCCGGGCCGGTGGGGCCGGGTGGACGCGTTCGCCCGTGGCCGGCTGGACCTGCACAACCACGGCTGACCCGTTCGGTCATCGACCCATCGTGGCCGCGGCCGGGCCGGTACGCGACCCCGGTCTGCCCAGGGCAGAGCGGCCCTACGGACGCGTGACCTACCCGGGGTAAAGTTGCCGGATGCCGGAGCTCGTGTACCCGCCCGTGATCACCGCCGCCAAGACGATGTTCCGCGCCCTCGACCTGCGCCTGGACGTGCGGGGCAGCGAGCACGTGCCCGCCACCGGCGGGGCGGTGCTCGCGTCCAACCACGTCAGCTACCTCGACTTCATCTTCTGCGGCTACGGGGCGCACGAGTCCCGCCGGCTGGTCCGGTTCATGGCCAAGGAGAGCGTCTTCCGGCACCGGGTCTCCGGCCCGCTGATGCGCGGCATGAAGCACATCCCGGTCAACCGCGCCGCCGGCGCCGGTTCGTACGCCGCCGCGGTCGGCGCGCTGCGCCGGGGCGAGGTGGTCGGCGTCTTCCCGGAGGCGACGATCAGCCGCTCCTTCACGGTCAAGGACCTCAAGAACGGCGCGGCCCGGATGGCGCAGGAGGCCGCCGTGCCACTGCTGCCGGTGGCGCTCTGGGGCACCCAGCGGCTGTGGACCAAGGGGCGTCCGCGCACCCTGACCCGCCGGCACACCCCGATCACCATCCTGGTGGGCGAGACGATCGACCCGGCCGCCCATGCGGACGCCACCGCTCTGACCGCCGAGCTGCGCACCCGGCTGTCGGCGCTCGTCGACCGCGCCCAGCGGGAATACCCGGAGCAGCCGGCCGGCCCGGACGACGCCTGGTGGCAGCCGGCCCACCTGGGCGGCGGCGCGCCGACCCCGGAGCAGGCCGTCGAACTGGACCGGTCCGACCGCCGCTCCCGCACCACCTCCTGACCGCTGCCCGACAGGCGGGTCAGCAGGCGGAGCCGGGCAGGTCCCGGGCCGGGAAGTCGAGTCGCGGCCAGTCCGACGCCTCCGCCACCGGCTGGCGGTAGTAGTCGTCCCGGGACAGGAACTCCACCGGGAGCGAGCCGGGCAGCGTCACCGTGCCGAGCGTCGGGCCGGGGGAGGCGGCGACCCGGGTGGCGAGGGCGTCCCGCTCCGGCGGGGACAGGTCCACCATGTCGGGGTGGGCCAGCCGGAACCCGGCCACCGAGCGGCGTACCTGCCGGGCCAGCGCGGTGACCAGGGCGACCGGGCCGGTGAGGGCGAGCGCCGGCTGCCGGATCGTGCGCAGCGCGTCGCAGACCACCCGCAGCTCCGCCGTGTCGTCGCCGACCTCGGCCAGCTCCAGCCGGGACGGCCACTGCCAGCGGATCTGACCGCTGACCAGGCGGGACAGCCGGACCAGGCGCCGGTGCCGGGCGCCGGTCGGGCCGTCCCGCCCGGAGACCAGGGACAACTCGGGCCCGGTGCAGACGTAGGCCAGCCGCCGGTCGGTCACGGTGACCGACGCCGGGTCGGGCAGCGCCCAGCAGCGTACGTCCTCGGTGGGGCCGAGCAGGTGGCCGGCGACCGGCAGCCGGTGCTGGCCGAGCAGCCGTTCGCCCGGCTCGGGCACCAGCGCGTAGCGCCGGTCGAGCAGGGGACGGGTGGGGTCGTCGTCGGCATCGAAGCGGTGTGGCCCGATGAAGAAAGGTGCGGCGTCCTCCGGCACGGTACGACCTCCCGGTGACGGTTGGCGGTACCGGTGAGCCTGACCGATTCCTGGGGTGATTGTCATGACACCCGTTAGGGGGTCGGCCGGTCGGCCGACGCCTGCGACCGGTAGATGCCGATATCTTCCGGTCGGACGAGGCCGTCCTCGATCGCCCGGGCGAGGAGAGCCGCCTTGGTGGCCGCCGGACGACCCGCTCGGGTGTACTTGATCCGCGCCCGGTCCACGTACTGCTTGACGGTGTGCTCGCTGATCTGCATCCGGCGCGCCACCGACGCCTTCGACATCGACTGGAACCAGAGCAGCAGCGCCTCACGCTCCTTGTCCGACAGGGCCGGGCGGTCCGGGCGGGCGTCCCCGACCATCGCCCCGGCCAGCGCCGGCGGCACGTACGGGCGGTCTTTCGCCGCCGCGAGCACGGTGCCCACGCAGTGCTCCCGCCCCTCGTGCTTGGCCAGGAACGCCACCGCGCCCGCGTCCAACGCGGCCAGCATGATCTGCGGGTCGGTGTGCTCGGAGTAGACCACCACCCGCCGCCCGGCCGCGCTCAGCTCGGCCAGCTTGTCGAGCACCATCCGCCCGTGCAGTCGCAGGTCGAGCAGCACCACCTCGGCCTCCGGCGCGGCCCGCAGCACCACGTCCGGGTCGTCGCCGGTCGCCAGCACCCGCAGCCGCGGCTCGGTCGCCAGCCAGGCGCGCACCCCGTCGATCACCACGGGGTGGTCGTCGACGATCGCCACCCCGATCGGGTGCCCGGCGTTCACGTCCGCCGCCAGCGGGTCTGCGTCCATCTGATCTCCCCGTCCCGCTCGTGCAGGCGCTCCACCGGGCCGTCGCCGCCGGCCGGCGCCACGGAGTCGTCCGGGCCGTCGTGGTCCGGTGTCACCAGGCTGACCACCACCTCGTCCGAGCCGGCGACCACGGTCAGCCGGGCCCAGCCGCGGGCGCCGGCGAGCGCGGCCGTGAGCGGGTCGGCCAACCCCCGGCGCACGTCGACCGGCAGCTCCGACGGCGTGCCGACCGCGACCAGCTCGATCGGCAGGCCGTTCCGTTCGGCCAGGTCGGCGGCGGCGCGCAGCTCGTGCAGCAGCGGGTCGGGCACGTCGTCGGACTCGGCGATCAGCCGGCGCAGCCGGGCGGCGGCCAGCACCGCGCGGCGGCGTACCGCCGGGTCGGCCGGGTCGGCGTCGCCGGCCGCCAGCGCCGTCAGCACCTCCTCGGCGGTGCCGCTGACCAGGGCGAGGCGCGCCTGCCGCTCGCCCTGGGCGCGTTCGGCCGCCTCCCGCTCGGCGGCCACCGCCAGCACCGCCGCGGCGGTGCCGGCCCGGTCCCGGGCCAGCGCGGTCAGCGCCGCCGCGCCGGCGAAGACCGCCACCGGCAGCGTGGAGGTGCCGTAGACGTACATGGCGTAGCGGCTCAGGTCGGCCGGCGCGGTCGCGCCGTGCAGCACCACCGCCACCAGCGCGATCGCCGCGTGCGCCGCGAGCAGGATCAGCAGCCAGCGCACCGGCCGCTGCCAGAGCACCAGCAGGAAGAACCAGGCCAGCCCGCCCCACACCCAGTTCGCGGTGGTGAACAGGAACCGCTCGCCGGCCGCCGCGAAGACCGCCGCGTCGACCACCAGCAGCGCCGCGGCCAACCAGACGGCCGGGGGCAGCCCGCCGCGCAGCAGGCGTACCCCGGTGGCGACGCCGACCAGCGCGGTCACCAGCCAGCCGGCCGTCACCACCACCGGGGCGGCCATCCCGGACCCGGCCGCCAGCACCGCCGGCAGCCCGATCACCAGATGCCAGGCCAGCGCGATGACGACGGCGACGAGCCGGGCCCCCCGGTCCGACGCGTCCGCCACGGCGTGCGCCTCCGGCGCCACGGCCACCCCCGCCGGCGCGGCCACCCTGGGCCGGGGGCGCAGCGCCGGGCGCCGGGTGGCCGCCGTGGGGGACTCAGTCGCCATCCGGCCACTCCAGCCGAACCCGGGTGCCGGCGCCGGGGGCGGAGGCCACCACCGCCCGACCGTCCACCGTGGCCATCCGGCCGTGGATCGACTCGCGCAGCCCGTACCGGTGGGCCGGGACCGTCGCCGGGTCGAAGCCGGGACCGTCGTCGGCCACCTCGACCACGACGGCGTCGCCCTCGCGGGTCAGGCGCAGCGCGGTGGTCGCGCCCGGCGCGTGCCGAGCCACGTTGGCCAGCGCGGCGGCGGCGCTGTCGGCGAGCGCCGCGGCGACCTCCGCCGGCACCCGGCACGGCGGCAGCGTCGCGGTCACCGGCAACTCCGGCAGCCCGGCGAGGACCGTGCGCAGCCGTTCGTCCAGGTCCGCCTCACCGGTCGCGGTCCGCGCGCCGGCCAGGGCGCTGAGGGTACGCAGGTCAGCCGCGCACCGCTCGCGCAGCGCCGTCGAGCCGCGGGGGACCGCGCCGAGCCCGACCATGGTCAGCGTGCCGAGGACCGTGTCGTGCAGGTCCCGGTTGTGCCGCCGTTCCGCCTCGCGCGCGGTGCGCGCCACCACCGCCTCGTGGGACAACCGTCGGTAGTCGGCGAACGCGGCGTCGCCCCGGCCGATCCAGCGACGCATCACCGCGGTCATCACGGCCGTGCAGCCGGTCTGCACCAGCAGGGTGCCGGTGTGCGCCCGTGCCTCGACCGGGTTCCCGGCCAGCGTGACGCCGGTCGCGTAGGCGGCGGTGACCAGCAGGCCGGCCGGCACCGACCAGCGGGCCGGAGCGGTGGCCTGGGCGTTGATCACCGTGGTGCTGGCCAGCACCGCGACCCAGCTCCCCTCGCCGGGCAGCACCTCCGGCGCGACCAGCCATCCGGCGGCCAGCGCGGTGGCGGTGGTGAGTGCCACGTCACCGGCCACCAGCGCCACGCCGATGCCGTGCCGGAACGCGCGGACGGCGTACCAGCCGGACCAGACGGTGAGCGCGACGACGGCCGGGACCAGCAGCGCCACCCGCACCGGCGGCGTCCGCACCGACAGGGCGACCACTGCGCCGACCAGGCCGCAGGTGAGCCGGAGCAGCGCCGGCAGGGTGGTGAAGATCAGCGTGAACGCGCCGCCCGCGGGGCGGTCCAGTGGGGACCGTGGCAGAGTCGTGGCGGCAGCCACCGGCATCGGGGAGGTGTCCTTCCGGCAGCGACCCGGCCGGGTCCGCACGGCATAGATTGACGCCGGAGAATAACATAATTTGTCGGAACCGGTCACCCTCGGTGCGCGGCGCGTCGCTTACCCGACTGCGGGAAAGCGGAGCGTCGCCGTCTGCTTTGCGGATCTGCGACTGAGCCACGCCAGGGCCGGCTCGGCGTGCCGGAGCACGGAGATGTGCCCGTCCTCGGGAAAGCGGCGCAACTCGGCGGACGGACAACGACCGGCCAGCCACTCCGCGTGCGCCACCGGCGCGATGCCGTCTCGGTCACCATGGGCGGAGACTAGCGGCGACCGGTGACACTCCCGCCGGCCACGGCCCGGGCAGGTCCGCCCGGCCGCCCGCTCGACGTCGCGGGCCGCCGTGGTTCGCGGCTCGCGCCTCTCGAACTGACGGCGGGGACGACTCGACGCGAGGGGCGGCGGGAGCGGCGTCGCCGGCGGATACTCGGCGGCATGACGCTGCGGTCACCCGGCGCCCGGGACCGGTCGAGGAAAGCTTTCCTGGTGATGCTCGGCTGGCACGGGGCGGTCGTCGTGGCGTACGGCCTGCTCGTGGTCGCGACGCCGGCCGGCGGCGATTCCCCGCGGCCGGCGATGCTGCGGTTCGGGCTCGCCGCGGTGCTGCCGGCGCTCCTCGTCGCTCTGCTGGTCAGCCTGCTCGCGCTGAGGCTGCTCCGCGACCGCGTCCGGTCGGCGGCGCTGGCCGGCACCGTGGCCGCGACGCCCGCGCTGCTCCTGGGCGCGGTGCTGGCCGCCATGGTCGCCCGATGACGACGGAGTCCATCGAGGACCGGACGCAGCGCCTGTTGCGGAGGGGTCCGTTCCTGGTCGCGCTGCTCGGCACGGTCGTGGTCGGGTTCCGGCTGCTCCTGCCGATCCGGATCGGGCCCGGCGACCACGAGAAGAACACCAGCTGCGGAAACGCCGTGGCGATGGATCTCGGGCCGTGGCAGCGCTTCCCGGGCCAGCCGGACTCGACGCACTATCTGGATCTGGCGTACCGGGCGTGCACCGCCGAACGCGTCGACCGGATCGCCCAGTCGGTCGCGGCGCTGACGGTGACGCTGCTCGTCGTGGTCGGACTGAGGTGGTGGCACACCTCGCGGCAGGAGTGGTCCAGCCTGCCGGGGGAGTCGGCCCGTTCGACTCCGGCTTCAGGCTGCGGGACCCTCGATGCGGAGATGTGATGCACTCTGCGGATGGCTGGACCGCCCTCGGCACCTCTGCCACCCGACGTCGAAGCGCGACTCGCCCACGAGCGGAACGTCTGGCTGTGCACCCTGCGCCCCGACGGCTCCCCGCACCTGACGCCGGTCTGGTTCGTCCACGCCGACGGCGTCTGGTGGGCCAGCTGCGAGGCCGGCAGCGTCAAGGCCCGCAACGTGGCGGCGGACCCACGGGTCTCCCTGGCCCTGGAGGACGGCGTCAACCCGGTCGTCGCCGAGGGCGTCGCCCGACTGCACCGTGGCGACTTCCCACCCGCCGTCGTGGCGGCCTTCGCCGCCAAGTACGAGGGCTGGGACATCCGGCGGTCCGTCACGTCGGAGGGTGATCGGGTCCTGCTGGAGATCCCGGTCCGGCGGTGGCTGCTCGCCGGCACGGCCCGGTAGCGACTCAGACCTGCCAGGGCGTCATGTCCAGGTGCGGGTAACGCTCGGCCACGCCGGCGACGGTCTCGGCGGTCCAGTAGGGATGGCCGGGCGGCGGGAAGCCGAACAGCGCGAGCTGTGCCGGGGTGGCCCGACTCACGAAGCGGTACCACCCGGGCTCGTGGCTCCGGTCGGCCCAGGCGTGACGGTTGCCCCAGTCCACGGCGGCCGGCCGGTAGCTGAGGTGCATGGTGTAGCGCGCGCCCCTTGGCGTGCTCATGCCGGTGCCCCGATGGAACGTGCCGGGTTGGAACGCGACGACCGTGCCGGCCGGACCGGCGCCGGACACCTCCGCCTCGTAGAGGTGCGGGCTGCCGGCCGGCGCGACGAACTCGCCGAACCTCTCGCCCACGTCGGTACGGGGGTACCAGTTCGGCCTCGCCGGAAGGCCCCGGGTGTGCCGCGTGGACAGCAGGTGCGGCGGGCCGAGGCCCTCGGGCACGTCGACGAGGTAGACGAACATCTCCAACTGCCGGTGGTCGGGCGCGTCCGTCGGCACCAGCAGGGTGTGGTTGAGGTAGTCGCGGTGCAGTGCCTGGTCGTAGTCGGCCGCTCCGGTGAACTTCGCCCAGGCCTCGGCCGAGTAGACCCGGAGATCGTCGGTGGCGAGCAACGCGCGCGCCAGACGCACCAGGCGGTCACCCACCGCCAGCAGGCTGAGTTCGACGCTGTCGAAGGGGAAGCCCTGAATGCCGGCGAACTCGTCGCCGAGGTAGCGGCCCCGCCGCGGATCCGTCTCGTCGTGGAACCCTTCGGGCGACGGAAACACGGTGCCCAGCTCGTCGAGCGCGGGCGCCAGGTCCGCTGCCGGGAGAAAGCCGGGCAGGACGACGAACCCTTCGGTCTCCCACTCGTTTCGGGCGACGTCCTCATTCATCCGGACAGTATTCCGGCGGATCCACGGACGTGCATCCGATTTGCGCGCCGGTCGTGATAGACCGGTACGAGGCTTCGGACGGGGGAGGACATGATGGAACCGCGCGCGTTCTGGCTCGACGAGAACTTCGATCGTGAGCGCGGCGCCGACGGACGCGGCCGCTACGAGGCCGAGGTGCTCGGACGTACCGATGAGTTCGCCGCCACGTGGGGCGACATCGCGCCGGTCGCCTTCGCCGCGACGGCGTGGCGGATGGCGACCGAGCTGTCACCCGGCTACGTGCGCTGGCACCGGCGGATCGTCTCCGCGACGTGCGCGGCGAGCCCGTGGGACGGCAGCCTGATCTGCGCCGTCACGGTGATCTCCCGGTGGCCGGCCGAACTCACCTGGACCCGGCAGTGGCAGCGCGACCGGGGTTGGCGGGACTGGCCCCAGTTGTTCGGCCAGTACACGACGCCGACCGAGCAGGACCTGACGCGTAGCCCGCACCTGCGCGCCATGCTCCAGGTGGAGGCGCCCGTCCCGCTCGGGGACCTGCCGCCGGCCCCGGAGGGGCCCGACGATTCCGTGGCCGCCACGGCGCGGCGCGCGGTCGTGGTGCTGACCCGGGAACTCAACGACCTGCTCGATCCGGTGATCGGTCAACTGGAAGCGGGCGTGCCGGCGGACTCGTGATCGTCCGACGGCCGCCAGTCCCGCCTGAGCAGCCCGAAGACCCACGAGTCGGAAACCTCGCCGGCCACGACGCAGTCCTCCCGCAACGTGCCCTCCCGCACGAAGCCGAGCTTCTCCAGCACGCGGGCGGACGCCAGGTTGCGGGTGTCGGTTTCCGCCTGGACGCGATTGAGGTCCAGCGTGTCGAACGCCCACCGCAGCAGGACGCGCGCGGCCTCCGTCGCGTACCCCTGGCCCCACGCCGCCTCGTCGAAGCAGTAGCCCAGCGACGCGCTGCGGTATTCGGGATTCCAGCGGACCAGGCCGCACCAGCCGATGAACGCCCCGTCGGAGACCCGGTCCACGGCCAGCCGGGCTCCGCTGCCCTCCTCGGCCATCCGCCGGCACGCCGCGACGAACCGCTCGGCGCGCACGGGTTCGCGCCACGGCGGCGAGTCCCAGTAACGCAGGATGTGGGCGTTGCTGTGCAGGGCGAAGAGGTCGTCCGCATCGGCGTTCTGGAAGGGACGCAGGCGGAGGCGAGCGGTGCGCAGCGTGGGGGTGGGCAGCGACATGCGCCCGATGATCCCGCTCGTCACGGGTGGTCGGTCAACCGGATATCCGGTGGTGGGCTAGCTTGGGGTGGTGGGCGAGCTTCTGGCGGTCGTGCTGGTCGTCGGCTGCCTGGCCGGCATCCTGGGGCTTCTCGCCTGGCTGGCGGCCCGGGTTCGTCGCCGAGGGGTCGGCGACAATGTGATGGGCCCGTTCGAGGAGATCTGGCATCCGGCCGCCCATCGATACCGCGCCGAGGTCAAGGTGCACGAGGAACGCATGGTGCCGTTGCCGTCCACCGGTGATCCGAGGCGGCGGAGGCGCGGTGGCAGCATCTCCGGGTAGGGGAGTGCGCCCGGCAGGATTCGAACCTGCGGCCTTGGGATTAGAAGTCCCCTGCTCTATCCGCTGAGCTACGGGCGCGCGCCGACGATCGTCGCGCCAAGAGGGTACCGCCGGCTCCAGCCCGGCCGGGGGTACGGGTCGGCACGTCCACGTCGCCGCCAGCGTCCCACGCCCGGGCCTCATCCGGCAGCTGACTTCCGGCGGGTCCCGGGCCGGCGGTGGTGCCCCGGTCCGTACCCTCGGCGGATGCTGCTCGACCAGGAAACCGAGAACGAGATCGTCTTCGAGTTGTGCAAGCACCTCGGGCGGTCGATCCTGCCCGTCGCCGGGTCGGAGCGCCCCGGTGCGCCATCCGGCACGGTCGGCACCGCCTTCTTCTACAGCGAGCTGGTCGGCGCCACCGACGACGGGGAGATCGCGCACGAGTGGCTGCTCACCGCCGAGGCGCTCACCGACCGGCCGTACGGGGAGATCGGGCTTCGACCCAGCGTCACCGACCCGGCCGAGGGGGCGGAGGAACCGATCGAGCTGCCCGGTTTCGCCGACCACTGGCTGCGCCTGCCGGAGCTGGGGGTGGCCGCGATGCCCACCGGCGGGCTGCACGGCCACGCCGACGACCGGGGCTGGCGCTGGCGTACCCAGCAGGTCACCGAGGCGGCGGCCGCGCCGGCCGACGCGGTCGCCCGGATCGGCGCGGCGCCCGGCGCGGCGTTCGTGCTGGCCCTGGGCGTCGGCGAGGACGGGTCACGGCCGCTGGAGGCGGTGGTCCAGCGGGTCGCGCGGGACGGGGACGAGGTGCGGGTCACCGTCGAGCTGCCCGCCGGGTACGTGGGCGCGCCGGTGTTCACGGTCGAGGCCGGGCCGGAGGGCGAGCCGGTCCCGCGTTGCCTGGGCGTGCTGCTGCCGTCGCACGCCGGCGGGCATCCGGTCGCCACCTTCGACCGGATCCGGTCGGCGCTCGCCGGGATCGTCGAGGGCTGACCGGCCTCAGCCCTCGGCGGTGGCGCCGGCCGGTTCGTCCGCCGGCCGGCGGGGGGACGGCGGCGTGGGTTGCGGCTCGGTCGGGCCGGCACGGAGGAAACCCTCCGCCCACCGCCCGACCTCCGCGAAGACCTTCTCGCGTACGCCGGGGCTGGACAGCGTGAGGTCGTGCAGCCCGCCGTCGAAGCGGGCCAGGGTGACGTGCCGGCCGAGCCGGGGCGCCCAGCGCACCATGTGTTCCACGTCGAGCACCGCGTCGGCCCCGGTGGCGCTCTCGTGCCACTTCGCGCCCCGGAAACTGCGGGTGGAGCAGGCCAGCAGCACCGGCACCGGGATGTCCAGCCCGGCCCGCAGCCGGCGCTGACCGGTGCGGATCGCGTTCAGCCAGCCGGCCCGGACCGGGAACCCGGCGAGCGGCTTCCACGCCAGGTCGTAGCGCCACTCGCCGCGGTGGTCGGCGTGCAGGCTCTCGCCGTACACGGTGCCGAGCCCGAACGGCAGGATGCGCTGCGGCGCCCGGCGGCCCAGGCGGGAGACGGCGGCCGCGAGGGGTCGACGGACCACCCAGGGGGCGTTGATGTCGAAGAAGGGGCTGTTCAGCACGATGCCGTCGACCAGGCCGGTGTCGCGGCGGGCGTCCGCCCAGAGCGAGATGATCAGACCGCCGGTCGAGTGGCCCATGGCGAGCAGCGTCTCGTGCCCCTCCTCGGCGCGGATGATCTCCGCGGCGGCGTCCAGCTCGGGGAAGTAGTCGCTGAGGTCGCGGCAGAAGTTCGGGGTCTGGTGCGGAAGCAGGCTGCGGCCGTACTTGCGCAGGTCGAGAGCGTAGAAGTCCCAGCCGCGCTCGGCGAAGAAGTCGGCCACGTGGGTCTGGAAGAAGTAGTCGACGAAGCCGTGCACGTAGAGCACGGCCCGGCCGGTCGGGCGGTCGGCGCGGCGCCGGACCAGGGTCGCGACGACCGGTCCCTCGTCGTCGGTGCCCAGCTCGATCGTCCGCCGCTCGTAGGGCGCTCCCAGCACGTCCGGTTCCACGCCCGCGACGGTACGCCGCCGAGCTACCCGGCGGTAGGGGTGTAAGGCGGGGGCCCTTGTTAACGCATTCGGTAGAGGCGGGGCCCCCTCTTAACATCCGGCTCTCAACATCCGGCGGTCGAGCGGGGCCCCCGCCCGCCGGCACCGTGCGGGCGGGGGCGTACCGGAACTCAGGCGGTCTCGGCGTCCTGGCGCAGCACGTCCTCCAGCGGGACGGGGTCGGGCTGCTCCGTCGGGCGCAGGTGCTTGTTGCTGCGCGGCTCCTGCCGGGTCTTCGCGTCGTTGAGCTTCCGGCGCAGGTCGTCCCGGACGTCGTTGAGCGCGGCGTGCAGGTCCTCCTCGGTCGAGGTGGTGACGATCTTCTGCCGGCCGGCCACCCAGCACTCCAGGGTCACCTTCTGGCCCCGGGCCTCGCGGTCCTTGACCGACACCTCCAGTTCGGTGGCGTCGGCGTGGAAGCCGGCGAGCCGGGCGTCAAGCGTCGCGAACTGCTCGGCGATCCAGTTGCGGTCGCCCTGGGAGAACCCGGCACCGACCCGCAGGCACTCGCCCACGGTCGCGGGGTTCGCCACGGCGCTCATCGCCCTGCCTCGCGGACGTCTCGGAGAAGCATCGGCGCTCCCTTTCTCTCGGTTGATCAAGTACTTACCCAACCGGCGCGATTCCGGAACGCCTCTCGCCGGTCACGTTCCGATCATGTGTCTTCGCAGTTCGGCGCCGTAGGGCCCATGGGCCTAGCAGATGGGGACCTTGATCAGGCGGTCGTCCACAAGCCGGCCGTCGTCCACAGGCGCGGGCCGGCGGGGTGTCCGGGCGACGCGGTTCGGCCCACGCTCACCGGAGACAACCGATCCCTGGGAGGGGCGATGTTCGATACCTACGTCACGATCGTCGGCAACGTGCTGACCGCGCCGGAGTGGCGCCGGACCACGCAGAGCGGCACGCTGGTGGCCAATTTCAAGGTCGCCTCGACCGCTCGCCGGCTCGACCGGGACAGCGGCCGCTGGGTCGACGGCAACAGCCTGCGGGTGCGGGTGAACTGCTGGCGACGGCTGGCCGAGGGGGTGGCGGCCTCGGTGGCCCTGGGCGACCCGGTGATCGTCGCCGGCCGCCTCTACACCCGCGACTGGACCGACGAGGCCGGCAACCACCGCACGCTCTACGAGCTGGAGGCGGTCGCGGTCGGCCACGACCTGTCCCGGGGGCGGTCCCGCTTCCTGCGCAACCAGCCGCGCGCGGCCACCAGCTCGGTCGAGGACGCCGAGGCGGAGCAGCGGGTGCACGGTGAGGCGACCGAGCCGGTGCCCGACGAGCAGGCCCCGACCACCTTCGACGACCGGCCGTTCGACGACGACTTCCCGCCGCCGGAGTTCGGGCCGTCGCGGGTCGGCCTCACCGCGACCTCCGAGCGGGCGGTCGAGCCGGACCCGTTCGACGACCAGTCCGGCGCTTTGCGGTTCGGCGACGGCAGGCGGCCCGGTGGCGGAGGGCTTCCACTCGGTGGACCTGCTCTCGGTCGGGACGCCGGGCTCGGCGGTTCGGGTGCGGAGGAGGACGGCGAGTTGGCCGCCGAGGAGGGCGACGAGCCGGTCGGGGCTGAGGAGGACGAGTTGGCCGAGGTGGCGCTGCCGGCCGTCGACGGCTCGGCGGGTGCGGGGTCGGGATCCGGTGCTGCGGGGTCGGGTAGCTCGGGGTCGGGTGGCAGCGGGGCTGCCTCGGGACGCCGCGGCCGTCGGCGTACCTCGGTGCCCGCCTGAGCATCCGGGCCGTGCGACGGGGGTGCGGGGTGGCGACACCGCCACCCCGCGGCACGGCGAGGCTTGACCGGCTCGGTGGAACGCAGATCCACTCCAGCTCGGCGAATGGTGGCATCGGCGCGGCCATGACCCCGCCACTTCGGCGGAATGGAGTGGATCTTCCCGCCGCTGTGCGCCATCCGG
This sequence comes from Micromonospora sp. NPDC049282, assembly GCF_043197045.1. Taxonomy (NCBI): domain Bacteria; kingdom Bacillati; phylum Actinomycetota; class Actinomycetes; order Micromonosporales; family Micromonosporaceae; genus Micromonospora; species Micromonospora sp. NPDC049282. The sequence continues at coordinate 128,441 of NZ_JBICSL010000014.1, forward strand.
CCGCCGTGTCGGCGGGACGTGTGCCAGGGCTGGTGCTAGCTCGGCTCTTCGTCGGCGAGGCGCTGACCGCGTCGCTGGGCGTAGGCCCGCACCTCGGCCGCGTCCCAGATCCGGCCCACGCTCAACGTGTCGATGGGAGGAGGAAAGTCCGGGCGGTCGACCAGTATTGCGGCGCGTTGGCGCGATACGCCCAGGTCGTGAGCGACCTCCGACAGCGCTACAACTCGCACGCCGTGCATCATTCGGCGGCAAGGGGTAGGCAACCTGTCGCCAGGGCCATTGACTACCTGCCCCACCGGGGGCGGGTTGCGTGGCGGCATGGCCACCAGACGCATACCCGAACCCGACGCGAGTCCTGAGAGCCGCTGGCAGGCGCGTGCTCGGCTGGTACCCCTGGCTCCGCACCGTGGCCGCGGCCCGGACTGGGCCTGCGAGCGATGCGGGGAGCCGTGGCCCTGCCCGACGCTGCGGGCCGCGCCGACCGACGCCGCCCGGCGGGCGACGCTGATCCCCGAGTTCTCCCGGCTCACCCGGCAGGCCATCCGCGACCTGCGCGGGCAGCCCGGCGGCCCGGACCCGGTCGCCATCGTGCGGCGCTTCCTGTGGTTCCTGCCGCTGAGCGACGAGGAGGCCCGCGCGGTCGCGCTGAGGCTGCGGTGAGCGCCGTCGACCACGACCACCGGCAGATGCGCCCGACCTGGCGCTGCCGGGTGGACGCGGATCCGTGGCCGTGCCCGGCGGCGCGGGACGCGCTGCTGCGTGAGTACGACGGCGACATGGTCGGGCTGGCCGTCTTCATGGCGGTCCTGCTGCACGACGCGGTCCGTGACCTCTCCACGCTGAACCCGGACGAGGTGCCGGAGCCGGCCGTCCTGTGGGACCGCTTCCTGGCGTGGCTGGACCGCCGCCGCCGGACGTCGTGGTAGCGCGGCCGGGGACCCGGTGCGGCTAGGCTGGCCGGCCGGAGGTGGTGACGGGTGCGGCAGGCGACCGCCATGGCGAACGCGACCGGGCTGGTGGCGGGCTACGCGCTCGACGCCCTGCTCGGCGACCCGCGCAGGTGGCATCCGGTGGCCGGATTCGGCCGCGCGGCCGGTGCCCTGGAGCGGCGGATCTACCGCCCGGAGCGGTCGGCCGGTGCGGCGTTCACCGCGTTGGCGGTCGGCGCGCCGGTGCTGCTCGGCGCCGCCGCCGCGCTCGCCACCCGGCGGCACCCGACGGCCCGGGCCGCGCTGGTGGCCGCCGGCACCTGGACGGTGCTGGGCGGGCGCACCCTGCGGCACGAGTCGCGGGTGATGGGGCGGGCGCTGCGTCGCGCCGACCTGCCCGGCGCCCGGGCCCGCCTCGGCCACCTGTGCGGGCGGGACCCCTCCGCCCTGGACGAGTCGGAGCTGGCCCGCGCCACCGTCGAGTCGGTCGCCGAGAACACCTCCGACGCGGTGGTCGCGCCGCTGGTGTGGGGCGCGGTCGCCGGGCTGCCGGGCCTGCTCGGCTACCGGGCGGCGAACACGCTCGACGCCATGGTCGGCCACCGCTCGCCCCGGTACGCCCGCTTCGGCACCCCGGCCGCGCGGCTGGACGACCTGCTCAACCTGGTGCCGTCCCGGTTGACCGGGCTGCTCACGGTGGCCGTCGCGCCGGTGGCGCACGGGGACCGCGCCGCGGCGTGGCACGTCTGGCGGCGGGACCGGGACGACCACCCGAGCCCTAACGCCGGGCAGTGCGAGGCGGCGATGGCGGGCGTGCTCGGCGTACGGCTGGGCGGGCGCAACGTCTACTTCGGCCGCTCCGAGACGCGGCCGTTCCTCGGCGACGGGCCCCGGCCGGAGGCGCGGCACCTGAAGCGGGCGGCCCGGATCTCCGGCGCGGTGGGCCTGGCCGCGCTCGGCCTGGCCGCGCTCTACCCGGTGACCGTGGGCCGGCTCGCCGGCGCCACCGGACGCGCCGTGCTGCGGGCGCTCGCCGGCACCGCCCGGCGCCCGACCCCCGGCACCGGCCAGGGGACCGGGCGGTGAGCGGCGGGTTGCTGGTCGCCGGCACCACCTCCGACGCCGGCAAGAGCGTGCTCACCGCCGGCATCTGCCGCTGGCTGCGCCGCCAGGGGGTCCGGGTCGCCCCGTTCAAGGCGCAGAACATGTCCAACAACTCGGCCGTGGTGGTCGGCCCGGACGGCCGGGGCGGGGAACTCGGCCGGGCCCAGGCCATGCAGGCCGCCGCCGCCGGGCTCGCGCCGGACCTGCGCTTCAACCCGGTGCTGCTGAAGCCGGGCAGCGACCACGCCAGCCAGGTGGTGCTGCTCGGCGAGGCGGTCGACACGGTCACCGCCGGCAACTACCACGCGCTGCGGCCCCGGCTCGCCGCCACCGCGTACGCGGCGCTGGCCGAGCTGCGGACCGAGTACGACGTGGTGATCTGCGAGGGCGCGGGCAGCCCGGCGGAGATCAACCTGCGGGCCGGTGACTACGTCAACATGGGGCTGGCCCGGCAGGCCGGCCTGCCCGCGATCGTGGTCGGCGACATCGACCGGGGTGGCGTGTTCGCCTCGATGTTCGGCACCGTGGCCCTGCTCGACGCGGCCGACCAGGCGCTGGTCGCCGGCTTCGTGATCAACAAGTTCCGGGGTGACCTCGGGCTGCTCCGGCCGGGGCTGGACATGCTGCGCCAGGTCACCGGCCGCCCCACCCTCGGGGTGCTGCCCTGGGCGCTGGACCTGTGGCTGGACGCGGAGGACTCACTCGCGTACGGGCGGGTGCTCGGCCGGCCGGCGGCGCCGCGCGGCACGGACTGGCTCGACGTGGCGGTGGTCCGGCTGCCCCGGATCAGCAACGCCACCGACGTCGAGGCGCTCGCCACCGAGCCCGGGGTGCGGGTGCGGCTGACCGTCGAGCCGGCCGAACTGGCCGCCGCCGACCTGGTGGTGCTGCCCGGCTCCAAGTCGACCGTCGCCGACCTGGCCTGGCTGCGGGAGACCGGGTTGGCCGACGCGGTGGGGGCGCACGCCGCCGCCGGCCGTCCGTTGCTCGGAATCTGCGGCGGGTTCCAGATGCTCGGCCGGGCGATCCACGATTCGGTGGAGAGCCGCCGGGGCAGCGTGCCCGGCCTCGGGCTGCTGCCCGTCGAGATCACGTTCGACCCGCGCAAGACGGTTCGCCGGGCCGAGGGCGTCGCGGCCGGGGGCGTGCCGGTGCACGGGTACGAGATCCACCACGGCCGGGTCTCCGCCGCCGACCCGGGGCTGCCGCCGCTGCTGCGGTACGCCGACGGCGCCGGCGAGGGCGCCCGGCTCGGCGCGGTGTACGGGACCCACTGGCACGGCGCGTTCGAATCCGACGCGTTCCGCCGCCGGTTCCTCGGCGAGGTCGCCGAGTCGGCCGGACGCAGCGGTTTCAAGGTCGCGCCGGACACGTCGTTCGCGGCGGCCCGGGAACGGACCCTGGACCTGCTCGGCGATCTGGTGGAGGAGCACCTCGACACCGGCGCGCTGTGGCGGCTGATCGAGAACGGCCCGCCGTCGGGCCTGCCGTTCGTGCCGCCGGGCGCGCCCGGCTGACGAGCCGCGCCGGGTGCGTCAGTGGCGCACGTCCGCCGGGCGGTCGGACATCGGCAGCCCGGCCTCCTGCCAGCCCTGCACGCCACCGATCATGTCCGTGGCGTGACGCAGGCCGAGCGTCTGGAGGCTGGCGGCGGCCAGACTCGAGCTGTAGCCCTGCCGGCACACCACCACGACCTCGCGGTCGTAGCCGATCGCCTCCGGGATGCGCCACTCGCTGGCCGGGTCGAGCCGCCACTCCAGCACGGTGCGGTCGATGACGATCGCGCCGGGCAGCTCACCCTCCTCGCGGCGCTGCGCCTCGGTGCGCGTGTCGATCAGCAGCGCGCCGTTGCGGACCGCCTCGACGGTCTCGTGCGGGGTGAGCCGGCGGAGACCGGCGCGGGCCTGTTCCAGGAGGGCGTCGACGCCCGGACACATCACATCATGGAGCACCCCCAGATCATGCCCGCGGCCCGGCGGGGCCGCCGGGTGAAACGGCCCGCCCGGGTCGCAGGATCCAGCGGACGGGGGAACGTTAGCGTCGGTCGGGTGAACGTTGCGGTGGTCGAGGCGTACGCCGGGTTGGCCCGGCGGGTGCTGGCCGGGCCGCCACGGTTGGGGCGTACCCGACTGGTCGCGGTCGACGGGCCGAGCGGCGCGGGCAAGAGCGTGTTCGCGGCGCGCCTCGCGGACGCGTTCGCGGCGGCGCCGGGCGGCGACCGGCCGCCGCTGGTCCGCACCGACGACCTGCTCGACGGCTGGGACGACCAGCTCACGTTCTGGGCGCGCCTGGAGGACCTGGTGCTCGGGCCGGTGCGGGCCGGCCGGCCGGGCGGCTACCGCCGGTACAGCTGGGTCCGCAGGCGTTTCCTGGGTCCGGTGGTGCCGGTGCCGGCCGCGCCGGTGCTGATCGTCGAGGGGGTGAGCGCGGCCCGCGCCGCCGTGCGCCCCGAGTTGACGCTGGCCGTGCTGGTCACCGCGCCGGCCGAGCTGCGGCTGTCCCGGGCACTGGCCCGCGACGGCGCGCAGGTCCTGCCCGAGCTGCGCCGCTGGCACGCCGGGGAGCGCGCGCACTTCGCCGCCGACGGCACCCCGGCGGCGGTGGACCTGGTCGTCGACGGCGCCCCCGACCTGCCGCACGATCCGGACCGCTACTACGTGCGGCACGGGCGGCCGCCGGGCTTGGACGGCGTGGCCGGGTAAGGGCAGCATACGATTCCGGTCATGACCAATCCGATCATCTCCGAGTCCGAGGTGCGGGCCGCCGTCGAGCGGGAACTGCCCGGTGTCCGTGCCGACCTCGAACGACTCGTCCGCATCCCGGGCATCGCCTTCGAGGGCTTCGACCACTCGCACGTGGAGCGTTCCGCCGAGGCGGTCGCGAAGCTGCTGCGCGGGTGCGGCCTGGACACCCGGATCGTCCGTTCCGGCGGTCAGCCGGCGGTGATCGGGACGAAGGCGGCGCCGGCCGGCGCGCCCACCGTGCTGCTCTACGCCCACCACGACGTGCAGCCGGTCGGCGACCGGTCGCTGTGGGAGTCGGACCCGTTCGAGCCGGTGGAGCGCGACGGCCGCCTCTACGGCCGGGGCGCGGCCGACGACAAGGCCGGCATCATGGCGCACGTCGCGGCGTTGCGCGCGTTCGGCGACCGGCTCCCGGTCGGCGTGGTGCTGTTCATCGAGGGCGAGGAGGAGTACGGCTCGGACTCACTTGAGCGGCTGCTCGCCGAGCACCGCGACGAGCTGGCCTCGGATGTCATCGTGATCGCCGACTCGACCAACTGGGACATCGGCGTGCCGGCGCTGACCACCTCGCTGCGCGGCATCGTGAACTGCTTCGTGGAGGTGCGCACGCTCGACCACGCGGTGCACAGCGGCATGTTCGGCGGCGCCGTGCCGGACGCGCTCACCGCGCTGGTGAAGCTGCTCGGCACGCTGCACGACGACGCCGGTGACGTCGTGGTGGAGGGGTTGGCCGGGCACGAGGGCGCGAGCGTCGACTACCCGGAGGACCGGTTCCGCGCGGAGGCCGGCCTGGTCGACGGCGCACGGCTGTTCGGCACCGGCCGGATCACCGACCGGCTCTGGACCAAGCCGGCGCTGGCGATCCTCGGCGTCGACGCGCCGGCCACCGGGGAGGCGCCCAACGCGCTGGTCCCGGCCGCGAAGGCGAAGCTGAGCGTACGGCTGGCGCCGGGTGACGACCCGAAGAAGGCGTACGCCGCGCTGACCGCGCACCTGGAGCGGCACGCGCCGTGGGGCGCGCAGGTGACGGTGACGTTCGAGCACGACGGCTCGCCCTGCGTGATCGACGCGAGCGGCCCGATGTTCGACGCGGCGCGGGCGGCGTTCCGGGGCGCCTGGGACGGCACCGACCCGGTCGACATCGGGGTGGGCGGCTCGATCCCGTTCATCGCCACGTTCCAGGAGATGTTCCCGGCGGCGGCGATCCTGGTGACCGGCGTGGAGGACCCGCACGCCCGGGCGCACGGGCCGAACGAGAGCCTGCACCTGGGCGAGTTCGCCCGGGTCTGCCTGGCTGAGGCGCTGCTGCTGGCCAAGGTGGCCGAGGTGGGCCGCGCCTGACCGGGGCGGGCGCTGGGCGTCGGCGTGCCGGGCGGCCTCGCTGTCCGACCGCGACACGCTCGGTGTCGAAACCGTAACTTCGGGATGGATGTCGGAGTTTGCGGCGTGTCGGCCCGGCGGTTGTTATAGCCTTTCGAACATGCGTACGAACGACGAGATGGCGCGGCTTCAGGCCGCCGTCCGTGCTCTGGGGGACGTCGACGTCTCCGCGTGGCCCGAGGCCACGCTCAAGGAACAGCTCGGTGAGCTCTCGGCCACGCTGGTCACGCTCGACGCGCTGCTCACCCGGGTCGCCGACGGGGTGCGCGGGCGCGGTCTGCGGGTCGAGGAGCCGGTCTCGGCCTGATCTCCGGGCACCGGGAAGCGGCCCGGCGCGAACGGCCCGGCGACCGGCAACGACGGGCTTTTCTGCGTCCGGGCGTCCGGCGGGGCGGCGCACCCGAAACGGTGCGCCGGCCCGCCGGAACCGCCCCGGTGTCACCGCCGGCTGGCAGGATGTGGGCGTGCGTTTCGCGGAGCTGGCGGCCACCTCGGCCGCGGTGGGCGCCACCGGTGGCCGTCGGGCCAAGGTGGAGCTGCTGGCCGCCGCGCTGCGCGCGCTCGATCCGGACGAGATCCCGGCCGGCGCCGGCTACCTCGCCGGTGAGCTGCGGCAGCGGCAGACCGGCGTCGGCTGGGCGGGTCTGCGCGACCTGCCGCCACCGGCGGCCGAGCCGACCCTGACCGTGGCCGCCGTCGACGCGGGGATCGAGGAGATCTCCCGGGTCGGCGGCGTCGGCTCACAGGCCCGGCGGCGGGAGTTGGTCGGCCGGCTCTTCGCCGCGGCGACCGCCGACGAGCAGCGCCTGCTGGTCGGCCTGTTCCGCGGCGAGCTGCGACAGGGCGCACAGGCCGGCCTGCTGGCCGAGGCGGTGGCCCGGGCCGCCGAGGTGCCGGCCCCCGCCGTTCGGCGGGCCCTGCTGCTCGCCGGTGACCTGCGGGCGGTGGCGGTCGCGGCGCTCACCGGCGGGGCCGCCGCGCTGGCCGGGTTCGGGCTCCAGGTGGGCCGTCCGCTCGCGCCGATGCTGGCCCAGAGCGCGCCCACGGTCGACGAGGCGCTCACCGCCACCGGCGTGCCGGCCGTGGTCGACGTCAAGCTCGACGGCATCCGCATCCAGGTGCACCGCTCCGGGGCGGACGTCGCGGTCTTCACCCGCAGCCTCGACGAGATCACCGGCCGGCTGCCCGAGGTGGTGGCCGCCGTCCGCGCGCTGCCCGCCCGTGAGCTGGTGCTCGACGGCGAGGCGATCGGGCTGGACGCCGCCGGCCGGCCGCTGCCGTTCCAGCAGACGTCGAGCCACGCGGCCCGGCGCACCACGCCCAGCACCACCGGCCGCACCCCGGTCGCGCCCGCCGTGCTGGCCGCCGCCGAGCGTGCCGGCGAGCCGGTGCTCACCCCGTACTTCTTCGACCTGCTGCACCTCGACGGCGCCGACCTGATCGACCTGCCCGGGCGGGAGCGGTGGGCGACGCTGGCCCGCGCGGTCGACCCGGCGCTGCTGGTCGGCCGGGTGGAGGTGGACGACGCGGCGCAGGCCGGCGCGGCGTTCGCCGCGGCGGTCGACGCCGGGCAGGAGGGCGTGGTGGTCAAGGACCCGGCCGCGCCCTACGACGCGGGGCGGCGCGGGGCCGCCTGGGTCAAGGTCAAGCCCCGGCACACGCTCGACCTGGTGGTTCTCGCGGTCGAGTGGGGCAGCGGCCGGCGTCAGGGTTGGCTGTCCAATCTGCACCTCGGGGCCCGCGACCCGGGCGGCGGCGAGTTCGTCATGCTCGGCAAGACGTTCAAGGGGCTCACCGACGAGATGCTGCGCTGGCAGACCGAGCGCTTCCTGTCGCTGGCCGTGGAGAAGGGCGACTGGGTGGTGCGGGTCCGCCCGGAGCAGGTGGTCGAGATCGCCTTCGACGGGGTGCAGACGAGCAGCCGCTACCCGGGCGGGATGGCGCTGCGTTTCGCCCGGGTGGTGCGCTACCGCGACGACAAGACGGCCGCCGAGGCGGACACGATCGACGCGGTCCGGGCGATCCACGCCGGCCGGGTCACCGGCTGAGTCCCTCCACCGGCTCGGCGGCCCGGTCCACCGGCCGGCCCGGGGCATCCAGGCCGGCCCGCCGGCGGGCCTCCCGGCGCGCCACCCAGCCGTAGCCGACCAGGCTCATCACCGCGAAGATCCACCACTGCCACACGTAGCCGAAGTTCTGCCAGTTGTTGGTGTGCCCGATCGGCACCGCCCGGAAGGCCGGGTCGGCGGCCGGCGTCTGCCCGTCGAGCAGCACGTAACCGCCGGTCACCGGATAGGGCAGCTGCTTCGCCAGGCGGGAGATGTCGATCCGGCGGGCCTCCAGCTTGCCGTCGCGCCGGGCGACCCCGCCGCCACCGCTCTCGCTGCCGACCACCCGGCCGGTGACGGTCACCTCGCCGGTCGGCGCCGCCGGCACCGCAGGCTGGACGGTGGCGCCGGCGCCCGGGACCGGCGGGATCCAGCCGCGGTCGACCAGCACCGCGCTGCCGTCGGCCAGCACCAGCGGGGTGAGCACCTCGAAGCCGACCGTGCTGTCGACGGTCCGGCCGCGGATCAGGACGTCGTTCGCGCTGTCGTAGCGGCCGGTGGCGGTGACCCGGCTCCAGGTGACCCGCTCGGCCGGGGCCGGGCCGACGCTGCCCGCGGCGCCGGTCGGCGCGGGCAGGGCGTCCCGCAGCGGCGCGGGGGTCATCGTGGCGCCGGCGTCGATCCGTTCGTTGATCGCCGTCCGGCCGTGGTAGCGGTCCAGCTGCCAGTTGCCCAGGAACACCATCACCGCGGCGGCCACCAGGGTCAGCGCCAGGTAGCCGAGCCAGCGCGGGGTCAGCAGGAACCGGTACACGTTGGCAAAGGCTACCCGTATGAGTGGGGCCACTCGTGGCGGCCGGTGGAATCCCGGTGCCCGGGCGGACGTCGCGCGTCGGGCGGGACGGGTATGGTCACGCGGGCGGAATACCCCCGGACCCAGGAGTCGATGATGACCGACGTGCCCCGCGTCGTGCTGAGCGCGCCCTCCTCGGGGCACGGCACCGGTGCCCTCTCCCTCGGCCTGCTCGCGGCCCTGGCCGACCGGGAGCTGGCGGTGGCCGGGTTCAAGGTCGGGCCGGACCAGGTGGACGCGGCATACCTCGGGTTGGCCGCCGGCCGGCCGGGGCGCACGCTGGACCCGCGTCTGGTCGGCGCGGAGCGGATCGCCCCGCTCTTCGCGCACGGCGCGGCCGGGGCCGGGTTCGCGTTGGTCCAGGGCACCATGGGGCTCTACGACTCGGTCGCCGGCCGGCCGGAGAGCGAGTCCACGGCCGCCGTCGCCACCGCGCTGCGCAGCCCGGTGGTGCTGGTGGTGGACGTGGCCGCGATGGGCCAGTCGGTGGCCGCGCTGGTGCACGGCTTCCGGGCCTACGACGAGCAGCTCTGGCTGGGCGGCGTGATCCTCAACCGGGTGGCCTCGCCCCGGCACGAGGCGCTGCTGCGCGAGGCGCTGGACGACGTGGGGGTGCCGGTCTACGGCGCGCTGCGCCGGCACGAACTGCCTCCGGTGCTGCCCGCCCGTCGACACGGCGCCGCGCCCGTGGTGCGCGGCGACGCCGAGGCCGAGCGGGGGGTGCGCCGGCTCGGTGAGGCGGTGGCCGCCACCGTCGACCTCGACCGGCTGCTGGCGCTGGCCCGGTCCGCGCCCGCGCTGACCGTCGAGCCCTGGTCGGCCGAGCCGGCGGACGGGCCGCCCGGGTCCGGCCAGCGGCCGGTGGTCGCGCTGGCCGGCGGCCCGGCCGGCAGCTACAGCCACCCGGAGACCGCCGAGCTGCTGCGCGCGGCCGGCGCCGAGGTGGTCACGCTCGATCCGCTGCGCGACGAGGCGCTGCCCGCCGGGGCCCGCGCGCTGGTCGTCGGCGGCGGGCTTCCCGAGACGTACGCGGAGCAGCTCTCCGCCAACCGCCGGCTCTGCATCGCGGTGGCCGAGCTGGCCCGCTCCGGCCGTCCGGTGGTCGCCGAGGGCGCCGGCCTGCTCTGGCTGGCCCGCGAGCTGGACGGCCTGCCGATGTGCGGGGTGCTCGACGCGGTCGGCACGGTCCGGGACGGCCTGGTGGTGGGCTACCGGGAGGCCACGTCGGTCACCGACAGCGTGCTGGCGCCGGCCGGCGTCACGGTGACCGGGCACAAGCAGCACGCGGCGGTGCTGACCCCGCGCGCCGGCGACCGGCCGGCCTGGCAGTGGGGCGGCGGCACCCCGGAGGGCTTCGTCCTGCACGGCGTGCACGCCTCGCAGCTCGTGCCGCACTGGGCCGCGCTCCCGGGAACGGCCGACCGCCTGGTCGCCGCCGCCCGGGTGCCCGCGGCGGCGCCCGCGTGATCGGTCAGGTGGCGGTACGCCGCTTCCCGGCGCTGACCGTCTCGACCCCGCGCACGGAGGTGCGGCGGCTCGTCGCGGCGGACGCGGAGGCGGTGGACGAGGTGTTCGCCGACCGGCAGACGCAGCGCTGGTTGCCGCTGGCCGAGGCGGCCGGGCAGATCGACGGGCGGGCCTGGTGCACCGAGCTGGCCCGGCAGCGGCGGGACAGCGGCGACGGCGACCACTGGGCGGTGGTCCGCCGGGAGGATCAGCGGGTGGTCGGCTGCCTCTGGACCCGTCGCACCGACTGGGGCGCCCGGCTCACCGAGGTGTCGTACGCGCTCGCCCCGCAGGCGCGTGGCTACGGCCTGGCCGCGGAGGCGGTGGACGGGGTGGCGATCGCGCTGATCCTGGAGCACGGTTTCCACCGGGTGGAGCTGCGGGTGGCGCCGGGCAACGTGGCCTCGCGGCGGGTCGCCGAGAAGGCCGGCTTCAGCTACGAGGGCCTGCTGCGCAACGCCGGTTTCGTCCGTGGCGCCCGGGTCGACCTGGAGCTGTGGTCCTTCGTGGCGGCCGACCTCCGCTGACGCCCCGGCGGTCGCAGAGTCGATCAAGGAGTTCGCGTCCGGGGATCACGCGATCCCGGGCACGAACTCCTTGATCAACCGACCCGGGCGCACCCCCGGGACAGGCAGCGGGGACGGTCAGCCGACGATCTGGTCGGACGGTGGGGTGAACTGGCGGGTGGGCTGGCCCTTCAGCGCGTCCCGCAGGGTCTGCGCCACCGCGTTCACCGGGATCTGCGACTGCCCGTCGCCCACCGCGTTGAACGGGTTGTCCGGATCGGCGATGAAGCTCGCCGCGGCCAGTTCCGGCGTGTAGCCGACGAACCACGCCGACCGGGTGCTGTCCGTGGTGCCGGTCTTGCCGGCCACCGGGCGGCCCACCGTGCCCCGGACGCTGTCCGCCGTCGACCAGCCGCCGCAGCTCCCCTTGGCCGGGGTGTCGCCGGTCGGGCAGCGCGCCGCGTCGGTGGCGGCCCGGGCCGCGTCCGCGTTGACCACCTGCCGGCACCTCGGCTTGGCCACCTCCCGCTGCACGCCGCCCGGGGTGGACCAGGTGGCCGGCGTGCCGTCCCGGTTCATGATCGCGTTGACCGGGATCGCCTCGCAGTAGCGCCCGTCGGCGGCGACGGTCGCGTACGCGTTCGCCATCTCCAGCGGGGTGGCGTCGGAGACGCCGAGCGTGAACGCGCCCCACTTCCTCGCCTTGGTCGGTGACGCCTGGTCCTTGTCGACGTCGGTGCGCCAGCGCAGCCCCAGCTGCTCGGCCAGGCGTACCCCGGCGTCCGCGCCGACCTTCTCCTCCAGCTGGACGAAGTAGGTGTTCACCGACTTGCCGAAGCCGGACCACATGGTCTGCCGGCCGGTCATCGCGGCGCTGGCGTTGGACGGCGCCCAACCGTCGTAGATCGCGGACTGGTACTTGTACGGCGAGTCGTAGGCGGTGGACAGCGGCATCCCGGCGTTGAGCGCGGCGAGCATCGGGAACATCTTGAACGTCGACCCGGCCTGGTAGCCGGGGAGCGTCCCGCCGCCGAGCAGCGGCGCCACCGTGTTCGGGTAGTTCGCCTTGACCTTGGGACCGGCCTCCGGGTTCGAGCTGTTCGGGTTCTCGGCCAGGTCGAGCGAGTAGTTCCGGTTCACCGCCATCGCCTTGATCCGCCCGGTGCCGGGCTCGGCGACCACGATGCCGTTGGCGAACGGGCTGCCGGTGTTGTCCTCGGCGCCGACGTTCTTCTCGGCCGCCCCCTGGATCTTCGGGTCGAGGGCGAGCACGATCCGGTAGCCGCCGCGGCGCAGCTTGTCCATCCGTTCCAGGCGGTTCTCGCCGAACGCCGGCTGCGCGCTCCACCAGTTCTTGAGGTAGTCGCAGTAGAAGCCCCAGCTGCGGTGCGCGCCGTCGATCGCGGCGCAGTCGTTCGGCGGGTCGGTCAGCTTCAGCTTGATCGGCTGTGACTTGGCCGACGCGGCGGCGTCCGGCGACAGGTAGCCGAGGCGGGCCATGTTGTCCAGCACGTAGTTGCGCCGGCCGGTGGCGTCCTTCTGGTCGGAGGTGATCGGGTCGTACTCCGAGGGGGACTTGACCAGCCCGGCCAGCGTGGCCGCCTCGACGGGGCTGAGCGTGGCCGGGGTCTTCGAGAAGAAGATCTGCGCGGCGGCGTAGATCCCGTACGCCCGGTGGCCGAAGTAGGCCGAGTTGAGGTAGCGCTCGAGGATCTGCTCCTTGGTCAGGTGCTTCTCGATGTCGAGCGCCATGCGCATCTCCTTGACCTTGCGCAGGCTGGTCTGCTGGGTGGCCTCCTGGACCTCCTTGGGCGTGCCCGCGCTGTCCCGCAGGGCCATCCGCACGTACTGCATGGTGAGCGTGGACGCGCCCTGCGAGACGCCGCCGGATCGGGCGTTGGAGACGAACGCCCGCGCCACGCCCTTCGGGTCGACGCCATGGTGCTGGTAGAAGCGGTTGTCCTCGGCGGCGACGATCGCCTGCTGGACGTTCGGCGACATGTCCTCGATCTTGGTGTACTGCCGGTACTCCTCGTAGAACATGGTCAGCACGGTGCGACCGTCGGGCGCGTAGAGGTACGAGGTCTCGGCCGGCAGCGCGGTCTTGAGGATGTTCGTCTTCTGCTGCACGGCGTGCGCGGTGGCCTTCGCGCCGATGCCGGTGACGGCGGCCATCGGATAGAGCGCGGCGGCGACGACGATGCCGGCGATCAGCCCGGCGCGGAGAAGGGGCACGGCACGACCGGCAGAGGCAAGGGGTCGATTGCTCACGGGGTCAAGCTATGACATTTCCGATTCGGAAATGAGAAGAATTCATAAACGGGCGGGAGTCGTGACGCGCCCCACGCCGGGATGCGCTGTCCCGGACGGCGGCTTCCCGGCAGGATCGCGGTCATGCCCGCAGCACCGACCGCCGCCGCGCCCGCCGAGCCCGATCTCGGACACCACGGGGACGCCGAGGCCACGCCCGGCCTGGTCGACCTCGCGGTCAACGTGCGCCGCGCCGCGATGCCCGACTGGCTGGCCGACCCGATCACCGCCGCGCTGGGCGACCTGGCGGCGTACCCGGACCCGGCGCCCGCCCGCGCCGCCGTCGGTCACCGGCACGGGCGACCCCCGGACGAGGTACTCCTCACCGCCGGCGCCGCCGAGGGCTTCGTGCTGATCGCCCGCGCGCTGCGCGACGCCCGCCACCCGGTGGTGGTGCACCCGCAGTTCACCGAGCCGGAGGCCGCTCTGCGCGCGGCCGGCCACCGGGTGGACCGGGTGCTGCTCGACCCGGCCGACGGGTTCCGGCTCGATCCGGCCCGGATCCCCGCCGACGCCGACCTGGTCATCATCGGCAACCCCACCAACCCGACCTCGGTGCTGCACCCGGCCGACACCATCGCCGCGCTGGCCCGCCCCGGCCGGGTGCTGGTGGTCGACGAGGCGTTCGCCGACACCACGATCGCCGCCGGCGTCGACGGCGAGCCCGAGTCCCTCGCCGCCCGCCGCGACCTGCCCGGACTGGTGGTGGTCCGCAGCCTCACCAAGACCTGGGGGCTGGCCGGGCTCCGGATCGGCTACCTGCTCGGCGACGCCGGGCTGCTGGCCCGCCTCGCCGCCGCCCAGCCGCTCTGGGCGGTCTCCACCCCGGCGCTCGCCGCCGCCACCGCCTGCGCCGAGCCGGTCGCCGTCGCCGCCGAACGCGCGATCGCCGCCGAACTCGCCGCCGACCGCGACCACCTGGTGACCCGCCTGTCCGGCCTGCCCGGCGTACGCGTGGCGGGACAGCCGGCCAGCGCCTTCGTCCTGATCCACCGGCCCGGCGCGGCCGAGGTGCGGGAACGGCTGCGTGCGCAGGGCTGGGCGGTACGCCGGGGCGACACGTTCCCCGGGCTCGGCCCGGACTGGCTCCGGATCGCGGTGCGCGACCCGGCCACCACCGACGCGTTCATCGAGACGCTCGCGAGGATCCTGGAGGCATGATGCTGGAGTCCACCGTCGCGGCGATCCGGCCGCTGGACGAGGCCGCCATGGCGGCGGCCCACGAACTCCAGGGCCGGCTGACCAAGCCCGCCGGCTCGCTCGGCGCCCTGGAGCCGCTCTCGGTACGCCTGGCCGGGCTGGCCGGGACCTGCCCGCCGCCGCTGCCCGACCCGGCCGCGGTGGCGATCTTCGCGGGCGACCACGGCGTCCACGCCCAGGGCGTCAGCCCGTGGCCGCAGGAGGTCACCGCCCAGATGATCGGCAACTTCCTGGCCGGCGGCGCGGTGGTCAACGCGTTCGCCCGCCAGGCCGGCGCCTCGGTCACCGTGGTCGACGTCGGTGTCGCCACCCCGCTCGCGGCCACCCCGCCCGACGCGGCGGCACCCGCCGACGACCCGGCCGGCACGCCCGCGCTCGCCGGCGACCCGGCCGGCCCGGCGGACCCGGCTGCGCCTTCCGCCGGCCTGGTCGGCCCGCCCACCGGCCCCGCCGCGCGCTCCGCCGACATCGTCGCGACGCCCGCCGACCCGGACGGCCCGCGCCTGGTGGTCGCGAACGTGCGCGCCGGCACCCGGGACATGACGGTCACCGCCGCGCTCACCCGGGACGAGGCCCGGGCGGCGGTGGAGACCGGCATCCGGGTCGCCGGCGAGCTGATCGACGGCGGCGCCGGCATCCTGCTCACCGGCGACATGGGCATCGGCAACACCACCCCGGCCGCCGCGCTCGTCGCCGCGTTCACCGGGGTGGACGCGGCGGCGGCGACCGGCCGGGGCACCGGGGTGGACGACGGGACGTACGCCCGCAAGGTCGACGTGGTCCGGGCCGCGCTGGGCCGGCACGCGCCCGACCCGGCGGACCCGCTGGGCGTGCTCGCGGCGGTCGGCGGCCTGGAGCACGCCGCGCTGGCCGGGCTGATCCTCGGCGCCGCCGCGCGCCGGGTGCCGGTGCTGCTCGACGGCGTGATCGCGGTCAGCGCCGCGCTGGCCGCCGCCGCGTTCGCGCCGGACGCCGTGGGCGCCATGGTCGCCGGGCACCGCAGCGCCGAGCCGGGCGCCACGGCGGCGCTGCGGCACCTCGGGCTCGACCCGCTGATCGACCTGGGGCTGCGGCTCGGCGAGGGCACCGGGGCGCTGCTCGCCCTGCCGGTCGTCACCGGCGCGGTCCGGGTGCTGCACGAGGTGGCCACGTTCGACGCGGCCGGGGTGTCCGAGAAGTGAGCGAGCCGGCCCGAGAGGCGTCGCCCAGCCCGTACCCGCTGGGGTTGCGGCTGGCCGGCCGGCGCGTGGTCGTGGTGGGTGGGGGAGCGGTGGCCACCCGGCGGGTGCCGGCGCTGCTCGACGCCGGCGCGGACGTCCTGCTGGTGTCGCCCGAGCTGACCCCGGCGCTGCGTGCGCACGCCGACGCCGGTCGGCTGCGTTGGGAGCCGCGCCGGTTCGTCGCCGGTGACCTGGACGGCGCCTGGCTGGCCCAGGTGGCGGTGGACGACCGGGCGGCCGCCGCGGCGGTCAGTGCCGCCGCGGCCGAACGGCGGATCTTCTGCGTCCGGGCCGACGACCGGGTGGCCGCCAGCGCGTGGACGCCCGCGGTGACCCGCCACGGCCCGGTGACGGTGGCGGTCCTCGGCGGTGGCGACCCGCACCGGGCGATGGCCGTCCGCGACGCCGTCCGCACCCTCCTGAGCGCAAGGAAGGGCCCCCTGTTGACGCCTTCGGTAGAGGAGGGGGCCCCGCTTAACACCGCCGCCGCCACCGCCACCGCCGGCGGGCGCGTCGCGCTTGTGGGCGCCGGACCGGGTGACCCGGAGCTGATCACGGTGAAGGGGTGGCGGCTGCTCACCGAGGCCGAGGTGGTGGTCGCCGACCGGCTCGTCCCCGGCCTGCTCCTGGACGAGTTGCGGTCGGACGTCGAGCTGGTCGACGCGTCGAAGATCCCGTACGGGCCGTCGCGCACCCAGGAGGAGATCAACCGGATCCTGGTGGAGCGTGCCCTGGCCGGCAAGGTCGTGGTCCGGCTCAAGGGCGGCGACCCGTACGTCTTCGGCCGCGGCGGCGAGGAACTCCTGGCCTGCGCCGAGGCGGGGGTGCCGGTGACCGTGGTGCCGGGGGTGACCAGCGCGGTCGCGGTGCCCGGGGTGGCCGGGGTGCCGGTGACGCACCGGGCGGTGGCGCACGAGTTCACCGTGGTCTCCGGGCACGTCGCGCCGGACGCGCCGGCCTCGCTGGTGCGCTGGGAGTCGCTGGCCGGGCTGCGCGGCACGCTGGTGATCCTGATGGGCCTGAAGAATCTGGCCGCGATCAGCGCCACGCTGATCGCGCACGGCAAGCCGCCGCACACGCCGGCCGCGGTGATCCAGGAGGGCACCACCGCCGCCCAGCGCACCCTCCGCTCCACCCTCGACGCGGTCGCCGCCGAGGTGACCGCTGCCGCCCTCCGCCCACCCGCCATCGTCGTCATCGGCGACGTGGTCGACGCCCTGACCCCCGGGTCCTCCGCCACCCCCCGATGACGCCGATCGTGCACTTGATGCCCGCGATCTGACCCACCCTGCCCCCTTTTGTCGGGGCGGTAAGTGCAAGATCGACGAGGTGGAGGGGTGGGCGGGGAGACGCGAGCGGCCCGGGACCGAGAAGGTCCCGGGCCGCTCGGGTGCTCAGGTCACTGCTTGAGCATGTTGTCCAGCAGCAGCGCGCACCGGATCAGGCCGAGGTGGCTGTACGCCTGCGGGTGGTTGCCCAGGCCCCGCTCGGCGAGCGGGTCGTACTGCTCGGGGAGCAGGCCGGTGGGGCCGGCCGTGTCGACCATCTGGGCGAACAGCTCCTCGGCGTCGGTGCGGCGGCCGGTGCGCAGGTACGCCTCGATCAGCCACGCCGTGCAGATGTGGAAGCCGCCCTCCCGGCCGGGCAGGCCGTCGTCCCAGTGGTAGCGGTAGACCACCGGGCCGCTGCGCAGGTCCGCCTCGATCTTGAGCACGGTGGAGAGGAAGCGCGGGTCGTCGCCGGGGAGCAGGCCGGACAGGCCGATCCAGAGCGACGAGGCGTCCATCTCGTCGTGCCCGTACGCGACGCTGTAGGCCTCGGCGTCCGGGTGCCAGCCGTACTCCAGCACGTTGGCGCCGATCCGGTCGCGCAGGTCGACCCACTCCGGCCGGTCCTCCCCGCCGTGCTGCCGCACCACGTGCAGCGCCCGGTCGACGGTCATCCAGAGCATGACCTTGGAGAAGACGTGGTGCCGGGGTGGGAGACGAGCCTCCCAGATGCCGTGGTCGGGCTCGTGCCAGCGGCGGCGTACCGCCTCGACCATGTTCTCCAGCACCCGCCACTCGTCGTCGCGGACCGAGCCCCGGGCGTCGGCCACCGCGGCGATCAGGTCGGCCACCGGGCCGAAGACGTCGAGCTGGAGCTGGTGGTTGGCGAGGTTGCCGACCCGGACCGGTCGGGAGCCGGCGTAGCCGGGCAGCGTGTCGATGACCGCCTCGGCGCCCAGCTCGAAACCGTCGACCGTGTAGAGCGGGTGCAGCCGCTCCGGGTGCCCGCCGGTGCGCTCCACCACGCCGTCGATCCAGCGCAGCAGCCCCTCGGCCTCCTCGGTGGAGCCCAGGTCGACGAGCGACCGCGCGGTCATCGCGGCGTCCCGCAGCCAGCAGTAGCGGTAGTCCCAGTTGCGGACGCCGCCCAGCTCCTCGGGGAGCGAGGTGGTCGCCGCGGCGAGGATCGAGCCGGTCGGCTCGTGACAGAGGCCGCGCAGGGTCAGCGCGCTGCGGGCGACCATGTCCTTGGCGGTGGCGGGCAGCCGCAGCGAGGCCACCCAGTCCTTCCAGGGCTGCTCGGCGGCGGCCTGCCGCTCGTGCACCGGCACCTGGTGCGGCTCCAGGCTCTGCGTGCCGAAGCGCAGCTCCAGCACCACCTGCCCGCCGAGGGCGGACAGGTCCACCACCGCCTTCGCGGTCTCGTACCCGGCGTCGCTGGTGACCTCCCACTCGAGGCCGGGGGAGTGCAGCGCGACCGGCTCGTTGGAGCCGAGCACGAGCAGCCCGTCGTCGAGCGGCTGGAGCTGCACCGCCACCTGGCCGAACTCGGGGCGCGGCGCGAACTCGACGCGGGCCCGCCCGGTGCCGCTGAGCACCCGGACCAGGGTCGAGTCGCCGCTGACCACGGCCGGGTCGTCCGGCGTGGTCTGCCGGGCGGGCAGGTCCAGCCAGTCGGTGACGGTGAGACCGGACCAGCGGGTCTCCACCGTCATGGTGTTGCTGCGGTAGCGCTGGCCGAGCGGGATGCCGCCGCGCTCCGGGCCGACGGTGAAGTGCCCGGCCGGGCTGCCGCCGACCAGGTCGGCGAAGATCGCCGCCGAGTCCGGCTTCGGGTGGCACAGCCAGGTGATCTTGGCTTCCGGCGTGACCAGCGCGACCGTACGGCCGTTGGCGAGCATCGAGTGCCGCTCGATCGGCACCGCCCGCTCGCCGAAGAGCCAGTGCCGCCGGGTCTCCAGCAGCAGGCCCAGCGCCCGGGCCGCCTCGATCGGCTCGGCCACCCGGTAGTCGGCCTGGGTCTCCCCGGGGCCGATCTTGATGCCGACGTCCGGCCCCTGCAGGTTGCCGAACGCGTTCTCGTCGGTGACGTCGTCGCCGATGAAGAGCACCGCGCCGGCCGCGAGCTGGGTGCGGAGCTGGTCGACCGCGGTGCCCTTGTGGGTGGCGACCACCGACAGCTCGATGACCTCCTTGCCCTGGGTGACGGTGACGTCGTCCCAGGTGGCGGGCCCGCTGCGGACCGCGTCCACGGCCGCGGCGGCGACCTGCGGGTCGACCCCGCGGGTGTGCACGGCCACGCTGGCCGGCTTGCGCTCCAGCCGGATCCCCGGGTGCGCGGCGGCGATGTCCCGCAGCTCCTGGCGGAGCCGGTGCCGGACCGCGATCAGCTCCGGGCTGAGCCGTTCGACGAAGCCGATGTCGAACTCCGAGCCGTGGCTGCCGACCAGGTGCACCTCGCTCGGCAGCCGGGAGAGCGTGGCCAGGTCGCGCAGCGCGCGGCCGGAGACCACCGCGACGCTCGTCTGCGGCAGCGAGGCCAGCGCGCGGATCGCGGCCACCGACTCGGGCAGCGGCACGGCCTTGGTCGGGTCCTCGACGATCGGCGCCAGTGTGCCGTCGTAGTCGCAGGCGACGAGGAGTTGGGGGATCCGGGCGATGCGGCCGATCGCGGCGCGCAGTTCCGGGTCGAGCACACCACCGTGTGAGGTGGTGGCGGCGGGCGAGGTCACGCAGCCTCCGTATCGGGGACGCCGAGCTCGCTGAGGAACGACTTGGCCCAGTGGCCCACGTCGTGGCTGCGCAGATGGCGCTGCATGACGCGCATCCGGCGGCGGGCTTCGGGCTTCTCGACGTGCACGGCCCGCAGCAACGCGTCCTTCACCGCGTCCGGGTCGTGCGGATTACACAGGAACGCCTGGCGCAGCTCGGTGGCGGCGCCGGCGAACTCACTGAGCACGAGCGCGCCGCCCTGGTCGGCGCGCGATGCGACGTACTCCTTGGCCACCAGATTCATTCCGTCTCGCAGCGGGGTCACCATCATCACGTCGGCCGCGACGTACATCGCGGCCAGTTCGGAGCGACTGTACGACTGATGCAGATAATGCACGGCCGGCACGCCGACCCGGCCGAATTCACCATTGATCCGGCCAACCTCGCGTTCCACCTTCACCCGAAGTGCCTGGTAGTGCTCCACCCGCTCGCGGCTGGGCGTGGCGACCTGCACCATAACCGCGTCGGGAACTGTCAACTTTCCGTCAGCGAGGAGTTCCCGGAAGGCCTTGAGGCGGAGTTCGATGCCCTTGGTGTAGTCGAGCCGGTCGACGCCCAGGATGATCGTCTTCGGGTTGCCCAGCTCCTCGCGGATCTGCTTGGCCCGGGCCTGGATCGCCGGGTCCTCGGCCAGCCGCTCCATCTCCCGGGTCTCGATCGAGATGGGGAACGCGCCGGCCTTCACCTGCCGGCCGTCGACCTGGATCATCTGCCCCTCGTAACGCAGGCCGAGCAGGTGCCGGGCCAGCCGGACGAAGTTCTGCGCCGCCAGCCGCTGCTGGAAACCGACCAGGTCCGCCCCGAGCAGGCCGCGCAGGATCTCGGCCCGGAACGGCATCTGCATGAACAGCTCGATCGGCGGGAACGGGATGTGCAGGAAGAACCCGATCTTGAGGTCGGGGCGCAGCTCGCGCAGCATCGCCGGGACGAGCTGGAGCTGGTAGTCCTGCACCCAGACCGTGGCGCCCTCGGCCGCCACGTCCGCCGCGGCCTCCGCGAACCGGGCGTTGACCAGGCGGTACGCCTCGCGCCAGCGCCGCTTGTAGGCGGGTGTCTCCACCGCGTCGTGGTAGAGCGGCCAGATCGTCGCGTTGGACTGGCCCTCGTAGTAGCGCTCCAACTCCTCGGCGCTCAACGGCACCGGGTGCAGCCGGATCCCCTCCAGGTCGAACGGCTCCGGCGCGGCGCCGGTGCCACCCGCCCAGCCGACCCAGGTGCCCTGGTGTTCGGCGAGCACCGGGTGCAGCGCGGTCACCAGGCCGCCCGGGCTGCGCCGCCACTGCCGCCCCTCGGGTGTGCTCACCTCGTCGACCGGCAGTCGGTTGGCCACTACGACAAAGGAGCTGCGGACGGTCACGATCGGCCACCTCCGGGTACTGACGGGTCCACCGCGATGAGCGTACTGAGCGTAGCTGCGGCGTCTGATCCCCCGTGCCGGACTCCTCTACCCGCCCGGAAAGCGCCGAACCATCTGCGTGATCTTGTCGACACCGGCGCCTCGGACGACGATGATCGGCCACCCCTCGGGGAGCACCTCACCGAGCAGTTCCCGCCGGTCCGTACCGGTGCTGGGGTGGGGTGATGTGGGCGTGGCGGCCCGTACCTGTCAGGATTGACGACGGCGTGCGCGCGGCCGGCTCCCGGCCCGCGGCGGCGGGCGGAGGTCGAAGCCCGCGCCCCGCACCCGCAAGCCCGCGATCGCAACCGACGGAGGTAGCCCGCACCGTGGCCCAGTACATCTACGTCCTGGAAAAGGCGCGCAAGGCGCACGGCGACAAGGTCGTGCTCGACAACGTGACGCTGAGCTTCCTGCCGGGGGCCAAGATCGGTGTGGTCGGCCCGAACGGCGCCGGCAAGTCCAGCCTCCTCAAGATCATGGCAGGGCTGGACCGGCCGAGCAACGGCGAGGCCCGGCTGATGCCCGGCTACACCGTCGGGATGCTCGCCCAGGAGCCGCCGCTCAACGACGCCAAGACCGTCCTCGGCAACGTCGAGGAGGCGGTCGCGGAGACCAAGGCCAAGCTGGAGCGGTTCAACAAGATCGCCGAGCAGATGGCGACGGACTACTCCGACGAGCTGATGGAGGAGATGGGCCGGCTCCAGGAGGAGCTCGACCACCTCGACGCCTGGGACATCGACTCCAAGCTCGAACTGGCCATGGACGCGCTGCGCTGCCCGCCGCCGGAGGCCGACGTCACCCAGCTCTCCGGTGGTGAGCGCCGCCGCGTGGCGCTCTGCAAGCTGTTGCTGGAGGCGCCGGACCTGCTGCTGCTCGACGAGCCCACCAACCACCTGGACGCGGAGAGCGTCTCCTGGCTGGAGCAGCACCTGGCCAAGTACGCCGGCACCGTCATGGCGATCACCCACGACCGGTACTTCCTCGACAAGGTGGCCGGCTGGATCCTGGAGCTGGACCGCGGCCGGGCCATCGGATACGAGGGCAACTACTCCACCTACCTGGAGAAGAAGGCCGCCCGGCTCGCCGTCGAGGGTCGCCGCGACGCCAAGATGAAGAAGCGGCTCACCGAGGAACTGGAGTGGGTCCGCTCCAACGCCAAGGCGCGGCAGACCAAGTCCAAGGCCCGCCTCGACCGGTACGACGAGATGGCCACCGAGGCGGAGAAGACCCGGAAGCTGGACTTCGAGGAGATCCAGATCCCGCCGGGCCCGCGTCTGGGCAGCACCGTGATCGAGGCCCAGGGCCTGACCAAGGGCTTCGGCGACCGGGTGCTGATCGACAACCTGTCGTTCTCGCTGCCACGCAACGGCATCGTCGGCATCATCGGCCCGAACGGCGTCGGCAAGACCACGCTGTTCAAGACCATCGTCGGGCTGGAGCAGCCGACCGGCGGCGAGGTCAAGGTCGGACCCACCGTCTCGCTGTCGTACGTCGACCAGAACCGGCAGGGCCTCGACGGCGACAAGACCGTCTGGGAGGTCGTCTCGGACGGTCTGGACCACCTCATGGTGGGCAAGGTCGAGATGCCGTCCCGGGCGTACATCGCCGCGTTCGGCTTCAAGGGGCCGGACCAGCAGAAACCGACCAAGGTGCTCTCCGGCGGCGAGCGGAACCGGCTCAACCTGGCGCTGACGCTGAAGATCGGCGGCAACGTCATCCTGCTCGACGAGCCGACCAACGACCTGGACGTGGAGACGCTCTCCAGCCTGGAGAACGCGCTGCTGGAGTTCCCCGGCTGCGCTGTGGTCATCTCCCACGACCGGATGTTCCTGGACCGGGTCTCCACGCACATCCTGGCCTGGGAGGGCGACGACCAGAACCCGGCGAAGTGGTTCTGGTTCGAGGGGAACTTCGAGGCGTACGAGAAGAACAAGATCGACCGGCTCGGCGCCGAGGCGGCCCGCCCGCACCGGGTGACCTACCGCAAGCTCACCCGTGACTGACCGGTGCTGACCCTTGTCTGACCGGTTCGTCTACCACTGTGCGCTGCGCTGGTCCGACCTGGACGCGTACGGCCACGTCAACAACGCCCGCTTCCTCACGCTCTACGAGGAGGCCCGGGTGGCGATGATGTTCGCCGGCGGCCGGGCGTGGGGAGTGGGCTCGTTCGTCGACGGGGTGGTCATCCGCCGGCACGAGGTCGACTACCTGCGCCCGGTCGACTACGCGCTCGGCCGGTCCAGCGCGGAGGCGGCGCCGACCGTGCGGATCGAGCTCTGGGTCGACGAGATCCGGGCCGCGTCCTTCTCGGTCGCCTACGAGCTGTACGACGGCGACGCGCTGGCCGGCACCGCCCGTTCGGTGCTGGTGCCGTTCGACCTGTCCGTCCAGCGGCCGCGCCGGATCTCGGCCGACGAGCGGGCGTTCCTGCTGCGTTACGCCCCGGGGCTGGCCGGATGACCGGGCCGGCGGCCGGGCACGGGCTGACCGGGGTGGCGGACGTCGGCGCGTTCCTCGCCCGGTTGGTCCGGCTCGACCCGGCCGCCCTGGTCCGGCTCCGGCCGGTGCCCGGCGCCGGCCGTACCGCCCTCTGGGCCCGCCTGCCCTGGGGGGTGCTCGTGGTGCGCACCGTGCCCGGCACGGCGCCCGGCGACGTCACGGTCGCCGCGGGGGACCTGCTGGCCGAACTCGCCGCCGACGGCGCCACGCTGCCCCGGCGACGCGACGACGGCTGGCGCTGGCCGCTGCCGCCACCGGCCAGCCGGCCGGTCGAGGTGCTCCCCGGCGCGGAGCTGCGCCGGATCGCGGACGCGGCGGCCGGCACGCTGCGCGAGGCGGCCACGCACGGGGTGGCGGGCCGGGCGGTCGGCCAGCGGGTGCTGCGGGACGCGTTGCTGGACCACGTGGCGGTGGTGGTGACCCCCGACGACGCGCCGACGGCGCCGGTGGAGGTGTCGCAGCGGCTGGTGCAGGGCGTGGTCCGGATGGGCTTCGTCGGCGCGGACGCCGACGACGTTCAGGTGCGGGTGGCCGGCCGTTGGGTCGGCCTGGTCGGGCCGTACGGGGCGGCATGGTTGCGTACCGTCGCGGACCTTGCACTCACGCCTACCCGCGTTCATCCGAACGGATGACCCGGCATCATTCTTCTGGGCTGGGGCGGTCGTTGGGGGGGTGCCTCATGCCGGCTGTCCGGGTACCGTCCATCCTCGGATCCAACGCACCGTAGGCGGCTGGATCCGCTGGGGAGTGAGGTGCGCGAGCGATGCCGTGGTGGTCATGGCGCCCCGGTCCCGCCGGTGGCGGCGATCCGGAGACTCGAAGCGGGACCACAGTGGACGACAGCGTCCGGGTCGGACCACCGACCCCGCGCCAGCCGGGTGACGACGCCGCGTCGGCGCCCGAACGGCCGGTCGTCGCGGACATGCCGGCCACGGTCGCCCCGGTCACCCTGCGCCGGGTCTGCGACGCGCTCGACCTGCTCGACGTGCGCTACCTGGCCGACGGCGACGGCAACCTGCTGGCCATGTGGGAGCGGCACGCCGTGCTGGTCGCGCTGGAAGGTCCGGAGGACGAGATCCTGGTGATGCGGGCCCGTCCGCACGCGACCGTGCCGCCGGACTGGGCCGACCGGGCCTACCGGGTGGTCAACGAGTGGAACCACACCCGGCGGTTCTGCAAGGCCTACATCGGCGACCCGACCGAACGCGGCCAACTGCCGATCTACGCCGAGCTGCAGGTGCCGCTCGGCGCCGGCACCCACGACGCGCTCCTGGTCGAGATGCTCGACTGCGGCGCCGCGGTGGCCACCACGTTCGTCGACTGGCTGCACGACGAGGGCGCCCTGCTCTGAGCCCTCGCCGGGGCGATCAGCCCGCGGCCGGGTCGTCCTCCGCGTTCACCATGAAGTAGGCGGCCCGCTCCAGGTAGTCCCAGAGCGCGACGGCGAGCTGCGGCGGCAGGTCCAGCGCGTCCACCGCCTGCCGCATGTGGCGCAGCCAGGCGTCCCGCTCGGCGGCGCCGATCCGGAACGGGGCGTGCCGCATCCGCAGGCGCGGGTGCCCGCGCTGCTCCGAGTAGGTCCGCGGGCCGCCCCAGTACTGGATCAGGAAGAGGGTCAGCCGGTCCGCCGCCGGGCCCAGGTCCTCCTCCGGATACATCGGCCGCAGCAGCGGGTCGTCGGCGACGCCGGCGTAGAACTCGTCCACCAGCTTGCGGAAGGCGGGCTCACCGCCGATCGCCTCGAACAGCGTCATCGACTCGCCTGGGGAAGTCACGTATCCATCCTGCCAGGTACGCCCCGGCACCCGCGCCCGCCCGGCGGGCGGCGCGCGTCACGTCACCGCGTGCCGGTGCCGGTTGTGCTCCCGCCCCCGGTCGCCCGGAGCCGGCCCTCGCTGCGGCGGGTGCGCGCTCCCGGCGGCCGATTCGGCCCGGGCGGTCTCGACGGCCGCCTCGATCGTCGACGGGCGGGGCCAGGTGACCGCCGTGACGAGCATGAGGAGCACCCCGGCCGCGCTCCAGAGCCCGACCACCGTCGGGATGCCGAACCGCTCGGCCAGCGCGCCGGTGGCCAGCACCGAGGCGCCCTGGATGATCTGGGTGCCGCTCGCCATCACCCCGAACGCCCGCGCCCGGAAGCCGTCCGGCAGCGCCTGCACGAAGAGGCCGTTGGCGACCGGGACGAGCCCGCCGACCGCGAAGCCGCACGCGCCGGCCAGCAGGGCCACCACGGCCGGCGGTGGATCGAGGAGCGAGGGCACGAGCACCGCCGGCGCGAGGACCGCCAGCACCGGCATCAGGGCCAGCCGGCGGGCCGGGCTGGTCAGCCGGGCGATCAGCAGGCCGCCGAGGACGTAACCCACCGGGTTGGCGGCCATGATGACCGCCTGGGCGGTGCCGGCGTCCATGCCGCCGCCGGTCCGGTCGGCGGCCCAGCCGGCGGCGAGCCCTTCGGGGACGATCGAGAAGAGCATGGCGCTGAACACCAGCACCGCGATGGCCCGCAGCACCGGCCGCTCGAAGACGATCCGGAAACCCTCGGCGGTCTCCCGCAGCAGGTGACTGCGGTGCGCCTCGGTCATCGCCGGGGGGCGGTCCCGCAGGCCGAACCGGACCAGCGCGGCCGACAGGGCGAACGTGCCCGCGTTGATCAGCAGGGCGCTGCTCGGGTTCAGCACCGCGATGGCCGCGCCGGCCAGGTAGCCGACCACCTGGGCGGTCTGCACCGCGCTGGTGGAGACCGTGAGGCCCACCACCAGCCGGTCGCCGGGGAGGATGTGCGGCAGCAGCGCGGACCGCGCCGCCTGGCTCGGCGGGTTGGCGAGTGTCGCCACGAAGATCAGGGCGAGGATCGACCAGGCCGGCATGAAGGGCATGGCGACCAGCACCATCAGCGCCATCCGGATCAGGTCGCAGAGCACCATCACCCGGCGGTAGCGGTGCCGCTCGGCGAGCGCCGAGAGCAGCGGGCCACCGATCAGCCAGGGCAGGTAGCTGGCCGCGAAGGCGGCGGCGGAGAGCGCGACCGACCGGGTCTCGTGCAGCACCAGCACGGTGACCGCGGCCTTGGCGAGATAGTCGCCGACCCAGGACAGGACGTTCGCCGCGAAGAGCGCGCGGAACTCGGACTGACCGAAGACGTCGCGGAAGGTGGCCGGGCTCTCCTGGGCGGGCCGCTGGTCGGACACCGTCGCCTCCATCGTTCCGGGCCGGCCACTTGTGATGGCCCGACCGGGAACCGTCGTCAGATCAACCGATCGGCGAGGACACGAACACACTCCGCGGTGGAGGGTGTTCACCGGATTCTGCCCGATCGTCTGACAACTGACTAGGGCGAACGGATAGATCGTCGCATCTCCGACTGAACGAACGGACGATACCCGAGGGGCCGTGCGACGCGCGACCCCCGAAATCGTCCGGCCGGAGCTGGCCTCAGGTGGCCCCGCCGGTGCCCGTTCCCTCGCTCCTGGACGGCGGTGACGGCTGCGGTGGCAGCCCGGGATAGAGCCGGGCCGCGGCGATCTGGGCGGTGATCCCGGAGTTCTCCAGCGCCTCCGCGAGCCGGCGCCGCAGCTCGCGGGCGACCGCGAACTGTCCGTCGGCGGTGGTCTTGACCACGGTACGGATCACCGAGCCGTCGACCGTCACCTGCTCGACGCCGAGCACCTCCGGCTGCTCCACGATCTTCGGCGCCAGCTCCGGGTCCACCGCCACCGACGCCGCCGCGGTCCGCAGCACCGCGGTGGCCTCCTCGGTGCCGGCGAAGCCGATCGGCAGGTCCACCACGACCAGCGCCCAGCCCTGGCTCTTGTTGCCGACCCGGACGATCTCGCCGTTGCGGATGTACCAGAGCACCCCCCGGCTGTCGCGCACCGTGGTCACCCGCAGGCCCACCGCCTCCACCACGCCTGTCGCCTCGCCGAGGTCGACCGTGTCACCCACGCCGTACTGGTCCTCGATCAGCATGAACAGGCCGGCGATCAGGTCCTTGACCAGGCTCTGCGCGCCGAAGCCGAGCGCCACGCCGGCGATGCCCGCGCTGGCCAGCAGCGGCGCCAGGTCGAAGCTGAACTCCTTGAGCACCATCAGCAGCGCGATGCCGAAGACGAACGCGGTCACCAGGCTGCGCAGCACCGACCCGATCGCCTCGGCCCGCTGCCGCCGCCGCTCCGGCACGAACTGCTCCGGTTCGAGCGTGGCGCTGGGGATCCGCTCACGCAGCGGGCGGAGCATGGTCGGCACCGCGCCCTGGGTGGTGGTGCGCACCAGCCGGTTGATGGTCCGGTGCAGCGCCCACCGGGCGGCCACCGCGATCAGCAGGATCAGGGCCACCCGCAGCGGCTTGAGCAGGACCCAGTAGCTGCTCTCGGCGAACCAGGCGGAGCCGGTGAGCCGGTAGAGGAACTCACAGGAGCTGCTGCCCTGGCAGTCCGGGCGTCGGTCGGAGACCGCGGCCAACAGCGCGGTGATCAGGTCGGAGACGTTCACCGTGCTTTCGTACCGCACCGGGGGCGGACGGCCCGCACGGACCCGCCCCGGCGGTGGTGGCCGGGTCCGACGATCATCCCGGGCGGAACCGGCCATCTTGGCACGCCGGGGTCAGTCTCGAAGAGGGTACCCCGGATTAGTGCGTGCAATCCGGAGCGCGATCAGGGACCATTGGCCCAACGGACGTCGGTGATCCCGGCCGGCGCCAGGGCCGTTCCCGCGCTGTGTGCGGGCGGTCCCGGCACCTGCGGCGGCGGGAGCGGCTGGACCGGGAGGGTGAGCGCGATGCCTGACATACGACCCACGGCGGGCTCCGGTGCGCTCGTTCTCAACGCCACCTACGAGCCCCTGTGCGTCGTGTCGGTGCGTCGTGCCGCCATCCTCGTGCTCTCCGCCAAGGCGGTCTGCGTGGCCGACGGCGAGGGCATCCTGCACAGCGCGCGCAACGCGCTCCCGATCCCCTCGGTGGTGCGGCTGACCCGCTACGTCCGGGTGCCCTACCGCACCCACGTGGGGCTCTCCCGCCGGGCGATCTTCGCCCGGGACGGATGGCGGTGCGCCTACTGCCGGGGGCCGGCGGAGACCATCGACCACGTCTTCCCACGCAGCCGGGGCGGCCGGCACGCCTGGGAGAACGTGGTCGCCGCCTGCGCCCGCTGCAACCACACCAAGGGCGACAAGACCCCGGCCGAGCTGGGCTGGCGGCTGCACCACCCGCCGGTGGCGCCGAAAGGCAACGCCTGGCGGGTGCTGGGCCACCGCGCCCCCGACCCACGCTGGGCGGACTGGCTCGACCTGCGCGAACCCGAGCCCGAGGCGGCCTGACCGGCCGAGGCGCTCAGCGCGCCTTCACCAGCGAGGCGTAGACGACCAGGTTGTCGGCGTAGCCGGTCCCGCCGCCCACCCAACGCCCGCCACAGGTGATCAGCCGCAGGTTGGGGCGGCTGAAGTCCCCGTAGACCTCCTGCACCGGCAGCTTCTCCTTGCCGTACCGCTCGATCGACGTCACCTCGAAGACCGCCACCGAGCGGTCCTGCCGGGTCACCTCGATCCGGTCGCCGTCGTCCAGCTCCCGCAGCCCGTGGAAGACCGCCGGTCCGGTGGTGGTGTCGACGTGCCCGACGAGCACCGCCGGGCCGTACTGGCCGGGGGTGGGGCCCTGGTCGTACCAGCCGACCTCGCCGGCGCGGCTGACGTCCGGCACCGCGATGCTGCCGTCCGGCGCGATCCCCACCCGGTGCACCGGCGCCCGCAGGTCCAGCTTGCCGATGGTCAGGTCGGTCGGCGGGCTCGCGGGCAGCACCGGGAACTTCTTCGGCGGCGGGCGCAGGCCCGCGACGATCCGGTCCGGCAGCACGCTGACGCCGGTCACCCGCTCCACCCCGAGCATGGCCACGATCATCGCCATCAGGGCCGCCACCACCAGCACCGGGACGCCGGGACCGCGCTTCGGGGCGTACCGGCGGGTGGTGGCCGTGGCGGGGCGGGCCGCGACCGGGCGGGCCTGCGGGTCAGCGGTGGCGACGCTGGCCGAGAACGCGTGCCCGGCGGCGTGGCCGAACCGGCGCGCGGCCCCCGAGGCCAGCCGGAGCGCGGCCCGGAGCCGCCCGGCCCGGTCCGGTGGCGGATGGCCGGGATGCTCCCGGCCACGACGGCCGGCGCCGTGGCGGCGCGGTGAGCGGGCCATGGCCGCACCCCGTCAGACGCGGCTACCGGTCTTGCGGCGGGCGCCCACCCCGGCCACCACGGCCACGGCCACCAGGCCGCCGACCAGCAGCAGCGAGCCGGCGCCCCGGCCGCCACCCGCGGTGCCCCCGCCGCCGGTCGCCGGGCCCTTGCTCGGCTGCGACATGTTCAGCACGGTGAGCATGGTCGAGGCGGTGCGGCCGTTGGCGCAGTCCAGGTTCACCGGATAGTCGCCGGGCGCCTTGTTGTTCGGCACGGTGACCGAGCCGGTGAGGAAGCCGTTGTTCGAGCGCAGTGTCACCCGGCCGAACGCGTCCGAGGTGACCTGCGCCTGACGGTCGTTGTTGTTGTCGCAGCCGGCCCGCAGGTTCACCCGGGAGCCGGCCTGGACGCTGTTCGGCGTCACCTCGATGAACACGTTCTCCCCGGCCCGGGCCGGTACGGCCGTGGTCAGGACGAACGCCGCGACCAGGCCGAGCAGGCCCAGTACGGACGACAGCGCGCGATGTGACAGGAGCCCTCGCATGGTTCCCCCCTCCCGGTGCGACGGCGCACCGGACCTGCTGACGGGCAGCGGAGCTGCCTTCCCGGTCAGCGGGGCTGTTAACAGGGGCCCCCTCCGCTACCGGAGGCGTTAGGCGGGGGCCCCTCCTTTCTCCACCGGGTGCCAGGCCAGCGGCGTGGAGAGGACCATCGTGCTGGCGGGCTGGCCGTACGGGGCGAGCCGGTCGATGACCGCCTCGAACTCGCTCATCGACGCGGCGGCGACCTTGAGCATGCTGCACGCGTCGCCGGTGATCCGGTGGATCTCCATGATCTGCGGCCACCCCGCCACGTCCGGGTCGTTGAGGATGCAGCGGGAGCCGTAACAGGACATCCGGATCAGCGCGAGCACGGTCCGCCCGGCCCGGGTCAGGTCCACGTGCGCGTGGTACCCGGTGATCACCCCCGACTCCTCCAGCCGCCGCACCCGTTCCGCGACCGCCGGCGGCGACAGGTGCACCCGGCGGGACAGCTCGCTGTAGGAGAGCCGGGCGTCGGCCTGGAGTTCGCGCAGCAGCGCCCAGTCCATGTCGTCCACGCGGCGACCTTTCTTCCGTGAAGTCGATGAGCCGAGATGCTTTCAGTTTGTGAGGTCAGTCCACCCTACCGCCGTTGAACAGGCATTCCATCCGCGCGTCTAGCGGCGGGATCATGGCGTCTACCCCGCGTACGGACGGAGAAGACGGTGGAACACACGACGGCGGTGCGCCCGGTCACCGGTCAGCAGCGGGCGGCCCGGGCGGCGCGCAACGGCGGCGAGCCGACGCTTGAGTTCGCCGAGCGCGTGCCCTACGACGCGTACGTCCACGCCAGCACGCTGCACCGGCTCCAGCAGCCGCTCAGCGAGGACCCGGGCGAGATGTCCTTCCTGATGGTCAGCCAGATCATGGAGCTGTACTTCAAGCTCACCTGCCACGAGCTGCGGCACGCCCAGCGCGAGCTGCGGGCCAACCGGATCTGGGAGGCGCTGCCGCCGCTGCGCCGCGCCGCTTTGCACCTGGAGGGGCTCAACGCGGCCTGGCAGGGGTTGCGGTGGATGACCCCGGCCGACTTCAACCGCTTCCGCGACCGCCTCGGCGAGGGCTCCGGCTTCCAGTCGGCGATGTACCGGCAGCTGGAGTTCCTGCTCGGGCTCCGGGACCCGGCGCTGATCCGCCCGTTCCGCCGGCAGACCGACGTGCACGCCGAGCTGACCGCCGCGCTGGCCACGCCGAGCCTCTGGGACGACGTGGTCGCGCTGCTCGCCCGCCGCGGTTTCGCCCTGCCGGCCGAGCTGCTGGAGCGCGACGTGACGGTGGAGCACGAGTCGCACCCGGGGGTCGAGGCGGCCTGGGTGCGCGTCTACGGCGACGGCGCGCCGGACAACCACCTGCGGATGCTCGGCGACGCGCTGACCGAGGTGGCCGAGCGGTTCGGCGACTGGCGCTGGAACCACGTCAAGGCGGTGCAGCGCACCATGGGCGCGAAGGTCGGCAGCGGCGGCTCGGCCGGCCTGGCATGGTTGCAGCGCAGCATGGCCCGGGTGGTCTTCCCGGAGCTGTGGTCGGCCCGTACCGCGATGTGACCGGAGAACAATCGATGATCACCCCCGAGAGCGAAGCCCACCGGCTCGACGCCGCCGACCCCGGCCACCGGCAGCTGTTCCACGTGCCGCCGGCCGAGGGCGGGCGATATCCCGAGGTGGCGTACCTGGCCGGCAACTCGCTCGGCCTGCAACCCCGGGCCACCCGCGACGAACTCGTCGCCGACCTGGACGCCTGGCGCCGGCTGGGCGTCGAGGGGCACCTGGAGGCGGAGCGGCCCTGGCTGCCGTACCACGAGCTGTTGACCGCGCCGGCCGCGCGCCTGGTCGGCGCGCGACCCACCGAGACCGTGGTGATGAACTCGCTCACGGTCAACCTGCACCTGCTGATGGTCAGCTTCTACCGCCCGGCCGGGGAACGCACCCGGATCGTCATCGAGGACAGCGCGTTCCCCTCGGACAGCTACGCGGTGCGCAGCCAGGCCCGCTTCCACGGCCTCGACCCGGACGCCACCGTGGTGCGGCTGAGGCCGCGTCCGGGCGCCGACACCCTGGGCACCGAGGAGGTGCTCGACTTCCTGGCCCGGGAGGGGCACACGGTGGCGCTGCTGATGCTCGGCGGCGTCAACTACCTGACCGGTGAGCTGATGGACATCCCGGCGATCACCGCCGCCGGGCGGGCCGCCGGCGCGGTCGTCGGCTGGGATCTGGCGCACGCGGCCGGCAACGTGCCGCTGGCGCTGCACGACTGGGACGTCGACTTCGCCGCCTGGTGCTCCTACAAATATCTCAACTCCGGGCCGGGCGCGCTGGCCGGCGTCTTCGTCCACGAGCGACACCTCGGCGAGGACTCGCTGCCCCGCTTCGAGGGCTGGTGGAGCACCGAGGCGGCCACCCGGTTCGAGATGACGCCGGTGTCGCGCCCACCGGCCACCGTGGAGGCGTGGCAGATCTCCAACCCGCCGATCTTCGCGATGGGCCCGGTGCGCACCTCGCTGGAGCTGTTCGACTCCGTCGGCATGCCGGCGCTGCGCGAACGCAGCCTGCGGCTCACCGGCTGGCTGGAGCGGCTGCTCGACGAGGTGACGCCCGGCCGGCCGCTGACCGTGGTCACGCCGCGCGACCCGGCCCGGCGGGGTTGCCAGCTCTCGGTCCGGGTCGGCACCGGTAGCGCCGGCGAGCTGACCAAGCGACTGCGGCACGAGCACGGCGTGATCGCCGACGCCCGGGAACCGGACGTGGTGCGGTTCGCCCCGGTGCCGCTCTACTCGACCTACCACGACTGCTGGCGGGTCGCCGAGGCGCTGGCCGCCACCGTCTCGGAGGCCCGGTGAGCGCGAGGAGTGAGCCGGGTTTGCGAGCCCCGCAGTCGCGAACGGAAGGCAGGTGCCGCGACATGACGGAACGCGACGAGATCGCGGTGGTCGGGGCCGGGCTGGCCGGCTGCCTGCTGGCCTGTTTCCTGGCCCGGCGCGGCTACCCGGTCGCGCTCTACGAGCGGCGGCCGGACCCGCGCGGCGGGACCGTCGAGCGCGGACGCTCGATCAACCTGGCGCTCTCCGAGCGCGGCCTGGACGCGTTGCGCCGGATCGGTCTGGACCGGCAGGTGATGGCGGACGCGCTGCCGATGCGCGGGCGGATGATCCACCCGGTCGAGGGTGAGCCGCAGTTCCAGTCGTACAGCGTCTCCGGGGACCGGGCGATCAACTCGATCAGCCGGGGCGCGCTGAACAACGCGCTGCTCGACGCCGCCGCCGCGCTGCCGGGCGTGCGGATCGCCTTCGACCACCGGCTGGTCGGCCTGGACCCGGTCGGCGGGGAGATGACGTTCGAGACCCCGCAGGGCAAGGTCACCGCCACCGCGTCGGTCGTCCTCGGCGCCGACGGCGCGGGCTCCGCGGTGCGTGGGCAGTTGCTGGCGTACGGGGGCCTGACCGAGAGCCTGGACTTCCTCGACTACGGCTACAAGGAGCTGACCATCCCGCCGGCCGGCGGGGAGTTCGCCCTGGACCCGGGCGCGCTGCACATCTGGCCGCGCGGCACCTCGATGATGATCGCGCTGCCGAACCCGGACCGCTCGTTCACCTGCACGCTGTTCTGGCCCACCCACGGCACCCGCAGCTTCGCGTCGCTGAGCAGCCCGGCCGCGATCGAGCGGTTCTTCGCCGCCCACTACCCGGATCTGGTCCCGCTGGCGCCGAACCTGGTCGACGACTACCAGCACAACCCGGTCGGCGTGCTCGGCACGGTGCGCTGCACGCCGTGGCAGGTGGCCGGCACGGTCGGCCTCATCGGCGACGCCGCGCACGCCATCGTGCCGTTCTACGGCCAGGGCGCGAACTGCGCGTTCGAGGACGTGGTCGAGTTGGACCGCTGCCTCTCCGAGTGCGACGACGAGTGGGCCGCCGCGCTGCCGCTGTTCCAGCGGCGCCGGCAGGACGACGCCGAGGCGATCGCCCGGATGGCGCTGGCCAACTTCGTGGAGATGCGGGACAGGGTCGCCTCCCCGGTGTTCCGGGCCCGCAAGAGGGTCGAGCACGCGCTGGAGCGGACGCTGCCCGGCCGCTACGTCTCCCAGTACGAGCTGGTCTCGTTCTCCACCACCCCGTACGCCCAGGTGCGTCGCCGGGTGCGTCGCCAGTACGCGGCGGTCGGCGCGGTCGCGGCCGGCGCGGCGGCGCTGCTGGCCGCCGGCGTCGGCGCGGCGCTGGGGAGGCGGCGGTGACGCTCTGGGACCCCCGGCTGATGACCGGGCACGCGCCGGACGGCCCCGGCCTGCTGCGCAACTTCGTCGGCGGCGCGTTCACCGACGCCGGCCCCCGGTTCACCAAGCGCAGCCCGGTCACCGGCCAACCGGTCTTCGAGGTGGTCGAGGCGTCCGAGTCGGTGGTCGACGACGCGGTGGCCGCCGGCCGGGCGGCGCTGCGCGGCCCGTGGGGCCGGATGGGCGAGCGGGAGCGCGCCGAGGTGCTGCGCCGGGTTGCCGACGAGCTGGAACGGCGCTTCGACGACCTGGTCGCGGCCGAGGTCGCCGACACCGGCAAGGCCATCTCGCAGGCCCGCACGCTGGACATCCCGCGCGGCGCGGCCAACTTCCGGGCGTTCGCCGAGATCGTGTCGACCGCGCCGACCGAGTCGTTCACCACGGTCACCCCGACCGGCGGCCGGGCGCTGAACTACGCCGTCCGAAAGCCGGTCGGGGTGGTCGCGGTCATCGTGCCGTGGAACCTGCCGCTGCTGCTGCTCACCTGGAAGGTCGCCCCGGCGCTGGCCTGCGGCAACGCGGTGGTGGTCAAGCCCAGCGAGGAGACACCGGCCTCGGCCACCCTGCTGGCCGAGGTGATGGCCGCGGCCGGGGTGCCGGACGGCGTGTTCAACCTGGTGCACGGCTTCGGCCCCGGCTCGGCCGGCGAGCACCTGACCCGGCACCCCGGCGTGGACGCGATCACGTTCACCGGCGAGTCGGCCACCGGCAGCGCCATCATGCGCGCCGCCGCCGACGGGGTGAAGGCGGTCAGCTTCGAGCTGGGCGGCAAGAACGCCGGGCTGGTCTTCGCCGACGCCGACCTGGACGCGGCGGTCGCCGGCTCGGTGCGGTCCAGCTTCACCAACGGCGGCCAGGTCTGCCTCTGCACCGAGCGGATCTACGTGCAGCGGCCGGTCTTCGAGGAGTTCACCGCGCGGCTGGCGAAGCGCGCGGACGAGCTGGCGTACGGCTGGCCGGCCGACGAGGCGACGGCGAACATGCCGCTGATCTCGCACGCCCACCGGGACAAGGTGCTCGGCCACTATGCGCTGGCCCGCACCGAGGGCGCCGAGGTGCGCGCCGGTGGCGGGACGCCGCGCTTCGGCGACGCCCGCGACGGTGGCGCGTACGTGCAGCCGACGGTGCTCACCGGGCTCGGGCCGGACGCCCGGACCAACCGCGAGGAGATCTTCGGACCGGTGGTGCACGTCGCGCCGTTCGACCACGAGGACGAGGCGTACGCGTTGGCCAACGGCACCGAATACGGCCTGGCGGCGACGGTCTGGACCCGGGACGTGGGCCGGGCGCACCGGGCCGGGGTGCGGCTGGACGCCGGTATCGTCTGGGTCAACACCTGGTTCCTGCGCGACCTGCGCACCCCGTTCGGCGGGGTGAAGGCATCAGGCGTCGGCCGCGAGGGTGGCGTGCACTCGCTGGCCTTCTACTCCGAACTGACGAACGTCTGCGTGGACCTGACGTGAGCGCGAGGAGTGAGCCGGGTTTGCGAGCCCCGCAGTCGCGAACGAAGGATGGCCCTGTGACCGCGAGCGAGGAGCCGACATGACGGTGGACATCGAGGCCGCCAACCGGGAACTGGCCGTGGCCCGGCAGGAGGGGAAGCCCTGCCCGCCGCTGCGCGGCCGGCTGTTGCCGGAGGGCGACGTCGAGGCCGCGTACCAGGTTCAGCAGGTCTACACCCGGCAGCGCCTGGGCAAGGGCCACCGCCGGGTCGGCGCGAAGATCGGGCTGACCTCGCGGACGGTGCAGGAGAGCTTCGGCGTCTTCCAGCCCGACTTCGGGGTGCTCTTCGACGACATGGCCGTCGGCGACGGCGAGGAGGTGCCGATCGGCCGGCTGCTCCAGCCCCGGGTGGAGGCGGAGATCGCCTTCGTGCTCGGCGCCGACCTGCCGGACGAGCGGGTCACCGCGGTCGACCTGATCCGGGCCGTGGACCACGTGCTGCCGGCCATCGAGATCGTCGACTCGCGGATCGCCGACTGGGACATCTCCATCGTGGACACGGTCGCGGACAACGCGTCCAGCGGGCTGTTCGTGCTCGGCACCGCGCCGCGCCGGCTCGCCGACGTGGACCTGCGGCTGTGCGGGATGGTGCTGGAGCACGCCGGGGAGCCGGTCTCGGTCGGCGCGGGCGCGGCCTGCCTCGGCAACCCGCTGCACGCGCTGCGCTGGCTGGCCGCCACCATGGCCCGCGCCGGCGACCCGCTGAAGGCCGGCGACGTGGTGCTCTCCGGCGCGCTCGGCCCGATGGTGCCGGTCACGCCGGGCGCCGGGTACGAGGCGCGGATCTCCGGGCTCGGCTCGGTGCGTACCTGCTTCTCCAAGGAGACCTCATGACTGTCGGGGTGGCGGTGCTCGGGTCGGGCAACATCGGCACCGACCTGATGATCAAGGTGCTGCGGCTGAGCGACACGCTGCGGATGGTGGCGATGGCCGGCATCGACCCGGCCTCGGACGGCCTGGCCCGGGCCCGGCGGCTCGGCGTGGCCACCACCGCCGACGGCGTCGACGGCCTGGTCGCGTTGCCCGAGTTCGCCGACGTCGAGCTG
Organism: Micromonospora sp. NPDC049282; assembly: GCF_043197045.1. Lineage (NCBI taxonomy): Bacteria > Bacillati > Actinomycetota > Actinomycetes > Micromonosporales > Micromonosporaceae > Micromonospora > Micromonospora sp. NPDC049282. The sequence goes on from NZ_JBICSL010000014.1 coordinate 165,731, forward strand.
GTCTTCGACGCCACCTCGGCCGGCGCGCACCGCCGCCACGACGAGGTGCTGCGCGCGCACGGTCGAACCGTGGTCGACCTGACCCCGGCCGCGATCGGCCCGTACGTGGTCCCGTCGGTCAACCTGGACGAGCACCTGGGTGAGCCGAACGTCAACATGGTCACCTGCGGCGGGCAGGCCACCGTGCCGATCGTGCACGCGGTCGGCCGGGTCAGCCCGGTCGCGTACGGGGAGATCGTCGCCTCGATCGCCTCCCGCTCGGCCGGTCCGGGCACCCGGGCCAACATCGACGAGTTCACCGAGACCACCGCCCGGGCCATCGAGGTGGTCGGCGGCGCCGAGCGCGGCAAGGCCATCATCGTGTTGAACCCGGCCGACCCGCCGCTGCTGATGCGGGACACCGTCTACTGCATCTGCCCGGACGCCGACGCCGACCGGGTGGAGATCGCCGCCTCGGTGGCCGACATGGTGAAGACCGTGCAGGAGTACGTCCCCGGCTACCGCCTCAAGCAGGAGGTGCAGTTCGACCCGGTGGACACGTACGCGCCGGTGCTCGGCCGGCGCGTCACCGGGTTGCAGGTGTCGGTCTTCCTGGAGGTCTTCGGCGCCGGGCACTACCTGCCCGCGTACGCCGGGAACCTGGACATCATGACGTCGGCCGCGCTGCGCACCGCCGAGCGGCTGGTCACGCTCCGGAAGGCGGCCGTGCGATGACCGACCTCTACATCCAGGACGTGACGCTGCGCGACGGCATGCACGCCATCGCCCACCGCTACACCGTCGACCAGGTCCGTACCGTCGCCGCCGCGCTCGACGCCGCCGGGGTGGCCGCCATCGAGGTGGCGCACGGCGACGGGCTGGCCGGCTCCAGCGTCAACTACGGCCACGGCGCGGCCGCCGACGCGGACTGGATCTCGGCCGCCGCCGAGGTGCTGACCACCGCGCGGCTCACCACGCTGCTGCTGCCGGGCATCGGCACCATCGCCGACCTGAGGGCGGCGAAGGCGCTCGGGGTGACAAGCGTGCGGATCGCCACCCACTGCACCGAGGCGGACATCTCCGCCCAGCACATCGCCTGGGCCCGGGAGAACGGCATGGACGTCTCCGGGTTCCTGATGATGTCGCACCTCAACGACCCGGCCGGGCTGGCCGCCCAGGCCAAGCTGATGGAGTCGTACGGGGCGCACTGCGTCTACGTCACCGACTCCGGCGGCCGGCTGCTGATGTCCGACGTGGCGCAGCGCGTCGACGCGTACCGGCAGGTGCTGGAACCGGAGACGCAGATCGGCATCCACGCCCACCACAACCTCTCCCTGGGCGTGGCGAACAGCGTGCTGGCGGTCGAGCACGGCCGGATCCTCGGCGGTGGTCCGCTCGGCTCGCCGTCCGGGCGGACCGTCCGGGTGGACGCGTCGCTGGCCGGGATGGGCGCGGGCGCCGGCAACGCCCCGCTCGAGGTCTTCGTCGCGGTCGCCGAGCTGCACGGCTGGAAGCACGGCTGCGACGTGTTCGCGCTGATGGACGCCGCCGACGACCTGGTCCGCCCGTTGCAGGACCGGCCGGTCCAGGTCGACCGGGAGACGCTCTCCCTGGGGTACGCGGGCGTCTACTCCAGCTTCCTGCGCCACGCCGAGCGGGCGTCGGCGAAGTACGGGGTGGACGTCCGCTCGATCCTGGTGGAACTGGGGCGCCGCCGGATGGTCGGCGGCCAGGAGGACATGATCGTGGACGTGGCACTGGACCTGGCCGGCGGCACCGCGAGCGCGAGGAGTGAGCCGGGTCGGCGAGCCCCGCAGTCGCTGACGAAGGAAGGTGACGGAAGATGATCGGGCCGGACGTGGCGGGAATCGCGGAGAAGCTGGGCGCGGCGGCGGACTCCGCCACCGCCATCCCGCAGCTCGCGGCCGAGACCGGGCTCGACGTGGACGCCGCGTACGCGGTGCAGGCGGCGCTGGTCCAGCGCCGCCTCGACCGTGGCGAGCGGATGGTCGGGCTGAAGATGGGGCTGACCAGCAAGGCCAAGATGGCCCAGGTCGGCGTGGACGAGGTGATCTGGGGCCGGCTGACCGACGTGATGCGGGTGCCCGACGGCGGCACCGTCGACACCACCGGCTTCATCCACCCCCGGGTCGAGCCGGAGGTGGCGTTCCTGCTGGACCGGCTGCCCGACCCGGGCGAGCCGGTCGGCTCGTTCACCCGGGCGGTCCGCGCGGTCGCCCCGGCGATCGAGTTGATCGACTCCCGGTACGCGAACTTCACCTTCTCGCTGCCGGACGTGATCGCCGACAACACCTCGGCCGCCGCGTTCGCGATCGGGCCCTGGTCACCGGTGCCGGACGGGTTGGACAATCTGGGTGTGCTGCTGGAGGTCGACGGGCGGGTGGCGCAGGTCGGCTCGACCGCGGCCATCCTCGGCGACCCGCGCCGCGCGCTCGACGAGGGCCTGCGGCTGGCCGGCCGGCACGGTGTCCGGCTGCGCAGGGGCTGGGTCTTCCTGGCCGGCGCGGCCACCGCCGCGGTGCCGCTGCGCCCGGGCGCGCACGTGCGCGCCGTGGTGGAGAAGCTCGGCTCCGCCTCGCTGAAGGCCATCTCATGACCACCCGGGTGGTGGCCGGGAAGGCCGTGCCGCGTGGGGCGTTCCCGCACGTCAAGGTGGCGGGCGGGTTCGTCTTCGTCTCCGGTACGTCGTCGCGCCGCCCGGACAACACGTTCGCCGGTGTCTCGGTGGACGAGTTCGGCACCACCGACCTCGACGTCCGGGCGCAGACCCGGGCCGTGATCGGGAACATCCGCGACCTGCTGCGGTCGGTCGGCGCCGAGCTGACCGACCTGGTGCAGGTCACCAGCTACCTGGTCAACATGAACGACTTCGGTGGCTACAACGAGGTGTGGGCGGAGTTCTTCGACGCCACCGGTCCGACCCGAACCACGGTGGCCGTGCACCAGCTTCCGCACCCGCACCTGCTGATCGAGATGCAGGCCGTGGCCCTACTGCCGTCGGGAGGTCCGTCATGAGTGAGATCGCCGAGCCGTTCAGCTTCACCGGCTGGATCGGGGAGAATCAGCACCTGCTCAAGCCGCCGGTGGGCAACAAGGAGATGCTGCCCGGCAGCGACGACTTCATCGTCATGGTGGTGGGCGGGCCGAACCAGCGCACCGACTTCCACGTCGACCCGTACGAGGAGTTCTTCTACCAGGTCAAGGGCAACATGCACATCAACCTGATGACGCCCGAGGGCCCGCGTACGGTGCACGTGCGCGAGGGGCAGATGTGGATGCTGCCGCGCGACACCCCGCACTCGCCGCAGCGCCCGGAGGCCGGCTCGATCGGCATGGTGATCGAGCGGGTCCGCGAGGAGGGCACGCTGGAGAGGTTCCAGTGGTACTGCGCCGAGTGCAGCCACCGGGTGCACGAGGTCGAGTTGCAGGTCCGTGACATCGCCGCCGACCTGCCCCCGGTCTTCGCCGCGTTCTACGCCGACGAGAAGGCCCGCACCTGCGACAACTGCGGCGCGTTGCACCCGGGCAAGGGCTGATGCCGGTGCCGGTGGTGGACGTGCACACGCACGTCGTACCGAAGGGTTGGCCGGACCTCGCCGCGGCCTGCGGCGGGTCCGGCTGGCCGTGGCTGCGGGTGGACTCCGAACGGGCTGCCATGATCATGGTGGGGGAGACGGAGTTCCGGCCGGTCGGAGCGCCGTGCTGGGACGCGCCCACCCGGCTCGCCGACATGGCCGCCGACGGCGTCGACGTGCAGGTGGTGTCGCCCACCCCGGTCTTCTTCGGCTACGACCGCCCGGCCGACCAGGCGGTCAAGGTCTCCCGGATCTTCAACGACCTCACCCTGGAGGTCACCGCGGCCGGCGGCGACCGGCTGGTGCCGTTCTGCCAGGTGCCGTTGCAGGACCCGGACGCCGCCTGCGCCGAGCTGGACCGCTGCCTCGCCGCCGGGCACGCCGGTGTGGAGATCGGCAACCACGTCGGCGACCGGGACCTCGACGACGCCGGCATCGTGCGGTTCCTGACCCACTGCGCCGAGGTCGGCGCGCCGGTCTTCGTGCACCCGTGGGACATGCCCGGCGGGCCCCGGCTGAACCGGTGGATGGCCCGCTGGCTGGCCGGGATGCCGGCGGAGACGCACCTGTCGGTGCTGGCGCTGATCCTCGGCGGCGTGTTCGACCGGGTGCCGGAGACGCTGCGGATCTGCTTCGCCCACGGCGGCGGCAGCTTCCCGTTCTGGCTGGGCCGCGCCAACAACGCCTGGCACCGTCGCGGCGACCTGGTACGCGGGGCGTCCACCGCGCCGCCCAGCTCGTACGTCGACCGGTTCAGCGTGGACTCGGTGGTCTTCGAGCCGGCCGCGTTGCGACTGCTGGTGGACACCATGGGCGCCGACCGGGTGCTGCTCGGCAGCGACTACCCGTACCCGCTGGGGGAGCGGCCGGTCGGTCAGGTGGTGCACCGCTCGGACTTCCTGACCGACGCCCAGCGGGCCGCGCTGCTCGGCGGCAACGCCCTGCGTTTCCTCGGCCTCGACCGGGCCTCACGGTTCTGACGTCCTTGGGTGCGTCTGTTGTCGCTGTGGCGACGACAGACGCACCCGAAGCTTCCGCGGGACGGGGTCAGGAGTGCGGGCAGGTGTCGCGGTACTCCTCGATGGCGCTGCTCCGGGGCGCCGGGCAGAGGAACTGCTCGTAGCGGGTGTCGTCGTCGACGAACCGCTTGAGCCAGGAGATGCTGTACTTCGCGACCGTCACGTTCGGTGAGGTCGGCGCCGAGTGGCTGGCCGCGTTCAACTCCAGGTACGCCTTGTCCAGGGTGGCCGGCAGGCTGGTGTAGAACGGCTCCGAGTGCGACGACACCGGGGCCACGGTGTCGTTCTCGGCGCCGATGACAAGCGTCGGCACGCGTACCGACGACCAGTTCTTCACCGTGTGCCAGCCGGTCAGCGGGATCGCCGCCTGCAGGGCGGGCCGGGCGTTGGCCGCCGAGAGGCTGCCGCCGCCACCCATCGAGTGCCCCATCACGGCGAGCCGGTTCCGGTCCACCCGGGTCCGTACGGTGCTGGTGTTGGCCAGGTAGTCCACGGCGGCCAGGAGTTGGGTGCCACGGCTGGCCGGCTGGTCGTAGACGGAGAGCGTGTCGATGGTGATGACCACGAAGCCCTGGGATGCCAGGCGCGGCCCGAGCCAGGCGACCGAGGACTGGCTGGCGGTGAAGCCGGGGGAGATGGCGACCGCGCCGAAGGTGCCCTCGGCGGTGCTGGTCGGGTAGTAGATCGTGCCGCCCCGGAAGCCGCTCACGCTGGACGCGGCGACCGTAATCTGGGCGATGGCGAACGGGCCGCGGGTGGCCTCGATGCTGGCCGTCGTGGGCGCGGGACCCCGCTCGTAGGGGTTCGCGGCGAGCACCGTGACTGCGGCGCCGTCGCGGGCCCCGGCCGGTGCGGCAGGCAGCCCGGCGAGGCCGGCGGCGGTCAGGGCGAGGGCGAGCAGCGGGCGGAGGGCACGCGAAAGGCGGCGGCGGGTCGGGGATGGGGTGTTCTGCGAGTCGGGTACGGGTTGCACGGCACGCTCCCTGGGGTGGCGGTTGCGGCGACATCGATCGAATTTGATCGATGAGGTTATCGTCCGCGCCGGAGCCCCTGGCCGGGCAATCCCGATCCGGTCATGCCACCCGGGTATGGGCCGGGCCGCCGCGCGGCCGGACGTGTCGTCCGGCCGTCCCGCCGCCCAGCGGGCAGGATGGTGGGCATGGCCGAGCCGCACGACCTGACCGCGCTGGAGCAGGCCGCCGCGATCCGCCGGGGCGAACTGTCCAGCCTGGAGCTGGTCGAGCACCACCTGCGCCGGGTCGACGCGCTCGGCGACGCCGTCGGCGCGTTCGTCACCGTCACCGCCGAGCGGGCCCGGGCCGCGGCCCACGCCGCCGACGCCGTGCCGGTGGCGGAGCGTGGACCACTGCACGGGGTGCCGACCGCGATCAAGGACCTGACGCTGACCGCCGGGGTACGCACCACGTTCGGCTCGGCCGCCTTCGCCGACTTCGTGCCACCGGTCGACGCCGACGTGGTCCGCTTCCTGACCGACGCCGGTCTGGTCAGCCTCGGCAAGACCACCACCTCCGAGCTGGGCTGCTCGCTCTACTCCGAGGGGCGGGTCGCGCCGCCGGCCCGCAACCCGTGGGACCCGGCGTACACCGCGGGCGGCTCCAGCGGTGGCGCGGCCGCCGCGGTCGCCGCCGGCCTGGTGCCGGTGGCGCAGGGCTCCGACGGCGGCGGCTCGCTGCGCATCCCGGCCTCGCTCTGCGGCCTGGTCGGCCACAAACCGAGCCGAGGGCTGGTCTCCGGCGGCCCGCTCGGCTTCGGCGCATTCGGGCTGCCCACCAACGGTCCGATCGGCCGCACCGTCGCCGACGTGGCCGCGCTGCTCGACGTGCTGGCCCGGCCGGTGCCCGGCGAGCCGTACCTGCCGCCGGCCGCGCCCACCGGCGGCTACCTCGGCGCCGCCCGCGCCGCCGACCCCGGCCGGCTGCGGATCGGCCGCTTCACCACCCCGATGCTCGCCGACGAGCCGGTCCACCCCGACTGCGTGGCCGCCGTCGACCGCGCCGCCGCGCTGCTCGCCGACGCCGGGCACGAGCTGGTCGAGGTCCCCGCGCCGCTCGGCCCGGAGGCGTGGCCGATGTTCGAGACCGTCTGGTACGCGCTGGCGCTCGCCCCGGTCCCGGCCGGCCGGGAGGGCGAGCTGCTGCCGCTGACCCGGTTCCTGCGCGAGCGCGGCGACGCGATCGGCGCCGCCCGGCTGATGGCCGCCCTCGGCGAGCTGCAGGCCCAGGTACGCCGGGGCGTACGCCGCACCGCCGGCTGTGACCTGCTGCTCTGCCCCACGCTGGCCGCCCCGCAGGCGCCGGTCGGCGCGTTCGCCGCCCTCGACCCGGCGGACGATTTCGACCGGCAGCGGCGCTTCTCGCCGTACTGCGCCGTGTTCAACGTCACCGGCGACCCGTCCGTTTCGCTGCCGGTCGGCCGGACCGCCGAGGGCCTGCCGGTCGGGGTGCTGCTCACCGGCCGCTACGGCGACGACGCGACATTGACCGCCACTGCCGCGCAGCTGGAGCACTGGTGTGGCGGATGGGATCAGCACCCCGCAATCTGGCGGGCCGTCGACTCCGCTAACGTGAACATCACAAGCGAGGTCGGGCGCGGCCCGTCGTGACCGTCCACCCGACCCGGAACATTCCTGGTCTCTTTCCGCCTGGGGGCGTTGGGATTGTCTGTTACCGAGACGTTGGTGTTCTTCGTCGGCATCCCGGCCGCCGCGGTGCTGGTGATCGCCGGTCTGGCGGCCGCCGGCAGCCGTGGCAGCGGTGGCGGCGCCAAGCGCTACCGGCCGGGGCGGCCCTTCGACTTCACTCCGGTCTGGTTCCTTGGCCGCCCGGAGCAGTTGGCCGACTCGGCCGGCACCGCGCTGACCGCCGGGGCGCAGGCGCCGGCGTTGACCAGCCGCAAGCAGGAGCAGGCCGGCCGGGAGGCTCCGGCCGGTGGAACCGGAGGCGCAAGTGACCGTTGGTGAAGCGCGGCCCGCGACCGGGACGGGCACCCCGCCCGACGTGCTGGACGGGCCGTTCTCGACCCGGCAGCTGCTCCGCATCGACGAGGCGCTCCGCCTGGCCGACCAGGGCACCGGCCTGGTCTTCTCGGTCTACGTGGGTGGCCTCGACGACCCGATCCGGGAGCATGCCGAGCGGCTGCACCGGCAGCTCGCCGAACCGGAGCGGTCGGTGCTGATCGCGGTGTTGCCCAACCAGCGGCAGCTGGAGATCGTCACCGGCAAGTACGCGCGCAAGCGCATCCCGGACACGTACGTCAAGTTGGCCGCGCTCTCCATGGTGGCCTCCTTCGGCGGCGGCGACCTGGCCGGTGGCGTCATCCACGGCCTCGACCAGCTCGCCAGCCACGCCGGCAAGGGCTGAGCACCGCCCCGCACGCACGACGAAGCCCGGCCCGCGCATCTGCGGGCCGGGCTTCTCGCGGGCTCAGCGCGGCCAGTCGGAGGGGTCCAGCCGCATCGGCCACGGCTCGTCAATGTGCACCGGATCGTCCGGGCCGAGAGTTCCGACCAGGTCGTAGTGCACGCCCTTGACCAACTGGTAGCGGTAGACGATCGGGCCGAAGTCCCCCTGCTCGACCCGCCAGTAGTGCAGGATGCCGGCCTCGGCGTAGAGCGCGGGCTTGGTGAACCGGTCATGCCGTCGGCTGTTGGGCGACTCCACCTCGATGACCAGGGCAACGTTCGCAGGTTCTGCCCACATCTGTTTCCGAGGCGCATCCGACTTGAGCACGGTGATGTCCGGGATCAAGTTGCCCTCGGGCACCCGTACTCCGATCTCGCGAATCACCCGCCACCCCTCCGGGGCGACTTGGCGCAGGGCCATCCGGATGTCGTCCGCGAGTTCGTGGTGCTCCGGCAGGGCCGGTGGGGTCACGTGCAGGCTCCCGTCGATGATCTCGTAGCGGTTCCCGTCTTCCGGGAGGTCGGACAGGTCCTCCTCCTGCCACGGCCGCTGACGCGGATGCCACTCGTGGGTCGGCTGTGCCATCACGTCCACCTCCTCCGTACACGATAAACGGCCGGGGTCGACGCGGGCTCGCGCCCACGCCGGCCCCGGCCGTCGTACCCCTGATCAGGCGCTGTGGGCGTCCCGCTCGCGGGCCTTCAACGCGCGGACCACGCCGTCGCGCCCCTCGGCCACCAGCCGGCGCAGCGACGCCGGCTGGCCGTCGCGGGCCAGCCACGCGTCGGTGGCCGCGACCGTCTCCTCCTCGACCAGGTACGACGGGTAGGCGAGCTGCACGAACTCCTGCGCCGGCTCGCTGTCCCGCTGCGCCCAGACCTGATCCACGGTGGCGAAGTAGCGCTCCCGGTAGGGCGCCGTCAACTCCACCTGCGCCGGGTGGGTGAGACCCTGCAGCAGCGCCCGGTTGCGCCAGTTGGGCAGCGCGTCCGGGCCGGTGAGCTGCGCCCACACCGTGGCCTTGTTCGCCTCGGTCGGCACCAACGCGTACGCGTACGCGGCCTCCCGCTCGCCGCTGGCGGTGCGGTCACCCGCCAGCTCGGCGTCCACCTCGGCGGCCCCGGCCGCGCCGTTGGCGACCAGCGACTGGAGCACGGTCCAGCGCAGCTCGGTGTCGACGGTCAGCCCGTCCGGCACCCCGCTGCCGGCCAGCCAGCCGCGCAGCGTCGCCAGGTCCTCGCTGGAGCGGGCCGAGGAGGCGTACGCCCGGGCCCAGGCGAGCTGGAACCCGCTGCCCGGCTCCGCCGCGGCGAGCGCGGTCCGCGCGGTACGGGCCAGGTCCGCCCAGCCGGTCGGCGCCCACGCCGGGTCGGCGTAGAAGGTGAGCGCGGTGGTCGCCTGGCGCAGCGTGGCGGTCACCAGGTTGATGTCGGTCTCGGCGGTCAGCCCGGCCAGCACCAGCGCCACGTAGTCGCGGGCCGCCAACTCGGCGTCGCGGGTCATGTCCCAGGCGGCCGTCCAGCACAGCGCCCGCGCCAGCGACGAGTCGAACCCGGAGATGTGCTGCACCACTGTCGACATGGACCGCTCGTCCAGGCGCAGCTTGGTGTAGGTGAGGTCCTCGTCGTTGAGCAGCAGCACGTCCGCGGCCGGCTTGCCGTGCAGCGCGGACAGCTCGGTCAGCTCACCGGTCACGTCCACCTCGACCAGCTCACGGCGGGCCAGTCGACCGTCGGTCAGGTCGTAGAGACCCACCCCGATCCGGTGCGTCCGCAGCGTCGGGTGCCCGGCCGGCGCCTCCTGCCGCACCACCACCCGCTCGTACCCGCCGTCGGCGCCGATGGTCAGCTCCGGGCGCAGCGTGTTGACCTGTGCGGTCTCCAGCCACTGGGCGGCGAACTTGCGCAGCTCCCGGCCGGAGGCCGTCTCCAGCTCGGAGAGCAGGTCGTCGAAGGTGGCGTTGCCCCACGCGTGCTTGCCGAAGTAGGCCCGCAGGCCGGCCAGGAACGGCTCCTCGCCCACGTACGCGACGAGCTGCTTGAGCACGCTGGCGCCCTTGGCGTACGTGATGCCGTCGAAGTTGACCTCGACGGCCTCCAGGTCCGGCATCTCGCAGTAGACCGGGTGGGTGGAGGAGAGCTGGTCCTGCCGGTAGCCCCAGTTCTTCCGGATGGACAGGAACGTCGTCCAGGCGTCGGTGAAGCGGGTGGCGTGGGTGTTGCACCAGTGGCTGGCCCACTCGGCGAACGACTCGTTCAGCCACAGGTCGTTCCACCAGCGCATGGTGACCAGGTCACCGAACCACATGTGCGCCAGCTCGTGCAGGATCGTGTTGGCACGCTGCTCGTACTCGAAGTCGGTGACCTGCGAGCGGAAGATGTAGTGCGACTCGGCGTGCGTGACGCAGCCGAAGTTCTCCATCGCGCCGGCGTTGAAGTCCGGCACCCAGAGCTGGTCGTACTTGGGCAGCGGGTAGCGCACGCCGAACTTCTCGTGGAAGAAGTCGAAGCCCTGCGTGGTGATCAGGTGCAGGTCGTCCGCGTCGAGGTGGGGCGCCATGCTGGCCCGGCAGAAGTAGCCCATGTCGATGCCGTCATGGGTGTGCCGCACCTCGTGGTAGGGCCCGGCGCAGAGCGCGGTGATGTAGGTGCTCATCCGCTCCGAGACGGTGAAGTGCAGCGTCTTCATGCCCTCGCCGGCGGCCTCCTCGCGGGCCACCGGCATGTTCGACACGACCTTCCAGTGGTCCGGGACGGTGGCGTGCCAGGTGTAGACGCTCTTCAGGTCGGGCTGGTCGAAGCAGGCGAAGACCTTCTGCGCGTCGGCCGTCTCGAACTGGCTGTAGAGGTAGGTCTCGCCGTCGACCGGGTCGACGGTGCGGTGCAGGCCCTGGCCGCTGTTCGAGTAGCCGAAGTCGGCGTCGACCACGAGCACGTTCTCGGCCGCCAGGCCGGTCAGCGTGAGACCCTTCTCGGCGGACCAGTCGGACAGGTCGACCGGCTCGCCGTTGAGGGTGGCCGAGCGCACCGACTCGGCGGCCGTCTCGATGAAGGTGGTCGCCCCCGGCTCGGCGCAGCGGAACCGGACCTCGGTCACCGAGCGGAACGTGCGACCGGTGGGCTGCACGGCGGTCGACAGGTCAAGGCTGATGTCGTACCCGGTCACCTCGAGCAGGCGGGCCCGCTCGGTCGCCTCGACCTGGGTCAGGTTGCGCACTCCCGGCACTGTTCGTCTCCATCCCACTCGTCTCGCCGCGCCCCGCGGCGCCGGTCCCTGCCCGGCCCGCTCGTGACGGCCGGCGCAGCACCGAGTCTTCCATGCACGCACCGCCTTCGGTGGTCGAGGTCACGCTCTCATTCGGGTACCGGTCGACGGGGCACGGGGTGAGGATCTGAGGGTGAAGGCGCCGGGACTCCGGCGTGGGGAAGACGTGAAGGGACGACACCGTGACCGAACGTGTCACCGCGGACATGTGGTTCGACCCGCTGTGCCCGTGGGCGTGGATCACCTCCCGCTGGCTGCTGGAGGTCGAGCAGGTCCGGGACGTGGACATCCGGTTCCACGTGATGAGCCTGTCCGTGCTCAACGAGGGGCGGGAGCTGCCGGAGGAATATCAGGACATGATGCGCAAGGGCTGGGGCCCGGTGCGGGTGTGCATCGCCGTCGAGCAGGCGCACGGCGCCGAGGCGCTGGCGAAGCTCTACACCGCGATGGGCACCCGGATCCACCTGGGCAAGGAGGAGTTGGGCCGGGACATGCTCGTCGGCGCGCTCACCGACGTCGGGCTGGACCCGGCGCTCGCCGACGCCGCCGAGTCCACCCAGTACGACGACGCGCTGCGGGCCAGCCACGAGGCCGGCATGCGCCCGGTCGGCACCGAGGTGGGCACGCCTGTGGTCCACGCTCCCGGGCCGGACGGCGGCACCGTCGCGTTCTTCGGGCCGGTGATCACCCCGGCGCCGAAGGGTGAGGCGGCCGGCCGGCTGTGGGACGGCGTGCTGCTGGTCTCCGCCACGCCCGGCTTCTACGAGCTCAAGCGGACCCGTACCCAGGGCCCCATCTTCGACTGAGGGGTAAGGAGGGGCCCCCTGTCAACGCCTCTGGTGCAGGAGGGGCCCCTCTTGACAACCCGCGCCGCTCCGCGCCGCCCGTCACCGGGCCGGTGCGGGGCTCGTTTCACCGGGTGTTCCAGCCGGCGGCCCGACCGTGGCCGCGCCACGGCAGCTCCTGGAGGCGTTCTCAATGGGTAAGCACCGCCGCCTGTCAGACGACGCGACGCAGCCGGCGACCGAGGATCCCGGTGCGACGTACTGGTCGGTGGCCGAGGGCGACTGGCCCGCCGGTCCGGCCGAGCTGGCCCACCTGCTGGCCCCGCCGATCGTGGTCGGTGTGGCCCGGGTGGTGGCCACCTCGCGGATCACTCCGCCCGGGTCGGGCCGCCCCGATCGCGCCCCGACCCGGTCCGGCGCCGCCGGCCACCAGGCCGCCGTGGGGGTGACGACGGTACGCCTCAACGCCGGCTCCCGCCCGTCCGCGCCGTCCCGTCGCCCGGCCGGTCCCGGCCGCCACCGCGACCCGGTCGCCTGAGCGCGGGTTGTCAAAAGGGGGCCCCGCCTCTTCCTGAGGCGTTAACCAGGGGCCCCTCCTTTCACCTGGTGGAAGGGAGCGAGTCCGGCGACGGGGGCGGAGGGGGCGCGGGTAGCGTCAGCGGGCATGACGATCGTGCATCCGATCGCCCGGGCCTGGATCACCACCGGCGGCACCGGCGCGCAGAACTACGACGAGTTCGCCGACGACGCGGAGATCACCGCCATCGTCGAGGCGAACCCGCACAGTGCCCTGGGCATCGAGATGCCCCACCGGGCGCCGGACAGCGTCGGGAAGTCGTTTGTCGACGCCCTCCCGGACGCGGTGGCTCGCCTCACCGAGGCCAAGGCGGACGGCAGCTACACCCCCGCCGAGCAGGTGGTGGTCCTCTACCGGATCAGCGCGCCGGGCGAGGAGAACGCGTACGGGCTGTGGGCCATGGTCGACACCGACCAGATCTCCACCCGCGCCGACGAGCCCGGCCTGGTGATCCGCAACGAGGACGTGTTCATCGCGAAGGTGCGCGAGCGCGTCGCGCTGGCCGAGGCGCTCGGTCACCTGCTCTCGCCCGTACTCCTGCTCCAGACCGGGCGCGGCGACGAGCTGCACGCGGCGCTCGCGGCGGCGACCGAGTCGGCCGGCGCGCCCGCCGCGACCGACGTCGACCAGTCCGGCCGGACGCACGCGATCTGGCTGGTCGGCCCGGGTCCGGCGCAGGACGAGCTGACCGGGCTGGCCGGCGGTGGGGACCTGGTGGTCGCGGACGGCAACCACCGCAGCCTGGCCGCGCAGACCGGCGGCTTCCCGCGCTTCCTCTCGGTGATCACCACGCCGGCCTCGGTCGCCATCCAGCCCTACAACCGGCTGGTCAGCGAGCTGACCACCACGCCGGACGAGCTGCTCGACCGGCTCCGCGCCGCCGGCGCCGAGGTCACCGAGGCCGCCGGCCCGGTCGGCGTCCCGGCCACCGGCGGCACCGTGCACCTGCACCTCGCCGGCCGGGGATACGCGGTGACGCTGCCGCACGTCGGCGCCGGCCGGTTGGAGAACCTGGACCACGCGCTGGTCGAGCGGCTGCTGCTGCGCGACGCGCTGGGTCTCGACCCGGGCGACAAGCGGATCACGTACGTGGGGGGCGACTATCCGGCGAGCTGGCTGACCGGTGAGGTCGACGCCGGCCGGGCCGAGCTGGCCGTGCTGGTGGCGCCGGTGACCGTGGACGACTTCGTCGCGGTCAACCTGGCCCGGGAGAAGATGCCGCGCAAGAGCACCTGGTTCACCCCGAAGGCGCGGGCCGGCCTGGTGGTGGCGGAGTTGCCCCGCTGACCGGCGTGTGACGTACCGCCTCCGGGCCGCCGCCCGGGCGGCGATTGCGGAGGCGGGCCTGTCAGACTGCGCGGTATGCGCGTCTACCTGGGATCCGACCACGCCGGTTTCGAGCTGAAGGTGCACCTGGCCAACCACCTGGCCAAGCAGGGCTACGAGGTGGTGGACGTGGGTCCGCACGCCTTCGACCCGGACGACGACTACCCGGCGTTCTGCCTGCACGCCGGCGACCGGGTGGTCGGCGACCCGGGCAGCCTCGGCGTGGTGATCGGCGGCTCGGGCAACGGCGAGCAGATCGCCGCGAACAAGGTGGCCGGCGTCCGGGCGGCGCTCGCCTGGAACGTCGACACCGCCCAGCTCTCCCGGGAGCACAACGACGCCAATGTCGTCGCGATCGGCGCCCGGCAGCACACGCTGGACGAGGCCACCGCCCTGGTCGAGGCGTTCCTGACCACGGCCTTCTCCGGCAACCCCCGGCACAGCCGGCGGATCGCCCAGGTGGCCGACTACGAGCAGAGCGGCCGGCTGCCGGAACTGCCCGCCTGACGGGTCCGGTGCGTCCCCGGCGCCGGGTGCGGAGGGGCGGCCTGCCCCGCCCGGCCGCGTCCGGCGTCGGCGCGGCCGGTCAGCGGCCGCTGCGGGGCAGGTCCTCGCGGGGCACCCAGTTGCGGCGGACCAGCACCACCCGCTCCTCGGCCTGGGCGAGGTCGTCCTCGGTGGGGCGGGCCGCGTCCCGGGCCCGCATCGCGGCGGTCACGCTCACCTGCGACGACCCAGAACCGACGAGGCCGCGCAGTCCTCGTTCGCCCTCGTCGGCGGAGGGGGCGCCGCGCCGGATGCCGCGCGGCGGCCGGGGAACGTCGTCCGGCGGCTCCGGCTCGGCGCGTCGGGGCCCGTGCGGTGGCTCCGGCTCGGCGCGTCGGGGCCCGTGCGGGGGCCGGGGCGCGACGTCGTCGTGCACCACGGCCGTGCTGGCGCTCGTCTCCACGGCGTCGGCCGGCTCACTCGCCTCGCCGTGATGCCGCAGCCGCCGTCGCCGTCGCTCCGCCTCACCCACCCCCCGACCGTACCGCCCGGACCCGCCCGTCCACCCGCCCGCACCGTCGGCCGGTCAGAAGACCTCCATCGGGGTGGGGGACCGGTGCCAGGTGAAGGCCGCGGTGGTGGCGGCCAGTGTGCCCGGGATCAGCTCGCGGACGCGCCCGGTGGCGGCCAGCGCGGCCGGGGTGGTGCCGCCCAGGTAGAGCTCGCCGAGCGCGCGGACGTCGCAGGACAGCCCGGCCGGCGCGGTGGTGGCGGCGCACTCCGCCCCGGCCGGCCCGCCGACCAGCCGCCACCGGCCGCTGTTCTCCGGCAGCAGCGCGTCGACGACCTCCACCACCACGTTGACGTCGGCGGCGTAGCGGCGGGCGGTGAGCGCGGCCGGGACGTCCACCACCCGCAACCAGAGCCCGTCGGCGAGCCGCGGGGCGAGCTGGCGGGGCTCGTCGACGAGCCGGAGCAGCGGCTCGTCCACGGCGGCGATCGGGAAGGACAACCGCCGGGTCAGGTCGACCGAGAGCAGCAGCCGCCACAGCGCCAGGTACGCCTCCGGCGTGTGCGCCACCACCTCCCCGACCTGCACCTCACCCCGGGGGCCGTGGCCGGTCCACTCCTCCTTCGTCCGGTAGAGCGCGTACCCGTCGGGCCCGTCCGGCCCGTCGTGCAGCAGCACCCGCCGCTCGGTGGCGCCGCCCCGCCGGCCCGCCACGTCCGCCAGCACGTACGCCCACCAGCGCTCGTCCCGGCGGGACCAGCCGGGGCGGTCGGCGCGCGCCCGCTCGTACAGCCGGGCCAGCTCGCCGGCGTGCGCGGCCGGCCGGTCCAGGCGCAGCGTGCCCTCGGCGGGCGTGGGGGCGGGCAGCCGCAGCCCGGTGGTGTCGGCGGCCAGCACCAGCCGCTGGGCCGCGGAGCCGTAGCCGAACCGGGGGTAGATGCGGCCCTCGCTGGCCCAGAGCACCGCGACCGGCTCCCGGCGGGCGTCGCGGATCTCCCGTAGCTGCCGACGCATCAGCCCGGTGAGCAGGCCGCGGCGGCGATGCGTGGGTGCGACCGCCACCATGGTCACGTGCGCGGCCGGCACGTCCGAACCGGGTACGGCCAGGTCGCGGCCGAACGCGGCGGCGTGCGCCACGGCCGTCCCGCCGTCGCGGACCAGCAGCGACCGTTCCGGTTCGAAGATCGGACGTTCGACCTCCCGCACCTCCGGGTCGGGAGTGTCGTGGAAGGCCAGCGCCAGCAGCGCGGCGATCTCGTCGAAGTCCTCGGCCCGGGGCACCACCGCGTCGGTCATCGCCCGTGTGTACCCGATCACGGTGGGGTCGGCACCCTATTTGCCGGGTGGCTACCCTCGGAACGGAGGCCGACGTCGGTCGAGGGGGAGGACGGAAGATGGCGGACCAGACACAGCCGTGGGCGGAGCGCACCGTGGAGGTGCCGCCCCAGCCGGTGCCGGAGCAGCGGGACGCGTTCCGGCGCGGGGTGGCGGCGGTCGGTCAGCGCCGTACGCCCCGCACCGAGCCGTTCCCGACCGTGGAGCACGGCGACTGGGCCGGTGAGCCGGCGCCGCGCCGGTCGATGAGCTGGCACCTGGCCCAGGCCCGCCGGGGCGGGGAGTGGAGCGCGGCCGGCGCCCTGTTCGCGTTCGTCTGCTGGGGCATCTGGGCGATCTCCGGCCGGGGCAATCTGATCGCCCCGCTGCTCACGTTCGTGCTCAGCCTGCTCACCGCCGTCGGCGTCTTCGCGTTGGCCCGGCTGCTCGGCCGGCTGATCCTGGAACGGCAGCTCGGCCGGGTGCGCCGGAGCGCCCGCGGCGCGCACATGATCACCACGCTCTTCCTGGCCGGGGTGGGGGTGGCCTACCTCCAGCAGACCGAGTGGGTGGTCTCCGCCTGGAACTGGGTCACCGGCAACTGAGCCACCCGGCGCGGGTGGGTCGGCCTGGCGCCGCCCCGCCCGCGCCGGTTCGTCCGCACCGCGCGGGTCGGGTCAGAAGGTGGTCGTGACGCCGGCTGCCTTGCAGGCGGCGTTGAGGTCCGCGCCGGCCTTCTCCATGGCGGGGCTGTCGGCGGCGGTGCTCGGGTCGGCGGCCTTCGCCGCCTTGGTGTTCTCCGCGCCGAACGTCTTCAGGGCGGCGACCGCGGCGCCGTCGCCCCCGGTCGAGGCCAGCGTGGTGGCGGTCCGGCCCATCTCGGCCAGGATCTTGGTGACCTCGGCTTTCGGGTCGCGGCCGGCCTGCACGGCGGAGACGAGTCGCGCCTTCATCTCGTCGCCCGACTTCTTGACGGACTCGCAGAGCTGCTTGTCGCCGGCGGTGTTCGCCGCGCCCGGCGAGGACGCGGTGGCAGCCGGGGTCGTGGCGGCGGGGGTCGTGGCGGCGGGGGCCGAGGCGGACGTGGCCGTGCCGCCGGCCTCGGTGGCGGGGTCCCCGCCGCCGCAGGCGGTGAGCGTCGCCAGGGCGCAGGCCAGCACGATCGGGGCGATACGAATCGATGTCACGGGAGCGCACGCTAGTCGATGCCGGCCACCTGGCCAACCGTGCTCGGCCGGCGACGGCGTCGGCGGCGGGCGGGTCGGCGTGATGCCGCCCGCCCGCACGTCCGGTCGCGGTTCGCCGCGACGCCGGTCGTCACTCCTCCAGGACGGCGCTCGAATTACCCCGCCCCGCCCGGTTCATCCGTCGCCCGTCGGGACGAGCGGTCACCCCTCCTCGGCGTCGGCCTTCGGCGAGGCGACGCGCGCGGCGGGGTCCTCGACGCCCGGCTCGCCCCCACCCGGGGCCACCATGCCGTCGTAGTTGTAGGCCACGCCGTCGTCGCCGTGCTGCTGGGTGGTCTTGAGGTAGCGGTGGATCATCCCGTCGATCTCGATCTCCAACAGGGCCTGGTCACCCGCGTCCTGGCTGGTGCCGTCCTTGGGGCCGCCCATCAGGTACGCCTTCGTGTTCGTCGCCATGTGCCCGCCCTACCCGCGGCCCGGGGGACGGAAACCGGGACCGCACTCCGCACCGCCCGGCCGACCGGGGCAGGGTGACCCGCCCGTCGGCCCGGTACGCCCCGGGCGGCCACCTGAAGTAGCCGCCGTAAAAGTGCATGTTCATCGCGAACCTGATGTTGGGATGCGCCTTGGCCAGGTCGATCACGTTGCGGCTCTCCGGCTCGGACAGCTCCCCGGTGCCGGCGTAGTTGCCGGAGAGGCAGTTGGTGCTCGGCGCTCAGCCGGCGAACCGGTACAGCCGGAACTCCTTCTCCGCGCCGCACACCAGCATCGCCGTGTTCCAGGAGCAGGACCCGCTGCGGATCTGCTTCACCTGCCCCATCTCGACCGGCTTCCCGTCGGCCGCGAGCCCGGCCAGGACCCGGTTGTCCTCGTAGCCGCTCGGCTCCTTGTCGAACAGCAGCAGGTTGCCGGCGTCCAGCCGGACCGCCACCCCGTCACGCTCGCGCAGCACCGGTCGGCCGTCTGGCGCGAACAGCGTCACCGAGTCCCGGGGCAGGGTCCGTGCGGCCAGCAGGTGCTCGCCGAGCGGGACCAGCCGGGCTGCCCGCGGGGCCGCCCAGTGCCGGCTGCCCTCGTCCTCGGTCGCGACCACCACCCGCGTGCCGTCGGCGTCCGCGCCGGGCACCTCCAGCAGGCAGGCGCGGTGCCTCCCGCAGGTGACCAGCGCCTTCGCCCGGCTGTCCGGGGTGGTGGCCTCGTAGAGCACGTCGGGCGTGCCGACGCTGCCCAGGTCGTAGGAGAGCAGCCGCAGGCCACGGTCGCTCTCCGCCACGTACAGCCGGTCGTCGCGGGCGGCCACCGGGTCGTCGAGGTCGGCCACGTTGTCCCGGCTGCGCAGGATCTTCCCGGTGTCCATGGCCAGCACCCGCACCGAGCGGTCCGCGCCCACCTGCGCCAGCCGGTCGGCCTCGCCCGCCCACGGCGCGAGCGGCGAGCCGTCCGGGTACGCGGCGCCGTCCAGCGCCTCCCCGGTGCCGACCGGCACCACGACCGTTCGGGCGTCGCCGTACCCGCTGCGGGGGTTGTCCCGCGTCCACCGCTCCCGGCCGTCGTCCAGTCGCAACCCGACCAGCCGGTTGCCGGCGCGGTCCAGTCGGACCAGCGTGCCGGCGCCGAGGAAGACCTCGTCGTCGCCGGCGATGCCGGTGGCCCACCGCTGCCTGCCGGAGTCGCCGTCGAGCACCATCAGCGGTCGGGGCGTGCTCGATCCGGAGGCGTCGGCGAGCACGGCGACGCCGTCGGGCAGCGCCCGGATCCCGGCCCACCGTTCGGCGCTCACCCCGGTCTGTCCCTCCCAGAGCTTCCGGCCGGTGGCGGCGTCCACCGCCCGCACGGTGAGCCGGTCGTCCGGCCGCGACCAGGCCAGGTAGGCGCGGTCGGCGAGCGTCGCGGTGAACATCGCGCCGGGTCGTTCGTCGCCCACGGCCACGGTCTCGACCAGCTCCGGCGTGTGGAAGTCGAGCGCGGGGTGCCGGTCCCGGAACACCCACAGCAGCGTCGCGGCGGCCACGACGACGACCGCCAGGCCGGCGCCGACCGCGAGCCGGCGACCCCGTCGGCCGCCGTCGCGCGCCGTGCCGTCCGCCGGGGCGGACGACCAGGGTCCGGGTACGCCGGCAGCACCCGGCCACCCCTGGGGTACGCCGGCCGCGCCGTGGCCCGGCCCGCCGGGTGGCGCCGACGTCGGGGCGTACCCGGGCGGGGTGGCGCCGGCCGGGTCGGCGACAAGCGTGCCGTGCGGACCGCCCGCCGCCGCCGACGTCGCGTCGGCGGCCGGCGTGCGGTGCGGGCCGACCGGGGCCGTGGTCGCCGGCTCGACGGCGATGCCGTGCGGTCCGACCGTCGCCGTCCGGTCCGCCCCGGACGGGCCGGTCGCCGCCGCCGGCACGGTGGGCCGGCCGGCCCGCCGGGGCAGCGGCAGGTCGGTCAGCGCGCCCTCGGCGACCGGCAGCTCCGGCTGCTCCAGCACGGTCGGCGCGACGCCCAGCTCGGCGTGGAGCAGCCGGGCCACCAACGGCACCCGGGTCGACCCGCCGACCAGGAACAGCCCGGAGAGCTGCTCCGGGCGAAGCCCGGCGGCGGCGGTCACGTTCCGGGTCTCGGCGACCGCGCGGGCGAGCAGCGGCCCGGCGAGACGCTCGAAGTCCGCCCGGGTCAACGGGACGGCCGCCTCCACCCCCGGCACGGCCACCGGCGCGACCATGGCCCGGGAGAGCATCTCCTTGGCGCCGCGCACGTTGTCCCAGAGCTGCTGCCGGTCCCGCCGGTCGGCGGTGGTCGCCGGCTCGGTCAGCCGGGCCCACTGCCGTCCGTGGGCCGGCCGCACCAGCTCACCGAGCCGCCCGAGCAGAGCCGCGTCCAGGTCGAGCCCGCCCAGGTCGGCGAGCCCGCCGGTGGCGACGAGCTGGAACCCGGAGTCGCCCCACGGGTCGGCGCCCTCGTTGCGCAGCACCGCCACGTCGAGCGTGCCGCCGCCGAAGTCGAACACCGCCACCGCGCCGCCGACCGGCACCGGCCGGCGCAACACCTGGGTGTAGTAGCGGGCCGCGGCCACCGGCTCGCGCAGCAGGCGGGTGCCGGGCGCGATCGGCCCGGCGAGCGTGTGCTCGGCCGCCGCCGGCCAGCCGGCGAGTTCCAACGCGTCGTGCAGCACCTGCCGCCGGGGCGGCGTCCAGGCGGCCGGGTGGGTCACCACCGCCGGGGGCAGGTGGCCGACCGCGGCCACCGCCGCGTCCGCGACCGCCCGCAGCGTCGCGGCCAGCAGCTCCGCCGGCCGGTACGCCCGACCGCGCAGCTCGACGGTCTCCTCGTCGATCCGCCGCTTCGGGTTCGGCTCGTAGCCGGCCGGGTCGGCCTGGGCCAGGCGCTGGGCGTCCCGCCCGACGTGCAGGTGACCGTCGGCGTCGGCGTACACCCCGGACGGCAGGATCGGGTGCCCGTCCACGAGCACCGGCCAGGTGGTCCCGTCCGGCCGGCGCAGCACCGCCACCGTGTTCGAGGTGCCGAGGTCCACGCCGAGGGCGAAACCGTCCTGCTGGCCTGACATCCGTCGCTACCTCCGGCCGACGCGGGCATGTCCGGCCCGCATCGTACGCAGCCCGCGCCGCCCCGCCGCCGGGCCGTGCCCCGGACGGGAATTCGCTGGCCGATCACCGGTGTCGCCCCTACCGTCGCCGCCATGAAGGTGCTCTCCGTGAACGTGGGCCGGCCCCGAGCCAACCCCTGGAAGGGGATCGAGGCGACCGGCATCGACAAGCGGCCCGTGGACGGCCCGGTCGCGGTCACCGCGCCCGGCCCGAAGGGCGCCGGCGACGTCGGCCTGGCCGGCGACCGGGTCTACGACGTGGCCCACCACGGCGGCACCGACCAGGCCGTCTACGCGTACGCCCGGGAGGACCTGGACCGCTGGCAGGCCGAGCTGGGCCGGTCGCTGGGCAACGGCAGCTTCGGCGAGAACCTGACCACCGCCGGCCTGGACGTGAACGGCGCGTTGATCGGTGAGCGGTGGCGGATCGGGCCGGACCTCGTCCTGGAGGTGTCCTGCGCCCGAATCCCGTGCGGCACGTTCCAGGGCTGGCTGGACGAGCGGGGCTGGATCAAGCGGTTCACGGCGGCTGCCGTGCCCGGCGCGTACCTGCGGGTGGTCGAGCCGGGCGAGGTCCGCGCCGGGGACCCCGTGGAGGTCGTGCACCGGCCCGCGCACGACGTGACGGTGGCGTTCCTGTTCCGCGCCGTGACCTCGGAGCCGGACCTGCTGCCCCGGGTGCTGGTGGCCGACGCCCTGCCCCCGGAGGACCGGGAGTCGATCCGCCGGCGACTGTCCTGACCGTCCGGTCGGTGTCGTCGGCACGCGGCTCCCACCACGCCTCATGGGCGGCCCACCGCTCACCGTGGGTACGGGCGACCGCCCTCCAGGGTGATTCGGGCTGTCCCGTCGTCCGTGCTGATCGTGATGCAGGTCTGGCGGGTGTCGAGGAGCCAGCCGACCGGGCGGCAGCTCCAGCCGTGCTCCACGGGCGGCCAGCCTCGCCTCGCGAGGTGCTCCCACATCCGGCCGGCTACCCGGTCGGCCGGCTCGGACGCCCCACCGACCAGTCGGTAGGAGACGGCGCACCGGCTCGGCGCGCACTCCGTGTCGCCGCCGCCCCGGACGGCGAGCCCGTCCGGCGGCGGTACCAGGTCGTGCACCGACGGCACGAACCCGTCGTCGCCGGCATCCCAGGCAGCCAGCGGAAAACAGCCACACCCGGCGGCCAGGGCCAGGCCGACGCCGATCCGGTACGTCCACTGCCGGTAGCCCGGTTCCCGGTCGTGGTCGCCGAGGCGGCGCCGCTGCGCCGCCCGCGCGACGAGCAACGTCCCGGCGGCGCCGAGGAGCACCAGCACCCGCGCCTCCACCGCGGCCCGGGGCTGGACGGCGGTGAGGGCCAGGCCGGTGGCGGCGATCAGGACCAGCGCCACCGTCACCAGCGCGGTGAGCCGCCGTAGCCGGGCGACGCTCGACCAGACGAGGAAGGCCGCCGTCGTGACGGCGCATGTCAACAGCACGGCTAATGATCGACCGCCGGCGCCCCGACGGGCCACCCCGCCGATGCGGGCAGCGGCGTGCGGGCGCGCGAAGACCGACCGGTCGGCTGACCGGCGGATGGTGGTCCACGCGGGGACCGGCTCACTGTCGTCGCCCGGCGGGCCGGGTTGAGCGCCCTGCGCCGGGAGACCATCCCGGTCGCCCCGGAGCCCGCCGGAGCGCCGCTGCCGCGCGAGCCGGAGGAGTGACCGGGCCGGGGCGAACGCCGTCGAGGGCTTCGGGCAATAACAGGTGTGACACTGATTAGGAGTGAAACACCACCCGGCCGTCCACCGGAGCCGATGCACACCGACGCGGAGCTGATCGCGCGCTCGGGCAACTTGCCCGAGGCGTTCGCGGCCCTGTTCGACCGGCACGCCGCCGCGCTGCACCGGTACCTCGCCCGGCGGGCCGGTGGCCTCGTCGCCGAAGACCTCGTCGCGCAGACCTTTCTCGTCGCGTTCGAGCAACGCGCCCGGTACGACGTGAGCCGACCTAACGCGCGCGCCTGGCTCTACGGCATCGCGACGAACCTACTGCGGCGGCACCACCGGGACGAAGAGCGGCTCTTCCGCTCCCTTGCCCGCACCGGCACCGACGCGTTGGCAGATCCCTGCCCGAGCGACCGGATCCTGGACCGGCTCGACGCCAGCGCGTTGTCCCAGCGGCTGGCCGCCGTGCTCGCCGGACTTCCGGCCGCAGAACGCGACGTCCTGCTGCTGCACGCCTGGGCCGATCTCGACCTTGAGGAGGTCGGCCGGGCCCTGGACATCCCGGCGGGCACCGTGCGCTCGCGCCTGCACCGGGCCCGCAAACGGCTGCGACCCCTGCTCAGCGGCGTTGACGGGGTTCGGGTCACCGACGACCAAGCACGCACGAAGGAGAAATTCCGCCATGGATGACATCACGTTGGTGAGCCAGTTCCGCGAGGAGGTCCCCGAACCCGATGCCGCGACGCTCCACCGCATTCGGAACACCGTCGTCGCGGCGCTCCCCGACCGGACGTCCGTTCGGCCGGTCCGGACCGGGCCGCGGCTCCGGCTGCTGGATGCCTTCCGCCGCCGTCGCCCCGCCGTCCGGTTCGGGCTGGTGGCGGCTGCGGTCGCGGCGGTCGTGGCCGGCACGGTCGTGGTGGACGCCGTGACGACGGCCGACGGTCGCCCGGTCGTGGGCCATGCGGCCGCCGCGGCCGAACTCAACCGAGCTGCCGCCGCGGCGATCCGGGCCAGCGATCCACCCCTGCGGCCCGGACAGTTCTACTACCTCCGCGCCGTCGAGATGGCGGGCAGCGACATCAGCGATTGCGGGCTCTTCTACCTGCAGAAGAACGTCTACGAGACCTGGGTCCCGAAGGCGTGGGAAGACGAGTGGATGCTGCGGCTGGGCTGGGAGGTGGAGCGGCAGTTCTTCCGGCCCTCAGACGAGGCCAAGGCGAAGCAGTGCCCGCTGCTCAAGCCGCCACTCGCCGCCACGGACGTTGTCAAGGCCCCGGCCGGCATCTTCGATCCCGAAGGCAGCAAACTTTCGGCGGACAAGTTCCGGGACGCCACGGGCGTGATCGTCTACCACCCGACTCCGGAGGAGATCGCCAGGCGTCTCGCGGCTGGCAACTGGCAGGGGCCGACCGCGCAGTTCATGGCCGGCCTGCCACGTGACCCGAAGCAGCTGCTGGAGCGCATCTACCGCGACTCGAAGGGTCATGGGAACGGCCGCGACGAGGAGGCGTTCGTCTTCGTCCGGGACATCCTGCGCTCGGGTGTCGTACCGGCCGACCTGCGGGCCGCCCTGTTCAGTGCGGCCGCGCTGATCCCGGGGGTGCGTCTGGTCAGCGACTCGGTCAACCTCGAAGGGCGCCACGGGGTGGCGGTCGCCATGTCCGACCGCGGTAAGACCCGAGTCGAGCTGATCTTCGACCCGAAGACCGGGGAGGTGATCGGCGAGCGTGAGGTGGTCCTCGTCGCGAACCACATCAAGGGGGTGCCGGCGGGCGCCGCTATCGGGTACACCGCGGTGAGCCGGCAGGTTGTCGACGCGATGGGCGCGACTGCGAAGTAGGAGTCGGTGCGCGCGCCACGACCGGGGTCGACGAACCCCGGTCGCGGCGCCGCTACGGCCGCGTCCACTCCGACGGGACGCCGGTCGACCCGGACAGCTATGAAACGAACGGGCCACGCGAGCATGCGGACCGCGTTGGTCTACCAGCACGCGACCAGCGAGCGGGACCGCGAGATCGCCTCGGCCATGGACCGGCGGATTGCCCGGCAGGCTCGGCGGAAGACCGGCACGGGCAGCTAGTGGCCAACGGATGGCCCGCAAGATCGAAGCGGGGGAGTGGCCGGCCGGCCCAGGATCGGGGGTTACCGCCTCTGACCTGGGCCGGAGGGCTGTGGAGCGGGCGACGGGAATCGAACCCGCGTAGTCAGTTTGGAAGACTGAAGCTCTACCATTGAGCTACGCCCGCGAGCGCCTCGCTGTCGCGGGGCGCGCCCGACAGCCTACCGAATCCCGGAGCCGGGCGCGCAGCCCGTATCCCGCGCGTCCCTGCGGGCCACCCAGGATCCACGCCACCTCGGCGAGGTTGCGCCTTCCCGCGGCCCGGGACCCCGTCCCCTCGCCGAGGTGGTGTCCGGCCCGGCCCGGGACCCGCACCTCGCCCGAGGTGGCGACGCGGCACGGCGTCCGGGCGCGGCGCGAACGCGGCCCGGAGCGCCCCGGTCACCCGCTCCGGTGCCCGGACGGCATACACTCTTCGTCGCCACGGGGTGTGGCGCAGCTTGGTAGCGCACTCGCTTTGGGAGCGAGGGGCCGTGGGTTCAAATCCCGCCACCCCGACTGTCGTTCGCGACCGGATCGTCCCGGGAACCGCCGGTTTCTCCGCGCGGTACCCCCGGGCCCTGCCGATGCCGCAGGCCGACTCGCCTACACTCGATGCGCGCAATCACGCCCCAGACTCAACACCCAGATCCGTCAAGGAGTACGCCTGTGAAGAGCACCGTCGAGACTCTGAGCCCGACGCGCGTGCGGCTCGCCATCGAGGTGCCGTTCGTCGAGCTCGAGCCGAGCCTCAGGAAGGCGTACCGGGAGATCGGCCAGCAGGTCCAGGTTCCCGGCTTCCGCCGGGGCAAGGTTCCCAGCGCGGTGATCGACCAGCGGGTGGGCCGGGGGACCGTCCTCAACGAGGCGATCCAGGAGGCCATCCCGCAGAACATCCTCGCGGCGGTCCGCGAGCACGACCTCAAGACGCTCGGTCGTCCCGAGGTCGACATCACCGAGTTCAACGACGGTGACTCGCTCAACTTCACCGCCGAGGTCGACGTCCGGCCGGAGATCACCCTGCCGGACCCGGCCACCATCGAGGTGACCGTCGACGAGCTCGAGATCGCCGACAGCGAGATCGACGAGCAGATCGGCAGCCTCCGTGAGCGGTTCGCCACGCTGAAGACCGTCGAGCGGGCCGCCCAGGAGGGCGACTTCGTCCAGATCGACCTGAACGCCACGGTCGACGGCGAGGAGGTCCCGGGCGGTTCGGCGAGCAACATCTCGCACGAGGTCGGCAGCAAGCAGCTCCTGCCGGGTCTGGACGAGGCGCTGGTCGGCCTGGCCGCCGGCGACAGCACCACCTTCACCACCCAGCTCGTGGGCGGCGACTACGCCGGCCGCGACGCCGACGTGGCGGTGACCGTCCGCACGGTCAAGGAGAAGGAGCTCCCGGAGCTCGACGACGACTTCGCGCAGATGGCCAGCGAGTTCGACACGATCGAGGAGCTGCGCGGCGACCTGCGCGAGCGGGTCACCCGCGGCAAGCAGGTCGAGCAGATCTACGCCGCCCGTGACAAGGCCCTCGAGCAGATGGTGGCCGCCGCCGAGGTGCCGGCGCCGGAGGGTGTCGTCAAGGAGGAGGTCGAGAGCCGCAAGGCCGCGATGGTCGACCAGCTCGAGCGCATCGGCGCCTCCATGGAGGAGTACCTCGCCGCGGAGGAGAAGACCGAGGAGCAGATCGACGCCGAGCTGACCGAGGCGGCGACCGACGGCGTCAAGATCCAGCTCCTGCTGGACACCCTGGCCGACGCCGAGGACGTGCAGGTCTCCGACGACGAGTTCGGGCACGAGATCGTGCACCGGGCGCAGCGCGCCGGCATGGCCCCGCAGCAGTACTACGACCAGCTGGCCCGCTCCGGCGCCGCCGCGGCCGTCTTCGGCGACGTCCGCCGGGGCAAGGCGCTCGCCGCGGTGATGGAGAAGATCAAGATCAAGGACTCGGCGGGCAACGAGGTTTCCCTCGACGCGCTGCGGGCCCAGAACGAGGCCGAGCACGACCACCAGCACTGATCGTCAGGCGACGGCCGCCGTCCCGCGCTGCGCGCCGGGCGGCGGCCGAAACCCTTTCCGGGGTACGCCGAACGGGTGACTGCGCTGAGAGCGAACAGTGCCCCGACCGGGAGTGCGCCCGGAGGCGGAGCGGTTAGTGTCGGACAGGACGGTACGGAGAGCGAAGGGCTGCCATGACCGACATGCACATCCCCAAGAAGTCGCTCCGGGCGATCGAGGCCCGCGGTGGCGACTCCATTGGCAACCTCGACGACTCGGTCTACAACCGGTTGCTCAAGGAACGGATCATCTTCCTGGGCAGCGAGGTGAACGACCAGGTGGCCAACCGCATCTGCGCGCAGCTGCTGCTGCTCGCCGCGGAGGACCCGGACCGCGACATCTTCCTCTGGATCAACTCGCCGGGTGGCTCGGTCTACTCCGGCATGGCGATCTACGACACCATGCAGTACATCGACAACGACGTGTCCACCGTGGCGATGGGCATGGCCGCCTCCATGGGCCAGCTGCTGCTCTGCGCGGGCACCAAGGGCAAGCGCTACGCCCTGCCGCACGCGCGGATCATGATGCACCAGCCGTCGGGCGGCCTCGGCGGCACCGCGTCGGACATCGCGATCCAGGCCGAGCAGATGCTCTACACCAAGCGGATGTTCCAGGAGCGGGTCGCGCACCACACCGGCCAGAGTCAGGACCAGATCGAGGCGGACTCGGACCGCGACCGCTGGTTCACCGCCCAGGAGGCCATGGAATACGGCTTCATCGACAAGGTGATCATCGGGGCCACGCAGGTTCCGGATGGCGCCGGGACCCTGAGCTGACCGAGGAGCTGACGATGACCGACCTGAGCCTGCCGCCCCAGTTCGCGGCCGTGCACAACCGTTACGTCCTGCCGTCGTTCGTCGAGCGCACGTCGTACGGGATGAAGGAGTCGAATCCCTACAACAAGCTCTTCGAGGACCGGATCATCTTCCTCGGCGTCCAGGTGGACGACGCGTCGGCCAACGACGTGATGGCCCAGCTGCTGACGCTGGAGGGCACCGACCCGGACCGCGACATCATCATGTACATCAACTCGCCGGGCGGTTCCTTCACCGCCATGACGGCGATCTACGACACCATGCAGTACGTCCGGCCGGACATCCAGACCGTCTGCCTCGGGCAGGCGGCCAGCGCGGCGGCGGTGTTGCTCTCCGCGGGCACCCCGGGCAAGCGGATGGCGCTGCCGAACTCCCGGATCATCATCCACCAGCCGGCCACCGAGGGTGGCTACGGTCAGGGTTCGGACATCGAGATCCAGGCGCGGGAGATCCTGCGGATGCGGACGCAGCTGGAGGACATGCTGTCCCGCCACTGCAACCGGCCGATCGAGCAGGTCCGCAAGGACATCGACCGTGACAAGATCATGACGGCCGAGGAGTCCAAGGACTACGGGCTGGTCGACACCATCCTGACCAGCCGCAAGAAGGGTCTGCTGGCGACTCACGCCGCGGGCTGAGCACGTGCGGGGTCGGAGGTCGGTCGGGGGTGGACCCCGGCCGACCTCTGACACACCCGTTTTGGGGGTCGGAGAAAACCCGGCTACCGGGTAACGTCGGGTCTGTACCGCTCCGGGTCGGATCGGGTGGGGCCGACAGCACAGTGGGACGACAGGGACGGACGGGCGCCGCGGCGCCCGCAGGTCAGGGCCGGCGCTCCGGCCGATGAGTGCAGGGAGAACGTAGGTGGCACGGATCGGTGACGGCGGCGACCTACTGAAGTGCTCCTTCTGTGGCAAGTCGCAGAAGCAGGTCAAGAAACTCATCGCGGGCCCCGGGGTCTACATCTGCGACGAGTGCATCGATCTCTGCAACGAGATCATCGAGGAGGAGCTGGCCGAGTCCGGCGAGGTGAAGTGGGAAGAGCTTCCCAAGCCGATGGAGATCTGCCAGTTCCTCGACAACTACGTCGTGGGTCAGGAGCAGGCCAAGAAGGCGCTCGCCGTCGCGGTCTACAACCACTACAAGCGGATCCAGGCCGAGGCCGCCGGCGCGCCCGGCTCCGGCAGCGACGGCGTCGAGCTGGCCAAGTCCAACATCATGCTGCTCGGCCCGACCGGCTGCGGCAAGACCCACCTGGCGCAGACCCTGGCCCGGATGCTCAACGTCCCGTTCGCGATCGCCGACGCCACCGCGCTCACCGAGGCGGGCTACGTCGGCGAGGACGTGGAGAACATCCTCCTCAAGCTGATCCAGGCCGCCGACTACGACATCAAGCGCGCCGAGACCGGCATCATCTACATCGACGAGGTCGACAAGATCGCCCGTAAGTCGGAGAACCCGTCGATCACGCGGGACGTCTCCGGCGAGGGCGTGCAGCAGGCGCTGCTGAAGATGCTTGAGGGCACGGTCGCCAACGTGCCGCCGCAGGGCGGCCGGAAGCACCCGCACCAGGAGTTCATCCAGATCGACACCACAAACGTGCTGTTCATCTGCGGTGGGGCGTTCGCCGGCCTCGACCAGATCATCGAGGCCCGCACCGGCTCCGGCGGCACCGGCTTCGGCGCCCGGCTCCGGTCGGTGTCGGAGCGGTCGACCGACGACATCTTCAGCCAGGTGATGCCGGAAGACATGCTGAAGTTCGGGCTGATCCCCGAGTTCATCGGCCGGCTCCCGGTGATCACCAACGTGCGCAGCCTCGACCGGGGCGCCCTGGTGAAGATCCTCACCGAGCCGCGCAACGCGCTGGTCCGGCAGTACCAGCGCCTGTTCGAGCTCGACGGCGTCGAGCTGGAGTTCGAGCCGCCGGCGCTGGAGGCGATCGCCGACCAGGCCATGCTCCGCGGCACCGGCGCCCGTGGCCTGCGGGCCATCATGGAGGAGGTGCTCCTCTCCGTGATGTACGAGGTGCCGAGCAACCCCGACGCCGCCCGGGTGCTGATCACCCGGGAGGCCGTCCTGGAGAACGTCAACCCGACCATCGTGCCCCGCGAGTTCACCGGCCGGCGTCGCCGGGACCGCGAGGAGAAGTCGGCCTGAGCCGTCGTCGCGACCGCGCCCGGGTCAGCTCGGGCGCGGTCCGCGTGACCGGGTCCGTCGGTCCCACTCGCCCGACGGGGTGACCGTCACCATCATCAGGCGTACCGGCCCATCGCCGGCCGTGCGATAGCCGTGCTGCCGGTCGGCGTGGAACTCCACCGTCTCGCCGGCGTGCACCCCGTGGTCGACACCGTCGACGGTGACGGTCAGGGCGCCGTCCAGCACATGCAGGATCTCCCGGGTTCCCGGTGGGTGGTCGGGGGAGCGCAACGCCTCGCCGGGCCGCATCCGCCAGTCCCACAGTTCGACCATGTCCGGCTCGCCGATCCCGCTGAGCAGGCGCGCCGCGCCGCCGTTCTCGCCGCGCCACAGCACCGGCGCCTCGTCCGCCGTGGTCACCCGTACCGAGCTCTCCTCGGCCGGCTCCAGCAGTTGCGCGATGTTGACGCCGAACGCGTCGGCGACCCGGCAGAGCGTGCCGATGCTGGGGTTGGTGCGGGCGCCCTCGATCTGCACCAGCATGCCCTTGCTGACGCCGGACCGGCCGGCCAGCTCATCGAAGGACCAGCCGCGGGCGGCCCGCAGCTCACGTACCTGCCGGGCGACCGCGGCGGTCACCGCACCCACCCGCCCACCGGCGTCGGTCATCATACTGTCCCTCACGGTCACTATTATGGTACGACTGCTGGGTGCTTCCCATTGTGCTGGCCGCCGTGTCCGCGATCGCGTTCGGCGCGGCCGATTTCTCCGGCGGCAAGGCGTCGCGGCACGCCGACCCGATCGCCGTGACCGTGGTGTCCCAACTGCTCAGCCTGCCGCTGCTGATCGTGCTGGTGCTTGTCGTCCCCGGCACACCGAGCGGCGTCGACCTGGGATGGGGGCTGCTCGCCGGGGTGGCCGGCGCGGCCGGTGTCATGCTGCTCTACCGCGCGCTGGCCACCGGCGTCATGGCGGTGGTGGCGCGATAACCGCGATCACCGCCGCGGTGGTACCGATCGTCGCCGGCCTGGTCGTGGCCGACTCCCCGGGCGCGGTGGCGCTCGGCGGCGCCGGGCTCGCCGTGTTGGCGATCGCGCTCGTCAGCCTGGGCGAGCGCGGTGGCGCCGGCCGCGTCTCCGGTCGGGTCATCGGCACGGCGCTCGCCGCGGGCCTGCTCTTCGGCATCTTCTTCGCGCTTCTCGGCCAGGCCGACGAGAGCGCCGGGATGTGGCCGGTGCTGGCGGTACGCGCCAGCTCCATCGCGTTCGGCCTCGCGCTCGCCGTCCGTGCCGGCGTGCGCCTGCGGCTGGGTCGGCGAGCGCTGGGCTGGGCCGCCGCGGCCGGCCTGCTCGACTCCGCGGCGAACGCGCTCTTCCTCGCCGCGGCCGGCCGGGGCCACCTCAGCGTGGTGGCCGCCATCGCGTCGCTCTATCCGGCGAGCACCGTCCTGCTCGCGCTCGCGGTGGACCGGGAACGGCTGCGCCCGGTCCAGTTGGCCGGGCTCGGTCTCGCCGCCGCCGCGCTCGTGCTGGCCAGCGTCTGAGCTTTGTGCATCGAGCGGTTTCCACCCGTACCCTCGAAGTCATGCGCGTCGCCGTCTGTCAGCTCAACGCCCGCGACGACCGGGCGGCGAACCTCGCCGCCGCCGAGGACCTGCTGGTCAGGGCCGCGGCGACCGGCGCCGACCTCGCCCTGCTTCCGGAGTACGTCGACTATCTCGGCCACGCCGACCGGATGCCGCCGGCCGAACCGGTCGACGGCGAGGTGGGGCGGTTCTTCGCCGAGACCGCCCGCCGGCTCGGCCTCTGGGTGATCGCGGGTTCGTTCCACGAGGCCGGCCCGGACCCGGTGCACACCTGGAACACGTCGCTGGTCTTCGACCGGGAGGGCGCGCTCGCCGCCGCCTACCGCAAGATCCACCTGTACGACGTGGAGATCCCCGGCCGCGTCTCCTACCAGGAATCGGCCGCGGTGGCGCCGGGGGAGAAGCCGGTGGTGGTCGACGTGGAGGGCCTCCGGGTCGGCCTGTCGATCTGCTACGACCTGCGGTTCCCCGAGCTCTATCGGCAGCTCGCCGTCGATGGTGGCGCCGAACTCCTGGTCGTGCCGGCCGCGTTCATGATGCACACCGGGCGGGATCACTGGGAGGTGCTGCTCCGGGCCCGGGCGATCGAGAACCAGTGCTTCGTGGCGGCCGCCGGCCAGACCGGCGACCACGAGCCCGGCCGCACCTGTTTCGGGCGGAGCATGGTGGTGGACCCGTGGGGGACGGTGGTGAGCCAGGTCGCCGACGGCCCCGGTGTGGCCGTCGCGGAGGTGGACCTGGACCGGCTGCGCGCCATCCGCGCCGAGCTGCCCAGCCTCGCCAACCGCCGGCTCTGAGCGGGTCAGGTCTCCAGGAGGAGACCCACCACGGCGAGGCCGGCTATCGCCGCCGCGGTGATCAGCAGCGCGGTGGTCATCCGGGACGGGCCGCGTCGGACGAGGCGCCGCACCGACAGCAGCAGCACCGCGAGCACGAACGCCCCGATGACCAGCTGCCAGAACGGCAGCAGGAGACCGAGTAGGGCCTCCTCGGCGAGGGCCGGTAGCCGGGACAGGTCAGCCATGTCGACCACTCTGGCACGGCGGGCCCCGGCGCGTGCCTCTCCGAGAGGTCCTTTTCGCCGCGCCGGCCGATGCGAACCAGCGACGATCATTGATTTGCCTTCCCGGGCCGCTCCGCGTAACTTTCTCTCTGCACGCGGGAGGCCGGGGCAAACCGGCCGACAACGGGCGCCGGGCTGGTGGCGGTGACGCCGAGCCAGACCGAGGATTCGGGCGGTGCAGGAAGACTTCGGAGACACGGAGTTGCGAATGCGAAGCCGGCCGGGTAGAGTGCGAAAGCCGGCAGGGAGCCGGGCGGGTTGTTGCGAGAGCGACGCCGGCCGGTCCGCCGAAACCCACGGGAGCAACGACCGCCGGAAACGGTGAGCGTCAGCGTGGATCGACTCGAGCCAAGTTGATCATCTCAACACGAGGTTGACGGCGGCAGTCGAGTCGGGTAAGTTAGAGAGGTTGCCCCAAGCGGGGTCCTACGAGGTAGGGCTTCTGGTTGGTGTGTGGTTGTTCTTTGAGAACTCAACAGGGTGCTTGATAAGCCAGTGCCAATTGTTTTATACCCCGGACTGGTGGCTGTCTTCGGATGGTTG
>NZ_JBICSL010000015.1:0-185930 GCF_043197045.1 Micromonospora sp. NPDC049282
AGATCGCCACCCGGGTCGGCGTCTCCCAGATGCACGTGTCGCGGCTGCTCGCCCGCGCGCTGACCAAGCTGCGCGGCCAGCTCACCGAAGCCTGAGCAATCGAGAGCGCTTCCGCTGATGTGATTCAGAGGCCGCAGCGAGACGGGCCCGGCTGACGGTGCTCGGACCACGGCCCCAGCCCAAGCCGCCAGTCGCCGCCACATCCGTACCACCGCTTGTCGCCGAACCGCATGGGCTGCGCCCGCTTCCTCACGATCGTGATCGATCGGTTCGATCTCCTCCGGCAGGCCAGGTCAGGTAGAGCAGGGCTGTGTCGTCGCTGTGTCGGCCGTCGTCGCCGCGTCTGATCTCGTCGAGCAGGGCGGTGAGAAAGTCACCGGGGTCCGTGATGGTGCTCAGCGTGGCGGCAAGTTCGGTGAAGCGTTGCTCGCCGAGGCGGGTGCCGTCCTCGCTGAACCCTTCGTAGACGCCGTCGGTGTACAGCAGCAGACCTGCATCCGCCGGGAGTGTGACGACCGACTCCTGCCAGCGGCCTCGCCCGGGGAACATACCCAGCCCGAGATGATGGCGGATGGGTACGGGGGCGGCTGCGCCGGGCGTGATCACCAGTGGCGCAGGGTGGCCGGCGCTGACGATGACCACCTTCGACCGGTCTGGGCTGACCCGGATGGTGCAGGCGGTCGCGAACATCGATTCACGCGGTCGCTCGGCGACGAGTACCTGCTCCAGCAGCCGCATCCGAGAGGCCTTGTCCACCCCGGCCAGGGTGAGGGTTCGCCACCCGACCCGTAGGCCGACGCCGATGGCAGCCTCATCCGGACCGTTGCCGCAGACGTCACCTACGACGGCGTGGAGCGTGTGATCCTCGTCCTGAACCAAGTCGAAGAAGTCGCCGCCGAGCAGCGACTGCCCCCGCCCTGGCACATACCTGCTGACAACCGTCAGCGCGGGATCGGTGATCAGCGGAGTGGGGAGCAGACCGCGTTGCAGCCGCGTGTTCTCGCTAGCCTGCATCCGGCTGTCCCGCAGCTGCCGCTCCGTGACTACGGCACGTCGGCGTTGAATGGCGTACTGGATCGTGCGGCCCAGCAGAGCGCCGTCGATGTGGCCTTTGACCAGGTAGTCCTGCGCCCCTGCGGCGACCGCCGCTGTTCCGGTGGCCGCGTCGTCCAGGCCCGTGAGGACCACCACGGCCGCATCCGGCCATCGGTGTAGTACCCGGCCGAGTGCCTCCAGCCCATGGCAGTCGGGCAGGTGCAGGTCGAGCAGCACGCAGTCCGGCGCCGTCGGTGAGGTCGAGGCCGCTGTCAGGCTGCTTGCCTGGGTGAACCGGCTGCCGATTCCGCTGTCGGTCAGTAACTCCCGGGTGAGCAACGCATCACCGGGGTCATCCTCGATGAGAAGAACCGCCGGCTCCGTCGTTGTCGATGACGACGCCGCGTCCGCCAGCCCCG
Organism: Micromonospora sp. NPDC049282; assembly: GCF_043197045.1. NCBI lineage: Bacteria > Bacillati > Actinomycetota > Actinomycetes > Micromonosporales > Micromonosporaceae > Micromonospora > Micromonospora sp. NPDC049282. The sequence goes on from NZ_JBICSL010000015.1 coordinate 1,455, forward strand.
ACGGCATGCCGATGGGCCGTACCGGCGGCAGGTTGGCGTCACTGATCACGACAGATCCTCTCCCAGCCGCGACCGTCACGCGGACGCTGACGCCGACACGATGCACATCCACCCGTCGTGTGGACCTGCCGATTATCACCTGCGTCCCCGAACCGGGTATCACAGCGTGGCCTCGTCCGCGAGTGGGGACCGGACGCCTCTCCAGACCGCGGGGGTCCGCCCACACCACTTCGCCCGGCTTGCCGTGAGAGGTGTTTCCCGTGCCCGAGTTGCGCGCCATGGCATCGACGATCAGCAGACCACGGCCGCCGAGCTGCCTGGCGGACCGGCGCGGCTCGTCGAGTAGCAGTAGTTCGGTCTGCTGGGCCAGCGCCATCCGATCCACACCCGTTGACGCAACTTCCCGCACGCGTTGGTGCCGACGACCGCGGTGATCCGGCCGAGCAGCCCGGTGGTCTCCGAAGCAGAGCCCGGTCGCCAGGGCCAGAACCGTACGGGGCAGCCGTAGCTCGCCCACGTCGAACGAGACGCCGGGCACGGCGTTGCCGAGATTCACCGCAGCACCTAACCGGCCGAGCAGGCGGTCTGCCCGACCACCGGCGAGACGGCGAGGGCGGTCAGGACGGCGCGTCGTCGTCGGGTCGGCTCACCACCCGACCAACGACGTCCGCGGCGGTCAGCAGCGCGGCCCCGGCCAGGGTCGCGAACAGCAGCAGCCAGCGGTGGTCGAGCCCGACGAGCAGGCGGCGTTTCTGCGGTAACCCTTTATTTGGCAGATCACTCCGCGAACCCATCTCGCCCGTGCTTTGTCGACGGTAGGGCTGCCTGCACCGGGACGAGGTCCGGCTGGACAGGTCTACAGTGCGTCCTTGCTGTGGCGGGCTTCGTCGCTGAGGTGGCGGGCAGCTTGGCTGCCCTGGTCGCGTACTTCGGCCACGCCGCTGGTGGCGATGTTCTTGATGGCGTCGGCGGCGTTGTGCGCGGGCCCGCGTAGGTTGTCCTGGGCCTGGTGGGCGATGTCCGCAGCGTGTTTCTTGACTGGCCCGGAGTGTTCTTGGGCTTGTTGTTTGAGGCGCCCGGCTACCTGCTGCTCGGTGTTGCTGGGTGGTACTAGGGACGAGGCGAGCAGTCCCGCTCCGAAGGCGATCAGGCCGGCCGCGAGAGGGTTGCCTTGGGTGTGTTGCCTCGACGCCTGGGGCAGGGCTCGGGCGTGTTGTCCAGCGGCGGTCAGGGCGTCGTTGCTGTGGTGAGCCCCGGAGGACAGCGTGTCGGCGGTGTGGGTGTGCCGTGCGGTTCCCATGATGGTGTCGATGGCGCGGCCGAGGCGTCCGCGTGCCTTGCTGATCGGCGCGGTCACCGCTCTTTTCGGGCTGGCCTTGTGGGTCAGGGCGTCGACGTTGGCGCTCAGATCACCTCTGGTGGCCTCGATCTCGGCGCGGATCTGGTCGGGATCGCTGGTCATGCCGCTCCACCTCCTGCTTTCTTAGCGGCCCCGCAGGGCGCCAGGTATCTCCTGGGCGGTCTGCTTCGTCTTTGCCAGGGTGCGAATCGCGCTGAGCTGTTTGCGCGCCCGGAGGCCCGAGAAGACGCCGACGGCGGCCCACAGCGCGGCGACGATCAGTGCCGCCCAGCCCTGGTCCATGACGTTGGACAGGCCCCACCACAGGGCGTGGGACAGGAACAGCAAGGTCAGTAACGCAGCGACCACGGCGGTGAGGACCATCCCCCCGGCAGTGCCCGCAGTTCGGACCTCCTGCCGTAGCTCAGCCTTGGCCAGCTGCACCTCCTGGCGTAGCAGGCTGGACAGGTCCCGGCTGGCGTCGGCGAGAAGTTGGCCGATGGAGTGCTGGGCTTTGTCGTCGCCGTCGCCCCGGGGCGGCGGCGTGGTCACGGTCCCACCTCATGGCCCGTCGGCCCGTGCTGCAGGTCGGGCCGCGCGCTGGCAGGAGGTGGAGTGTGCAGTGCGTCGTCGGAAAATTCCTGCGGTGGGCCGGGCGGCGGGCCGGAGGAACCGTTCTGCCCGCCGGAGAGCGCGCGGGTGAGGCGGCCGGCGAGCAGTCCGGCAACCGCGGCGCCGGCGAGGAAGGTGCCTGGATGGCTGCGGCCGAAGTTGCGAATCTCGTCGAGCAAGTCGCCGGGCTGGCGGTTGTCGAGCCATCCCGCCGCCTGCTGGGCGGCGTCGGCGCCGTGGCGAACGAGGTCGGCCGCGACGCCCTCCTGATGACCGTCGTCGGCCATCGACCGCAACTGCCCGCCGAGGGCACGCAGAGCGTCGGCGGCCCGCCGCTGCTGTTGTTCGGCCTGCTGCCGAGCCTGACCGGTGGCCTCCTCGACGAGGTTGCGCGCCTGCCGGCCGGTTTCGGCGGCCACCTCACGTCCCTGGTCTACCGCTTGGTGCGACAGATGGGCACCGGCTTGCTTCGCATCGCGGCCGACGTCGACGGCAGCATCGCGGGCCTGCCCGGCCTTGTCGCCCGGCGGATGTGACGATTCGCTGGCCATCCGGTCCCCCTAGTCGATCGGGCGCCATGAACTCGGCGAGGGCGTCTACCCGGGTCAGACGGCTCCACACCTGCGCTGGCTACCGGTTCGCGAGCTGATTGACCACCGTCGGGTAGCAAGGCGGCCTGGGACATGTGCTGGCGATCATTGCCGTCATCCCGATCCGCCGGAGCGTCAGATCCTGAGCCGGCGAAGTCGACGCCGCGAGTGGGGTCGAACTTGTCCAGCGCCTCGATCAGACCCAGCGCGGCAGTCTGCCTCAGGTCGTCGTTGGGCGCGCCGCGGCCGCTGTAGCGGCGGGCGAGGGGGTGGACCAGCGGCAGCCACGCCTCGATGGCCCGGTCCCGCAGCGCAGGACGCGACGGGTGCCCGGCGGGCCCGCATCACCCCACCCGGCCGACCGATCACGTGGCGGCGGTGACGACGAAGCGCAGCCCCCGTGCAGCGAGGCCCGCCGCCGGGGGCCGGTGCCCGGTCCCCGGTGCCCGTCCGGGCTGCCACGAAGGACCAGACCGGCCCCCGCCGCGGGGGACAGGCCGTCCTCCTGACCCGAGGCTCCGCGTGTTTCCGCAGTGGTCGGATGGCTGACCGCCCGGCCGGAGTTCGTCACGCGCCCTGGCAGGTGAGGTCAGCCTTACCTTATGGTGAGCTGGTGCTGAGACGTCCCGCTGTCGCCCACGCCGGCCTCCCGGTGCGTGCAATCGAGGCGTCCACCGGGTCAGCGGGTCGGCTCGCCGACCTGCCCCCGGGCAGTCGGGCCACGATCGTGGGACTGGCCGACGGTGCACCAGCGTCGACGGCGCGCCGGCTGGCGGACCTCGGGTTCACCGCCGGGTCGCTGGTGCAGGTCGTGCGTCGCGCGCCCTTGCGGGATCCGGTGGTGTACCGGGTCAAGGACTACGACCTGTGCCTGCGCCGCGCGCAGGCCGCTCACGTGCTGGTCCGGGACGCGCGGTGAGGGACTCGGGCTGCCACGCTGAGGCCGGGGGCGGCGCCGTTGACACGGCGCTGCCGCGCTTGGCCCTGGCGGGCAGCCCGAACGCCGGTAAGACGAGCATCTTCAACTCGCTGACCGGTCTGCACGCCAAGACGGGCAACTATCCCGGTGTGACGGTGTCCCGATTCGTCGGCACCCTGCAGGTGGGTGACCGGCGGTACCTGATCGAGGATTTGCCGGGCACCTACAGCCTCGACCCGATCAGCCCCGACGAGCAGATCATGGTCGACGTGCTCGACGGCCGCCTCGACGGCGAGGCGCCGCCGGACGCGCTGCTGGTCGTGGTGGATGCCACCACGCTGCGCCGTTCGCTGCGGTTCGTCGCGCAGGTGCTGCGCCGCGGCCTGCCCACCTGCCTGGTGGTGACGTTCACCGACGAGATGGCCGTACGGCAGGGCCAGCTGGACCTGTCGGCGTTGCAGCAGGCGCTGGGCGTGCCGGTGGTGCGGGTGCTCGGCAACCGCGGTCAAGGCATCGACCAGCTACGTGAGCAGATCGAGCGGTGGTCGACGTGGCCGACGCCGGTCCTGCCGCCGCCGGACGACCCGGCGGAGGCGGATGCCTGGGCGGAGTCGGTGCTGAGCTTCGCCGGCTACCGGGCCCCGGGACGGCACCGCGTCACTCAGCGCGTCGACGCGGTTTTGCTGCATCCGCTGTGGGGCACGTTGGTGTTCCTCGCCGTGATGGTGCTCTTCTTCCAGACCGTGTTCACCCTGGCCGCGCCCCTGCAGGGCTACGTGGAGTCCTTTTTCGGGTGGCTGTCCGGGCTGGTCACCACCCACGTCGGCAACCCGTGGCTGGCCGGACTGCTCGGCGACGCGATCATCGGCGGCATCGGCGCGGTGCTCGTCTTCGTACCGCAGATCATGCTGCTGTTCCTGCTGATCTCCCTGCTCGAGGGCGTCGGCTACATGTCGCGTGCCGCGTTCCTGATGGACCGGGTGATGGCCCGCGCCGGCCTGGAAGGCCGCGCGTTCGTGGCCCTGCTGTCCTCCTTCGCCTGCGCGATCCCGGGCATCATGGCCACCCGCACCCTGCCGTCGGCCAAGGACCGCCTGGCCACCATGATGGCCGCGCCGCTGATGACCTGCTCGGCCCGGCTGCCGGTGTACGTGCTGCTCATCGGCCTGCTCGTCGACCCGTCCACCCGGTGGGGGCCGTTCGGCGCGCAGGGCCTGGTCATGTTCGGCATGTACCTGCTCGGCGCGGTCTCCGCCATGACCGCCGCCTGGGTGTTCAAGAAACTCGGCGACCGCACCGGCCCGCTGCTGCCGTTCTACATGGAGATGCCCCCGTACCGGATCCCTTCAGTCCGCTCGGTGCTGATCGCGGTCGGCGACTCGGCCAAGTCGTTCCTGCGCAAGTGCACCACCATCATCGCGGTCACCACCGTCAGCCTCTGGCTGCTGCTGAACCTGCCCCTGCACTCGACCGCCGACGTACGCGCTCACGGCGTCGACCCGGGCAACGACACCGCGGTCTCGGCGTACGTCGCCGACCACAGCTACGCCGCCAGCCTGGGCCACCTCGTCGCACCGGTCTTCGACCCGCTCGGCTTCGACTGGCGAATCAACATCGGCGTACTGTCGGCGCAGTCGGCCCGGGAAACGTTCGTCGCCACCCTCGGCCAGGTCGCCGCCGCCGAGAACCCCGACCAACCGTCCAAGGCGCTCAAGGCGATGACCTACACCGACGGACCGCACGCCGGGCAGCCACTCTTCACCGCCCCGACCATCGCGGCGCTGCTGGTCTACTTCGCCTTCGCGCTGCAGTGCATGGCCACCGTCGGCATCATCCGCCGCGAAACCGGCGGCTGGAAGTGGCCCCTGATCGCGTTCGGTTACCTGACGGCGCTGGCCTGGCTCATGGCCTACGCGGCCAGGACCATCACCGTGCTTCTGGCGGGCTAAGGTCATGATCCCTATCCATCCCCAGCCTGCCGCCGGTCACCCCGAGCAGCTGCGTTGGATCACTCCGGCCGGGGTGCTGCCCTTCACCGGCGTCGCGGCCACCCTGCCCGCCCCGCTCGCCGCCCTGCGCGACGACGGCACCCTCGCCCAGGTCCGCGTCGAACCCGCCGCGATCGTCACCACGCTGCATCCCGGTCGGCAGTGGTCCCGCGACGGCGCCCGCGTCCGTACGGCTCTGCACGCCGCTCTCGCCGACCCGGCCGGTTGGGCCCCGGCGGACTCCTCAGGCGAGCCGGACGACGGGCCACTGCGTGACGCCGCCCAGGAACTGCTCGACGGGCCCGTCGGCGACCTCGCTCACTCCCACGGCGGGCACATCGAACTCGTCGACGTGCGCGACGGCACCGTCACCGTCAAGCTCGCCGGCGCCTGCCACGGCTGCCCCGCCGCCCGCACCACCCTGCGCCAAGGGCTGGAGGACCGGCTTCGTCGACGTCACCCGCAGCTGCGCACGGTCACCAGTGATTCGTTCCGCGTGGCAGCAGGTTCGAGTTTCTTCGGACGCCAAAGATCATGAGTGGGCGCGGCGACAAGGTGTCTGGACACGGGTCCGCCCTCCTCGTGGTCTGGCCGCCTCCGGGCGAGACGGCCGAGTGCTCGGTACAACGACCCTCGGTCGGGGAGCGACGGTCCGACTGACCGGTCCTGCGCTGCCGACCCGTGAAAGGAGACAGGGCGGTGGGCTCATCGCACGCTCGCGGGCAGTAAAGTCTGGCGTTCGATGGCCTGGCCCGGTGGGTGACGACTGCGCCGCCGGCGCCTCGCCCGGTTCGGTGTGCAGTTGTGGCACTGGGCCAAGGGCTTGATCTGCCGGATTAGACTCGCCAGCCATGGGACTGCTCATCTTCAGCCTGAACCTCACCCTCGACGGTTGCGTCGACCACCAGGAGGGGATCGCCGACGATGAGACGCGCGCCTTCTTCACCCGTCTCATGGACGAGGGCGGCGCAATGCTGTGGGGTCGCGTCACCTACGAGATGATGGAGAGCTACTGGCCGGCCGTCGCCCGCGGTGACGAGCAGGCGCCGCCGGCCATGCGCGAGTGGGCGGTCAAGCTGGAGGCCAAACCCAAGTACGTGGTGTCGTCGACGCGCAAGGACTTTTCGTGGACCAACAGCCACCACATCGCCGGCGATCTGCGTGAGAGCGTGCAGAAGCTCAAGGACACGACCCCGGCCGGGGTCCTCCTCGGAAGCGGCAAGCTCGCGACCGAGCTCGACCGGCTGGACCTGATCGACGAGTACAAGATGCTCGTCCATCCCAGGATCGCCGGTCACGGCCCGACGCTGCACCAGGGCGGGCTGCCCGCCACGCGCCGGCTCGAGCTGCTCTCGGCGGAGCCGTTCGGCAACGGCGTGGTGGCCATGCACTACCGCCGCGCGCGCTGAGTCACAGGAGTCCGACGTCGCCGGCTCACCCGCAGCGCCAGCGCCCCGGTGACCGGACTGGACTGACCGTTCCACCGGGTCCGGGCTGCCGCTGGACCAGCCGCCGATCGAGCGCGCTCCACAACTTCCCGCCAACGCCATTGGCGCAGAGAAGCGCCGTCAGATCCACACTCCCCACCGTCCGTAGGAGTGTCCGGACGTCACGCCCGGCTCAGACCGAGCGCCTCGTCCACCCGGTCCAGTACCGTCACATCGTCGTGGCCGACGCCGCGCAGCAGGTCGATCGCGGTCGCCCGGATCTGCCCGACGATCATGGTGACCGGCAGCGGCGGATCGGCCCGCAGCAGGCCCGCGGCGATCTGGACCGCTTCCAGGGCCGCCTCGTCGGCCCGCTGCGCGTGCCGGTCGGCGTCGGCGCCGCTGAGGCCGCGGGCCAGCGCCTCCCCGGCCGACCGTACGGCGGCGGTCAGCGCGCCGATCGCGGCGGCCAGTTCCGGCGCCGTGGCGGTGTGTCGGCGGGTCAGGGTCACGCCGGCCCGGGCCAGCACCCGGATGTTGCGGGCGGCGTAGTCGAGCTGCCGCAGCGTCGCCTCCACCTCGACGAGCTTGCGCAGGTGCCGGCGGCGCAGTCCCAGCCGCAGCGTCTCACCGGTGGCGAGCACGGCGGCCTGCATCTGGGCGACGCAGTCGTCCACCTGCCGAGCCTGGTCCAGCGCGGCGCGGGCGGCATCCTCGTCGCAGTCCCGCAGCGCCGCGTTCACCTGGTCGAGCAGGTCGGCCAGGTCGGTGTAGCTGCGCCGCGCCTGCGCCACCAGCGGCGCCAGCGGGTCGCGGGCGGCCATCAACTGGCTGGCGGCCAGCGCCACCGCGCCGCCGATGAGCGCGTCGACGAAGCGGAACGGCATCAGCGTCCCGTGCGGCGCGGCGACCACGACCAGGTACATGGCCGAGACGGTGGCCTGCACGACCAGGGCACGGCGGGCCCCGATCACCACGAGCGTCGTGGTGGTCAGCAACAGCACCAGCAGGATCGTGCCGGTGCCCGGGCCCAGCGCGTACACCAGCAGCTCCGCGACGAGCACGGCGGCGGCCACGGCGAGCAGCATCTCGACGGTCTGCCGCAGCCGTCGCCCGCGGGACTCCCCGAGCACGACGAGCGCGGCGGTCGGGGCGTAGAACGGGTCCGGGTGGCGGATCACCACCGCCGCCACGATCCAGGCGACCACCGCGGCGGTGGTCAGCTCGACCACGGTCATCCCGTCGCCCCGCAGCCGCGCGACGGCGTCGCGCCCCCAGGTCCGCACGGGTGGTACCCCTCTCGCCGGGCGGGCCGGGCCCCGGCCACCGATTGATCTTCTGCGAGGAGAGCCACTACCCCGCCCGTGACCTGCTCAATCGCTCGGGTGGCGCGCGGCATCTGTCGAGATCAGCCCATTCGGCCCAGGGGAGTCGTCCCCTGCCGCGTGCACCGATCTCGACATTGGTCCTCCGCGACGGTGACCTCTTCGGCGCGCTCGAAGGCGTCGGCGCCGGAAACTCCGCTTCGCGCGCCGGCGACGTCCGCTCTTGCCGAGATCAGTGCCCTTGAGGTCGGATACGGTGCTGGAGCCGCGCGTGCCGACGGTCCTTGTCGGCCGTGGCTGTACCGTGCGTCCGGCTGTGGGACTTCCTTAAGGTAGAGCCGTGGATCGAACGGCGCCGGTTCTTCTGCTCGACCTTGATGGCGTGCTCAATCCGTTCGCCGCCCCGGCCTGCCCTGACGGTCACCAGGAACGCGTGCTTTTCGAGGGTGAGGAGCCCGTGCGATTCTGCCCGACGCATGGCGACTGGATCCGTGAGTTGGCGGCCGGCGGCGAATTGTGGTGGGCAACCGGCTGGGGTGAGAGCGCCAACGAGTTCTACCTGCCCTTGCTCGGGGTCGAGCCGTTGCCTGTTGTTCAGTTTCCGCCGGTGCCGTTCGAGCCTGAGCTCAAGGTTCCGGCGATCGACGCCGTGGCCGGCGACCGTCCGGCGGCCTGGATTGACGACAATCACACGGCGGCGGGGCGGCGCTGGGCTGCTACGCGTCCCGTGCCGACGCTTCTGGTACCGATCGACCCGGCGATCGGGTGGACTCGCGCGGATGTCGACCATGTGCTCGATTGGGCTAATGACCCACGGCGATGAGCCGAGCGCTCCGCGCAGCCGCAGATGGCGGCGCAACGGGATGCGGCAAGGAGCGCGCCGCTTGTGGACCTACCCGAGCAGCGCCGCCGTCGCGGTCAGGGTGGCCAGCGACAGCGTCGTGGTCACCAGCACCGCCCGGTTGGCCACCGCCTCGCCGAGGCGGTACTCCTGGCCGTAGATGAACGTGTTCTGCGCTGTCGGCAGGCCCGCGCACACCACCACGGCGAGCAACTGCGGTGCGGACAGGTGCAAGGCCAGCCCGGTCGCGTACGCGATGACCGGCTGTGCGACGAGCTTCAACGCGGTGATCACGGCCAGCTCGGCCGGATCGGCCGGTTCGACCCGCGACGGCGCCGTGCGGTGCAGCGACGCGCCGAGCGCGACCAGGGCGGCCGGAACCGCGGCGCCCGACAGCAGGGTGAGCGACGCGCCGGCCGCCGCCGGCAGATGCAGGCCGGCAGCCGAGCACGCGATACCGAGCAGCGACGCCAGGATCACCGGGTTGCGCACCGGCAGGGAGGCGATACGGCGGACCCGTACCCGCCCGGCCGGGTCGCTGTGCCGGTCCAGGGCGACCAGGATCACGGGCGTCACCACCAGCACCTGCAGCAGCACCACCTCCGCCAGGAACGACACGTTGCCCAGAATTTGCGTGGCGATCGGGATGCCGAGGTTCGCCGAGTTCACGTACCCGGCGGCCATGCCCCAGATCGGCCGTTCGCCGGGCTCGCGACCGAACAGCCGGCTCGCGCCGACCCAGCCGAACCCGACGACCGCGGCCGTGCTCACTCCGAAGGCGAGCAGCGAGCGGCCGGCGAACCCGGAGAGCGGCATTCGGGACAGGGCCAGGAACAGGGCGGACGGCATCGCGAGATGGAATACGAACCGGCCGAGCACCGACGCCACCGCCTCGCCCAGCAGGCCCCGACGACAGGCCGCGTAACCGACCGCGGTAAGGATCCAGATCGGTACGAACGCCGACACCAAGCTCATACGGACGTCACCGGCGCGCGTGCTCCTCGGCTTCGGCGACCAGGAAGGCCGCGGCGTTGAAGAGGATGATCTCCACGCAGGGATCATCCGGCATCGCGGCGCGTGCTGCCGTCCACCTTGCTCATTACATGGATATGCATCTATTCTTTGGCGGCCCGATCGACTGCCAGCGCAGGCAATCGAATATCGTCGAATCGCTTCGACAACCCAGCGTGACGGTTGGCTCGAAGACGGGAGATGCTTGTGAAGTCCACACTCAGGAAGGTTCAGTTCGCCATACTTTCCGGCGTACTGGCGCTGGCCGGATCCGCAGCCGTGATGACGAGTTCCGCGTCGGCCGACAGCATTGCCCAGCTGAACGCCACCCAACTCGTCGCCAACATGGGGGCGGGCTGGAATCTGGGGAACACCCTGGAGGCCAACGTCAACGGGATCCCCAGCGAGACGGCATGGGGCAACCCGGTGGTGACGCAGGCATTCGTCGATCGGGTGAAGGCGGCGGGATTCAAGACGATCCGTATCCCGGTCTCCTACCTGGGAAACATCGGGTCCGCCCCGAACTACACGATCAACTCCGCCTGGCTGAACCGGATCCAGGAAATCGTCGACTACGCCTACGGTCGCGGCCTCTATGTGCTGATCAACATGCACGGCGACGGTTACAAGACCATCACCGGCTCGTGGTTGATCTGCGACTCGTCGAACCAGACGACGATCAGGGACAAGTACCAGAAGATCTGGCAGCAGGTCGCGACCAGGTTCCAGAGCTACAGCGAGCGCCTCATCTTCGAGTCCATGAACGAGGAGTTCGACGGACAGTGGGGTAATCCGACCCAGCCGTGCTACTCGAACATCAACGCCTACAACCAGATCTTCGTGGACACGGTCCGCCGGTCCGGCGGGAACAACAACTCGCGCTGGCTGCTCATCGCGGGCTGGAACACCAACATCGACTACACCGTGGGCAACTACGGCTTCGCGCTGCCGACGGACCAGTACCGGTCGCCTGCCGTTCCCGCCAACGAGCAGCGGCTCATGATCTCCGTGCACTACTACGACCCCTGGGACTTCGCCGGCGAGGAGAGCGGCACCATCACGCAGTGGGGACCGGCCGCCACCAATCCGGCGAGGAAGTCGACCTGGGGGCAGCAGGACTTCATGGACGCGCAGCTGAAGAAGATGCGCGACACCTTCGTCTCGCGTGGATACCCGGTGTTCGTCGGTGAATACGGTTCGGTCGACAAGACGTCGGCCGACTCGACGAACAACAGGTACCGCGCGGACTACGCGCGCACCCTGGTGTCCACCGCCAAGAAGTACGGGGCGGCCACCGCCTACTGGGACAACGGCTACAACGGGGCGTACGGGTTCGGGTTGTTCAACCGCAGCTCCGCCACCGTCACCCAGCAGGGCATCATCGACGCCATCATGAGCGCCGTCGGTGGCAGCACCCCGACGCCGCCGCCGACCACCACCCCGCCGACCACCCCTCCGCCGACCACCCCTCCGCCGACCACCCCTCCGCCGACGACTCCGCCCCCGTCGAACGGGCGGTCCTGTTCGGCGTCGTACACGGTGACCGGTCAGTGGCAGGGCGGCTTCCAGGCCGAGGTGCGGGTGACCGCCGGTAGCTCGGCGATCAGCGGTTGGACGGTGACCTGGACGTTCGCGAACGGGCAGCAGGTGACGCAGGCGTGGAGCGCGACGGTGACCGCCAGCGGCTCGGCGGTGACCGCCCGCAACGTCGACTACAACGGTGCGATCAGTGCCGGCGGTAGCGCGACCTTCGGCTTCCTGGGGTCGTCGAGCGGCACCAACGGCGTACCGTCGTTGTCCTGCGCGGCGAGCTGAGCAGGCCGTGAGCCGACGGGCCGGGCGTGCGTGACGCCCGGCCCGCGCGGTCACCGGCGCTGAGGTTCGGGCCGGCCGCTCGCGTACCTCTGTCGCCCACCGCCGACACGGCCGGGCGCGCAGCCCAGCCCTCGTGCGACAGATCGCGTGTGACGGCGGTGAGAGCGGGTACCCGCGCCCGTGAATATCGGGTGGCTGGGGCATCCCCACGAGCGGGTCCCGCCCGGGAGCGGGGCTGCGGCGAGCCGGGTCCGCGGCGAGGCGCCGTGGCCCGATCGTCGGCGTGACGGCGGACGGATCGTCGTGGTGTCGGCCGACATCGGCGCCGGGCACGACGCCGCCGCCGCTGAGCTGGCCTCCCGGCTCGCCCTCGACGGCGTCGAGGTGCACCACCTCGACTTCTTCGCGTCCCTGCCCGAACGCCTGCACGGAGTGATCCGCGAGGGCTATCGGGCACTGCTGCGCTGGTGTCCGCTCAGCTACGACGCCTTGTTCACGGTCACCGACCGTTCACCACCGCTGGTGGCTACGATCAGGGCCGCGTTGCGGCCCGCGCGCTGGCGGATGCTGACGCTGATGCCGCCGGACACCGGCCTGGTCGTGACGACGTTCCCGTTCGCCAACCAGATCCTCGGGCCGCTGCGACACACCGGGCAGCTGAGCACACCGGTCGTCACCTATGTCACCGATTTCGTCATCCACCCGACCTGGATGGCGACTGGCGTGGACACCTACTGCGTGATCCACGAGGCTACGCAGCAGCAGGCGGCGATTCGTGGCGCACCGGACGTCCGCCTCGTCGACCCGCTGGTGCCCGCCCGGTACCGACCACCGACGGATGTCGCCAGACGCGCCGCTCGCGCCCAGTTCGCCCTGCCGGAGCACGGGAGGCTGGCGCTGATCGTGGCCGGGTCGTGGGGTGCCGGCGACGTGGCCAGCACCGCCAGGGAAGTGCTGGCCGCCGGCTGCGTCACGCCGGTGGTGGTGTGCGGACGCAACGACAGCCTGCGTCGCCGGCTGGCCGGCTTTCCCGGGCACGTCATGGGCTGGGTCGACGACATGCCCGCCCTCATGCAGGCGGTGGACATGGTCGTGGAGAACGCCGGTGGCCTCACCTGCCAGCAGGCCCTGGTGGCAGGTCTGCCCACCATCACCTACCGCCCGATTCCCGGCCACGGCCGAGCCAACGCGCAGGTGCTCGCCGGCGCAGGCCTGACCACCTACGTCCGAGACCCCACGGACCTGTGCCAGGTGCTGGCCCGCGCGGCCGCGCCCACGGCGCCGGCGTTCACCTGCGCCGCCGACCTGGCCGCGATGGTGTCCGCGACCTTGCGTCGGGCGGGCGGACCGGACGGGAACCTGCGGTGACGTCCCGACGTGCACCCACGGACCACCCGCTCACTCACCCATGATCTTTTACGCGCTGGCCGCGGCCTTCAGCTTCGCGTTGTCCGCCGCGTTGCACCAGCGTGCCGCGACCCGTCAGCCGCGCTTCGCAGCGCTCGACCCGCGGCTGCTGCTGCGGCTGTTCCGCGACCGCCTGTGGCTCTCCGGCTGGATACCGGACACGGCCGGAGTCGTTTTCCAGGTGCTCGCGTTGCGTGTCGGCGCGCTCGCGGTCGTGCAACCTGTCATGGCCAGCGGGCTGTTCATGGCAGTGCTGATCGAGGCGGCCATCGCCGGCCGGCGCATCGCGCGCCGGGACCTGATCGCGGTCGCGGTGGGCGTGGTGGGCCTGACCGCGTTCCTACTTCTCGCCGACGTCCACGCCGGCGTGACCCGACCACTGCCGGCGGCGTGGGCGATCGCCATGGGCTGCGCAGTAGCGGCCATCGCGGCCTGCGTCCTGACCGCGCGTCGCCGCCATGGCGCCGCGCGGGGCGCGCTGCTGGGCGTGGCCGGCGGAGTCGCGTACAGCTTCGCGGCAGCGCTGATCAAGGACCTCACCGGCGGGCCCGCCGGGTCCCTGCTGGCCGCCGTGGTCAGCTGGCGATCCGCGGCGCTGGTGGTGGCCGTCGCCCTCGGGCTGATGTTGAATCAGGCCGCATTCCAGCAAGGCCGCCTCGCCGCGCCCCTGACGGCTCTCACACTCACCGACCCCGTCGTCAGCGTCCTCGTCGCCATTGCCGTCTTCCGGGAAACACTCTCCCACGACCCGATGCGCATCGTCGGCCTCGTCCTGGCGGCCGGTACGGTCGGCATCGGCGTGTGGCTCGCCGCCTCCGCCTGCCCGACCAGACCGGACGGACACCGCCGAAGGTGATCGCTGCGCGGGGCTGATCACTCGACACCGGGCCGGCGCGGTGCGCGCCCGGACGTCCGACGTGCGGCAATTGCTGAGAACGATCAGGTCCGTCGACCACTGTGCACGGTCACCTTGGCTAGATACTCAAGTTGCTTGTATATTCGAGACCATGCGATCGACTTCGCGTCCCGCGCTGCGGGAACCGTCGTACTTCGTCCTTGCCGCCCTGCTCGGTGGACCGCTCCACGGTTATGCCGTGATCAAGCGGGTGACCGAGCTGTCCGATGAGCGGGTGACCCTCGCTGCCGGCTCGCTGTACTCGGTGATCGACCGACTGCTCGGCGAGGGACTCGTCACCGCCGACGGTGAAGAGATCGTCAACGGGCGTGCCCGTCGCTACTACCGGCTCACCGAAGAGGGCTACCGCGTACTCGCCGAGGAAGCCGACCGGCTCGTCCGGGCCGCCCGGGTGGTCATGGACCGCCTGCCGCGCCGGAGCTTGTCGCAGGGAAGCGCCCACCAACCTTCTACCGCGAGGATCAGACCAGCATGAGTTCCGATGTACTGGAGAAGCGCTACCGCCTGCTGCTGCGGGCCTATCCGGCCGATTACCGCCGCGAACGCGCCGACGAACTGATCGACACGTTGATCGGCGACGAACCGACCACCCGTCGCTGGCCCAGCGTCCGGCAGGCGGCCTCGCTGATCCGGGGCGCCCTACGGGTGCACGGTGGCAGCACCGCTGCCCGGCCCACCGCCGTGCTGCTCTGGCAGGGCATCCACCTGGGCGCCATGGCGGTGCTGGCGCTGGGTGCGCTCATCGGCCTGGACGACCTCGTCGAGGCGTTCCAGTTCGGCGGACTCTCGGACCCCCTGCGCGTCCTGCGGGATCAGGGCGTCTACCAGGTCATGGTGAGCGCGGCGCTGGTGGCGCTCGTCGCGGGCCGCACCCGCACCGCTGCCGTCCTGGTGGTGGCAGCGGCGGTGGTGCCGACCGTGATCTCCCCGTACCTGTTCCTCAACGGCCTGCCGCAGTGGTGGGCGCCGGTTCTCGCCACGCCTCTGATCCTGGTGGGCCTGCGGCGTCCGGCGGACGTGCCGCCGGCGCCCCGGGCCAACGCGGTTCTGGTGACCATCGGCATACTCGCCCTGCATCTGATCCCTGCGGAAGGTATCCGCATGGTCGACGCGGGCTCGCGGATCGTTGCCGCCGCCATGGTGATCGCCGGGGCAGCCGTCTTCCTCTGGGTGGCGACGGCCGACCAGCGACTGCTGATCGCAGTCGTCCCCACCCTCCTGCTGGGCACGCTTCACCAACTGGGCAACGCCGTGTCGACGGGGGAACTGCTGCGCCGGCCCGACGCCCTGCCGTCCCTGGTCGTCGCGGTCCTCATGGCAGCCGGCGCGGTCGTCTCGACCCGGCTGCGGCAGCGCACCCGGGCCTGACCAACCGCCGGGCGGTCCGGTCACGGCCGGGCCGCCCGGGCAGGAACCGATACAACACCCCTACCGGGCGTCGCGCCGACGACGGGCCTTCCCCGATCGGGATCGTGAAGGTGCGAGGCTCATGGTTGGCGTCGCCAGGCTTCCCCCTGCGCCGCCTGTTCACGACCACCGTGCGCATTCGACGTCGAGGCGTGGGTCGGTGCGTACCCAGACTTCGCCCCTGGCGGCCCCGGCCGGGGCGTCGACCCGTTCGAGACCGAGGAATTCGATCAGCTGGAGCAGCTCGGCTCGTTCGGCTCGGTCATCGTCGACGTCGTGCGAGTCGAAGAAGACGTAGTACCGGTCGCTCGGGTCGACGATGCCCGAATCCGCCCAGATCCGGCCGACCTCTTCGGTCGCCGCCGCTTCCGTCGTGATCGTGGCGGCGCGGGCGGCGCCGCGGGTCTCCGGTGACGCGTCGAGGTCGGCGAGGTCGGAGAACCACTGGCCGAAATGGTCGAGGCCGGCATATCCGTTCTCGAAGAACAGCATCGCGCTCGGCAGGTAGCGGTTGGCCCGGTCGATCCGGAGGTGTTCCGACCGAGGTTGGTCCGCATCCCTGATCCAGGAGATCACCCCCAGGGCGGGCATGAGCACCAACCTCTGCCTCGCCGGTTCATCCCTGATGGTGTACGTGTCGGACTCGCGACCCCGGAAGAACGCAGAGAAGGCCAGGTAGGCCTCCTGAGGGTCGCCCACCGAAACGTGTTGATCGTTGCCGTCACCGACAGCGAAGACGAACTGCTTCGGTCCGGGATCGTAGGGGCGGGCCATGTGCGTCCTTCGTTCACCTGTGACAGCTCCACCGGCGCGGCGGATCGGAGCGGGCACGCCCGCGGCCCTGATCATAGGCGTGCGGTACGACTCCGGAATTTCCATTGCCCGTCGCGGACATCGGTCGTACCGTGAAATGGCAAGGTCAACCGGACCGAACCAAGGAGTTCCCCGTGTCGCAGTACGTCTCCACCGAAACCACGCGGTCCATGCCGCGCGGCGGTGTCGTGCTGTCCTCGATCGGGCGAGCCCACGATCTGTGCGCGAGCGAGCAGAACTGGAAGCCGGGGTGGCGGCGCGAGTAGCGCCAGCGAAAGCTGACAAGCCGCCCACCCCGACAGGGACAGGGCGGCTTCTTCATTAGCCGAAGAACCTCACGGGGGCGTAGCTCAACTGGGAGAGCGCCGGCCTCCAAAGCCGAAGGTTGCAGGTTCGATTCCTGTCGCCCCTGCTTTCGCCCCGGCCACGGCCGGAGGCGTCGTTGATTTTCAACTCCACAGTGGATGGCATGGAAACAAGACCCGGCCGGCGCCTGCGTGGGCGCCGGCCGGGGGCAACACCGTCCGGGACGGGGGAGACGGCAACCCGCCCGCCACGGGCCGTTGGAGCAATTGGCAGCTCATCCGATTCTCAGCCGGAAGGTTACGGGTTCGAGTCCCGTACGGCCTACGCAGAACATGCCAACCCCGGCCGAGGCGGGCATGCGGCTGCTCGGACAGCAGACGGTTCCCTCCTGGATGCGGAAAGCTGGGTGCGAATCCTGGCCGGGAGCGCAATGCCCTCGTAGCCCAACGGTAGAGGCCCGACGTTGAGGACGTCGCCAGTGCGCGTTCGACTCGCGCCGAGGGCACCACGCAGGCGAGCCCCGGTGGGCACACCGGATTCGTAACCCGGAGGTAGGGCGTTCGAGTCGCCTCGCCGGCTCTCCTCGCCGACGTAGCTCAGGTGGCCAGAGCGCTCCGCTCATAACGGAGAGGCCCCCGGTTCGAGGCCGGGCGTCGGCACGCGGAACATGCCCGGGTAGCCCAACGGCAGGAGGCACCCCGTTCAGGGCGGGGACAGTGCGCGTTCGAATCGCGCTCCGGGTACGGATGGGGTCGTAGCTCAGTCGGTAGCAGCGCTTCGCTCGCAACGAAGAGGTCGGCGGTTCGAGTCCGCCCGACGACACCATGCCCCCGTGGCTCAGCGGATAGAGCACTGGATTACGGATCCAGGGGTCGCGCGTTCGAATCGCGCCGGGGGCACGCATGGAGCCGTTGACCAAATGGGTCCCGGCGGTCACGGGGACGCCGTTCCAAACGGCGACTGCCATCCGCTGCGGAGCGCGACCAGGAGGCCCTGCCGGCACGGCCGCCGACCTGGATCCCGGGAATTGAGACTCGGATCCCACGGGCGAACGTCTGAGCAGGGATACGCCGACAGGCTGACACCGAGCTGCCTATCCGTCGGGCCGGCATGCGACGCTCAAGCTCCGCGACCAACGGGGCCACGTCCCGTGGCCGCGGGCACGACCGCGACAGTGCACCATTCCTGGCATGACAGCGCAGCACCGCCCGACCCGACACCCCTGATGGCCGGAGGAACGCAGACCATGGACCACGCATCTCAGCTCATCCAGGAGCGGAGTGCCCCGCCGGCCACGCTGGTGATCTTCGGCGCCTCCGGTGACCTGACCCGGCGTAAGCTGCTGCCCGCGGTCGAGAGCCTGGCCCGGCACGAGCGGCTCCCGGACCAGTTCGCGCTGGTCGGCGTCGCGCGTACGCCGATGACCGACGAGCAGTTCGCCGAGAGCGCCCTCGGCGGGCGCGCCCTCGCCAGCAAGCGCCAGCTCCGAGGCGGCGTACGGTACGTGACCGGCGGCTACGACGACCCGGAGACCTACAAGCGGCTGGTGGAGACGCTCGACGAGTTGGACGCGCAGCGGGGCACGTCCGGCAACCGACTCTTCTACCTGTCGACCCCGGCCGGGGCCTTCGAGCCGGTGATCAACGGGCTGGCCGGTGTCGGGCTCAATCAGCCGCGCGAGGGTGCCTTCGCCCGCCTGGTCATCGAGAAGCCGTACGGGCGGGACCTGGTCACGGCCCGCGAGCTGGACGGCGTCGTGCACAGCGCGTTCGACGAGCACCAGGTCTTTCGTATCGATCACTATCTGGGCAAGGACACCGTCCAGAACGTGCTGGCGCTGCGCTTCGCGAACTCGATTTTCCAGCCCATCTGGGATCGCTCCTGGGTCGACCACGTGCAGATCACCGTCGCGGAGACCCTGGGCGTCGGTAGCCGCGGCGGCTTCTACGAGGACGCCGGCGCGATGCGGGACATCGTGCAGAACCACGTGCTCCAGGTCCTCGCGCTGGCACTGATGGAGCCGCCGGCCTCGTTCGAGGCCGAGGGCCTGCGCAACGAGAAGGTGAAGTTGCTGCAGGCGATCCGGCTCCCCACCGACCGGGACATCGCCGAGGCCGCGGTCCGCGGGCAGTACACCCGGGGCGGCACCCGCGAGGAGTTGATGGCCGGCTACCGCGAGGAGGCCGGCGTCGACCCGCTGTCGCGGACCGAAACCTACGCCGCGATGCGGCTCAACGTGGACAACTGGCGGTGGGCCGGGGTGCCGTTCTACGTGCGCACCGGCAAGCGCCTGCCGGCCCGGCTCACCGAGGTGGCGCTGCAGTTCCAGCGGCCGCCGCACCTGCCGATCCCGACCGACCAGCTCACCGGCCTCGAGGCGGACGCGCTGATCCTGCGGATCCAGCCGAACGAGGGCATCTCGCTGCGCTTCGGCGCCAAGGTGCCGGGTCACTCCTTCCGGGTCCGCACCGCCACGATGGAGTTCTCGTACGACCAGACCTTCATGGAGGAGTCCCCGGAGGCGTACGAGCGTCTGCTCCTGGACGCGCTGATCGGTGACGCGTCGCTCTTCATCCGCAGCGACGAGGTGCAGCAGTGCTGGCGGATCGTCGACCCGATCATCGAGAACTGGGAGAAGGACCACTCGCCGATCCCCACCTACGAGGCCGCCTCCTGGGGTCCGACCGACGCCGACCGGCTCATCGGCCGGCACGGCCGTAAGTGGCGCAACTCCGCGTGACCTGCCCGTCGCGAGGACAGGCGGCGCGCCCGTACCGGTCCGGGACCTTCCGGACCGGCACGGGCGTCGTCGGGCGTCAGCTTCCGACGCAGGTGGCGGTGGCTCCGCCGCCGGTTCCGCTGCCCTGGAATCCGAAGCTGGTGGACTGGCCGGCGGCCAGTCGTCCGTTGTAGCTCTGGTTCGCGACGGTGACCGTCCCGCTGGTGCCGCCGGCGACGCCGTTCCACAGCGAGGTGATCGATGCTCCGCTCGGCAGGGTGAGCGTGACGCGCCAGCCGGTGAGGGCGGTTGCGCCGGCGGTGACGTTGACGGTGGCGACGAATCCGCCGTTCCACTGGTCCTGGACGGAGTAGACCGCGGTGCAGGTGGGCGTCCCACCGCCGGGCGGGGGAGTGGTGGGTGGCGGAGTGGTGGGTGGCGGGCTGGTGGGCGGCGGAGTGGTGGGTGGCGGAGTGGTGGGCGGCGGGCCGTCGTCGAGCGTCAGGTTCTTCTGTTGGACGGTCCACTGGGTGTGGCACAGACCGCAGTCGGCGCCGACGAAGGTACGCCCGGCGGTGGTGTCGCCCTTGAGGCGCCACTTGAGGTAGAGCACCGCCACCCGGCCGAACTCGCCGCCGTTGGGCTGGTCGTAGGTGCCGCCGTGCCCGACGTTGAGATTGCCCATGAACGCGGGCAGCCCGGCCGGCAGCTTGCCCCAGTCGTCCATGGCGTTCGGGTAGGCGATGTCGCTGGGCCCGCCGATGAAGTAGGCGATCGGCTTGGTCAACCTCCTGAGCTGGTAGTCATCGGCATCGTTCAACAGACCGCTGCTGAAGATGCCGGTCGTGGTGACGCGGGGGTCGGCGGAGACGGCGTACGCCTCCAGCCCGCCGCAGGAGAAGCCGGCGACCGCGATCCTGGACGGATCGAGCCGGTTGTAGTACTTGCTGGCCGGCCGGGAGTTCTCCGCCACGGCCCAGTCGATGGACTGGGTGAGCATCTGGGAGGTGGTGGAGCCGGACCCGTTCGGCGCGCCGCTGGCGATGGCGAGGAAGCCGTGGGAGGCGATCTCGCGGAGAAAGTTGCCCTGGGAGAGGCCGTTGGCCGAACAGCCGCCGTTGCCCCACACGACGATGGGCAGTCGTTCGGACGGGAGTGTCTGGGGTCGGAAGATGGTGTGGTTGGCCAGGGTGGTCGAGGTCTCGTAGTCGGCGGGGTAGGGGCCGGAACCGCCGACCGCGGCGTCGGCCGGTGTCCCGCCGAGCGCCATGACCACGGAGGTGACCGGAAGGACGACGGCCGCCAGCCCCGCCCAGATTTTCGCTGTCCGTCTCATGCGCCCTCCCGCGGATGTCGCCACGGCGCTGCCTGCGGTTGCCGGTGGCGGTTGGCCGCTCACGCCTCGACCGACGTGGGGCACCCACATGGCGCCGGCGGGAACGGGATGCGGTTACTATCACCGCGGTAACGAAATGTGTCAATGTATTGCCCGGCTGTCGGGACTCGTGTGCCGCCGCCCACCGGCCCGGGCGACCGGTCAGAAGCCGGTCAGCGGTATCGGCGGCGGGTTTGGCCCTCTGCGTCCATTGCGCTCGGCGATCGCCGTCAGTTCGATCAGGACATCCTCGTCGAAGCCGGCGGAGTGCTTGTCGAGCAGGGTGCCATCGGGGTCCAGGGCGTCATACCGCTCCCACTGCTCGGTGCGGAAGAGGAACAGGGGTACAAGGCTCGGAGACTCCGGCTCCTGACCGCTGTCCGTGACGGCGGCCAGCGCCTCGGTGTCGCCCTCGATGGCGAGCACGCACAGCACCTCGCGAGCCGGGCCGGGGCCCAGCGCGCGGAGCCGTTGGCGGCACGCCTCGACGGCCCGCGCCGGGAACGGCCCGCCGGCGACGCGCGCCAGCGTCGGCACCAGGCTCGCCGGGTCGTAGCTGTCGAGCAGGTCGAGTCGTCCTTTCAGGATCGGGACGACGGCGAGCCCGGCGTGAAACACACTGACCGGCGCCGGTTGGCACAGATGGGGGTTGTCCTGCGCGAGGGCGAGCACCGCCTGGGGCGGCATGGCCCCGTCGTCGTCGCTCAGGGCCTGGTCGAGGTCTCCGAGGAGGTCCGGATGGTCGGTGGCGCGCAGCACACCGGCCATCGCCTCGCGCAGGTCAGGGTCGGGGGAGTCCAGCGCGGCCCGCAGCACCCGGCCGTCGCTCGGTGGCGCGGTGACCAGCCTGACCCGCGGCTCGTGCGGACAGTCCGGCGCAGGTGCGAGTAGGAACCGCAACGCCGGCTTCGGCCGGTCGACCAGCGCGGCCCAGATGCGGTCGGGTGCCCTCGGGTCGCTGGTCCAGGACTCGGCGAGGGTCGCCTCGGCCATCGCCGAGACCTGCTCGTCCCGCGCGTCCGCCATCAGCCGGACCACCGTCCCGGTGTGGTGGTGCCGACGCCTCATCCGTCCACAGAGGATCCGTGCGGCGAGTCGTGCCGTCGGTCCGACGTCACTCAACGCCATCCGCTTCAGCATCCACTCATTGTCCGCCCCACGTGCGTTGTGCTCCAGGCCGAATCCGATGGATGAGAGTGGCTCGTTCGACGAGGCGTCCGGCCACCTTCCGTGCCTCGGTCAGCAGGTGGTCGTGCCCGTCGACGCCACGGTGGGCCACCCCGCCTTCGAGCAGCAGGAACAGGTGGTCCGCCGTCGCGTCGGGATCGTCGACCCCACCCCGGAGGAGTTCCGCGAGCCGTCGGCGTACGGCCTGCTTGTGCGCGCGGACGACCCGGTGGGCGGGATGCCCGGCAGGTAGCTCGCCCGCGGCGTTGAGGAACGCGCAGCCGCGGTCCGTGGCCAGCGGGTCGCCGAGGTACGCGTCGAAGACGGCCAGGGCCTTCGGGGCCGGGGCCTGGGCGATGCGCTCCTCGAGCCGGCCCCACCAGGCTTCGTGCCGGGCCTGGAGAACTGCGGTGACCAGGTTCTCCTTGGAGCCGAACCGGTCGTACAGCGTGCGTTTGGTGATGCCCGACTCGGTGGCGATGGTGTCCACCCCGACCGCGTGGATGCCCTGGCGGTAGAACAGCTCGGAGGCGACCTCGAGGATCCGCCGGGCGCCGGGGGTCAGCGCCGGCGCCCGCAGGTCGGGCGGGGTCTCCTCGGGTGTCATCGGTGCTCCTCGTCGCCGGGCAACTTCACAGGTCAGTGTACCTTGGTTGGATGCTGGTACACAGACCTGTGAGATCGGAGACGCTTCGGCTGGCCTGGGCGGGCCTGTCGTTGATCGCGGCCTGCTACGGCCTCGCGCGCTTCGCGTACGGTCTCTTCGTCCCGGTCTTCCGGGTCGAGTTCGGCCTCGACGCCGCCGCCACCGGCGCGATCGCCTCCAGCGCCTACGCCTCCTACTGCCTGGCGATCGTCGTCGCCACGGTCCTCACGCCGCGCCTGGGCGGTCGCACCCTGGCCGTGCTCGCCGGGTGCGCCGCCACGGCCGGAACGCTCCTGATCGCCGTCGCGCCGAACGCGGCCGTGCTCACGGTGGGAGTGATCGTCGCCGGATCCAGCACCGGGGTGGCGTCCCCGCCGTTGGCCCATGCGGTCGCGCACGCCGTCGCGGCGCCCGTCCGGAACCGGACGCAGGCGGTCGTCAACGCGGGAACCGGCGTCGGGGTCGCGGTCGCCGGGCCGATCGCGCTACTCACGTACGGGCAGTGGCGGGCCGCGTGGTTCGTCTTCGCGATCGCGTGCGCGGCCGTCACCGGGTGGGTGGCCCGGGCCGTGCCGTCCACGCGATCCGGTGACGGGCCGGCCGCGCTGCTGCCGAGGCCACTGCTGCCCGCCGGGAGCGGGCGGCTGGTGGTCGCCGCCGCGCTGACCGGAGTGGCGAGCGCCGCGACCTGGACCTTCGGCCGCGACCTGCTGGTCACCGCCGGCGGGATGAGCCAACGGCCCGCCACGCTCGCCTGGGTCCTGCTCGGCGCCCTGGGCGTGCTCGGCGCGGCCGCCGGTGACCTGGCCGGACGGGTCGGCGTCGGCAGGGCATGGCTGCTGACCATGACGACCCTGGCCGCCGCCACCGGTCTGCTGGCCGCCCTCCCCGGCGGCCCGGTCGTCGCCTGTGTCGCGGCGGGCGCGTTCGGGGCGGCGTACATCGCGTTGAGTGGCCTGCTGCTGATCTGGGGAACCCGGGTGTACCCGAACGCGCCCGCTGCCGGCGTCGGCGTCGCGTTCCTGGTCCTGGCGTTGGGGCAGGGCGCCGGCGCGTCCCTCGTCGGCATCGCGGCGGAGGCGGTCGGCCTGCGGCCGGCCTTCGCGGCCGCGGCGCTGGTGGCGGCCCTCGGAGCCGGGCTCCGCCCGCGCGGGTCCTGAACCCGGCCGTGGTCGGCTCACGCAGCGTATTCAATCAAGCTCATTTGATGTATGATGTCGATCATGGAGTCGAGTCGACTCGCCCCGGCCTTCCTGCGGTTGGCCGCCCATCCGCTGAGATGGCGACTGCTGTCCGAGCTCGTGGTCAGCGACTACCGGGTCCGGGAGCTGGTGGCGCGGACGGGCGAGCCGCAGAGCCTCGTCTCATACCACCTGCGGCTGCTGCGCGACGGCGGACTGGTCACCGCCACGCGCAGCAGTTTCGACGGCCGCGACAGCTACTACCACCTGGACCTCGATCGCTGCGCGGACGCGCTGGGCGACGCCGGCGCCGCACTGCACCCGGAACTGCGTCGGGAGCCGGCGCCCCCGGTCGACCTGCGGCGATCGCGCCGCGTCCGCGTGCTGTTCGTGTGCACCGGCAACAGCGCTCGCTCGCCGGTCGCCGAGGCGCTGCTACGTCATCGCGCCGGTGGCCGGGCCGAAGCGATCAGCGCCGGCAGCCGTCCCAAGGGCCACCTGCACCCCGACGCCGTCCGGGTCCTGCACGACGAGTTCGGCATCGACGTCGCCGGGCAGCGCCCCCGGCACCTCGACACCGTGACCGGTCGCCGCTTCGACTACGTGATCAGCCTGTGTGACAAGGCCCGCGAGGTGGTCCCGGACTTCCCGGAGCACCCCCGGCGCGCGCACTGGAGCATTCCCGACCCCGCCGCCGGCGACACCGACCGGGCCGGCTACCCCGCCTTCCAGCGGGTGGCAGCCGACATCGACACCCGCGTCCGGCGCCTGCTGCCGGTCCTCGACGCCATCCGTTCCTGAGAAGAGGTCCCGCCGTGACCGCGTCCGACCAGTACGCCAGCGTCCGTTACCTCGTCGACGACGTCCAGGCCGCCGTCGACTTCTACACCGCCCACCTCGGCTTCACGGTGAACACCAACGCCGCGCCCGCCTTCGCCGACGTGGTCCGCGGTCCGCTGCGACTGCTGCTGTCCGGGCCGGCCAGCTCCGGCGCCCGGGCCACCCCCGCCGACGCCACCGCCGCGGGCCGCAACCGGATCCACCTGACCGTCGACGACCTCGACGCCGAGATCGACCGACTGCGCGCCGCCGGTCTACCGTTCCGCAGCGCCCTGGTCAGCGGCCCCGGTGGACGCCAGATCCTGCTCACCGACCCGGCCGGCAACCTCATCGAACTGTTCCAACCCGCCCACCGGACGTCGGCGTAGCCGCTCGCCGCACCTCACGGCCGAGGGCGCGGCCGTCGCAGCCGACCTCCCGCGCGCCCGCGAGGACGCGACGGCGCAGGAGCTCGTACTCCTGCCGGCATCGCCCGGGCGGGCCCGGCGGACGTCGCTGCACCTGGCCGCCGACGACGGCCTCCTGTGGGTGGAACTGATCGGCGGTGAGGTCGACGTCGGAGCCGTCGGGCAGTCGATTCCAGTAGTGGTAACCGACCCTGACGTCCCCGACGAAGACCTCACCGAGGACGAGTTCTCCGCCGAGGAGGTCCTGCACGATCAACGCGGTGACTCCGCACTGACCGCGGGCCGGGTTGCCGGGGTGCCAGTCGGGCAGGTCGTGCGGGTCGCAGGTGTCCGCTCCCCAGCTCGCCCGCAGGATCGGCCGCAGACGCTCCAGGTCGATCGTCGGACGACCTCTTCGCATGTCACTTTCTTCTGATGTCACGCCTGAAGGGTGCGGGCTCCACCGGGTCGAGGGTCAAGGGAACGCTCGCCACTCGAACTCGGCGGGTTGAGGTCGGGGCCGGCCTGTAACTGGACGAGCGAGGTGGGTGTGACGACCTCCCACGGATCGCCGACGGCCACCTCCTCACCCGGGCGGTCGAGAGCGTCGGCGATCAGCTCCTCGATCGGCGGGTACGGATTGCCGCCGTCCCGCCACGGCCGTGGCGACAGGGTGGGCACCTGGGAGGAGGCGAGATATCCGCCGACGGCGTACTCGTAGCCGGGGCGTACCGGCACGATGACCCGGGCCGCGCCGGCCTGGAGGAACGCCTGGTGCAACGGGTCGCTGCTGGTGCGGCTGCGTACGGTGACCCAGCGGTCCCGGCCGGCCCACTGGTAGGGATAGCACAGGTAGGTCAGGTTCTCCCACTCGAAGACCTCCTCGAAGAACTGGATGTTGTCGGCCTCGGCGACGATCTGCATCCGGTCGATGCGGGGAGCCTCGTCGTCCGGAGTGTCCAGGGCGCCGTACAGGTCGAACTCCTGGCCGGTGAGCACGGTCTGGCAGGCCCGCTTGAGTTCCAGCATCTCCAGCTGCCGAAGGCTGGCCGCCGACCCGTCCGCCTGGTACGCGGTGCGCGCCTGCCGGCGTGCCTGGTCGTTGTCGTAGGCGGAGCGCTGGGCCAGGTAACCGGCTCGGATCGACTCCCAGGCCCGCAACCGCCACGCCTCGAACGCGCCGTCGGTCCGGGTGCACCGGACCCGCACCACGACGGTGAGCCCGCCCCGCTGGTCGGCGCTGATGCCGATCGGGACCGGCCCGGGGGCGGGTTGGTCGAAATCGACGACCGACACGCCTTCGGTGCTGTCGTTGAGGATCAACCGTTGCTCGCCGACGGCGATCTGGGCGGCCTGCGGCGGGCTGCCGGCGTCGGTGGCGTATTCCCCGTCGGTCAGGCCCCAGGTGGTCCAGACGTACGCTCTGCTCGCCTCGTACCCGGCCGGTACCGCGACCTCGCCGGTGTAGGAGGCGTACCCCCACTCGGGCTGGGACTTGTCGGTGGAGTTCTTGGGGTAGTCGAACGGCCGGGCGGCCGGGTCGACGAAGGTGGCGGTGGCGAAGACCTCCGGATCCGGGGGCGGTTCGACGCCGAAGATGTCCCAGCGGGCGGCCTTGGCGGCCCAGTTGTCGTCGTCCAGGTCGTCGACGTCGAGGAACCAGGCAGGCGGTTTGGGGACGGCGCCCAGGCTGGTGTCCTCGGAGGTCCGGGTGTCCAGCCAGACCAGCGTGGCGGCGGGCTCGGGGACGATGAACTCCAGCATGAGCCGCTCGCCGTAGTTGTACACCCGCGCCTGGTCGACCTTGTCCAGCCAGCGGTAGACGCCGCTGATGTCGGCCGTGCCGGCGGAGTTGTCGAAGGAGTGGGTGTTGGTCTCGGTGACCCGGACGGTGCTCGTGGTGGTACGACGTTGACCGGTCTCGGTACGCAGGAGCTGCGTGGCGCTCTCGGTGAGTGTCTTGGCGTACGACACCGCGGAGCTGCTGCTCGTCTCGGTCGAGGTGGACTGGTCGGCGTTGACCTCGATACCGGCCCGGACCGGCCCCAGCCCGCCGGACACGCTGACGCCCAGCGAGGTGGAGTTCTGCTGCGACGCCGCCGTCGCCAATGCCCGGTCCAGGCTGTTCTGCTCGGTGGACGCGAGTTCCTCGGTGGACGCGTCGATCCTCTTACTGGTCGTGGTCACGGTTTCGCTGGTGCTGGTATCGGCCACGTGGGACCGCCCGCGCGTCTCGCTGGCCAGCACGTTCTCGAGGTACGAGATCTCGCCGGGCTGGTAGCGCAGCAGCGCGGTACGGATGATCATGAGGTCGCCCCGGCCGGCGATGCGGGTGTACGCATCCAGCACCGGCACCTTCGGCTGCCCCGGATAGGGCAGCGGGTCGGCCGGGCCGGGGTGCGACGGGATCGGTTCGAAATCGCCCCCGGTCAGCTTCGCGGTCGCCCGGCGCCGGGCGTCCGCCTGTTCGGCGGAGAACACCCGGGCGAGGCGGCTCAGCGTCGTGGTGTCCGGAACACCGAGGTCGGCCGCCGCCTGCGCGGTGGCCGAGATGGCCGGACCGAGATCGGGAAACCCGCTGTTCCGCAGGTCCTGCACGGTGGCGTCGGTCAGCCCGACGGCGTCGGCCCGGGAGCGCAGTCGCCGCAGCGTCTGGCCGAGGTCGGCGAACCGGTCGGCCCGATCGGCGTCGGCGTTGGTCCGCGGGGGTGCCGGCGGGTCCGGCAGCAGCACGTCGCGTCCGCCGAGCAGGGCCCGGACCAGGCACGCCGCGTCGGCGTCGGACCGGGCGAGGCGCAGCAGCGTCATCCCGCGCAGCACGCGGACCAGCACGACGGCCACCGGTGACCGGGGGATCCGCAGGAACCGGCCCAGGACCAGCACGTCCACCACCCAACCGGTCAGCTCCGCCGCGGCCGAGGCGAGCTGTCCGGCGTCCAGGTCGTGCTCGGTGGCCCACCCGGCGATGCCGTCGCGCAGCTCACCGACGGTCAGCCGGGCATCGACGGCGACCCGGAGCAACAGCCACAGCGTCTGCCGGCCGAGCTCGTCCAGGCGGTCGTCCTTCGCCGCCAGCCGCTTGGCCAGCAGTCGCCGCGCCCGGTCGTCGTCCCCGTCGGTGACGACCTCCCGGACCGGATCCGACCAGGCGTCCCGGAAGTCGACGACCGCGTCGATCAACTTCGGGCCGGTCGTGCAGGCGCCCGGGGCGGCGTCGCCCTCCCGGCGCAACTGGACGAACCGCAGGCCCACCTGGGTGGTGACGGGGGTTGTCATGGTTCCCCTCCGGTCTCCCGACTCGCTGGTCTCAGATCTTCGGCAGGTGCAGGGCCGCGGGCATGCCGTACGCGACCAGGTGTGTGTTGAGCCGGTCCACGAGCTGGTTCCATTCGGTCCGCACGCCGGTCCGCTGGCTGGCCGCCGTCCGCAGGGCCTTCTGCCACTCGTCCTCGTGCAGGGCGCCGACCAGTTCCGCGAGGGTGAACTGGTCGAACGCCACGATCGGTTCGTCGGCGCGCGGCGTGTCGGAGAGCGGGAACCCCCGCAGCGTCCCGCCGCCGGACATCGGGAAGTCGGCCGCCCGGGCGGCGTCGTCGTACGCCTCGACCTCGCGCAGGGTGGGTACGGCCCGGTTGCCGTACCTGTCGACGCGCGTGACGCCGTCGAACATCCGCCCGGCGTGCAGGTCGACCCGGGCGTGCTCCCAGGGCGAGAGCAGTTGGAGGTTGGCCGGCTCGGCGGCGCCGGTGAGCATCGACAGCCGGCTGGTCCAGACGGTCTCGTCCAGGTGCCTGCGCAGCTCTCGCGCCCAGCCGACCATGCGCTTGGTGAACCGTTGGGGCAGGCCGTGCTCCCATTCGTAGGAGCGGCTCGCCACGTTCCAGGCACCTGGCAGGCGTAGCGCCATCTCGAACAGCTCGTCCCGGGACATCCGGTAGTACGGATCCCGGGCGTACCGTTCCGCCAGGTCCGTCGGGTCCCCGGTCTCGCGGGCGGTGTCGCTGCCGTAGTGGCTCCACAGCCGTTGCAGCTCGGCGTCGTCGGCTTCGAGGAAGGCGTCGTCCTCCAGCCGGGCCGCCAGCTCCCACCGCGCCTGGTCGGCGGTGCGGGCGGTGGGCGTCCCGCGGACGATCCGGAACTGGTACACCGGCGCGGCGCCGGTCGAGATCATGTGGGCGATCTGCGGTTCGGACAGCAGCAGATCCGGGTCGTAGTCCCAGGCGTGCAGGACGTCCCGGCTCCTCAACCCCAGCGCGCGGAACAGGCTGACGCCGCGCGCGTCCAGCGGGATGTCCCGTCCCCACGCCCGGGACGCCATCACCATTCCGATGGTGCGGTGGCCGCGGGCGGTGACGAGCGGCCCGTAGGGCGGATAGTGCAGGTCCGGGCCGGTCGGCGCGTTCATCGGAATGACGTTGAGTTCCTCCGGCAACGCGACGTGGCGCCCGATCTGGTAGCGGTGCCTGCTGTAGGCGATGCCGCCGTCGTACGGCGTCGGGCCGAACCGGAAGTCGTGGAACGCCTGGACGAGCGCCTGGCGGTACAGGTCGGGGTCGGTGGTGCGCAGCATGGTCGCGGCGGCGGGACCGAGCAGCGAGTCGACGATGCCGTGGAACAGCGAGTCGGCGGCGCCGCCGGCGAGGAACTCGCCGATCGTCAGCCGTGGATTGTCCCGCCGGGCCGCCTGGAGGGCGTCCTGCAGGTACGCGGATTCCAGCGCGACACCGGAGTGGCCGACGAGTTGCGCCGGATCACGCAGGAACGCGGTCGGGACCGGCACGTTCGTCGCGGCCTTCGTCGCCGCCTTCCTGGCGGCCTGGGCGGTCAGCTTCTGCTGGGCCATCAGCAGCGCCTGTTGCCGCAGCAGTTCCACCGGCCGGGTCATGGCGACACCCGCGGCAGTTCCTCGAGCAGGGTGGCGGCCAGGTCGGCGTCCACCGGGGCGGCTGCCGCCGCCGCCCGTGCCAGTCGGGGCAGCGGCACGTCACCACGGGTCAGCACCCGCCGGCCGGCCGCCAGCAGCGAACCACCGACCCGTTCCACCACCGGCGGCACCAGCACGCCGCCCAGGGTCAGCGCGGCGGCCAGGCCGCTCATCGGCTCCCCCTGGAGATCCTTTCCGGTCAACACGTACGCGGCGACGGAACCGAGATCACGCAGGTCGTACATGGCCTGGATGGTCGGTACCGGGACGAACTGGCCGACCGTCACCACCACGTGGGCGATCTCGTCAAGCGTGGCCGGCCGGTCCGGCAGATCCCGCACCGGCACCACCTCGTCGGTGATCTCCAGGGGTACGTCGTCGAAGTGCGTGGCCACCTGCTCCCGGTAGCGGACGATGCCCTTGAGGGTGCTCACCCCGGCGGCGCCGACCGACTCGTCGAGGAACACCCGCACCCCCGCGGTGCGGATCACGGTCAGCTGCCACACCAGCCCGTCCGGCACCGTGGTGGCCAGGCCGGCGGCCGGCTCGCCGTCGGCGTCCAGCAGGTCCAGCCGGTAGGCGAAGCGGTCCTCGGCGCTGGCCGGGTCGACCCGGATGTGGATCGGCAGCGGCGCGCCGTCGGGTATCCCGCCCAGCCAGTCGATGTAGGTGTCGTACACGTCCTTGGCCAGCGCGAACGCGACGTCGTCGAGGACCGAGGCGGCGGCGACGAACCAGTCGGGCTGCCACGACCAGGGCTGGCCGACGGGCGGGCGACGAAGGTCGGGGCGGACCAGCACCAGGTCGAGTCCGTCGGCCCGGGCCTGCTGGACGGCCGTCGGCAGCAGCGCGCCGCCGGTCCCCGCGACTGCCGCGTCCAACGCGACGGTCCCGGCCACCAGGTCGGGTTCGGTGAGCGGGACCGCCCGCACCGGACCGCCCAGCGGCGGCAGCGTGTCCGGGTGCCGGTGGCGCCGGATCTCGAAGGCCAGGGTCTGGTCGCAGCGGGTGGGTCCGTCCCCGGGCAGGTACGCGGCCCGCAGCGCCCGCAACCCGTCCGCGCCGAGCAGTGGCCGCGCCGAGTACGACACCCCCGGCGCCATCGCCAGCAGCAGCCGCATCGCGCTCCAGTGCACCAGCGGGGTGGCCGGCGCGTCCGCGTCCTCGATCTCGAAGGCGCGCGCGGGCGTGAACGTGTATCCCATCGGCAGCGGCGGGTACGAGATCGTCTCTCCGCCGACCGCCACGCTCCGCTCCGCACCGGCGATCCGGTGCTCGACCCTCAGGTCGAAGACCAGCGGCTGGGCGGTGTCGACGTCGGTCACCAGGACGGCGGACGGCGCCGGCCGCCGGTCCGCGTGTGCCGCGGTGGCGGCCTCGTAGCACCAGCCGGGCAGATAGCTGACGGTAAGCGAATCGGCCCCGTCGAAGCGGATGTGCAGCACGTTGCTCATCGCGTCGAGGCACACGAACACCGGATCGGCCGGTACGCCGCCGTACAGCTCCAGCCACCGGCCCGCGCCCTCGACCGCGGTGTCGAGGGTCAGCCAGACGTCCTCCAGCACGGCGCGCAGCGGTCCGGCCGCTTCGTCGGCGGCCTCCAGGAGGGTCGGTGGACCCGGTGCCATGGTTGGCAGCCTAGACACGGCCTGTCACGCCGCAGTCACCTATCGGTCGCCGTCGAATCGGAAGGCGGACACCGAGGAATCCGGCCCCCGGGACGACGCCGGGCCGGCGGGCTGTCCTCCCGGTAGCGGAGGTACGAGCGGTCCGGATCCGCCGACGGGAATCGCGTTGCGTCGGCGTCGCGGTGGCGTCATAGTCGTCTCATGATCTTCTTCAGGAAGGGCGGCGACGCCCCGGCGCGATGAGCGCCCCCGCGCGGCGCGACGACGCCGCCGCACCCCCACCGGCCGTCGGCGGCGGCAACCCCCACGACCTGTGGCAGCGGGCCGTCCGGATCCGCCAGGAATGGCTCGACCACGCCCTGTGCACCCAGCCGGCCGACCGGGAGACGGCCGAACGTTGCCTGACCGCCGTCTACGCCAGGGCGTCACGACCGCGACCCCGCTTCGAGTGGGTCGACTCGCCGGACCAGGCACGACCCCTGATCACCGGCTGGCCCACCCTCGACCAGCTTCACGAGCGCGTCCGTGACCCCCGGCCGGGCGGGACGCCGCCGCTGGCGAGTGATCTCGCCATGATCGTCTCCCGGTTGCGCGGCGCGCTGAGCGCGGGCGTCACCCACACCGATCCCGAGCTGTCACCCGCACGCGCGAGCAGGACCAGGCAACCATGGCCCGGACTGGCGCCGTCGCACGCCCTCGACAGCGGCGTTCCGCTCGCTGTCGTGCTGCACCAGGGCGTACGCACGGCGCTGCACCGGAGCCTGGCGCACGGCTTCTACCTGCCGGTGCGCGCCGCGCTCGCCGGCGACGCTCCGCTCCCGGTCTGCTGGTACGGGCAGCAGGACGCGTCCTGGATCGCCTACTACGACGTGCTGCGCCGGCTCGGTCTCGCCGGCTACCGGCCGGACCAGGCCGACCACCTCGACAGCTGGGCCGGCCTGGCCCGCTCCTGCGGCTGGTGGTGGCCCGGCGAGGACGTGTGTGTCGTGGTGGACCGGCCCCGGGAGATCCGGGTCGAGCCGGTCCCCGGGACAGCGCACGACCAGATCCGCCTCCGACCGCACGGCGTGCGCTACCGCGACGGCTGGCAACCACGCCTGATCGGGTGACCTGAGTCGGTGGGTATACGCGGCCTCCGGCCCCGCACCGGAACCTCCGGCGCAGCCGGCGGATCTCGGCGTACGTCGGAGACGTAGTTCGGGGTGTAGAGACCGTCGTCGTACTCGGCGGTCTCGACACCGATCTCCCACATCCCACGCCTGTCGTGCCACCCCGCCGAGTGGGTGAGAGCACCCGGGTGCGGCAGACGCGGGCCGGCCGAAGCCGGAAGGATGTCCGCATGGCGACTCTGGTGAACGGCGTGCTGGCCGACCTGGGGCTGATGGATCCCGTCGCGCCTGGGCTGGTCGGGGATCCACGGCCCGCGGCGCTGGCGTCACCGCTCGCCGTCGCCGACTGCGCGATCGCGTCCGTGGCCGCCTGCCTCACGGCTGCCGCCGACCTGGCTCATGCCCGCACCGGTCGGCGGCCCGACCTCACGCTCGACACCGGACACGTGGCGGCGGTGGTGCGCGGCGAGGTCTGGCTTCGCGACGCGGACGGGCGGGGGATCGACGGCTTCGCCCCGCTGTCCCGGTTGTGGCCGGCCGCGGACGGCTGGGTGCGTACCCATGCGAACTATCCGTGGCATCGGGCGGCGCTGCTGGCGTCCCTCGGGGTGGCCGACGGTCCGGACGCCGAGGTGCGGACGCAGGTGGCCGGCGTCATCGCCGACCGCCCGGCGTCGGAGGTCGAACGTGCCGTGTACGGCGCGGGAGGGTTGGCCGTGGCCGCTCGCACGCAGGCCCGGTGGCAGGCGGAGAGCCGGGACGGCACGGCGGGGACCTCGCCGCTCGTGACCATGGTGCCGCTCAGCCGTGCCGCACGGCCGCTGCCCGAACCGGGTCGGCTGCCGGCGTCCGGGGTGAAGGTGCTCGACCTGACCCGGGTCATCGCCGGCCCCGTCGGCACCAGGATGCTGGGCGCGCTCGGCGCCGACGTGCTGCGGGTCGACGATCCGCGCCGTCCGGAGCTGGCGCTGCACGCCGTCGACGGAGTGATCGGCAAGGCCAGCGCGACCCTGGACGCCAGCACGGAGCCGGGCCGTCGAACGCTGCACCGCCTGCTCGACCAGGCCGACGTCCTGGTCACCGGCTACCGGCCCGGAGCCCTGCGCCGTCTCGGTCTCGATCCGGACCAGGTCGCCGAACAGCACCCCGGCACCAGCGTCGTCACGCTCTCGGCCTGGGCCACCTTCGGGACCTGGGGCAACCGGCGCGGGTTCGACAGCCTGGTGCAGGTCGCCACCGGAATCGGCTGGGCCACCAGCACGGACGGCATCCGGCCCGGCGCGCTGCCCTGCCAACTGCTCGACCACGCCACCGGCTACCTCATCGCCGCCGGCGCGCTTGCCGCACTGGCCCGGCGTGCCCGCACCGGCGAGGCCTCCCACGTCTCGCTGTTCCTCACCAGGACGGCACGATGGCTGCTCGACCAGGGCAGCAGGCCGGCCGGGCAGGACACCGGCGAGGACCCGGGGCGCCACGCCGACGCCTACCGCACCGAACTCGGGAACGGGTGGAGCGGGATCAGCCCACCGGGTCAGCTGGACGGCCGTCCGCTGAGCTGGCCCCACCTGCCACCCGCCTACGGGCAGGCGCCGCCGTCCTGGAGCTGACCGCGAACCACGCTCCCTCGCTGCCCGGATCGGTGCGACGTTCGTTTGCGCGGCGGCCGGCCAGGGCATCAGGCGTGCACACGACGAGAGGGGATGCGATGACACCGGACCCGTCGGCCCGCGTCGACGAGGATCGCACCGCCCCGGCGGAGACCCTGTCGACGTCGGCCCTGATCAGCCGCGCCACCGAGCAACTGTCGACACTCGTACGCGATGAGCTGGCACTGGCCAGGGCGGAACTCGTCGCCAAGGGCCGGCACGCCGGCCTCGGCGGGGGCCTGTTCGGCGGCGCCGCCGTCCTCGGCCTGTACGGGCTCGCGTTGCTGGTGGTCCTGGCGGTGGTGTTGCTGGATCTGGTCTGGCCGCTGTGGCTGGCCGTCCTGACCGTCATGGTCGTCGTGCTCGCCGCCGCCGGGGTGATGGCTCTGCTCGGCCGTCGGCAGATGCGCGCGATGACGCCGCTGGCGCCGCAGGAGGCGGTCTCCGGCGTGACCGCGGACGTGGACGCGGTGAAGACCGCGTTCCGGGAGGGGAGAAGCCATGAGTGAGCACACGCCTTCGGACCCGCAGCAGTTGCGGGCCGAGATCGCACAGACCCGCGCCGCCCTCGGTGACACCGTCGAGGCGCTCGCCGCCAAGACGGATGTCAAGGCTCGCGCCAAGGTCGCCGCCGAGGAAGCCGGCGCGCAGGCCAGGGCCACGGTGAACGCCGCGGTGGGGCGCGCCGGGCAGGTCGCGGGTTCGGTCACCGGTCGGCTCGCGTCGACATCGGAGTCGATCGAGACGTCCCTGCGCGGGCACAACCTGCCGGAGAAGGTACGTCGGCCGCTACCGGTCGCCGCGATCGGCGCGGCCGCGGTGCTGGCCGTGGTGCTCGTCGTGCTGGCTCGACGACGGCGGGCGTGAACGGGCCGAGGTCCGGGGAACGGCGTCGTCACATCCCGGGCCCGCCTTCCGGCGACGCCCGGAACAGCCGTTCGCGTACGCCCTCGGCGTCCGGATGGCCCAGGCCGTCGAAGATGACCAGGGCCCGCCGCCAGGTGCGCAGCGCGCCCGCCCGGTCCCCGCAGGCGCGCCGGCTGTCGCCGAGCCGGGTCAGCGTGTC
This sequence comes from Micromonospora sp. NPDC049282, assembly GCF_043197045.1. Lineage (NCBI taxonomy): Bacteria > Bacillati > Actinomycetota > Actinomycetes > Micromonosporales > Micromonosporaceae > Micromonospora > Micromonospora sp. NPDC049282. The sequence goes on from NZ_JBICSL010000015.1 coordinate 36,858, forward strand.
CGCCTCGTCGTACCGGTCGCCGATCCGCTGGTACAGCGTCAGCGCCCGGCCGTAGCACCGGATCGCCCGGCGGTGGTTCCCGAGCCCGTCGTGGATGAAGCCGAGGCTGTCCCAGGTGTTCGCCTCACCGTGCCGGTCGTCGGTCCGGCGTAGCAACGCCAGCGCCTGCTCGCAGTGCCCGCGCGCCGGACCGTAGCGGCCGAGCCGGGCGTGCGCCCAGCCCATCGCGTTACGGGCGCTGGCCTGCCCGGCCGGGTGGCCGGTGCGCTCGTAGAGCGCCAGCGCCCGCGCCGCCTGGTGCAGCGACTCCTCGTACCGGCCCAGCGCGTCCAGCATGGCGCCGAACGCGCGGTGGGTCCGCGCCTGCCCGCTGTGGTCGCCGAGTTCCGCGAAGAGCGCCAGCGCGTCGCGGTAGTGGCCGGCGGCCTCCTCCTCGCGGCCCAGCCGGACCAGTGCGCGGGCGAGGTCGCGGTGGGCGTTGGCCTGCCCGGTGCGCTCGCCCGCCCGCCGCGCGGCGGCCAGGGCGGCCCGCTGCGCGTCGGCCAGGTCCGACCAGCGTCCCTGCCGTTGCAGGAAGTCGACCAGGGTCCGGGCCAGCCGCCAGGCGTGACCGTCGCACCGGGCGCGCTCCGCGTGGGCCACCGCCGCCAGGAGTACGCGGTGCTCGGCGGTGAACCAGGCCAGCGCGTGTTCCTGGTCGGTGATCTCCTCGGGCACCACCCCGGGCAGGGCGTCGGGCAGGGGGGTCGGATCCCAGCCCGGCTGCAACAGCACCGCGGCGGCGTGCGCGGAGTGCAGGTGGTGGTCGAGGCCCCGGCGGACGGCCGCCTGCCGCTGGCCGTCCGGGTCGAGCCGCTCGGTCAGTTCGGCCGCGTACGCGCGCAGCAGGTCGTGCGCGCCGAACCGGCCGGGCGCGTGCTCGGTGAGCAGGTGCGCGTGGGCCAGCTCGGCCAGCAGCCGGGGCATCTGGTTCCGGGGCAGGCTGGCCAGGCTGGCCGCCGCCGGGATCCCGATCTCCGGACCGGGGTGGCAGCCGATCAGCCGGAACAGCCGCGCCGCCGCCGGCGTCAGGCTCCGGTACGACCAGGAGAAGACCGCCTGCACGCCGGTGCCGGCGTCCCCGGTGTCGAACGCGTCCAGCAGCCGGGCCGCGTCACGCAGTTCGGCGGCGAGGGTGGCCAGCGGGAACGCGGGGTGCGCCGCGCCCCGCGCGGCGAGCACCGCCAGCGCCAGCGGCAGCCGTGCGCATCGCTCGACCATCTCGTCCACGACCTGCGGTTCGACCGCCAACCGGTCCGCGCCGAGGCGGCGGGCCAGCAACTGCCAGGACTCGGCGGTGCTGAGCAGTCCGACGGTGACCGAGCGGGCGCCTTCGGCCGCGATCAGGCCGGCGAGCCGGTTGCGGCTGGTGACCAGGACCAGGCTGCCCGGGCTGCCCGGCAGCAGGGGCCGAATCTGCTCGACGTCGCGGGCGTTGTCCAGCAGCACCAGGATCCGGCGGTCGGCGAGCAGACTGCGGTAGAGGCCGACCTGCGCGGACAGGTGCACGGGCATCCGCTCCGGGGGGACCCCCAGCGCTTCGAGGAAACCGTGGACCGCCTCGGCCGGCGTCACCACCGCGCCGGTGGCGTCGAACCCCCGCAGGTCGACGTAGAGCTGGCCGTCCGGGAACCGGTCGGCGGCGCGGTGCGCCCAGTGCACCGCCAGCGTCGTCTTGCCCACCCCGGCGGTGCCCGACAGCACCACGATCGTCGGAGCGGGGTCACCGGCCGCCGGACCACCGCCGGCGTCCAGTCGCGCCAACTGTTCCGCCCGGCCGACGAAGCCGGGCAGCGCCGGGGGCAGTTGGCGCGGGACCGGCAGTCGTGCCGGCCGGGCGCGGGCCCGCCCGCCTCCGGGCCGTACGGCCTGGGTCTCGTCCGGGTCGGGCTGCCGTCGCGCCTCCTCCACCCGGTCCCGCGCGGTGGCCAGCGCCCCCTGCTCGGCGGCGGTGGCCCCGAGCAGCCGGATCAGGATGTCGAACCGTTCCGTCGGCGGCAGGATGTTCCCGGCGAAGTATTCCCCGATCACCCCACGTGACCAGCCGGTCTTCGCGGCCAACTGTCGGTAGGTCAACGGCGTCTCGCCCTGCTGCCGGGCCTCCCGGCGGCGCAACTGGCGCAGCAGGCCGGCCAGCTCCGGCACGGTCCGCGCGGCGTCGGCGACGCGGATCACCGGGTACGCGGAGCGGTCGACCGCGGCCGCGCCCGGCGGAAGCCTCGCGGTTGCGCGACGCTCCGGCTGGTCGGACATGCGGCCTCCCCCGCCGACCTCTCCCCGGCTGCCGAGGGGAGCTGACACCGGGAGGGTAGGGCCGCTGCCGCCGAGGCTCATAGACCGATGCTGATCTCCGACAGTTCCACTTCGGAGCGCCGCGGTCCGGTCGGTCGTGTCCGGCGGTGTCCAGCCGAGTCCAGGATGCGCCGCAGGGCCCCGGCGATCCGTGCCACCGTCCCGGGGCGGGCTCAGCCCGTGTCATGCCACCTGGGGAAAGGGAGCACCTCATGAGTCACCGACACCTGACCACCCGACGGGCCGGAGGGCTGCTGCGCCGCGCCGCCGTCGCGGCGGTCGGCCTGACGCTGCTCGCCGCGGGCGTGTCCACCGGGCCGGCCGCCGCGGCCGCGCCGGCCGGGAAGGCGACCACCACCGGGTCCTTCGTCGACAACGCGGGGGTGCCCGCCGGCTTCACGTCCTGGGCGGAGCTGTTCACGGTGCAGCAGCGGATGAACACGGCCGCCGAGCGCATCGTGCGGGCGGCGCGACGCGGGCCGGACTCCGGGTTCGCCGGCGTCGTCGCCGACCCCACCACGCGCCAGTTGCGGGTCTACTGGAAGGGTGCGGCCCCGGCCGGCCTGCTGGCCGCCGCCCGGAGCGTCGTACCGACCCGGGTGCTGCCCGCCGCGTACTCGCAGCGGGAGCTGGCGGTGGCCGCCGCCCGGCTGCGCGCCGCCGCGGGTGACCAGATCACCACGGTCGGACCGCGCGCCGACGGCGCCGGCCTGCTCGTCGGCACGCAGGACGGGCTGCTCGGCGCGACGAGCCTCGCCGGCGTCCCGGTGACCGTGCAGACCGACGTCGCCGCCGCGCCGGCCACCCGGTGGGACGACTCGCCGCCGTGGTGGGGCGGCGCCGCGTGGCGCAACGCGACCACCGGCGGCGGCTGCTCGACCGGCTTCGGGGTCTTCCAGGGTGGGGTGTCGCGGGTGCTCTCCGCCGCGCACTGCGGCAACCTGAACAACGTCGCCACCGACCCGACCGGGCAGACGATCGGCATCGTCGGCACCCGCAACGTCGGCACCGACACGCTGCTCCTCGCGGGCAGCGGAGGCGGCCGGGTCTTCAACAACACCACCGACGCGGCCGGCGCGGTGACGAGCGAGTTCAACAACCAGGTGATCGGCGCGCTCGCCAGCCAGGTCGGCAACTTCGTGTGCACCTCGGGCGCCTACTCCGGCACCCGGTGCTCGATCCAGGTCAAGGCCCGGGACCTGTGCATCAACATCCGCAACTTCGGCACCGTCTGCGGCCAGGTGCAGGCGGAGAGCACCACCCGCACCAACGCGGTCGGCCAGGGCGACAGCGGCGGCCCGGTGGAGATCGTGAACGGAGCGAACACCACCCAGGTGTACGCCACCGGCACCAACAGCGCCATCGACGACACCAACACCGCGACGGCCTGCACCGGGTACGTCCCGACCGGGCGGACCTGCGCCTGGCGGATGTACTACGAGGACATCTTCTCCGGCCTGGCCGGCGTCGGCGCCTCGGGGGTGGTGCTGGGCTGAACGCCCGCCTCCCGATCCGGTCACCGGGCCGGTACGCCATCGGCGTACCGGCCCGGTCCGGCTCAGGGCCGGCTCCCCGGCCGGGCGAGGAAGCGCAGATATTCCACCCGGTCGAACGGGTTGCCGTCGGTGCGCGGCCGGCGAGGCGGGTCGCCGGCCACCGGGCGGTCACCGCCGGGCGCCGACGACCACAACCCCTCCCCGCCGGACAGGTCCGGCAACCGCTGCTGCGCCTCCGGTTCGAGCCGCGCCGGCAGCACCCCGCCGATCCGCCAGCCGGCCGGGATCTCGTCGGTGCCGTCGATCCGGGCGCCGAGCCGACCCAGGTACGATGTGACCGGCCCGAGCCGGTCCGCCGGCACCTCCGCCTCGAACCGGCGGCACGGTTCGAAGACCCGGGTGCCGGCCTCGGCGAGCGCCTGCATGAGGACGTACGGGGCCAGGTCCCGGAAGTGCCCGGCGGTGGTGATCGGCGACCAGTAGCCGCTGTGGGTGAGCGTGATCCGGATGTCGGTGACCGGCCAGCCGTACCGGCCCTGGTCCAGGGCCGCCCGGGTGGCCTCCTCGATGGCCCGGTGGAACGCCGGCGGCAGCGAGCCGAGTTCGACCGCCAGCCGGTAGTCCACCCCGGAGCCGGGCTCGACCCGGAACCCGACCGTGCCGAGGAAGCCGTGCCCGATGACCTCCACCGCCGCGCCCGCGCCGGTCGGCCGTTCGACATGCATGAGCCGGGCCGGCCCGAACGTCGCCTCGATCCCGTATCCCTCGGCGAGCGTGGCGGCCAGCACCTCGCGCTGCACCTCGCCGTAGAGCAGCACGCTCGTGCCGCCGGCCGGGGCCACCCGGGTCCGGATGAACGGGTCGGCGTCCGCGAGGTCCAGCAGCGCGGCGTGCAGCGCGAGGGCCCGGGCCGGGTCGCGGGGGCGCACCACCGCCTCCAGGGTCGGCGCCGGGAAGAACGACCGCCCGTCGAGGCCGGCCGGCCCGCCCAGCTGGTCGCCGAGGCGTACCCCGGTCAGGCCGACGACCCGGGCGATGTGCCCGGCGGTCAGCGCCGGCGCGGCGTGGTCGGTGGTCGCGCCGACCACGTCGAGCCGGGTGATCCGCGCGCGGGTCGCGGTGATCCGCCCGTCCGGCTCCCGGCGGTACGCGACGACCCGCTGCCGCGCCCGGAGCTGCCCGCCGTACGACCGCAGGTAGGCCACCCGTTCGCCGGTGGGCTCGCGCTCGATGGCGAAGACCCGGGCCCGCGGCTCGGGCTCGGCCGGCGGTGACGCCGGGAGCAGGGTCGCGACGGCGTCCAGCAGCTCCGGTACGCCGGCCCCGGACAGCGCCGAGCCGAACAGCAGCGGGTGGACCCGTCCGGCCGCGACCTGCTCGCGGAGCGCCGCGTCGAGCCGGTCCGGGTCCGGCGGCAGGTCGTCCACCAGGGCGGCCAGCAGCTCGTCGTCGTGCTCGGCGAGGACCTCGGCGAGCCGGTGGGCGGCGCTGTCGTCGTACCGTGGACCGTCGGGCCGGAAGAGGGCGTCGGGGGTGCCGGGCGCGCGGACCGTGCCCAGCGGGGCGACGGCCGGGGTGAGCAGTCGGCGCACGTCCGCGACCAGCTCGTCGGCGCGGGCGCCCACGCGGTCGATCTTGTTCACGAAGATCAGCGTGGGTAGCCGCAGCGCGCGGAGGATGCGCATCAGCCGCCGGCTGTGCGGCTGCACCCCCTCGACTGCCGACAGCACCAGGACGGCCGCGTCGAGCACCCCGAGCGCGCGTTCGACCTCGGCCACGAAGTCGCTGTGCCCGGGGGTGTCGAGCAGGTTGACCTGGCGGTCGCGGACCGGCAACGCGGCGACGGCGCTGCGGATGGTGATGCCCCGGCGGCGTTCGATCTCGCCGGTGTCGGTGCGGGTGGTGCCCGCGTCGACGCTGCCGAGCCGGTCGATGACGCCGGTGGCGTGCAGCAGGCGCTCGGTCAGGCTGGTCTTACCGGCGTCGACATGGGCGACGATGCCGAGGTTGACGGTCTGCATGGGTCGACGGGTCCTCGAAAGCTCGCGTCCGGATGGGCGGGAAGGTTTCGAGTACGCGCATCGCCGTGCTCCCGTCGGTCGGTTCGGTCCGTCTCCGGGCAGACTGGCACCGCCGGGGCCGGCCGGTCCACCGAATTGTCAGCGCTCGTCGCCCGCCTCGGTGACCAGGCGCTCGGTCTCCCGCACCAGATAGTGCGGCCGGCGCTTGGTCTCGTAGTAGATCCGGCCGATGTATTCGCCGATCACACCCAGGAGCATCATCTGGATGCCGCCGAGTCCGATCACGCTGACGATGATCGTGGTGTACCCGGGGACGTCGATGCCCTTCTCGACCGCGTCCGCGACCACCCAGGCCATGTAGGCCACCGCGATGAGGGTGAGGAACAGGCCGCCGTAGATCGCCAGGCGCAGCGGCCGGTTGTTGAACGACAGCAGGCCGTCGAACGCGTAGTTGAACAGCTTGCCGATCGACCAGCGGCTCCGCCCTGCCTGGCGGAGCTCGTTGTGGTGGGCCACCACCACGGTCCGGAAGCCGATCCAGGAGAACAGGCCCTTGGAGAACCTGTTGTATTCCGGCATCGCCAGGATCGCGTCCACCGCGAGTCGCGACAGCAGGCGGAAGTCGCCCGCCCCGTCCAGCAGGCGCACGTCGATCCACCAGTTGATGGCCCGGTAGAACGACCGCGAGGCCATCGTCCGGACGAACCGGTCACCGCGCCGGTCGCGCCGGGCGATCACCTGGTCGAAGCCCTGCCGGTGGAGCGCCACCATCTCCGGCAACAGTCGCGGCGGGTGTTGCAGGTCGGCGTCCATGATGACGACCGCGTCGCCGGTCGCCCGGCGCAGGCCGGCGAGCATCGCCGCCTCCTTGCCGAAGTTGCGGCTCAGCGACAGGTAGCAGACGTCCGAGTCGGCGGCGGCGAGCCGGCGCAGCGCCGCGAGCGTGCCGTCCTCGCTGCCGTCGTCGACGTACACCACCTCGACGTCCACGTCGGGCAGCGCGGCGAGCGCGGCGCGCACGGTTTCGTGCAACCGCTCCACCGACGCCTCCTCGTTGAAGCAGGGCACCACGACGGACAGCCGCACGGCCGTCACCTCGCCCGGTCGAGGTCAGAGGAGGTAGACCAGCGCGCCATCGCGTTCCTCCCGGGTGATGCCCAGACCGTCGACGGGTCGCGCCTCGATGCCCTCCCACGGCGTCCCCGCGGCGCGGTCCGGGACGGCCACGACCGACCGCACGCCGATCCCGCGCAGGTACGCCACGCTGCCCGGGTCGGGGAAGGACGCGATGGCGGCCCGGGTCTGCGCCTGGCTGGCCGGCTCGAACCCGCCCAGCCCGTTTGTCACCCGGGGGAACCCGTCGGTCGTCCACAGCATGTACGTCAGGTCGCCCACCCCGCCGGCGGGCAGCACCAGGATCGGGTCCGGCACGGTCCGCAGCGCCGCCGGTGGCCGGGGCACGGTCGGGTGCGGGGTCCGGTTGACGCCCTCCACGGTGACCAGGGCCAGCGGCACCAGCAGGACGAGCGCCGTGACGATCCGGGCCCGGCGGCGGTTCGCGGGCCGACCCGACGACTCGGCCAGCGCCGTCACCAGCCCGGCGGCCAGCACCGCGAGCAGCAGGCTGGTCCAGTGCATCAACCGGCCCGGTGTGCGCAACGCGTCCCAGCCGGGCAGGTGCCTGGACAACGTCAGGTAGCCGGGATCGCCGTCCCCGCCGAGCGTGGCGCCCAGGCCCAGCAGCACCGTGCCGAGCACCCCGAGCCCCAGCGCGACCCGGCGTCGGGGCGGGAAGACCGAGACGAACAGCCCGGCCGCGGCCAGCCCGAGCAGCGTCATCCCCGGCAGCAGCGCCATCTCCGGCGGCCAGGTCAACTGCTCGCGCGCGGCGGCATGCCGCTCGCCCCACACCCACGAGTCCGCCGGCGCGGTGAGGAACCCCATCAGCGGTGGGGAGAACATCTCCGTCCAGTCCAGCGTCCGTTGCGCCTGCGGGTTGAGGTCCACCACGCGCAGGTAGACCAGGCCGAGCAGCAGCGTCACCGCGCCGAAGGCGGCCCCACCGGCCAGATCCGCGAGCAGCAGCCGGCGGCCGAACGGCGGGCGCTCCCGCCGGCGCCACCAGGCCCAGCCGTAGCAGCCGGCCGCCACCAGCACCGCGGCCAGCAGGAAGTAGACCAGTGGCAGCCCGATGCCGAAGCCGAGACTGACCTGCCAGGCGGCGGTCAGCCACCCGGCCAGCGCCCAGCCGGGCCGTCGCCGCTCCGGTCGGTAGCCGTGCCGCAGCGACCAGCCGTGGCCACGGGCCAGCATCGCCAGCGACAGCGCGATGCCGCCGCTCGACAGGATGTTCAGGTGGCCGGCGTGCGCCAGCCGCCACGGCGCGTACGCCCAGGCGACCCCGGCGACCGCCCCGCCCCACCGGTTCGCCCCGAGCTGCCGGGTCAGCGCGTACGCCCCGAGGAACGCGAGCGCGTGCAGCAGCACGTACAGCACGTTGTAGCGGATCACGGCCGCCTCGAAGCCGGAGCCGAGCATCCCGATCGGCGCGTACCCGAGGAGGGTGTCGCTGTAGGCGTAGGTGTATCTCTCGGGATAGAACGTGTTCGAGTGCCAGAGGCCGAGCGGGTCGCTGAGCAGGGCGTGCCCCGACCAGGCGACCTGCCAGGCCTGCAACGTCGGGTCGCCGAGGTCGCCGGGGATCGTGGTCGCCGGGTGCCGCAGCGTCGGCCAGGTCAGCGCCACCGCCAGCAGCAGGCTGGCCAGGATCGCGAGGATCCATTCGGGCCGGGGCCGCCGGCTTCGCCCGCCCGGGGGCCGGGCGTCGGAGATCTGTTCGGGGCTCGCGCTCTCGACAGGGGGTCGAGCGCCGGCGGACCGGGCATCCATGGGATAGATGTTGTCCGATCTCGATCGACTTGTCGATCAGTTGCCCGGGATGTGGTTCGAAATCGGCTATGTTCCCGGCCCACGCGGTGCTTCGGCGCCGGGCGCACCCGCTTCCGAGGGACGGCTCGATCCGAGCCGGGAGTCGCCCGACCCGTCGATCAGGTCGGGCCGTTCGACACAGCCTTCGGCACGAGCGGCACCGACATGAAGCTGCGCCGTTCCGGTCCCGCATGTCGGTAAGGACGGCAGGCCGACCGGCAGAACTGGCGTGGTCCTGATCGTTGCCCGCGGGGAGTCCGTTAGGGACTGTGGAGGCGCGAGCGCGCCTGCCGAAACGGAGGAACCGCATGCTCAGCACGTCTCGCTCCCGCCCCGTCCGGTCCGTGCGCCGACGGCGCGACGGCGGCCGTGCCGTACGGCGCGGTCTACGTCTTCTGGGTCGCGCCGCAGTAGCGGCCACGCCCTGGTGCCCGCCGGCTTTCCGACGGGCACCAGGCGGTGCTGGGCTCAGTCGCCGTCGCCGTCGTCGGCGCCAGGCGCTCAGCCGACCTGGCTGTTGTCCTTGAGCGCACCCCAGCCGTGCCAGCGGTCGATCTCGATCAGCGCGGTGACGCGACCGCGCTCCCGCCGCGGGTAGGGCCGCCCGGTGTAGTGCTGGGAGAGCCGGTCGATGTCGGTCAGGTCGGTGTCGTCGCGCAGCTCGACGACGCGCCCGACGATGCTCAGGTGCGTGTACCAGCCCTGCTCGTCCAGCACCGTGAGGGTGACCCGGGGGTCGTTGCGCAGGTGACTCAGCCGGCGCCGCCCCTCGTCCATGTTGACCAGGATCCGGCCGTCATCCCACAGGTACCAGGTGGCCGCGGAGACCGGCTGGCCGTCGGACCGCAGCGTGGCGATGACGGCGGGGTTCGGCTTGCGCAGCATGGCAACGGCCGGCTCGGGCAGCGGCGGCTTCGACATGGTTCTCCTCTTCGCGACGGCACTGTCTCCGCACTGTACGTACCGGCGGTGCCGCACGCAGGGGAACCACGGGCCCCGGCGGGCCCGGAGCCGTCCGGCTCCGGGCCCTGGGGTCGCACCTCAGGAGCTGGTGCAGGTGACGTTGCCGGGCGCGGTGGCGCCGTTGCCGGTGGCGGTGAACCCGAACGTGGTCGAGGCGTTCGGGGCCAATGTGCCGTTGTAGGGGGCGTTCTGCACCGAGACGGTGCCGGTGGTGCCGGTGTTGACGCCGCTCCAGAGGCTGCTGATGGCCTGCCCGGAGGCCAGCGTCAGGCGTACCGTCCAGCCGTTGACGGTGGCGGTGGTGTTGTTGGCCACGGTGACCTCACCCTGGAAGCCGCCCGGCCAGGTGTTGATGGTGCGGTAGGCGGCCGCGCAGCCGGTCGCCGGCGGAGTCGTCGGCGGCGTGCTGGTAGGCGGGGTGCTGGTGGGCGGGGTGCTGGTGGGCGGGGTGCTCGTCGGCGGGGCGGTGGTCGGCGGCGTGGTCGACTCGAACTGGCTGAAGAACCGCCAGATCTCGCCCGAGGTCCAGGTCCGGGAGTCGTTCGGGCTGCCCGAGCCGTCGACCGGGCTGGGGGTGTGGTCGCCGTCGAAGGCGGCCCACTGCACCGGGTAGCCGGCGCGGCAGCCGGAGTAGGTGGTGGTGATGTGGCTGTAGCTGTTCAGGGCCGGCTCGCGCGGGCTCTGCGCGGTGCAGCCGTTGTTCCGGACGAACGTGTCGCGCAGCGAGCGGCCCATGGAGATGTTCAGCACGCTGTCGTGGGTGCCGTGGATGCCGAAGTAGGGCACGGGCTGGGTGCCGCCGTTGCAGCCGCTGAGGTTGGCGCCGGACAGCACGGTGACCGCGCGGATGACGGTGGGCCGGGCGCAGGCCACCGCGTAGCTCATCGCCCCGCCGTAGCTCCAGCCGAGCGCGAAGCGCTGGGTGGTGTCGACGCAGAGGTCGTTCTCGACCTGCCGGGAGATGTCGTCGAACAGGGTCAGGTCCCGGCCGTTGGTGTTGGCCCAGCCGTTGTCGATGCCCTGCGGCGCGACGAAGATCGTGCTGTTGTTCGACAGCGGCAGCAGCCCGTAGTAGCCGGCCGAGGCGACGTTGTTCGCCGAGCCGTTCAACCAGTGGAAGCCGAAGATCAGGCGATACGGGCGGTTCCGGTCGTACCCGTCCGGGATCCGCAGGATGTAGCTGCGGTTCTGTCCGCCGCTGGAGATGGTGCGGGTCCCGTTGGTGAGCGTGGGGGCCTTGCCGCAGCCGGCGGTGGCCGCGAGCGTGCCGTTCGTCGCGGCCTCCGCCGCGCCGCCGAGGCCGCCGCTCAGCACGCCGCCGGCGGCCGTCGCGACGAGCACGGCCGCGGCGGCGAGGGTCGAGAGAAGCTGTGTACGTTTCACTGCTGTTTGCCTCCTTGCCAGTGGTGGTGGTCCGGTGGTGCGCGTGCGGATTCGCCTGCGGGAAGGAACGGAGAACAGGGCCTGCGCGGGAGCGGGATGCTCCGGCGACGGTCTGCGGTCAGCGGGCATCGGCACGGCGGCCCGGACTGGTCGCCGGGCGACGGAGGGGAGTGCCCTCGTCGGCGCGTTGCCGGTGACCGGGAGCGTGCCCTTCGCTCCCGTGCCGAAAGATAGCAGTTTATCGATAACAGGTTCAACCGCCCATGTTGCGGAACAAGCGATCCTGATCGGTCGCCCCGGCGGCGGCTCGGTGCGCCTCAGCCGGCTCTGAGCTGCTCATGAAGGTGGACCGGGTCACCGAAACTCTCGGTCCGCCATCCGGAAACTTCCGGCGTCGACCTCGTCGCCCGATGGTGAGCGTTAACAGTCGGTGCCTGCGAGCAGTTTCTCCGTGAGGTCCGGTCCACGGCGGTCAGCGGCTCCGGTGGGTGGCGCGGCTGGGCGCTCGACCACCACGTCGAGATCGTCGCGGCACGTCAGCGAGCCACCTGACTCGTCCCGGCGGTGCCCGGCGCTATCGTTCGGGCGTGCACATCCGTTTCGACGTCCCGGCCGATCCCACCTACCCGGCCCGGGTGGCCGCCGCGCTCAGCCGGGTCCGGTTGCGCCGGTTCGGATACGTCGGCGCGGCACTGGCCGCCGCCGGGGCGCTCGGGCTCGCCGTCTCGTCGACGCTCGGGTCGGACGGCCGGTTCTCGTCGCTGTGGACCGCGCTGCTCGTGGGCGGCGTGCTGTCCATGCTCTACGCGCCCTGGGTGCGGTGGCGCGCCCGGCGACGCTCCGGTGGCTACGCCGTCGAGGGCGGCTACGACATCACCGACGACAACATCATGATGCGCAGCGGCTCGGAGTCCGGCGGCATCGCCTGGGACGGGGTCGCCAGGGTGACGGACGACCCGGAGTTCTGGATCGTGTACGTCGGCCGGATGCCCGCGACCGTGATCCCACGTCGGTTGATGTCCGATGCGGACGCCGAGACGTTGCGCGCCTTCCTGGCCGGACGCGGGCTGCTCCGGCGCCGATGAGCCGGGCCGCACCGATCCTGGGATCGGTGGGGCCTGGTTGCGCCGGCCGGTGGCGGGCACCGTACGGGGTGCCGCCGGAAACTCCGGCGTGCGGAAGGGGACCATGACAGGCGCGGCCCTGGAGCAGCCCGCCGACGCGCTCGCCGAGCTGGACGCGATCGGCGCGTGACCCGGTCGCGGTCGCCGAGGGCCGGCGCGGCGCTGCACTAGGGTGTGGCCATGACGCCGCGCGGAGACGGGTTCGCCTTTCCGCCCCGCCGCCCGGCGGAGCGGTTGGGCGTGGCGGTGGTGCGCGACATGGTCGAGCTCATCGTCACCGGCCAGCTCGCCGAGGGGCAGCTGCTGCCCCCGGAGGGGCCGCTCAGCGAGCACTTCGGGGTGAGCCGCACGGTCGTCCGGGAGTCGGTGAAGCGGCTCGAGGAGAAGGGCCTGGTGGTGGTCTCGCAGGGGCGGGGGACCCAGGTGGCCCGGGTCGGCTCGTGGAACATGCTGGACCCGATCGTCCTGTCCGCGCTGATCGACAACGACGAGTCACTGGGCGTCCTGGACGAGCTGACGGTCGTCCGGGGCAGCCTGGAGGCGGCCATGGCGGCCGGCCTGGCGAGCCGGCGTACGCCGGAGGAGCTGACCCGGGTCGAGCACGCGCTCGCGTCGATGCGCGAGATCCGGCACGAGACCGACTCCTTCCGCCAGGCGGACGTGGTCTTCCACTTCACGATCATGGAGCTGTCCCGCAACCGCCTGGCGGAGAACATCTGCAAGCGCCTCTACCGGCGGGCGATGGAGAGCGACCGGTTCCACGGGCTGACGTACCAGAGCGCCTTCGAGTCGACGCTCGACGAGCACGCGCTGGTGGTCGACGCCATCGCCCGCCGGGACGTGGCGGGCGCCGAACGCGCCATGCGCGACCACATCGTCACCTCCTGGCAGCGGCGCCGGCTCGAGGGGCCGCCCGGCTAGGGGACGAACCGGCGGCCGGCCCGGTCGGGCCGGACGTGCGGCCCGGTCGACGCGGTCGGCGGGGCGGGCGCCCGGGCGGCCTCGACGCGTCGCTCGTCGACCCGGATGCCGAGTCCCGGCAGGTCGCCGAGGACGATGCCGCCGTCCGCGATCTCCTGGTCCACCGCGAGCCCGAGCGGCCAGGAGAAGTCCTGGATCTCGCAGGCCAGGTGGTTGGGCACCGCGGCGGCCGCGTGCGCGAGCGGGTTGGCGTGGTAGGCCACCGGGCTCACCGGCAGGTCCCGCCCGTGCGCCACGGCGGCCGTCCGCAGAAAGTGGGTGATGCCCCAGACGCTGCCCGTCTGGACCACGTCGACGGCGTCCGCGTCCAGCAGCGGGCGGTACTGTTCGAGGCCGGTGAGGTTCTCGCCGGTGGCGACCGCCGCCCGCACGCCGTGGCGCACCGAGGCGAGGCCGGCCGCGTCCCACCGGCGCACCGGCTCCTCGATCCAGACCAGGTCGACGGTGCGCTCCAGCGCGGTGACGAACCGGACGGCCTGCGCGCGGTTCCACGACTCGTTGGCGTCGAACATCAGCGCCGGGCGGGCGGAGTTGCGGCCGAGGATCTCCCGGACCGCCTCCAGCCGCCGCCGGTCCCGCTCGACGTCGTGGCCGCCCTTGAGCTTGGCGCCGCCGAAGCCACGCTCGGCGAACCGCTCGTACAACCGCGTGAGCGCGTCGTCGTCGAGGGCGATGTCCAACCCGGAGGCGTAGCCGGGGACGAACCGGTCCGCGGCGCCGAGGGTGCGCCAGAGCGGCTCGTCGGCCGCCTTCGCCTTGAGGTCCCACAGCGCCATGTCGAGCGCGCCTATCGTCCCGAACGTCGCGCCCGCGTGGCCGGTCTTGAACACCTGGTTCAGCATCCGGTCGTACAGCGCCGGGGCGGCCCGTGGATCCTGGCCGTCGATCGCGCGGAAGACGCGGTCGACGTCGGCGTGCGGGCCCAGGCCGACGCCCTCCAGGCCGGCGTCGGTCTCCAGGATCAGCACGGGCACGTCGGTACGCGGGCCCGGCATCACGCCGTTGGCGTCGCCGGTCAATCGTCCCCAGTCGTGTGCGGTGGTCAGGCTGCGGTAGCCGGTGACCTTCACCGTCCGCTCCCCGCCGCCGGTCGCCCGCTCACCCGCGCAGGGTCCATCGCTGGTTGGCGCCGCCGTTGCAGGCCCACAGGATGAGCTTGGTGCCGTTGGCGGTGCCGGCGGCGTTGGCGTCCAGGCAGAGCCCGGACTGCTGGCCGGTGATGGTGCCGTTGGAGTTGACGGTCCACTGCTGGTTGGCCTGGCCGTTGCAGTCCCAGATGATCACCGCGGTGCCGTTGGTGGTGCCCTGGCCGTTGGCGTCCAGGCACTTGGTCCCGTACACCTGGAGTTGCCGGCCGGCGGTGACGGTCCAGCGTTGGCCGGTGGCGCCGCCGCAGTCCCAGAGCTGGACCTGCGTGCCGTTGGTGGCCGACGAGTTGGGCACGTCCACGCACCGGCCGGACTGCGCGCCGACGATCTGCTGCCCGGTGCCGGTGGGTGGCGGGGTGGTCGGGCCGCCGGTGCCCTGCGGGCCGGCGGAGTTCATCACGGTCTGCGCGCCGGCGGGCCAGGCGCCGTTGGTCACGACCGTGTTGCCGTAGACGACGTTGCCCCGGTCGCCGTTGGTGACGTTGGTGCTGTTGTTCGTCGACCAGTTGTTGGTGAGCGTCCAGTTGCCCATGTTCTCGCCGCCCCAGTAGTTGGCGGTGGCCCAGGTGCCGGTGTTCGAGAACACGTTGTTGGTGACGGTGTAGTACTTGGAGCCCTCGTCGAAGTAGACGCCGAAGTAGCCGTTGGTCCGCAGGCAGTGGTTCTCGCTGATCAGCGCGTTCGGGTTCCAGCCCAGGGTGTAGATGCATCCGCCGTCGTTCATCTGCTGCATCACGTCGTGGATGTAGTTGCCGACCACCCGGGTGTTGGACGCGGTCGTGGGCGTGCTGTAGCGGGGCTGGTAGTTGTACAGGCCGCGGTTGGCGTACTCGGTGTTGCCGCCGGCGTCGTTGGCCCCCCAGCCGTAGCCGATCGTCATGCCGGAGTACGGCATGTTGTAGACCTCGTTGTGGCTGATCGTGGCGTTGGTGACGTAGGTGGGCAGCACCGAGCTGACGCCCCGGTAGTCCAGGCCGAGGTCGTGGATCCGGTTGTTGCTGACGGTGATGTCCCGGTTGGTCAT
Organism: Micromonospora sp. NPDC049282; assembly: GCF_043197045.1. NCBI lineage: Bacteria > Bacillati > Actinomycetota > Actinomycetes > Micromonosporales > Micromonosporaceae > Micromonospora > Micromonospora sp. NPDC049282. The sequence continues at coordinate 52,257 of NZ_JBICSL010000015.1, forward strand.
CCGGGTGTCGCTCGGGTGGTGCGCGTCGGCCCGTACGCCGCCGATGACGAAGCCGCCGGCGGCGTTGCGGGCGATCTCGGAGCGGGTGACCGTGATGTTGCTGGCGCCCAGCCCCACGCCGGTGGTGTGCGCGTTGGCGTCGTTGCCGATGCCCACGGCGGTCTGGCCCAGGTTGACGAACTGGGAGTCGCTGAACGTGATGGTGTTGGCGGCGGAGACCTGCACCGCGGCGGGCATCTGGGACCAGCTCGGCCGGGCCGCCTCGAACTGCTGGCAGCCGGAGGTGCAGGAGCCGAAGGCGGGCCAGGACCAGTTGCCGGCGATGTAGGAGCCGGTCTGCTGGTCGACCCAGCCCTGGTTGCCGCTGGGGCCCAGCCAGCTGGTGCCGGTGAACGTGATGCCGGAGAACGCGATGTGGTGCGCCGGGTTCGCGTAGCTGCCGCCGACGTTGACCAGGGACTGCACCACCGGGAACTCGACGTCCACGTTGCTCATGTTCTGACCCGAGCGGGGGATGTAGTAGAGCGTGCCGGCGCCGGGGTCGACGTACCACTCGCCGGGGGAGTCGAGGAACTCGTACGCGTTCGCCAGGTAGAACGGGCCGGCCCGGAACGGGCTCATCAGGGTGTCGTAGCCGAAGTTGTTGTTGTTCCAGGCCGGCTGCCGCATGGTGAGCAGGCCGCCGCTGATGCTCTGCACCGGCGAGTAGCGGTCGGTGAAGGAGTTGACGCCCTCGACCTCCACCCGGCCGGCGTTGGCCAGGTTGTTCAGGTAGTTGAGGTTGCCGTTGGTGATCCGCAGGCCGGTGGCCGACGCGCTGAAGTCCGACCGGTTCACCTGGGTGCGCGCCCGGGTGGCGAGCTGGCCGTCGACGTAGAGCTGCCGGGTGTCCTGCCCGGCGCCGACGGTGGCCCGCCAGATGTTGCGGCCGGAGTCCGCGACCGACCAGCCGGTCACCTGCTTCGCCCCGCTGATCACCGGGCGCGCGCCGGAGGCGGCCTGCCAGCGCACCGTGTGGCCGTTCATGCCGGAGTCGGCCGCGCCGAACGTCAGCGGCGAGGTCACCCGGTAGACGCCGTCGGCGAGTTCCACCACGATGTCGTCCGGCATGCCCGGCGCGGTGGCGCGGACGGTGGACTGGGCGGTCGCCAGCGAGCAGGGCTGGGACGCGGAGCAGGCGGTGCCGGTGCCGCCGGGGGACGCGTAGAGGGTGGCGGCGGCGGCCGACGCGGACGAGGCGAAGACCGACACGGCGGCGCCGGCGATGACCATGGCCAGCGCGAGGCCGGTCGCGGCCGGCCGGCGCAGGGCGGATGTGTTCACGGAACCTCCAGCGACGCATTGGTCATCATAGGTGTGACGTTTGATGTTAAGGAGGCGTGTCGAATCGGTCAATATTTAGATCAGTCTATGGAATTGAAGGGTCCGCGTTGACAGCCGTGAGCGGCCCGACCTAGGGTCGCCCCACCAGGTGAACCGATTCGACGACCGTTGCCGGGAGCGGGATGAACATCGGTGAGATCGCCCGGCGTGCCGGGGTGTCCCGCAGCACCGTGTCCTACGTGTTGAGCGGCAAGCGGCCGGTCTCGGCGGCCACCCGGCAGCGGATCCAGGCCGTCATCGACGAGTTGGACTACCGCCCCAACGCCAGCGCGCGCGCCCTCAAGGAGGGCCGGACCCGCACCCTCGGCCTGGTCATCCCACCGGCGAGCCGGCGCCTGACCGACATGCAGCTCGGATTCGTCGCCAGCGTGGTCGAGGCCGCCGCGCGGGTCGACCTGGACGTGCTGCTGTCGCCGTCCGGCGGCGACCACGACCGGTCGTTCGAGCGGATCGTCACCGGCCGCCGCGTCGACGGCGTGGTCCTGATGGAGATCCGCCTGACCGACGAGCGGGTGACCCGGCTGGAGCAGACCGGCCTGCCGTTCGTGACCATCGGCCGCACCGCCCAGCCGCACGGGATGAGCTGGGTGGACGTCGACTACGGCGGCCTCATCGCCAGCTGCGTGCACCACCTGGCCGACCTGGGGCACCGGCACGTGGCCCTGGTCAACCGGTCGGCCGAACTCGTCGCCGCCGGCTACGGCCCCGGCAGCCGCGCGTCGGCCGGCTTCGCCGAGGCGACCGCGGAGCGCGGCCTGGTCGGCGTCGACGTCTGCTGCGGCGACGACGTCTCCGCCGGTGAGGCGTGCGTCGAGGAACTGCTGGCGACCCACCCCGAGGTCACCGCCGTGGCCACCGTCAACGAGGCGGCCCTGCCCGGCATGCAGCGGGCGCTGGAGAGCGCCGGGCTCGTCGTGCCGCGCGACTTCTCCCTCACCGGGGTCGCCGCGCGGCACTGGGCCGAGAACTTCCGGCCGTCGCTGACCGCGGCGGACGTGCCGATCGTCGACATGGGCGCGGAGGCGGTGTCGCTCCTGCTGGAACGGATCGCGGCGCCCGGGACCACGCCGCGGCACCGGCTCTACCGTCCGCCGATCTCGCTGCGTGCCAGCACCGGTCCCGTACCGGCGCCCCGAGCCGCCCGCTGACGGCGTACCGACGGGCGCCGCTCATTCCCGCGCGGCCCGCCGGCGGTCGTCGCCGGCGAGCAGGAGATATCCGCTCGCGGTCCAGGTGTACGCGCGGTCCCGCAGGCCCGCGCCGGTCTTGGCGTCGAAGTTCTCCGCGAAGCCCGACCGCTCGCAGAGGATCCGGAACCGCCGGCTGATCTCGTCGGCGAGCCCGGTGTGCCCGGCCCGGCGCAACCCGTCCTCGACCAGCACGGTGGCCGGGGCCCAGATCGGGCCCCGCCAGTAGCCGTCGGCCAGGTGGTGCGGGGAGTCCAGCGGCTCGGTGGCCAGGCCGTGCTCGGTCAGGTGGGTCTCCAGGCGCCGGGCGAGGACGGCCGCGACGCCCGCCGGGAGGTCCGCGCCGAGCACCACGGGCATGAGGTCGAGCAGGCTGGTGCTGGCTCTGGTCCGCCCGGTCCACGGGTCGCGCGCGGTGAACCGCTCACCGGTCCACAGCTCTTCCAGCAGCGCGTCGCGCACCTCGCCGGCGACGCCGGCCCACCGCGTCGCCTCCTGCGGGCGGCCCAGCTCGGTGGCCAGGTCCGCGAGGTGACCCAGCTGCGTCACCAGCAACGCGGCCAGGTCGGGGGCCTCCACCACCCGGCCGCCGTCGAAGGTGGTGGCGTTGTCCCAGCCGCTGTCGTTGCCGTGCTGGTAGTGCGGCAGGCGTCGGCCGGGCGCCCGCCGGTGCTCCAGCCAGAACGTGGTCCAGTCGGCCATCCGGCGGTAGACCTCGGCCAGCTCGTCGCGCGGCACCGCCCGGCCCGACCGCCGCCGCAACTGCCGCAACGCCCAGCCGTGGATGGGCGGCTTGACGAAGTTGTGCAGGATCTCCGAGTGCGTCACCGAGTCCGGCAGCGCGCCGGCCGGGTCCTGATGGTCGAACGGCAGGTGGAACTGGTGCCAGGCGAGATCGGCGTCCCCGGCCGCGAGGGCCAGCGCGTTGAAGCAGTGGTCCCAGCTCCACACCTTGTTCATCCAGTGCTTCGACATCAGGATCGCGGGTCGGGTGACGAAGCCGGCCGGCGCCACCGTGGCCGACCACAGCACGTACGCGGCCAGCTCGGCGGCCGGCGTCTCCGGGTCACGCCACGGTGCGACCGCGTCGACGAACGCCGCGAAGTCGGCCCGGCCGGCGGCCACCAGGCCGTCGAAGTCCACGCTCGACAGGTACGGCTCGGCGGCCGTCGCGTACTCCTCGATCGCGATCTCCCACGGCTGGTCCGCGGGCAGGACCAGGCCACGCTCGGCGGTGCCCAATGCTTGCGCACCGACCGTCCCGGCGGCGCCGGCGAGCACGGTGACCCGGTACCGGCGGCCGGTCTCGTAGGAGGTGAACACGGACGCGGAGGCCACCGGGTCGTCGTAGAGGTAGGTCCCGCTGAACGGGGTGAGGGTGGCGGCGGCGGCCGTGATCCGCAGCCCGGCGCCGCGGCCCCGCAGCCGCACCGTGTCCGGGCCGGCGAAGGTCAGCTCGACCCGGCCGGTCCGGTCGTGCCAGCTCAGCAGCGCCGGCCGGGCCGCCACCGTGGCATCACCCGACACGCTGAGCCGGAGCACCGGGTGCATGCCGTTGCGGTGCGAGACCAGGTGCAGGTCCTCGGCGTAGCTGTTCTCGGCGACCACGGGGGAGACGCTGAGCCAGGAACCGCGGTGGCTGAACGGGATCTCCCGGACGGAGAACGCCGGACCGGTGGGGGCGACGGTCATCGGGTGGCTGCCTTTCTGGGTGCGGATGGCTCAGTCCTTGACCGCGCCGGCGGTCACGCCCGCGGCGACGTACCGCTGGGCCACGATCAGCAGGACGGCGGCGGGGACGGAGGCGACCACGGCGGTTGCCATGATCGCGTTCCATTCCTGGTTGTTGTTGCCGATGTAGCGGTAGATGCCGAGGGTGATCGGCCGGCTGGCGCCGCCGGCGTCGAGGGTGGACGCGAAGAGGAAGTCCGACCATGCCCAGAGGAAGGCGAACAGGGACACGGTGATGATCGAACCCCGGCTCAGCGGCAGCACCACCGACCGGAACGTGCGCCACCGGCCGGCGCCGTCCACCAACGCGGCCTGCAACACCTCGTCGGGGATGCCGGACATGAACGCCGTGAAGATCAACACCCCGAAGGGTACGGCGATGGTGGAGTCGGCCAGGACCAGCCCGGCCGCCGAGTTGAGCACCCCGAGACGCAGATAGATGGCGTAGAACCCCATCGCCATGATGATGCCGGGGATCATCTGTGCGATCAGCAGCACGAAGCTGAGCGCGCCGCCGCCGGCCGGACGCAACTTGGCCAGGGCGTAGCCCGCGGGCGCGGCGAGGGCCACGGTCAGCGCCACGGTGCCGAGCCCGATGAGCAGGCTGGTGCCGAGGTAGGGCAGCTGCTCGCGCAGCACCACCCGGTAGCCCTCGACGGTGCCGTCGACGGGGAACAGGTGCGGCGGGTCGGCCCGCAGGTCGCCGTCGCGGGTGAACGAGACGTTGACCATCCAGTAGACCGGGAACAGCATCAGCGCGGTGAACACCACGCCCAGGCCGGTCCGCCACCAGGCGGTACGGGCCGGTCCTCTCGTCACCACCGCTGCCTCCGCTGGGCCCGGACGTAGCTCAACCCGCCGATCAGGCCGACGACGATCAGCAGGTTGCCGACCGCGGCGCCCGGCCCGAACTCGGGCAGCAGGCTGCCGAACCCGAGCCGGTAGGACCAGGTGGCGAACGTCGTCGACGAGTCCGTCGGCCCGCCCCGGGTCATGATCCAGATGATGTCGAAGACCTTCAGCGTGTAGATCAGCCCGAGCAGCAGCGTGATCGCCGACACCGGGCGCAGCAGCGGGAACGTGATCCGCCAGAACCGCTGCGTCCCGCTCGCCCCGTCCAGCGCCGCGGCCTCGTACACGTCGTCCGGGATCGCCTGCAGGCCGCTGTGCAGGACGACCAGGTTGAACGGGATGCCGATCCAGATGTTCGCGATGATGACCGAGACCAGCGACCAGCGCGGCGAGGTCAGCCAGTTGACCGGGTCGAGGCCCACGGCGCCGAGCGCGGCGTTGACCAGGCCGGCCTCGCTGTTGAGCAGCCACGACCAGGTGGAGGCCGAGACGATCAGCGGCAGCAGCCACGGTACGAGGAACAACGCCCGCAGCGTCCTCGACAGCGGGAAGTGCCGGTGGAAGAAGACCGCGAGCGCCAACCCGAGGGTGAACTGGCACAGCAGCGACACCGCCGTGAAGACCGCCGTGTGCAGCAGCGCCGGCCCGAAGGTCGGATGGGTCACCACGTCCCGGTAGTTGTCCAGCCCGGCGAACGGGGCGCCGCCGGAGACGAACGACCGGACGGTGTAGCGCCGCAGGCTCAGCTCGACGTTCCGGTAGAGCGGGTAGGCGTAGAAGGCCAGCAGGTAGAGGGTCACCGGGGCCAGGAACGCCCACGCCGTCCACCGACCGCTGCGGGTTCGGCTCATTCCGCCGCGTCCGGCCGGTCTACCTGGTGGCGGCGGCGGCCGCGTGCTGGGCGGCGGAGAGCGCCGCCTGCGGCGACTTCGAACCGCTGAGCGCGCCCTGCACGGCCGTCCACAGCTGCTCGGAGATCTTCGGGTACTTCGTGCCGAGGTTGTCGCCGGTGCGGCCCTTGGCGGCGTTCACCGCGTCCACCCACACCTTCAGCTCGGGATCCGCCGCGACCTGCTTCTGCTGCACCGCCGCCACCGGGGCGACGTAGGACAGCGTGGTGTCGGTCGTCAGCAGGTTGTCCGGGTTGGTCAGGCAGGTCACCAGCTTGGTCGAGACGTCGTACCGGCCGGTGTCGCGCTGCACCGGGATGGAGACGAACTCGCCACCGGTGGGGGCCGGCGCGGTACCACCGGCGCTGGCCGGCACCGGGATGATGCCGTACTCGAAGTCGAGCTTCTCCGCGTTGGCCCGCTGCCAGGTGCCGTTCTCGGTGAACGCGAAGTCGCCGGCGGCGAACTCCTGCCAGCTGGTCGTCTGGGTGTTGTTGATGACCGAGTTCGGCGCGTACCCCCGAGTCAGCCAGTCCTTCCAGAGCGTCAACGCGGAGACCGCCTGCGGCGAGTCCAGCGCGGTCAGTTGGGCGCCGGAGCCCCAGAACCAGGGCAGGAACTGGAAGCTGCCCTCCTCGGTGCCGATCGCCGAGAACGTGATGCCCTTCTTCCCGGCGCCCTTGACCTTCGCGAGCGCGGCGGTCAGCGACGGCCAGTCCCGGATCGACGCGACGTCCACCCCGGCCTTGCCCAGCAGGTCCTTGTTGTACCAGAGCGCGAGCGTGTTCGCCCCGATCGGAACGCCGTACGCCTTGCCGTCGAGCTGGCCGGCGCCGAGCAGGTTGGGCGCGGAGGCCGAGGTGTCCAGCTTGGTCTCGTCGGCGGAGGTCAGCGCGCCGGCCTGGGCGAGCGTCGAGATCACCGGGTTGTCGATGATCAGCACGTCGGGGGAGTTGCCCTGCTGCGCCGCCAGCAACGCCTTGTTGGTCAGGTCCGTGGTGTCGTATCCGGTGCGCCGCACGCTCACACCCGCGGAGCTGCCGCAGCTCTGGAGCAGCTTCTCCCAGTCGGACCCGCCGGCGAACTGCGGGTACGGGTCCCAGAGGGTGTACGTGCCGCCGCCGGCGCCGCTCTCCGGTCCGTCGTCGGCGGAGCAGCCGGTCACGGCGCCGGCGACCGTGAGCGCGGTCAGGGCGACGCCGGCCACGCCCCGCCGCCACGCGGATGTCGTCATGAAATGGCCCCTCTCGGGAAGCGATGCAGCGAATCGGTTCGACCGAAGATAAGCCCGTCGATGTGTCTGGTCAAGACGGTCGATCTCCGCTGCCTGTTCACGCCGTTGACATTCATCGACATCGACGCCTAGGCTGCCCGGCGAATCGATTCGCTAGGACGTCCTCCGCAGCCCCACCACACTGCCGAAGGAGTCGCAGTGAACCTCCCCCACGACCGGGCACCACGGATCCGCGGCCTGGCCGCCCGGATCGCCGCCGGTGCCGTCGCCGTCGCCTGCTCGCTCGCCACCGTCGCGTCCCCGGCGCGGGCCGCCGACGAGTCGCTCACCGTCAACTTCTCCGCCTCCCTGGGCACGCCGACCTACCGGGGATCGGGTTGGATCTACGGGATGACCGAGAACGGTCAGAACCCGCCGGACAGCTTCTTCCGGGACGTGAAGTTCCGGGCCATGCGCGCCGGCGGCGCGCAACTGCCGGGCCAGGGCTGGGTCGGCGGCGGCTACGACCGCCGGTGGAACGCCACCGTGGCGCAGGCCAGACGCACCGCCGCGCTGGGCGGCACGTTCGTGCTGCTCGACCACGACCTGTGGGGCGCCGACGGCGCCTCGATCAGCCGCTATCCCGGTGACAACGGCGACTGGAGCGACTACGACCGCTTCCTGGACCGGCTCTTCTCCGACGTGCGCTCGTCAGGGATCACCGTGCAGTGGGACATCTGGAACGAGCCGAACATCAGCCTGTTCTGGAACCGGCCCCAGTCGCAGTACTTCGAGATGTGGCGACGCACCTACCAGCGGATCCGCGCGACGTTCCCGGGCATGCTGATCGTGGGACCGAGCTGCGCGTGCGTGCCGTCGACAAGCGGCTGGTGGACGCAGTACCTGGACTACGTGAAGGCCAACAACGTGGTGCCGGACATCTTCAGCTGGCACTCCCTGCCGGGCGACCCGGTGGCCAACGTGGCCACCGCCAACCAGACGCTCGACTCCCGGGGCATCGCGCACCCGCGGCCGCACCAGATCAACGAGTACGGCGCGTCCAACGAGCAGAACCCGGCCGGCGGGGCGTGGTACCTGGCCCGGCTGGAACGGGCCGGCGCGGACGGGCTGCGGGCCAACTGGGCCGGCGGTCAGAACCTGCACAACGACCTGGCCAGCCTGCTCACCCGCAACTCCAGCGGGCAGTACCAGCCCAAGGGCGAGTGGTGGGCCTACCAGTACTACGGCTCGATGACCGGCCAGATTGCCTCGGTCACCCCGAGCGCCTCCTACGACGCGTTCGCCACCCGCGACGCCGGCTCCGCCAAGATCCTCATCGGTGGCAACCGGACCACCGGCAACGTCGCGGTGAACATCCAGCGCCTGGACGCCACCAGCGGGATCGTGGTGAACAACCAGGTCCGGGTGGTGGTGCAGAACATCCCGTACAACAACGGCGGCGCGGTGTCCGGCCCGGTCACGGTGCGGGACAGCGTGGTGACCCTGTCGAACAACGGCACCACGGTCAACGTGTCGCACTCCGCTGTCGCCGACACGTCCACCGTCACTCTGCTGCCGCCCGGCGGCGGCGGGCCGACGAACCAGAACGTCCAGATCGTCGGCGGCCAGTCCGGCCGGTGCGTGGACGTGCCCGGCTCCACCACCACCAACGGCAGTCAGGTCCAGCTCTGGGACTGCCACGGCAACGCCAACCAGCGCTTCAGCTACACCACCGGCAAGCAGCTGACGGTGTACGGCAACAAGTGCCTGGACGCCTCCGGTCAGGGCACCGCCAACGGCACCGCGGTGGTCATCTGGGACTGCAACGGCCAGGCCAACCAGCAGTGGAACCTGAACTCGGACGGCTCGATCACCAGCGTGCAGTCCGGGTTGTGCCTGGACGCCAGCGCGTTCGGCACGACCAACGGCACCAAGGTCCAGCTCTGGCAGTGCCTCAACGGCGCGAACCAGAAGTGGAGCCTCCGAAGCTGAGATGCAAGGCGGGGCCCCTTCTTAACGCATGCGGTATAGGAAGGGGCCCCGCTTGACACGTGCTCAGCTCCGGAAGCTCCACTGCTGGTTGGCGCCGCCGTTGCAGGACCAGAGGATGAGCCTGGTGCCGTTCGCGGTGCCGGCGGCGTTGGCGTCCAGGCACAGGCCGGACTGCTGGCCGGTGATGGTGCCGTTGGCGTTGACGTTCCACTGCTGGTTGGCCTGGCCGTTGCAGGTCCACACGATCACGGCGGTGCCGTTGCTGGTGCCGGCCCCGTTCGCGTCCAGGCACAGGTTGCCGGCCAGTTGCAGTTGACGGCCGGAGGTGGTGCTCCAGAGCTGGCCGGACTGCCCGGCGCAGTCCTGCAACTGCACCTGCGTACCGGAGGTCTGGCTCGTCGCGGTGACGCACCGGCCGGACTGCCCACCGACCAGCTGCCGGCCGGTCGTGGGGGGCGGGCTGGTCGGCGGGCTGGTCGGCGGGGTGGTCGGCGGGTTCGTCGGGGTGGTGCCGTCGAACTGGGTGAAGAACCGCCACACCACCGCCTGCGTCCAGGACCGCTCGCCGGGCGCGAACGGGTCGGCGGTGCCGTCCACCGCGTTCGGGGCGTGCGGCCCGTCGAACGCGCCCCACGCCACCGGGTAGCCGGCCCGGCAGCCCGAGTAGTAGGTGACGACGTGCGTCAGGCTGCCCTGGGCCGGCTCGGGCGGGTTCTGCGGCGTACAGCCGTTGTTGCGGACGAACTGGTCACGCAGCGAGCGGCCCGCCGAGATCGGCAGCGTGCCGTCGCGCAGGCCGTGGATCCCGAGGTACGCGATGGGTTGGGTGCCGCCGTTGCACCCGCTGAGGTTCGCGCCCGAATAGACCGCGACCGCGCGGAAGACGTTCGCCCGGGCGCACGCGATGGCGTAGCTCATGCCGCCGCCGTAGCTGAAGCCCATCGCGAACAGCTGCGTGGTGTCGACGCACAGGCCCGCGGAGAACGTCCGGACCATGTCGTCGACGAACGTCAGGTCCTGACCGTTCGGGTTGGCCCACCCGTTGCCGTTGCCCTGCGGCGCCACGAAGATCGCGCTGTTGTTCGACAGTGCCCGGACCCCGTAGTAGGACCAGGGATAGCCGCTCGTCCCGCCGGAGTCGACGTCACCCGCGGTGCCGCCGTTCCAGTGGAAGCCGAAGATCAGCCGGTAGGGACGGTTGTTGTCGTAGTTGTCGGGGATCCGCAGGATGTACGAGCGGTTCTGGCCGCCGCTGGAGATCGTGTGCGATCCGCTGGTCAACGCTGGCGCCCTGCCACAGCCGGCGGTCGCCGCCAGCGGGCCGACGCCGGCGGGATCCGACCCGGCGGCGAGCGCGACGCCGCCCATGGCGAGGACCAGCCCCGCCACTCCCGCGACGACGCCGACGATGAGCCGATGTCTCGGCATGGCGTGCTCCTTCCTTCGAAAGGGCTAGGCGGGGCCCCCTCCTATACCGGAGGCGTTAAGCGGGGGCCCCGCCCTGCACCTCAGCTTCGGGTGCTCCACTGCTGGTTGGAGCCGCCGTGGCAGTCCCAGAGGTTGATCTTCGTGCCGTTGGCGGTGCCGTAGCCGGCCGCGTCCAGGCAGCGCCCGGACTGCACGCCGCTGATCGTGCCGTTCGCGTTCAAATTCCACTGCTGGTTGGGCTGACCGTTGCAGTCCCAGATGATCACGCTGGTGCCGTTCGCGGTCCCTCGACCGTTCGCGTCGAGACACTTGTTGCCCAGCACCTGCAACTGCTTGCTCGAGGTGTAGGTCCAGCGCTGCCCGGTGCCCCCCCAGCAGTCGTACAACTGCACCTGGATGCCGTTCGTGGTGCTGCCGTTCGGCACGTCCAGGCACCGGCCCGAGCCGCCGCCCACCACCTGCACGTTCTGGTAGGTGCCCCCGCCGCTGCCCGGAGTGCCGATGCTGCCGTCCACCGACTGCAACGCGCGGTACCAGACGGCCGCCATCTTGTCGTAACCGGTGGCGGTCGGGTGGATGCCGTCGATCAGGTCGGCAGTGGTCAGCGCCGAGTGCTGGTCGACCAGGTGGACGCGCTTGCCGGCGTTCACCTTGGCCTGCACGATGCCCGGGATGGCGGCGTTGAAGGTACGCACCGCCGACTCCTGGCCGGCGTTGGACAGCGGGATGATCTGCGCCACGAACACGTCGGCGTTGGGCGCCGTCGCGGTGATGCGGTCGATAAGCGTGGAGAGCCGGTTCGGCGCCGTGGAGACGTTGTAGTTCTGCAGGATGTCGTTGGTGCCGATGTGCAGCAGCACGGTGCGCGGTTGGTAGGTGTTCAGCCAGCCGGTGATGTTGGCGTCGATCTGGTCGATCCGCCAGCCGGGGTGGCCCTCGTGGTCGTGGTCGCCGAGGTTGCCCGGCCCGTTGAACTGGGAGCCGACGAAGTCGACCCGGTAGCCGCCGGCGGCGAGCCGCTGCCACAGCCCGATCCGGGAGCCGCCCGGGACCTGGGTCCCCTCGGTGATCGAGTCACCGAGCGGCATCACCCGTACCCCGCCGTTGGACTCGGCGGCGGCCGGACCGGCCGGGGCCAGCAGGCCGGCGACGGTCATGGCCAGCGCCGCGACCGCGGCGAGCCATCCTCTCCTGGTACGCATGACTGCTCCTCTCACGGGCTGGTACAGGTCAGGGACGGGGTCGACGCCGAGCCGTTCGCGAGGAAGCCGAACGTGGTCGAGCCGGCAGCCGGCACCGAGCCGTTGTACGACACGTTGCGAACGGTCGCCGTGGAGCCGCTGGTGCTCAGCGTGCCGCCCCAGATCTGGCTGATGCTCTGGCCGTTGGCCAGGGTCCAGCCCACCGTCCAACCGTTGATCGCCGAGGCGCCGGCCGTGACGGTCACCTCGCCCTGGAAGCCGCCGGACCAGGTGCTGGTGGTGCGGTAGGTCGCGGCGCAGGCGCCGCCGGTCGGGGGCGGGGTGGTCGGCGGGGGAGTGGTCGGCGGGGGAGTGGTCGGCGGGGGAGTGGTGGGCGGCGGGGTGGTCGGCGGCGGGGTGGTCGGCGGCGGGTCGGTCGGGGGGGTGCTGGTCCCGGAGTTGAACCGCCAGTGGTCGATGTTGAACAGCGAGCCGCTGCCGCCGGTGAAGCGCAGGTAGAGGTCGTGGGTGCCGGTGGCGCCGCTGACCCCGCAGGTCGTGTCCGCCCAGGTCTGCCAGCCGCCGGTGCCGGACACCCGACAGGTGCCCACCAGCGGGCCGCTGGTGCCGTCCAGGCGCAGCTCGATGTTGCCGCCGCTACCGGCCGAGGCGACCCGGGCGGTGTACGAGGTCGCGCCGGTGCCGAACGCCACGCCCTTGACCTTGATGTAGTCCCCGTTGTCGATGAAGCCGACGTTCATCCCGCCGCCGCTGGCCGCCTCGGTCTCGATCCCCTGTCCCCAGGCGATCGTCTCGGCCTCCTGCCGGACGTACGGGTTCAACGTCCCGACCTGGGGGGCGCCGTTGTTGGTCATGTTGATCGTCGGAATCGATCCGTCGGACCCGTAGGTGAACTTCTCCACCGCCACCGACCTGGTGAAACCGCCGCCGCCTGGCAACGCCCCGTTGTGGTAGAAGAGGTAGGAGCCGCCCTTGTAGTCGACGATCCCGGGGTGGTTGGTGAAGCTGCTGCCCTGGGTGGGCATGACCGTCCCCCGGTAGGTCCACGGCCCGAGTGGGCCGGGCGCCGTCGAGTAGGCGAGGAACTCCGAGCAGCACTTGGCGGCGAACACGTTGTAGTAGAGGTTGTTGCGCTTGTAGACCCACGGCCCCTCCTCGTACAGGGTGGGCCGGTTCGCGTCCCCGGTCCGGGCCCCGAAGCCCGCCGTGGTCAGCGGGATCTGCGTCGGGCTGCCGGAGTAGGAGGTCATGTCCGCGTTCAGCTTCACGTACCACAGTCGCGGGTTGCCCCAGTAGAGGTACGCCTGGCCGTCGTCGTCGATGAACACGGTCGGGTCGATCTCACCGTTGCTCACCAGGGGCCGGCCGATCGCGTCCCGGAACGGCCCGGTCGGGCTGTCCGCGACCGCCACGCCGATGCCCATCTGGCCGGTCGCCCGCACGACCATGGGCACGTACCAGTAGAACTTGCCGTTGCGGTAGACGGCCTGGCCTGCCCACGCGTCCTGCTTGGCCCAGCTGAACGTGGCGAGGTTGAGCGGCGAGCCGTGGTCGGTCCAGTTGACCATGTCGTCGGACGAGTAGACCCGCCACTCCTTCATGGTGAACCAGGTCGAGTTGTCCTCGTCGTGGCCGGTGTAGAGGTAGACCCGGCCGTTGTAGACCAGCGGCGCCGGGTCGGCGGTGTAGATGTTCTGCACGATCGGGTTGTCCGCCCGGGCGACCGCCGGGAACATCCCCAGCAGGGCGATCAGGCTGACGAGCAGTGCGAGCCGGCGCCGGACCGGCCGGTCGGCTCGTTTTGGTAGCGCTAACATCAGTGTCCTTTCCAGAGGGGTCGAACGGGACTCAGCGGTAGCCGGCGGCCACGACGTCGGCCTGGACGGCGTTCTCGGTGGCGTCGGACGGGTAGCCCGCCACCATCGCGCCCTCGTAGAAGGTGCCGGCGCTCAGGTTGGCGCCGCCGCCGGGCTTGCAGCAGTCGCCGCCGCTGCCCAGGATGATCGCGCCCTGTTTCTTCATCGGGCTGTAGCCGGGGGGCAGCGATCCGTCGTAGAGCGTGTAGAGGTTGCCGGACTGGGCGTTGCTGCCCTTGATGGCGAAGCGGGAGGTGCCGTTGTTCTTCAGGGTGGCGGTGACGAACTTGCTGGTGAAGGCGCGTTGGTTCGGGTTCCAGGACTGGCTGCCGCCGGGGTAGAGGCCCCATTCGAGGTCGGCCTGCACCCAGGGGCCGCTGCCGGAGCAGCCGCCGAACCAGCAGCTGGTGCTGAAGTTGATCGCGTCCATCGCCCCGGCGGCGTCGGCGCTGCGGGTGGTCTCGCTGTTGCCGTAGTCGAAGCAGCAGCCGCTGTTGACGTGGGTGCCGCTGGTCACCATGTACATGCCCTCGGGGGCGCTGTCGGTGGGGATGCCGGTCAGGTGACCGTCCCGCCAGTAGCTGTTGCCGGGATTGATGTAGAGCGAGTAGGCCCGGGCGCCGCCGACGGTCAACGACTCGCTGGTCGCGGTCGCGGGCCGGCTGGAGGTGGAACCGGGGACCTGCGCGGACCCCTGGTACCACAGGTCGTTGCCGCGACCCGACTGGTCGTAGACCACCGTGATCACGCAGGTCGTGCCGCCGCAGAACGCGTCCTGGCCGGCGGCGTCGGCGTAGCCGCCGGCGCTCAGCACCCCGATGTTGCGGGTGGCGTTGTCCGAGGAACGGCGGACCTGGTAGAGGTTGCCGCGGTACGCTGAGAACAGCGCCCGGGTGGTGCTGTGCGCCGCCACGCAGGGTGTGCCGCCGGCGGCGTAGATGTCGCACGACCGGCCGCCGCTGGGCGGCGGCGAGGTCGGTGGCGGGGACGTCGGGCTCGTCGACGTGTTCCAGCGCTGGTTGGCCTGGCCGTTGCAGGTCCAGAGGATGAGCTTGGTGCCGTTGGCGGTGCCGGCGGCGTTGGCGTCGAGGCAGAGCCCGGACTGCTGGCCGGTGATGGTGCCGTTGGAGTTGACGGTCCACTGCTGGTTGGCCTGGCCGTTGCAGTCCCAGATGATCACGGCGGTGCCCGGGCTGGTGCCCTGGCCGTTGGCGTCCAGGCACTTGTTCCCGTACACCGTGAACTGCCTCGCCGACGTGTAGGTCCAGGTCTGCGCGGTGGCGCCGGTGCAGTCGTAGAGCTGGACCTGGGTGCCGTTCGTGGTGCTGCCGTTCGGCACGTCGACGCAGCGGCCGGACTGCACCCCCACGACGGAGCCCGGCCCGGGCGCGGCGACGGCCGACCGGGGCTGCGTGACCAGGGCGGCGCCGCCGACGGCCAGGACGAGGGACAGGGCCGCGAACGCCAGGCGTGCGGGTCTGGACCGGACGGATCGGGGACGGGGGATGGGCATGACGGCTCCTCGGATACGCAGGGCTCCGAGACCTTCCGTACCGGCGCGGAGCCTCACGGGTGATGATGGCCGTCGATGGAACGCTGGCGCGCGCAGGAGGAACCCACCGCCGGCGCCCTGTTCCGGGGCGAGGCCCGCACGCGTGACGATGCCGGAGCTGCCGAGGGTGGTGGCGACCGGTCACCGATGTTAGCGCGAACATCGACGCGAATAATTAGAACACACCGGTGGTGCCACGCGCCGGTCGAGGAACGGGCAGACTTTGCGGGATCGATGGCTCGGGTCGGGCCGAGCGGCGCTCAGGCGGTGCGGTGCGCGACCCGGTGAACGGGTCCTCGGCCCGGTCGCCGGCGCGCCGCTCGCCCGGCGGGCGCGCCGGATCGCCCCCGGGCGGAACGACAGCCGCGCCACCTTCGCGCGCACGCGGCGGCCCCGCCGGGCGGGGTGGGGGCGCTCAGCGAGCGCGCTTAGTCGCCCGCTTGCGGGGCGGGGTCAGCAGGTCGGCGATCGCGGCGATCGCGGACGGGACCACCCGGTAGTAGGCCCAGACTCCACGCTTCTCGCGTTCCAGCAGCCCGGCCTCGGTGAGGATCCGCAGGTGATGGCTCACCGTCGGCTGGGACAGCCCGAGCGGAGCGGTCAGGTCGCTCACCGACGCCTCGCCCTGCGGGGCGGACTGGATCAGGCTGATCAGCCGCAGTCGAGCCGGATCGGCGAACGCCTTCAGCACGCCGGCGAGGCGTTCGGCGTCGGCGCGCTTGATCGGCTCGCCGGTAAGCGGCGAGATGGACGGCATGGCAGTTTTCGCAGTTCCCACGTCCTCCATAGTCGCACCGACGTCATCGATGGGACGGTAAAACCGCCGACCATCACCGGCGGTGAATCTCGGTAGGATGCGGCGCGTGCCCCAGCCGGTGATCTTCGACCTCTTCCACACGCTGCTGCACGGCGCCGACGACGAGCGTGACCGGGTGGTCGGCGAGATGGCGCTCGTCGTCGGGGTGGACCCGGCCGCGCTGGTCGCCGCCTACCACGCCTCCTGGCGGGACCGGCTGGTCCGGTGGGACGCCGAGGAGACCGTCCGCGTCCTCGCCGGGCGCCTCGGTGGCACGCCGACCGGCGAGCAGGTGGCCCGGGCCGCCGACCATCGACGAACCCTGGCTCGCCGGGTGCTGGGCCGTGCCTCGACCACCACCCTGGACGTCCTCGACGCGCTGCGCGCGGACGGGCACCCGTTGGCCCTGATCAGCAACGCCACCTCGGAGACCGCCGAGGCGTGGCCGCACGGCCCGCTCGCCGGCCGCTTCGACGTCGCGGTCTTCTCCTGCGAGGTCGGGCTGGCCAAGCCGGACCCGGCGATCTACCGCGTCGCCGCCGAACGGCTGGGCGTCGCGCCGACCGGATGCGTCTACGTGGGTGACGGCGCGGACGGCGAACTGGCCGGTGCGGCGGCGGTCGGCATGACCGTGCTCCGGACCACCGAGCACAACGACACCGACCCGAGCTGGGGCGGACGGGTGATCACCGGCCTCGGCGAGCTGCCCGCCCTGGTCGGCGAGCCGGCCGGGCCGTAGCTGTCACCGGCATTGCCGCCGTCACCTACCTGACCGGTCACGACTATCCCAGGACCCAGGCGGACATGAAGCGCGTGCCGCGGGCGTGGGTGCCGGTGCTGGGGTTGCTGCTGGCGGCGGGCTCGGTGGGACTGCTGGCCGGGTTCGCCGTGCCGTGGCTGGGCGCCCTCGCCGCAGGCGGCCTGGTGCTGTACTTCGTCGGCGCGCTCGTCGCGCACCTGCGGGTCGGTTCCCGGCAGCTCGTGGGAGGGGCGGTGTTCCTCCTCCTCTCGGTGGCCGCGCTGGCCACGAACCTGAGCTACCACGGATGATCAGGTGCGGCGCAGCAACAGGGTCGCGAAGCCCAGCAGGTTGCGGTAGCCGCGTAGCCACCCGTTCCGGTGCTCCCGCGCGACCGCGAGCGCGTCGGCGGCGTCCGGATGGCCGGGATTGTCGAGCGCCCACTCGGTGAGCGAACCGACCCACGACCACTCGTAGTTGTCCCACTCGGCGGCGTCGCTGACGTGCGCGTAGACCGGGGTCCAGCCGCCCTGTTCGACGACGTCCACCAGGCCGGCGAGGTCGGTGTGGTCCGCCGGCTCGGCGTCGAGGGCGGTCAGCGCCTCCGGCGTCGGCGGGGCCTGCCAGAAACCCTCGCCGAGCACGAGGATGCCGTCCGGGTTCACGTGCCGTCCGGCCGCCTTCAGCGTGCCGGCGACACCGTCGAAGATGTGGGTCGACCCGACGCACAGCACCAGGTCGTAGTCGCCGTCCGGCACGTACCCGCGGGCGTCGCGTTCGTGCAGGGTGAGCCGGTCGGCGAGGCCGCGCACCTGGGCCGCCGCGGCGGCGTGTTCGAGGGCGTGTCCGCTGATGTCCACGCCGTCCGCGTGCCCGTCCGGGTAGTGGGCGAGGGCCTGCATCGCCCACGCCGCCTGCCCGCAGCCGAGGTCGAGGATGCGTGCCGCCGGCCGCCGGTCCGCCCGGCGCAGCAGCCGGTTGACGTTCACCCCGGAGACCGGCGCCGCGATCGGATGGTGCGAGTGCGCGATGCTGCTGAGCCGTTGACGATCCACGGGCGCCAGTGAACACCAGGGCCGGGACGTGACATCTACCAGGCGGGGCGCAGCCGTCGGTGAGCGAACCGGGTCAGGGCCGACGCGCCGCGATCGCAGGCCCGGCCCGGGACAGCCGTCATACGCGTTCCGGACGCGATCGGAACCGGTGCCTGTGGAGCCGGGCGGCGACCGCGACCGTGGCGACGGCGACGACGGCGGCCAGCGCGCCGGCCGCGATGTCGCCGGGGTAGTGCACGCCGGTCCAGACCCGCGCGAATCCGATGATCGCCGCCAGGACCGTGAGCGCCACCCCCCAGCGTCGGGACAGGAAGGCGCCGACGGCGAAGGCCAGGGTGAACGCCGCGGTGGCATGGTCGCTGGGCAGCGACGGCCCGGTCGCGTGCGGGATCAACTGGTGCACGTGGTGGGTCTGGAACGGGCGTACCTCCGTGCTGAGCGCGGCGGCGGCCCGCCCCAGCCCGAACGCGATCCCCAGCGAGGCGAGCACCCGCAGGGTGGGACCGGCGGCCGACCGGCCGCGGCGCAGCACCGGCACCACCGCCAGCGCCCCCAGCACGTAGATCAACCAGATCGCCGCCCACTCGAAGACGTCGTCGACGGCGTCGACCCTCCCCGCGCCAGCATTGATCATCTGGAACAGGTGATAGTTCACCGGTCCACGTTCGCACGCGAACCGGCGGCGGATCCCGGAAGTGGCGGATGTTCCAGGTCAGCCGAGGTTGACGGCCTCCGCGCGCAGATGCTCCAGGAACCGCGTGGCCGCCGGCGGGGGAGTCCGGCCGCGTACCGTCGCGGCGAAGACCTGCCGCACCGACTCGTCGCCCGGTGCAGGTTCAGCAGGGCGATGTCCGCCGGGGTCCCGCGGAACCGTGCTCGAGGTCGAGGTGACGGCCGTGGTCTCGGCGGACGCCGGACCGGGTCGCGGCACGCGGTAGGACCCCGGGCGCGCTCAGACGGTGATGACGACCTTCGCCCGCGCGTGCTCGCCCTCCAGGTATCGGATCGCCTCGGGCACCTCGCGGAGCGGATAGGTGCGGTCGATCACCGGGGTGAGGTGGCCGGCTTCGGCGTGGGCGCGGAGCGCGTCGAGGTGGTGTCGGCCGGGTGTCGTGGTGAGCACGACGACGCGCTGCCGGACGAGCGGCGCCAGCAGCCGCCCGCGCGCGATCAGCCAGACCGGCCCGACGAGGCTGCCGCCGCGGTAGACGCCGCCGCCGGAGAGCACAAGCGTCCCGGTGGGGGTCAGCGCCCGCCGCAGCGCGGTGAGCGAGCGGTTGCCGACCAGGTCGAACACGACGTCGTGGCGGCGCGGGTCGCGGGTGAAGTCGTCGCGGGTGTAGTCGACGACGTGGTCGGCGCCGAGCGAGCGGACCAGCTCGACGTTGCGCGTGCTGCACACGCCGGTCACGGTCGCGCCGAGCGCCTTCGCCAGTTGGACCGCCAGGGTGCCGACGCCGCCGGAGGCGCCGTTGACGAGGACGCGGTGACCGGGCTCGACCCGCCCGGCGTCGCGCAGCCCGATGAGCGCGGTCGCGCCGGCCAGCGGCAGCGCCGCCGCCTGTTGCGGCGTCAGGTTCGCCGGTTGCGGCGCGACCAGCGCCTCGGGAACGCACGCGTACTCGGCGAACGCGCCGTTGGCGTCGCCGAGGTCGGCGAAGACGGCGTCGCCCGGTCGTACCCGTCGGACGTCCGCGCCCACGGCCTCGACCCGGCCGGCGACGTCGCGTCCCCGGATGCGCGCCCGGGGCCGCCTCGGCCCCATCGCCAACCGCGCCATCCGCGGGTCGCCGCGCATGGCGTGCCAGTCGTACGCGTTGAGCGCGGCCGCCTCGACGCGCACCAGCACCTCGTCGGGGCGGGGCACCGGCACGGGGACCTCCGCCAGCGCGAGGGTCTCCGGCGGGCCGTAACGGTCCTGCACGATCGCCTTCATCTTTCCTCCCAGGTGTACGCCGTACACCCATAGTCGGTGTACGGCGTACACCTGTCAAGGCGGCTAGGGTTCAACCACCGCCACCGGAAGACGAGGACACGATGGCCGAGCAGGCAGACGTGCTGCGCCGGACGCCGCTGAGCAGGGACCGGGTCCTGCGTGCCGCCGTCGCGCTTGCCGACGGGGCCGGGATCGAATCGCTCAGCATGCGTAACCTCGCCCAGGACCTGGGCGTCGTGCCGATGGCCCTCTACAAGCACGTGGCCAACAAGGACGAACTGCTCGACGGCATGATCGACGTGGTGGTCGGCGAGATCGACCCGCCGGTGCCCGACGCCGACTGGAAGCAGACGGTCCGGCTGCGCATCCTCGCCGCGCGGCGGGTGCTGAGCCGTCACCCGTGGGCGGCGCTGGCGATCGAGTCGCGGAACACGGCGACGCCGGGTGTCCTCGCCTACCTCGACTCGATGGTCGGGGCGTTCCGGGCCGGCGGGTTCTCCACCGACCTGGCACACCACGTCATGCACGCGATGGGCAGCCGGGTCCTCGGCTTCAGCCAGGAGTTGTTCGACGCCTCCCGCCGCGCCGGCCGCTCCGGCGCGACCGAACCCGAGCCGGCGGCGGCGTTCCCGCCGGAGGCCGCCGCCCGCTTCCCCCACCTCGCCGAGATCGCCGGGGCGGCGTCCCACGACGACGGGTCGGTGGTGGGGCCGGGCTGCGACGACCAGTTCGAGTTCGAGTTCGCCCTGGACCTGCTGCTGGACGGCATCGAACGGCTGCACCGGCAGGGCTGGACGTCCGCACGCTGACGGCGGGCGGATGTCCAGGGCAGTTGGTCCGGCCGGTCCACGATGGCGATCCGAACAGCGCGGCGGCCGAATACAGCGACTCCCGGCCGTCGCGCACAACGAGTCGCGGTTGCCGTAGGGCGGCCCGACGTACCGAGCGCTCGGGTGGAACGGGGCCCCTACGCTCGGAGGCCCGACACCGGAAATCGGAAGGGCCATGACCGACGACGGTAGGTTGACCGACAGCCAACGCGCCCACCTACGTGGGCTGCCCGTGTACCCCTGGTTGGTGTGGAGCCAACGGGTCTTTCTCGGCGCACTGGCGTTCGTCGCCGTCGTCGGGCCGGCGAGCACGGCGGTGATCGTGCCCGGCTTCCTCCTGCTCTTCCTGGCGGGGATCATCAGCAGCGTCGCCACCACGCTCGTGACGGGCCAGATGCGGCGAGTCGGCGCACACGGTTCGCGAGCGCGAAGACGGCTCAGCTCTGCCGTCCTCGTGGTGGTCTACGGCGACGCGCTTGTCGGCCGGCGTGGGCGGAGCTGACCGTCGAGGCCGGCCGTGTCGCACGCCCTGGCTAGTCTCACCTCGTTCGGTGAGCGAACCGGGAGACGGAGTCGCAGATGACCTACCCACCGCCGCGCTACCACGGGTCCACCGGTGAGACCAGCGCGACCTACCGCCCGGCCGACGCCGCGCCGGACCTGCGCCACGCCACCGGCGGCGGGGCCCACTACCTGGCCACCGGCGCCACCACCAACGGCCAGTTCGGGCTCTACCGCTGGGACATGGGGCCGACGCCCAGCGGCCCGGCGCCGCACTTCCATCGCAGCATCTCCGAGTCGTTCTTCGTGCTCAGCGGCACCATCCGCATCTACGACGGGCGCGACTGGCTCGACACCGGACCGGGCGACTTCGTGCACGTGCCCGAGGGCGGGGTCCACGCGTTCCGCAACGAGTCCGGCCGCCCGGCGTCGATGCTGCTGCACTTCGCGCCGGGCGCCCCTCGGGAGGGCTACTTCGAGGGGCTGCGCGAGCTGGCTGAGTTGAGCGAGGAGGAGCGGACCCAGTTCTTCCTCCGCCACGACACCTTCTGGGTGTGACGACGGCGGTCAGCTGCGCCGCCCATTACTCGGAATTCCTATAGAAATAGCAGATTTTCAGCGAATTCTCAGGTCCCCGGGATTGACATCATTTGGGCGGTCGGGGATATTCCTAGCGCGCGTCGGGGCGCGGGCGGAGCAGGCGGAGTCTGCGGATTTCTCCTGCGTGACGTGCGCGAAACTGTCGGCGTTGCCCCTGCTCAGCAGGGCGCGGTTAGGGCTTCCACGATGATTGATCGCGCTGTCGAATTTGCCAAACACAACACGCCGAATTCCTTCCGCGTCGCGGCCAGGCGGGCGCAGATGGAAGCGCGTAACACCCGAATGCGGCTCACCGTCCCGGTGGTCACCCGCAACGAATTCGACAACGTCTTCCACTGCACCGTACGCAAGACGGGCAGCCAGTGGATCAAGGCGCTGTTCAGCGACCCGGCCGTCTACCGGCACTCCGGCCTGCTGCCCTACGACCCGCGCTTCTACTCGGGCGGGGTGACCGCGCCCGTCCCGGCCGGCCGCACCGGCCTGGCGATCTTCCTGTCCCACAAGCGCTTCGAGGCCGTCCCGAAGGCCGGCACGTACCGCGCGTTCTTCGTGATCCGCGACCCGCGCGACGTCGTGGTGTCGAGCTATTTCTCGTTGCGCAACTCGCACGCCCCGATGGGCGACATCCCGCAGGCGCGCAAGGTGCTCCAGGAGAAGCCCAAGAAGGAGGGGATGCTCCACGTCATCGAGCGCCTCCGCGACAAGAAGCAGTTCGGGCAGATGAGGTCGTGGGCGGTGGCCCCGCCGTCGGAGACGTTCCGGCTGTTCCGCTACGAGGACCTGACCGGCGAAGGGCAGGCCGAGGAGGTCGACCGGCTGCTGCGGCACTGCGGGATCACACTGCCGCCGTCCGAACTGGAGGCGCTGCTCGCCCGCTACAGCTTCACCAGGATGAAGAAGGGCGGCGACGCGCCCGGCCGGATCTCGCACTACCGCAAGGGCGCGGCCGGCGACTGGCGCAACCACTTCGACGACGACATCTACGCCGCCTACACGGCGGCGGCGGGCGACCTCGCCGAGGTTCTCGGCTACCCCACGCGCGACGGGTCCACCGACCTGCCCGGCGGGCGGGAATCCGCCACCCGGTAGCGACGTATCCTCTCGCCGTGGAGCTGCGGTTCACCACGCGCGCGTCCGACTCGGCATGGGTGGACACGGTGTGGACCTGCACCAGCGACCGGGTCACCGAGATGACCTCGGTGGCGACGGCGTGCTGGGGCCTGGTGTTCTGGCGTCGCGACGGACAGCCCTACGCGAGCGTTTCCGGGCCCGAGACCGGCGCGGCCGTCGCGCCGGTGCCGGAGGGCGCGGCCTTCGTCGGCATCGAGTTCGCGGTGGGCACGTCGCTGCGGATCCTGCCCACGCCGGCCTTGGTCGACCGCGGCGCCGAACTGCCCGACACCACCGCTCGGACGTTCCGACTGGGCGGCGACAGGTGGGAGACGCCCGGCCCGGACGACGCCGAGGCCCTGGTCGACCGCCTCGTCCGGGCCGGCGCCGTGGTCCGCGACCCGCTGGTCACCGACGTCCGCCGGGGTCACCGCCCGCACGCGGCGGCGCGCACCGTGGAGCGCCGGTTCCGCACCGCGACCGGGCTGACCCGGGGCGCCGTGCGACAGATCGAACGCGTACGCGAGGCCGCGGCGCTGCTGGCCACCGGCGCCCCGGTCGCCGACGTGGTCGGCCGGCTCGCGTACGTCGACGAGCCGCACCTGGCTCGCGCGCTGCGCCGGTACGTCGGACGCACGGCGGGACAACTGCGCGCGGGCGCTCACGGCGCGATCGCGCTCGACCTGGGTCAGCGGACCACGTCGTAGATCAGCTTCAGCACCCCGTTCGGGTAGGCCTCGGACTCCCGCAGCCGCAGCGCCTGCTTGTCCCGGTCGACGGTGCTGAACAGGCTCTTCCCGGCCCCGAGCAGCACCGGGAAGACGAGCAGGTGGTACCGGTCGATCAGGCCGGCGTCCGACAATCGGCGGGCCAGCTCGGCGCTGCCGTGGATGAAGATGGCGCCACCCTCGCCCCGCTTGAGCGCGGCCACGTCGTCGGTCGAGCGCAGCACCGTCGTCGGGCCCCAGCCGTCGACGAGGGCGTCCTCGGTCAGGCTGGTCGAGACCACGTACTTCGGCAGTTCCCGGTAGGCGGCGTGGTCCGCCGAGTCCCGCCAGACCGGGGCGAACGCCTGGTAGCTGCGCCGGCCGAACAGCAACGCCGTGGTCTGCGCGAGTTCGTCGCCCTTGAGCGAGAAGGCCTCCGGGACGAACTCGATGTCCTTGACCACCCAGCCGCCGCTGCGGTGCTCCTCGCCCGGCCCGCCGCCGGGGGAGTCGACCACGCCGTCGAGCGACAGGAAACCCGTGTACACAAGATCACGCATGGGGCAATGCTAGGAATCCGCGCGGGCCGTTGTCTTGTACGGAAACGACACTCGTGTGCCACGATCTTCGACGTGAAGCGTGACGATCTCGTGCGCGCCGAGTTCGGGCGGTGAGTGGAACACCGTGGGTGCCAACGGGCAGCAAAGAGACCCATGACGTTCCACCCACCGGGAGGCCGGCCCGGTTCGGCGGGTTCCGGGCGCTGGGTGGTGGTGCCGCCGTCATCGCGGTGGCGCTGCTGATCCTGCGCCCGATCGTCGACCCTCGGGACTGTCCCAACTACGGCGGGAACGGAAACGCCAGCTCCTTCGGCGACGAACGCCTGGACCTCGCGTTCGTGCTGCTGCTTCTCGGCTGGCTGGCGGCGGTCGCGGTGGAGCAGGCCCTGCCGGTGGCCTGGCGTCACCGGCACCCGGTGGAGATCACCCTGCGGGCGGCGGCCGCCGTGCTGCTGGCGCTCACGGCTTCCTGCTGCCTTGCCGTCCAGGTGCTCGTCACCTGTCACTGATCTCCGGTCGGCTCACGGCAGCGGGACCACGTAGGAGTCGACGCGGGCGATGAGGCCGCCGCGGAACGTGAACAGGTCGTTGAAGGCGAACCGAAACGGTCCGTGCTCGACGCTGACCCCACGGCCCTCGCCGGTGACCACGACCACCGGGCCGTCCTCGTGCACCCGCTGGACGTCGAGCTGAGGGCTGCCGGAGAAGGCCGGGTTCTCGATCTCGCCGTCGAACTCGGTGCGGCCCCGGGTGGTCCGGTGGCCGTGGATGACCCACTCGACGTCGTCGGCGAGGGTGGCCAGGACGCGCGGGTGGTCGCTGGTCCGGAAGCCGGCGAAGTATTCGCCGACCAGGTCACGCTGGGTCGCTCGCGGCATGGTTCTCTCCTTCGTGGGACAGGTGGGCGGCCAGGGCGTCGAGGATCGAGGCGAGCCCGTCGGCCGCCCGGGTGCTGCGCAGCTCCGGCGGGAGCCGGCGCTGGTGCACGGTGAGGTCCGTGCCGTCGCCGGCGGGCCGCAGCGTGACCGTGGTGCGCAGCCCGGTGACCGGTTCGTCGAACACGAGTTCGCGGGGTGGGTCGACACGTACGTAGACGAAGCGCAACCGGCGGGTCGCGCCGTCCGGCGCGCGGGTGTCGAGCGCGAACTCACCACCGGCGCGCAGGTCGACGGTCACCGACCCGGGCGGCACGGTGGCGTGCGAGCCGCCCCAGAACGCGGCGATGCTCGCCGGTGCGGTGAAGGCGGTCCAGACCCGTGCGGGCGTGGCGTTCAGGCGGCGTCGGGCGACCAGTTCGTCGCCGCGCAGCTCGGCGCGGGCGGTCACCGCGGGCCCTCGTCGTCGGTAAGGTGCGCATCGAGCGCGTCGAGCCGGTCGTTCCAGGCGCGGCGCTGCTCGTCGATCCAGGTGCCGACCAGCGCGAGCTGGTCGGCGCGGAGTCGGCAGGGGCGCCGGGTGCCCTCGCGTCGCTGCTCGACCAGCCCGCAGCGCCGCAGGACGCCGACGTGATGGGAGATCGCCTGCGGGGTGAGGTCGAACGGCTCGGCCAGCTCGCCCACGGTGGCGTCACCGTGGGCCAGGCGGGTCACCAGGGCCCGGCGGACCGGGTCGCCGAGCGCCGCGAAGGCGAGGTCGAGATCGGGCATGCCGTCATCTTAATGAAAGCGTACGTTTGCGCAAGCATTTGTTTGTAGATTCGGACGACCGGACGGAGAGCGACGTGAACGGACCGATTCGACGCCCCTGGCGGCTGCTGGGGCTGCCGTTGCTCGCCACCGCGTTGCTGGCCGGCGCGTGCACCGACGGCGACGGGACCGACCAGGGGCAGGGCGCGACCACGAGCCCGACGACGGCGCCGGCGAGCGCCGGCACACCGTCGGCGTCACCGTCGACCGGCGGGCCCGTGACCATCCCGAAGTCCGCCTTCGTCGACCTCCCCGCCGAACTGCGCAAGAGCGCACCGCAACCGATGCAGGTCGCCGACGCCCTGCCGAAGCTGTGCGCCGAGGAGTTCGCCACCGGCGGGCGGTCCACCGCGGCCGCCGCGATGATGAGCATCTACAAGACGCCGAAGGACCCGCCGGAGAACGTCCCCTACGGCACGCTCCACCAGACCGTCTTCGCGTTCGCCGGCACCGGCGCCGCGGACTACCTGCGCCGCGTCCGCGCGGCGCTGACGCCCTGCCGCTCCTTCTCCGAGGCGGGCAACACCGTCACCGTCCGGTCGCAGCCGTTGACCGGCGCGGGCGACGACGCCCTGCTGGTGACCCTGACCCGACCGGCGACCGGCCTCGACGGCACCCCCGTCGGGGGCGACGCCACCAGCCAGATCACCGTGGTCCAAGGTCGCCGGCGCGGTCACCGTCGTGCACGACCAGGGCTGGGAGGGCAGCAGCAACAACCCCGACTTCGCCGACGACTTCGCCCGGGCCGCCGCCCGCGGCCTCGACTCCTGGCAGCGGTGAGGCGGGCCGCGCCGCCGCGGCCCGCCGCACCTACGATCAGCGCCGGATCGCGCGGCGCAGGATCAGGTACGCGACACCGCCCGCCAGCACCCAGGGCGCGGCGACGATGACCGGGTCGAGCGGATGGTGCACCCGGTCGACCCGGTGGCCACGCCGGCGCGAGGAGAGCCCGTGGTGGGTGAACTCGCTGCGTACCCCGGTCTCGGTCACCGGGTTGTCCGGACGGCGGGTGAGCAACGACCCGAGCGTGCTCTCCACCGTGTCGACCCGGTCGGCGGCGAGCAGGAGCAGCCAGTGCGCGGCGCGCCCCTCGCTGAACCGCCGGTAGGAGTAGCGACGGATCACGCCGGAGAGGCCCTTCGGCGGGCACGAGGTGCCGAAGACCGGGGTGAGGAACTTGTGCTCGATCGACCGCTCCCGCGGCCACTTCTCCGGCTGCCGCTCGGGAAACTGCCAGTGCGCGCCGCTGAGATCCGGGTCGAACTGCTCCTTCGGCACCGAGGGTCGGTCGGCGGGGTCGAGGTCGGCTCCCCAGCCGGGGATGCGGGCGCGCAGCTCGTCGGTGGACTCGGCGAGTTTCGGCTTCTCCGGTGTGTAGGGCATGGTCGGACTCCCGGTCCTCTCAGGCGGCGTTCGGGACGATCAGCGGCTTGATGCAGCCGTCGAGCTTGGCGGAGAAGATGTGGTACGCCTCGGCGACGTGCTCCAGCGGGATCCGGTGGGTCACGAGGTCGCTCGGCTTGAGGTAGCCGTTGCGGATGTGCTCGAACAGGCGCGGCCACTGCCGCTTCACCGGGCACTGGTTCATCCGCAGCGTGAGCCCCTTGTTCATCGCGTCGCCGAACTTGACCGCGCTGAACATCGGCCCGTACGCGCCCATCACCGAGATCGTGCCGCCCTTGCGGACCGAGTCGATCGCCCAGTTGAGCGCGACCGGGGAGCCGCCCTGCAACTTCAACTTCGCGGCGGTGACGTGCTGGAGCAGGTTGCCGTCCGCCTCCGCGCCGACGGCGTCGATCGCCACGTCCGCGCCCAGATGGTCGGTGATCTTCTTCATGTGCACGACGATGTCGTCGTACTCGGCGAAGTTGTAGGTCTCGGCGTGCGCGAACGACGCCGCCTTCTCCAGCCGGTAGTCGAGGTGGTCGATGACGATGACCCGACCGGCGCCCATCAGCCAGGCCGACCTGGCGGCGTAGAGGCCCACCGGCCCGGCGCCGAAGACCACCACCACGTCGCCCTCGACGATGTCGCCGAGCTGCGCGCCGAAGTAGCCGGTGGCGAGCGCGTCGGTGAGCAGGACCGCGTCGTCGTCGTCCATCCACTCCGGGATCAGGCTCGGGCCGACGTCGGCGAACGGCACCCGGACGTACTCGGCCTGGCCGCCGTCGTAGCCGCCGCAGGTGTGCGAGTAGCCGTAGATGCCGCCGACCGCGGTGGCGTTCGGGTTGACGTTGTGACAGTTGCTGTAGAGGCCCCGGGCGCAGAAGAAGCACGACCCGCAGTACACGTTGAAGGGCACCATCACCCGGTCGCCGGGCTTGACGTTGCGCACCGACGGTCCCACCTCGTCGACCACGCCCACGAACTCGTGCCCGAACGTCATCCCGACCCGGGTGTCGGGCATCATCCCGTGGTAGAGGTGCAGGTCGGAGCCGCAGACCGCGGCCCGCGTCACCCGGACGATGGCGTCGTTGGGATGCTCGACCACCGGTCGGTCCTTCTCCTCGACGCGCACCCGGTAGGGGCCGCGGTAGACCATTGCTCGCACTCGTTGCCTCCCCGGACGAACGCATTGCCGGCCGACTCGTCCCAGTCGGACCGGGACGATCGAAGGGCTACCCGCGCCATCCGGGCGCAAACCGGCGTGCCGGTCAGGAGACCGCCGCCCGCACGAGCTCCGTCAGCTTCTTCTCCACCTCGGGGCTCCACCTCAGCAGGGCGTACGCCGCCGGCCACATGTCGCCGTCGTCGAGGTTGGCCGCGTCCTGGAAGCCCACCGTCGAGTAGCGGTAGTTGAACTTCCCCGAGTCCTGGAAGAAGACCACGATCTTGCCGGCCGCGTTCGCGTAGGCGGGCATGCCGTACCAGGTCTTCGGCGACAGCTCCGGCGCGTTGGTGGTGATCGTCACGTGCACGCGCTCGGCCAGTTCCCGGTCGTCCGGCGCCATCTGCGCGATCCGGTCGAGGACCGCCTGCAGGTCGTCGGCCTTCTTCGCGCCCTTCTTCCCCTCGTTGCGCAGCTCGGCGGCGCGTTCCTTCATCGCGGCGCGTTCCTCGGCGCTGAAGCCCTCGCTCATCTCGGTTCCCCCTCGTCACCGGCGGCCGGCGTGGTGCCGCCCGCTCAGGAGGAACGCTATGGCCCGACCAGGGCCACCCGCTTCTCGATTCCTGACCAGCTCGCAGTCGGGGCGGGTAACCCCCGCGCGGTCCGATGAGTTTGGCATGCTGCGGCGGTCTACCCGTCGACATCACCTGACGTGAAGGAGCACCGCGATGGCGAAGGTCATCTCCACGCTGTTCATCTCGGCCGACGGCGTCGCCGAGATCGACCCGGACTGGCACTTCCCCTACTTCGACGACAACATGGGCCGCGCGGTCACCGAGGACTACGCGACCGCCGACGTCCTGCTCATCGCCCGCCCGACCTACGAGAGCTTCGCCGGCGCGTGGCCCGACCGGGAGGCCGCCGGCGGCGAGGACGCGCCGTTCGCCAAGCAGCTCGGCGACATGCGCAAGGTGGTCGTGTCGCGGCAGCCGCTGGAGTTCTCCTGGCGCAACTCGGAACTGGTCCAGGGCGACCTCGTCGACGCGGTCGCGGCGCTCAAGGCCGACCCGGGCGTCAAGGGCATCATCATCCCCGGGTCGATCTCGGTGGTGCAGCAGTTGCTCGCCGCCGGGCTGGTCGACGAGCTGCGCCTGCTGGTGCACCCGGTGGCCGCCCGCAAGGGCCGCAAGCTGTTCGACGAGGGCGACGCCCCCTACCACCTGCGGGTCAGCGCGACGGAGGCGTTCCCCACCGGCGTGATCCGGGTGATCTACACGCCGGCCGAGGCGCCGGGCAAGGTCGGCTACGACGACGTCAAGGAGCAGGTGCCGGCCGGCACCTGAGCGCGGGGCAACAGCGGGCGTGCGCGCCGTGACAGGATCTCCGGCGTGCCTCGCCGCCCGCTGCTCCTGACCGCCGCGGCGGCGTGCGCCGCGCTGCACGCCGCCGGGGTCCTGGTGGCCCACCCGGTGTGGCGGGGCACCGAGGTGCTGAGCCTGGCCCTGCTTCTCGCGTACGCGCTGGCCGGCGGGCTGCCGTCGCCGCGCTGGCCGGTGCCGGCGGCGCTGGCGGTGTTGCTGGTCGACGCGATCCGCACCATGCCGGCGGCGCCGGGCGGCGGGGACTTCGGCTGGCGGGTCGTGGACGGGAACGACCCCGTCGACGTCACTGCCGGCTTCGAGGCGGGCCTCACCGCAGGCTGGGCGGCACTGGCCGCGACCGTGCTCCTGCTGGTCGGGTGGCGTGGTCGGCTCCGACCTCGACCGGCGGTGTTCGCCGGGGTGGTGGCGCTGCCGATCATTGGTTACGCCGCCGTCCGGGTCGTCGGCATCCGGCACGACCTGGCCGCCGAGGCCCACCCGTACCCGGGCGGTCTCGACCTGACGGACGTGGCGAGCGCGGTGGTGCTCGCGGTGCTGCCGGCGCTGGCCCTCGCGGTGAGCGCACTGGCGTTGGCCGCGCTGCTGGCCGGGCGGGGCCGCCGGCTCGCCTCAGCCGGCGCGGCGGTGCTGGCGCTGGTCGCGCTGCCACTGATGGACGCGAGCATCATGGCGGTGCCACTGCCGTACTCCGCCGGCGACGGGACGGCGCTGTTCGCCTGGCACGCCATCACGCCCACGTCGGCGATGCCGCAGCCGGTGGCGGCGCTCACCGTGGCGGTGGAGCTGACCGCGTACCTGCTGCTCTTCGCGGGGCGGACCGGGGCGGACCGGGACGAGCCGGCGGCGCCCGCGCCGGTCGCCGGGTAGCGACCCGGCGCCCACCCGGACGACCGTCGGTTCCCCGGCGGGGTGGGCGGTGCGTGAACTCGGCGGGCGCGCGCAGCGGAGAACAGGTGACACGTCCCCCTCCGCGAGAGGCCGCGCATGAGAAGACTGAGACAGGCGGAGACGCCCGACGTCGGCGCCATGACGGACGCGGCGGTCATCGCCCGCTCCGTGCGGGAGCCGGAGACCTTCGCCGTGATCTTCGACCGGCACGCGCCGCACATCCACCGCTACCTGGCCCGCCGCCTCGGCGCGTCGGCCGCCGACGACCTCGTGGCGGAGACGTTCCTCGCGGCGTTCCGTCGCCGGGAGCGGTTCGACACCGACCGTCCGAACGCGCGGCCGTGGCTGTACGGCATCGCCACCAACGTCGTCGCGCAGCAGCGGCGGACCGAGGAACGCGAGTACCGGCTGCGGCAGGCGTACGCCCCGGAGACGCCCGAGGCGTCCCCGGCCGACCGGGTCGCCACCGCGGTGACCGCCCGGTCGCTGCGCCGCCAACTCCTCGACGCGCTGGCCGTGCTCGCCGAGGGGGACCGCGACGTGCTGCTGCTCGTCGCCTGGGAGGACCTGAGCTACGACGAGGTCGCCACCGCGCTGGCCATCCCGGTCGGCACCGTGCGGTCCCGCCTGCACCGGGCCCGCCGGCTGCTGCGGGAGCGGCTCGACGGCGAGTCGTCCGACACCATCGAGGAGGTAGTGAGCAATGGATGAGATGCGAGTGCTCCAGCGGCTGGGCGAGGAGACCGGGCTGCCCACGGAGGATCGGCTAAGCGCCGCGCGTACCCGGCTGGAGGCGGCGATGACGACGACGGCGGCCGGCACGGGGGCGGTTCGCCGGGCGCGGAGGCCGGCCCGGCGGATGGTGTTCACCGGGGTGGCCACGGCGGGCGTGGCGGCGTCGCTGGCGGCGGTGCTGGTACTGGCCCCGGACCGGACCGGCGGCAGCACCTCGCCCGCACAGGCCGATCCGGCCCGGATCCTGCGCGGCGCGGCGGCCACCGCGCTGCGGCTGCCGGACGTCGAACCCCGGCCCGACCAGTTCGTCTACACCCGGTCGCGGGAGGGCCGGGACCTGCGGGAGAGTTGGCGCTCGGTGGACGGGACCCGGGACGGGCTGGTCGTCGAGTATCCGGCCGCCGGCCGCCAGCAGTTCGTGCTGCCCGGATGCCGCGACGGCCGGGCCGCGGCGGTGAAGGGCGGACAGGTGGTGCCCGGTGTGACCGAGCGGTGCGTCCCCGAGCCCGCCTACCACGCCGACCTGCCCACCGACGCCGCCGGCATGCGGGCCTACCTGAACAAGATCGGCAGTGGCGAGGCGGGCGACTCCAACGCCGCCGGCAAGGACGTGCTGTACCTGCTCGGTGAGTACCTGCGGCCGCCGTCCCGGGCCGCTCTCTTCGAGGCCGCCGCCACCACACCGGGTCTGACGGTCGTCGAGCGCGCCACCGACGGCGCGGGACGGTCGGGAGTAGGCATCAGCTGGCCGTCACCGGGCGGCGCCAACCCGGCCCCGCTGGTCCTGGTCTTCGACCCGAAGACGTACGCGTTCCTCGGCGTCGGCGGGGGCGCCGGCACGTCGGCGACGCTCGCCGTCGCCGTGGTCGACCGGGTCGGCCGGACGGGCTGAGGTTCAGTCGAGCAGGGCGAGCAGCGCGTGCAGCGCCGGGTTGGTGCTGTCGACCGGCCAGGCCAGCCCGACGTCCACGGTGGGCGTCGGCGCGGTGAACCGGCGCAGCCGTACGCCGGGCAGTCGCAACGCCCGGGCCCGGCCGGCCGGCACGGCCGCGACCACGTCGCCCTGCGCCACCGCGCGCAGCAACTGCTCGTCGTCCGGCTCCTGCCGCACCAGCCGGAATCCGCCGCGCGGCCACACCTGGGCGATGGTCCGGTCGAACATGCCCGGCCCGTTCTCCCGGGGCCACATCACCGCCGGCAGGTCGACCACCTCGGCCCGGCCGATCCGGCGGCGAGCGGCGGCGAGCGGGTGGCCCGCCGGCAGCGCCAGCAGCACCTCCTCGGTGTCGACCGTGCGGCACGCCAGCGCCGGTTCGTCCACCGGCGGGCGGACGAACGCCGCGTCCAGCCGGCCGGCGAGCAGGCCGGCCACGTTCGGCGCGGTCCAGGCCGTCTCGGAGACCACCTCCACGCCGGGGTGGGCGGCCCGGAACCGGGCGATCAGCGCGTCGACCCGGCCGCCGCGCGCCGACCGGGTGTACGCCAGCCGCAGCCGGCCGCCCCGGCCACGCACCAGGTCGCGGATGCGGGCGGTCGCGGCGTCCACCTCGGCGAGCAGCCGCGCCGCCTCGTCGGCGACCCGGGCCCCGACCTCGGTCAGCGTGCAGCCCCGGCTGGTGCGGTGCACGAGCGGCGCGCCGAGCTGGCGTTCCAGCGCCCGGATCTGCTGGCTCAGCGCGGGCTGGGCGATGTGCAGCCGGGCGGCCGCGCGGGTGAAGTGCAACTCCTCGGCGAGCACCGCGAAGGAGCGCAGCCGGCGCAGGTCCGACCAGGCGCCCGGTGTCTCCACCATGCCGCCATCATAAGCGCCGCTTATCGCCGACTGTCCGATCCGTCTTGGACGGCGTCGTCGCCGGGCGGTCACCATCGGCGGAACATCGACGGTACGAGTGGCGGGAGCGGACCATGACGGCAGCGGACGTGGCGGTGGTGGGTGCGGGCGTGATCGGGATGACGACGGCGGTCACGCTCCAGCGGCGCGGT
The DNA here is from genome assembly GCF_043197045.1 of Micromonospora sp. NPDC049282. Taxonomy (NCBI): domain Bacteria; kingdom Bacillati; phylum Actinomycetota; class Actinomycetes; order Micromonosporales; family Micromonosporaceae; genus Micromonospora; species Micromonospora sp. NPDC049282. The sequence continues at coordinate 85,598 of NZ_JBICSL010000015.1, forward strand.
GCGCGGGTCACCGTGCTGACCGCCGACGACCCGTCGGACATCGTGTCCACGGTGGCCGCCGCGGTCTGGTACCCGAGCCACACCGAGGAGGACCCCCGGGTGCTGCGCTGGGCCCGGGACACGCACGCCGAGCTGCGCCGCCAGGCCGCCGACGGCGTGCCCGGGGTGGTCGACCGGCCCACCCGGATGTGGTTGCGCCGCCCGTACACCGGGCCGCCGTGGTGGGCCGACGCGTGCGGCGGGCTGGTGGTCGAGGCGGCCGGCGCGCCCTACACGGCGCTGCTGCGGTTCACCGCCCCCACCGTGGAGATGACCCGCTACCTGACCTGGCTGCACCGGCAGGTGGAGGCCGGCGGCGGGCAGGTGGTCCGCCGCCCGCTGCGCAAGCTCTCCGAGGCGTACGAGATCGCGCCGACCGTGGTCAACGCCACCGGCCTGGCCGCCGGCCGGCTCGCCGCGGACCCGGCCGTGTACCCGGTGCGCGGGCACGTCCTGCTGGTGGCGAACCCCGGCGTGACCGTCTCGGTGCGCGACGAGGACGACCCGGCCGGCATCACGTACGTGCACCCGCGCCGCCACGACGTGGTGCTCGGCGGCACCTACCAGCCCGGCGTGCCGCACACCCGACCCGATCCGGAGACGGCGGCGGCGATCCGGCGCCGGTGTGTCGCGCTGGTGCCGCAGTTGGCCGGCGCGCCGGTGCTGGGGGAGCGGATCGGGTTGCGGCCGGCCCGGCACGGCGGTCCCCGGGTCGAGGTGGACCCCGGGGGTGGGCGGCTGGTGCACGCGTACGGGCACGGCGGGGCGGGGGTGACGCTGTCCTGGGGCTGCGCCGCCGAGGTCGCGGACCTGGCCCTGGCCGGCTAGGTCTTCGGCGGCGGCTGTCGGGGCGCGGCGCGGGGTCGCGAGTCGCGGGCCGTCCACGCGACGAACCGGTCGAACAGGTCCTTCGGGCTCGGCCCGGGGTTCGGATTGAGCGTCAGCAGATCCGCCGTGGCGTCGAACAGACATCCCGCCATGTAGATCGACAGGGCTGCGCGGTCAGTTCGGTACTCCACCAGCAGGAGGAGCCGGGCCGGCTGGCACGGCCAGGGGGCGGCGCAGATGCGGCACAGCCACAGCGGCCGGCTCGGGATGTGCGGTCGGACCGCCGGGCGCGGGCGGATCTGCGGAGATGTCCCGTTCGACGTCGGCATACCCCCATACGGTGACCGAGGCGTTGACCCGAGTCAAGGAGTCGGGTCATCTGTCTAGCGTCCGGCTTATGGAGCTGGTGGGCGCAGCAGAGATCCGCGTGATGCTCGGTGGCATCAGCAAGCAGCGCGTCTACGTCATCACCAGCCATCGCAACTTCCCCGAGCCGGTGGCCGACCTCGTGCAGGGCAAGGTCTGGCTCAAGTCGGACGTGCAGAAGTGGATCAAGGAGCACCGGCCGGAGCTGGCCTCCGGCTGACGGGTCTCTGCGGCGCCTACAAACGTGATGGCGTGAATGACTCAGCCCGCGACAACTGACGCCTAGGGTCGGGTCATGGGCACCGACGACCGCGTGCGCGCGGTCTATCCCGGCAGCTTCGACCCGTTCACGCCCGGACACCTGGACGTGGTGGACCGGGCACGTGGCCTCTTCGACGAGGTGGTCGTGCTCGTCGCGGTGAACGGCGACAAGCATCCGGACGCCGACGAGGAAGAGCGGGCGGCCGTCGTCCGGGCCGTCCTGCCGCCCGACTGGACCACCGTCACGGTCGCGGCCTGGAGTGGGCTCACCGCCGCCTACTGCCGTGACCACGACGTCGCGGTGATCGTCCGGGGCGTGCGGAACACCACCGATCTCCAGGCCGAGAACCGGCTCGCCGGGATGAACGAGTCGTTGGGCGTCGCCACGGTCTTCCTGCCCGCGCGGCCCGAGCTGGCCGCCGTGTCGTCGACCGTGGTGCGCGCGTCGGGGCGGTGACGCCCTCCGGTCACGAATTCCGGTGGACTCTCCGGAGCGATCATCAGAGGCTGTGGCGATGGAGCCGACAGAGACTGCGCTGATCGTCGCCGTGCCCGAGACCGAGCGGGCCGTGGGGCACTTCCGGTCCGCTCTGGACACCGCCGCCGGATGGGGGGTGCCCGCTCACGTGACCGTGCTCTACCCGTTCCTGCCCCCGGACCGGATCGACGACGACGTGCTCAGCACCCTGAGTCGGATCTTCGAAGCCACGCCGCGGTTCGACGTCTCGTTCGCCGAGGTCAGGTGGTTCGGAGACACCGTAATCTGGCTCTCGCCGCAGCCGGATGACGGGTTGCGCCTGCTCACCGCGGCCGTGTGGCGGCGATTCCCCGAGGCTCCGCCGTACGCCGGCGCCCACGCCGACGTCGTACCGCATCTGACCGTCGGCCATGACGCTCCGAAGCACGTCCTGGCCGAAGCCGCCGAGGCTGTCGCCGGCCACCTGCCGATCCGCGCCACCGTCGACACGGTCCGGCTCATTGCCGGGGCACCCGAACCTCACTCCTGGCACACACTGCGCGAGTTTCGGCTCGGCGCGGAAGGAACGCCTCAACGCTGAGCGGGATCCTGGAGCGCCGGGTGGTTCAGGAGCGTCCGGCCGCGTTGTGCGCCGCGACCAGGGTCGGGAGTTCGTCAAGCGAGTTGATGCGGAACAGGCACCGCTCGGCGACGGCCGGCAGGTCGAGGATGTGGCCCCACGGGCCGCGCCGGATCAGGCACGCCGGCATCCCGGCGGCCATGGCCGGGCGGGCGTCGTTGTCGGGCCGGTCGCCCACGTAGAGGATCGCGGACGGGTCGCCGCCGCCGTCGCGGACGACCCGGTCGAAGAAGGCCGGCGCCGGCTTCGCCACGCCCCACCCGTGCGACGTGCCGATCACGTCCACCGGAAGGTCGAGCGCGCGCAGGCTCGCCTCTGCGTGCGCCGGCTGGTTGCCGGCCAGGCCGACGACCAGGCCCTGCTCCTTCAGGGCGGCCAGGCAGGATCGGGCGTCGGAGTGGAGATCCTCCTCGCCGAACGCCTCCGGCCGGCCGGCAGCCGCCCGGCGCTCCAGTTCGGCAGCGAGATCGAAGTCGGGCCGGAAGGTGCGGAACGACTCCTGCCAGTCCTGCCCTCGGGCGATCACCGCGCCGAAGACCGCCGAGAAGGTGTGCCGGGGCACGCCCAGCCAGTCCGCCCAGTCCGCGAACTCGCGGGACTCGTCGAGGATCGTTCCGCCGATGTCGAAGAAGACCGCCCTGATCACGTGTTCCGCTCCGTCAGGCGAAGTCGCGGCGCTTCAGCTTGGCTCGCCGGCCGTCCGGGTGGTGCCAGACCACGCCCTCGTACGCGGGGTGGGCCAGTAGCCACTCGCGCAGGCCCTCGACGTCGCGGGGAACCTCCAGCCGCTCGGCGTCGGCGTGCGCGACCAGCTCGTGTCCGCGTACCCCCTCGGGGTTGCCGTTGACCTTGGGGCCGATCAGCTCGTAGGTGCCGTGCGGGAACTCGCCGGGATGCGCGGCCAGGGCCTCGGCGTGGAACGCCGCGAACGACGACTGGGCGATCGGCTCCCAGCCCACGGTCTTGCCGGTGGTCTCGTCGGTCATGATCGGCCGGTAGTCCGGCGGCTGCGCCTTGCCGGGCTTCACCTCGCGCCGGGCCCACCAGTCGCCGTTCTCGTCGAGCAGCACGCAGGTGCCGTCGTACTTGCGGGTGGCGACGCCCTCGCCGTCGAGCACCCACCGGCACTCGGGGTCGGCCTCGGACAGGACGCGCCGGCGGTCGTCGGGGTCGCGGCGGAACAGCGTGGGGATCTTACGCATGTCGACATGGTGGCATCCGGGGTCGGGGAGCGCGACGGGATTGCGCCGCGGGCGGGAAGCCGTCACACCGGTTCCCGTCCTACCGGTACCCCCGGTCGTGCCGGTGCTCGTGCTCAGGCCGGTGCTGTTCGGGCCGGTCGTGCCCGTGCTCGTGCTCGGGCCGGTTCCGTTCGTGCCGGAGCCGGTGTTCGCTAGCGGGGTGGTTGTGGCGGTCGGCGTGACCGTGGGGCGGGGGCGGCCCCGGGCGGCGAGCGCGTCGGCCACGGCGGTAGCGGCCTTGACCGTGCGGAGCTGGTCCGGCACCACGATCGAGGTCAGCGGCGGCACCGGGGCCGCTGTGTGGGGCGGCGCGGCGACGGCCGTCTCGGGCGGCACGTCCGCCGGGGTGTGAGTCAGCCCCAACGCGTCGTCGACCCCCAGGCCACACCCCCGCCGAGCAGCAGCACCAGCACGGCGGCGGCGACCAGCCGGCACGGGGTGCGCCGAACCCGAGCCACGCTCGCATCGTAGTGGCGGTAGCCCGACCGGTCGTTGCCGCACGGGAGATCTTGGAACGGAAGGGCCCCTATGAGGGCCGTTTCCTTCCAAGATCTCCACGGGTCCGATGATGTGGAATATCAATCCTGCAAGGTGCACGTCGGCTCGCCGTGGTGGCGACGGTCGCGAGTTCGGGGGACGGCGAATCCGTCAGGCAGGTGGTGGGCACCGCCGCCGGACGTACTCGACGCGAGCGGCGACGTCATCGCGCGGCAGGGTGCAGAGTTCGTAGCCGAGTCCGCTGTAGGCGGTGACCATCGCCTCGTGGGTCTGGACCGCCTCGGCGAAGTCCTGGTGTCGCTGGCTGTCGGTGGTGTAGATCTGCGGCCAGGGCGGAGCGATGAACACCCGCCGGTGGTAGCGGAACAATCGCGCCGCGGCCGTCACATGCTCCGGAACGGGGAGGCCGAGCAGGAGGTGGTAGCCGACCAGGTCCGGAATTCCCCGGTCGAAGAAGACGACCCCGCGGTGCTGGCGGGCCTGGCGGTAGGAGCGGATCTCCCAACTGAGCATGATCTCGGCGAACAGGCGCGAGTCCCGGGTGTGCGTCGCCTGACCGCCGATCGCCGTCTGGTCCTGGATGACCTGTCGGCCCGCCTCCTCCACGCAGGCGTGGCCGGTACGGCGCAGTGCGTCGACAAGCGTGGTCTTGCCTGCGCCGGGGCCACCGGTGACCACCACGAACCGGCTGCTCATGCCATCCCTCCTGGTTCGGCTCAGTTCGAATCAGTCTCCTGCCAGCACCGAACATGCACACACGCCATCTGCGCGACGTCCGCGACCCGGGCCGAGCGAACGGTCAGCGAGAAACCCGCCGCCGAATCGTATGCCGCGCCTCCGCGCGCCCCATCGGACTTGTCCGGCTCCTCGGCGATGCTGGGGGCGTGGAGTACGTGTCCAGAGTGCCGCGACCGCCGCTGGACGGGCTGATCGATGACCTCTACTACCTGGAGGGCGCTCCGCCGTACGCCCGGCTGACGCTGCCACCGGCGCCCACGGCGTTGCTCATCGTCAACCTCGGGGCGCCGTTCCGCATCCGCGCCGGCACCGACATCGAGGCGGCCGGGTACGCCGACGGCTGCGTGGTAACCATGCCCACCCGCGCCTACGAGTTCGGCTATCCACCGGAGACCCGGTCGGTCGGCGTGCACGTCAAGCCGTGGGGCCTCGCGCCGTTCCTGCCGATGCCCGCGGCCGAGCTGTGTGACCGGCCGGTGACGCTGGAGCAGGTCTGGGGCCGGCCCGCCGTTGCCGAGCTGCGGGACCGGCTGACCATGGCGGACGAACCGCACGAGATGCTGACGCTGCTCGAGGAGGCGCTGATGCGACGGCTGTGCGAGACCGCCGGCCTGGGGCTGGTCCGCCATACGAGCAGCGTCATCGCGGCGACCGGCGGGGCGGTGGTGATCGGTGACCTGAGCGTGGCAGCCGGCGTCAGCAGCACTCATCTGGCACAGCGGTTCAAGGAGCTCATCGGCGTCACGCCGAAGCGGCTGGCCCGCACCCACCGCTTCGCCGCCACCCTTTTCTCGATCGACCCCGCCGCACCGATCGACTGGGGCGACGTCGCCAGTCGCGCGGGCTACTTCGACCAGGCCCATTTCGGCCACGATTTCCGGGCGTTCACCGGGCTCACGCCGACCCGGTACGTCGAAGTCCGGCGGCGGTTCCTGCGCGAACATCCCGGCCACGTGCTGGACGGCTGGCCGCTGCCGGCCGATTGATTTCGTACAAGAACGGCAGCTCATGACGCGCTAACTTGAGGGCCCGCCAGAGCAGAGGAGAGCCCGTGGGCAAGGTGGTCATGTACGGCTCGGTGTCGGTGGACGGCTTCGTCGCGGACGAGCACGACCAGCCCGGACCGCTGTTCGACTGGTTGTCCAACGGTGACGTCCCGTTGGACTCCAGCGGCGCGGTGACGGTGTCGCAAGCCTCCTACGACCACACTCGTGCTTACTGGGACCAGATCGGGGTGACCATCTGTGGCCGCCACGTCTTCGACCTGACGGACGGCTGGGACGGGAAGCCACCGAGCGGGATCGACCACGTGGTCGTCGTGACGCACCGGCCGGCGCCTGAGGGCTGGGACCCGGAGGCGCCGTTCCACTTCGTCGACGGCGTCGAGGCGGCCGTGGCCAGGGCGCAGGAGCTTGCGGGTGACCGGGTGGTCGAGGTCGCCGCCGGCGACGTCGGGGGCCAGGTGCTCGCCGCGGGCCTGGTCGACGAGGTGCGCATGGACGTCGTACCCGTCGTGTTCGGGTCCGGCAAGCGCTACTTCGGGTCGGTCCACGCGCAGCACCTGTTGGAAGATCCTGACGTGGTGATTCAGGGTAATCGGGTGCTTCACCTGCGCCACCGGGTGCGTCGTTGACCCACTTATCCGGTGCGAACTTCCCGTGCTGCGTTCCGGTAGGGGTCGAGTATCGGCTCAATGAGCAGCGGAGAAGCCGCCAATGTCTCTTGGGAGGCGATGTCGTAGGCAGGCCGTCGAGCTGCCGCTGACGTCGCGGCTGCGGCGCGGCTACCGCATCGAGGACGTCGACGCCGTCCTGCACCGCTTCGCCTACGAGCTGGCCGAACGGTCCCGCCAGCTCCGCCTGGCGACCCCCGAGAACCGCCGGATCAAAACCGCGTTGCGCAGGTGGCAGTCCGAGAGCGTGCCTTCAGATCTTGGTACGGATCGGCCCCCATAGGGGCCCACTTCTACCAAGATCTACGTGCTTCAAGGCAGAAAAGTGGGCTCCTTTCCGGCGGCGAGTTCACCGCCCGGGCCGCCAACGGCCCTGGGCGCGGTCGGTCAGTCGTGGCGGTGACGCACGATGTGGTCGATGTGGCGGAGCGTGTCCTCGCGGTCGTCCTCGCTGATCGAGTCCCACAGGTCCGCCAGCCAGTAGAGCGAGCCCGACAGCATCCAGGCCCACCCGCGTACCCAGGTTGCCTCGTCGAATCCGAGCGCCTCCCGGTAGACGGCCCGCGCCCGGGCGTCGAACAGGCTCCAGCCCGGCCGCACCTCGACCGCCGGATCGCCCCGGCCGAGACCGCCGAAGTCGATCACCCCGGTGAGCCTGCCCCGGTCGACCAGCAGATTGCCTTCCAGGAGATCACCGTGAAGCCAGACCGGCGGCCCGGACCACTCGTCCGCCGCCATCCCCTCGTCCCATGCCGCGGTCACCGCCCGCCCGTCGATCCGGTCGCCCAGGGCCGCGATCGACCGGCGGGTCAGTTCGTCTCGCCGCACCAGAGGTACGCCGCGCTGAATCCCCTCCTTCACCGGACCGCCCATCGGGTCGATCCCGATCATCGCGAGCACGAAGTCGGCGAGATCGACGGCGAGGTCGGCGAGGTCCTGCCCGGCTTCCGGGTTACGCCCGTCCAGCCAGGGCACGACCGTCCACGGCCACGGATAGTCCCCGCCCGGCCCGCCGACAGCGATCGGCACCGGCACCGGGACCGGAAGGTACGGCGCCAGCCGCGGCAGCCAGGTCGCGTCGGTCGCGACCTGGTCGACCGCCCACGGTGCCCGCGGCAGCCGCGCCGTCAGGGAAGCGCCGAGCCGGAACAGCGCGTTGTCGGTGCCGGTCAACGGCTGCGCGACGATCGGCAGGTCCGACCATTCGGGGAACTGCTCGTCGATCAGGGCGCGCACCTGCTGGACCGTGACGACAACTTCTCCGGGGCGCATCGCGGGACCGTAGAACTCGCTCGGTGCCCGGTCAATCGAAATTCAGCGGCCCTGGTCGAGGAAGGCGAGCGTGACGGCGGCGAAGAGCGGGGAGTCGACGATGTCGTAGTGGGACAGGCCGGGCAGGATCGCCAGCGCGTGCCCGCCCGCCGGCCGTCCCTCGCCGGTCCAGCCGCCGTCGCGCAGCCCGCCGTCGAGCAGCTTGAACACGTCGACGTAGTGGCTCGGCGGGGCCATGTCGGCGTCGGCGGCGACCACAAGCGTCGGCACCCGCAGGCCACGGACCTGCTCGGTGAAGTCGAAGTCCTCCCGCATCGCCTCGCCGATCTTGTCGAGCAGCCGGGGGAAGTCCTCCGGGCGCGGAGCCACCCGCTGGTACAGCTCGTACATCGGGGTGTCCTTCATGAACTCGGCCGCCGCGCCGTTGACCTGGCCCTGCTGCGCGAGCATCTCCGGGTAGACGGCGTCGCGGCGGATGTTCGCCGACGCGGAGACCAGCCGGCCCACCTTCTCCGGGTGCCGGAACGCCACGTGCATGGCCACCCCGCCGCCGAGGGAGAAGCCCACCAGGTCCGGCCGGTCCAGGCCGAGGTGGTCGATGAGCGCGGCGATGTCGTCGGCCATCAGCGCGAAGTCGATCGGCCGGTCGACGTCGGCGGTGCGGCCGTGCCCCTGCAGGTCGACCAGGATCACCTGGTGCTCGGCGGCCAGGATGGGCAGGACCGCGGTGAACATCTCGCCGGACCCGAGCCCGCCGTGCAGCAGGATCATCGGCCGGCCGGCGCCGTGCGTCTCGACGTAGAGGCGGATGCCGTTCACGTCGGCGTACCGTCCGGGGGAGTCGGTCTCAACGGTGGTCATCGGGTGCTCCTTCGGTGTTCCGTGGTGACGAACCATGGACCGGACACGCCCGGCGAACTCATCGGTGCGCGCCACCCGCGTGTTCCGGGTGCTCGCGTTCGCGCAGCATGTGGTCTAGTTTCGAACAGGTGAGCGAGGTGGCGAGCGTCCCCGTGGAGACGCGACTTGAGGCGTACCGGCCGGAGCTGACCGGCTACTGCTACCGGATGCTGGGCTCGGCGTTCGAAGCCGAGGACGCGGTGCAGGACACGTTCGTCCGGGCCTGGCGCAACTTCGACCGCTTCGAGGGGCGGTCCGCGCTGCGGACGTGGCTCTACCGGATCGCGACGAACGTCTGCCTGAACATGGCCGCCAGCGCCCAGCGCCGGGTCCGGCCGATGGACCTCGGCCCGGCCGGCAGCGGCACCGCGACCCACCCGGGCGAGCCGCGCCCGGAGCAGATCTGGCTCGGCCCGGTGCCGGACGACCGGGTGCTGACCTCGGCCGGCGACCCGGCCGAGGTGGTCGCCGGGCGGGAGTCCGTCCGGCTGGCGTTCGTCGCCGCGTTGCAGCACCTTCCGCCGAAGCAGCGGGCCGTGCTCATCCTGCGCGAGGTGCTGACGTGGTCGGCCCAGGAGGTCGCGGAGCTGCTCGACACGTCGGTGGCGAGCGTGAACAGCGCGTTGCAACGGGCGCGGGCCACGATCGCGTCCGCCGACACCGGCGCCGAGGCGCGCCGCCCGCTCGACGAGGAGCAGCAGGCGCTGCTGGCCCGCTACGTGCGCGCGTTCGAGGCGTACGACCTCACCGCGCTCACCGAGCTGCTGCACGAGGACGCGACGCTGTCGATGCCGCCGGTGCCGCTGTGGCTGCGCGGTCCCGACCACATCACGGCCTGGATGACCGGCACGGGCAACGGCTGCCGCGGCTCCCGCCTGGTGCCCGTGGCGGCCAACGGCATGCCGGCCTTCGGGCAGTACCGGCGCGACCCCGACTCAGGGCACGTGCCCTGGTCGCTGATCGTGATCGGGCTCTCCGGGGGGCGGATCACGTCGCTCAACCACTTCCTCGACACCGACCGCCTGTTCCCGCTCTTCGGCCTGCCGGATCGGCTCGAGGAGGGCGTCGGCCAGCCCGAGCAGGCCGGCCAGGTCGCCTAGGTCCACGCTCGCGCCCCGGATCTCCAGCCGCCAGCCGAACCGTCGGGCGGTCAGCCGGAGCCGGGCCAGGGTCTCGACCGTGACCAGGTCGGGCCGGGTCACGGCGGACACGTCGCAGACCACCACCCCCCGGTCGCGGCCCCGCAGCGCCTCGGCCAGCTCGGCGCAGCGGACCGCGATGTCCGCGCGGGTCGGCGTCGAACCGGCCAGCCGCAGCACGAGGGTGGTCACGCCGATCAGACCGGCGTACGGCCCCGTACTCATCGCTAACGCGCTGCCGAGCGGTGAGGCGGGGCCCCCTGTTGACACGTGACCGTCGGCCCGGCCGGTCATCCACTCCATCTCGTGGCGCGGGCCGGCCACGGCCGGGCGACGCAATTTCCTCCGGTCATCTTGCCGGACGCAGTTACATCGATGTTAACTGCTATACCAATCATCGTTGGGCGGCTATATGATCCCCGGTAGCTCGCCCCGAAGCCTCACGAAACAGCAGCTCCGGCTCGTCTCAGGTCACCTGCCGCACCAGGTGCCGCAACCGTGGGTGGTCCGATCCGCCGTCGAAACCGGCGTGGTAATTGCCGGGTGCTGCGTCAGCCTGCCGGAAAGGTGGGAACGGATGACAACGATCCCGTCCTTGGTCATCGGCATCGCGACCACGGCGACCGAGCGCCGGCAGCTCGCCCAACTGCTCGGCGGCACCGAGACGTTCCTGATCGTCTCCAGTGCCCACCAGGCCCGCAGGTTCCTCGACCTGGTCCGCCGGCCGGCGGTCGCACGGGCACCCGACGCCGTCGCACCCGTCGAAGCCGACGCTTCACCTGCCGAAGTTGCCGCCCTGCGTGCGGCACCCGGGGGTGCGCACATGGAGATCGAGGGCCCGTCGGTCGAGGTCGCTGCCCCGTCGGTCGACGCCGGAGTGCCGGCCGGTCCGCCGAGTTCGGAGTTGGCCGTGGACTCCGACCGGCGGGTGTTGCGATGGCGTGAACGGGAGGTCGGGTTGACGCCGCTGGAGCACGACCTGCTGATCTGCCTTGCCCGCACCCCGGGCCAGGTGTGGACGTACGCCCGGCTGCACCGCACGGTCTGGGGCAACGACCACCTCGGCCGGGGCTCCGACATGCACTCGGTGGTTCGCCGCATCCGGCACAAGCTGGGCCGCCTGGACGCCGGCGCCACCATCCACGCCGTCCGAGGCGTCGGCTTCCGCCTGGCCCCTTCCTGACCCGCCCCACCCCGCCCTCCGTCCCCACGGGGTCCTGGGCTCGGCGTGACCAAGGGGTTCGGGTGCCGGGCGCCGCCGGCACGCGACGCAAACTCCTTGATCAACCCCAGGGGGTGGGCGTGGGGCGGCCCGCCCGGTGGGGAGCACCGGGCGGGCCGGACCTGTCGGGCCGCTGGGTCAGCAGCGGGTGGGGGAGAGGGTGAAGTCCTCCACGGTGGGCGTGCTGGAGTTGATCTTCGTCTGGCGCGTCTGGGGCTTCCAGCCGTCCTTGGCGACGATCAACGTGAGCGGGTTGTTACGCCGGTCCATCCAGTAGGCGTACTTTCCGTCGGCGTCCGTGGTGAACGTGTAGGAACTCGCCCAGGAGTCGACCTGGACGGTCGCGCCCGGCAGCGGAGCGGTGCCGCCCTGGCAGCTCCTGCCGGTGACCGTCCCGGACAACTTGCCCCAGGTGGTCGGCGGCTGCGCGATCATGGTGACCGTCACCGGCGCCACCGGGTACGGGGTGTCCTCCTTGATCGCGACGGACGCGGAGTAGGTGCCCGGCTGGTCGACGTTCGCGGTCATGCCGACCGTGACCGTGACCTTCTCGCCGGGCGCCAGCGTGACCTTCGACTTGTCGACCGTCAACCAACTGACGTCGGCCGAGCCCTCGGAGCACTCGCCGAAGCCGGGCAGGACCTCGCTGTCCTTGGTGGCCGTGAAGCCGCCCGACGAGCCGCCGACCTTGTAGAACCCGCAGGCCGCGCCGCCCCGGTAGCGGGGGGCGTTGGCGTTGGGCAGGTTGGCCCAGGAGTCGGTCGCCGGGTCGTACGCGAAGCCGGCGTTGGTGATGGCGCCACCCTGCGACCCGCCGACGACCAGGAGCTTGCCGTTCGCCACCGCGTACGAGGAGGCCCAGTTGTCGGCCGGCGCGTCCGGGATGGCGGTCCAGGCGTTGGCGCCCGGGTCGAAGGCGTAGCCGGCCTTCTGCGAGTTCGTGCCGTCGTTGCCGCCGGTGCAGTAGACGGTGCCGTCGATCCCGCCGCAGGACAGGAACGCCACCGACTTCGGGTAGGCCGGCAGGGTCTCCCAGGTGTTCGCGCCCGGGTCGTACCGGACCACCGTGTTGGACATCGGCAGGCAACTGGCCGTGGTGCAGCCGCCGATCGCGTAGAGCTTGCCGCCCGCGACGGCCTGCCCGGCCGCCGACCGTGGCGCCGGGTTGGCCGCCTTCGGCGTCCAGGTGTTCGCCGCCGGGTCGTACGACCAGGTGGCGCCGTCCGGGCCGGAGGCGCCCCAGCCGCCGCTGGCGACGATCTTGCCGTCGATCACGCCGACCGTCATCGCGGTACGGGCGCCGGGCAGGTCGGCGATGGCGGACCAGGTCTGCGCGACCGGGTCGTACCGGTAGTTCTTCGTGCTGGACGTGGTGCCGTCACCGCCGCCGATCGAGTAGACCTTGCCGTCGACGTTGACGACCCGGTTGTCCATCACGTTCGCCGGGTGGCCCGGGATGGCGGTCCACGGGTCCGCGGTCGGCGCGGTCGGCGCGACCGACGTGGCCGACTTGCCGGACGAACGGGCCGCGAACGACGTCGCCGCGGTCAGTCGCTGCGCCGGCGCGCCGGTCGAGCCGAGCAGCGCCTGCTCGGACAGCTGGGAGCCGTCCGCGCGTTGCAGCACGAACCCGCCGTCACGTTCGGAGAACTCGACGTTGACCGGGGCCCCGCCGGTGTTGGTCACCGTGAACGTCTTGCTGACCTTGCCGCTGGGCATCCGGGCCGTGCCGGTCAGCGACGTCGGCTGCACCGACAGCCGGCCGGCGGCCAGTTGGAAGTTGGCCGCGGTGGCCCAGTCGGTCTGGACGTCCACCTGCTTGGTCTGGCTCACGTAGTTGCCGGCGCTGGCCGTGAACGGATGCGTGCCGGTCAGCGAGGAGAACATCCAGTAGAAGCCGTCGGGCAGCTCGGTGTCGTCCGGGGTGGCGACCGTGGTGGCCTTCTCCGTCGGGCGGTCCTTGCTGGTCACCGTGGCGCCGTTGACGTAGCCGTTGTCGTTCTTGTCGCGCACGTGGCCGAGCACCAGGCCGCCGTCGACCGGCTTGCAGACGAGCTTGCTGCCGATCAGCACGTTGTCGAGCTCCCACCACCATTCCCAGCTGGCCTCGTAGTAGTGGAAGCGCACCCGCACCTGCGACTGGTTCGCCGCCTGCGGAATCGGCACCTCGGTCACCTTGTTGCGCACGTCGGCGGCCTGCCGGAGCACGTTGCTCCAGGTGGTGCCGCCGTCGAGGCTCAGGTCGACGTCCGCGCGGTCGCTGTTCAGCCAGTTGTAGTCCTGGTTGAACCGGATCACCGGAGCGCTCACCCCGGTCAGGTCGACCACCGGGCTGACCAGCGACGTGTCCTGCCGCCCGCCGCTGCCGTAGTTGTCGCTGTCGATGATGGCGAAGTGGCCGCTGCCGCCGGTCAGGTTCCCGCGCTCGCCCTTGTCGTCGAACTCCCAGACCTGGCCGGTGCCGGCGTTGTCCACCACGGACCAGCCCTCCGGCACGCCGGTGCCGTCGAACGTCTCGTACACGCCGTCGGAGCTGACGGTGTAGCCGGGCGCGGTGGTGCACGCCTCCGGGTTCGCCGGCACCGCGATGTTCGCGGTCAGGTTGCCGGCGCCGACCGTGACCTCCTTGGTGACCGGCAGGTAGCCGGCGTACTGCGGCTCGACCTTGAGCCGGTAGGTCGCCCCGGCCGGCAGCTTCAGGCTGTAACGGCCGGTGGCGGGCGTGGTGTAGTCGGAGATCGGCGTGCCCTCGACGCTTACCTTCGCGTACAGCGGCCAGCCGTGGCCGGAGCCGTCGGTGACCTGTCCGCTGACCGTGACGCTCGCGACGGCGCTGAGCGCGACGTCGAGCGTGGTGGTCGTGTTCTTGGTGACCGTCGCGCTCAGCGTCCGGCTCGCGTACCCGAACGCCGAGACGACCACCTGGTAGTCACCGGCGGGCAGCAGCGAGGAGTACGTCCCGTCGGCGCCGGTGGTGAGCGTCCGGTCCGCCGCGCCGGTCAGGGTGACCGTCGCGCCGGCGATCGGGGTGCCGCCGGCGTCGGTGACCTTGCCGGCCAGGGTGCCGTTGTCCCCGACCGGGGCGGCGGCGACCAGCGCGAGCGCGTCGAGGCGGCCCTCGCCGTAGACGTTGTTGTCGTCCGCGGTGCCACCGCACTGCGTGTCGGACTTGTCGACCGCCGTGTCGTTCAACAGCGCGCGGGTCGCCGTGACGTCGCCGACCAGGGTGGGCGCCGCGGACCACAGCAGCGCGATCGCGCCGGCCAGGTGCGGCGCCGCCATCGAGGTGCCGCTGATGCTGGCGTACGAGTTGTTCGGCACGCTGGAACGGACGTTGACGCCGGGCGCCGAGATGTTCGGCTTGATCTCGCCGTTCTGCCCGGTGCCCCGGGACGAGAAGCTGGCGATGTTGTTGTTGACGTCGTAGGCGCCGGCCGAGTAGTTGCTGGCCAGGCTGCCCGGTGAGCCACTGGTCTGGCAGGACGGTCCGTTGTTGCCGTTGGACCAGACGCCGAAGATGCCGGAGGCGGTCCAGGCGTCGGTGACGTCCTCCATGAACGGCTCGTTGGACGGCTGCGTGGTGCCCCACGAGTTGTTGATGATGTTCGGCCGCTTGCTGGCGTCCGGGTTCTGCCCGTTCAGGTCGGTGGGCTCCAGCATCCACTGCCCGGAGGAGACCAGCGCGGCGTCGGTCGGGCAGCACCCGTTCGCGGCGATCCACTTGACCTCGGGGGCGACGCCGATCTGGTTGGCGCCGTCCGAGCCGGCCATGGTGCCCATGGTGTGGGTGCCGTGCCCGTCGGAGTCACACGGCGCGGTGGCGCACTCGCCGGCCGCGTCGTACCAGTTGTAGTTGTGGTCGAAGGTGCCGTCGCCGTTGTTGCCCCGGTAGGAGTTCACCAGCGCCGGGTGGTTGAACTGCACGCCGCTGTCGATGCTGGCCACGGTGATGCCGGCGCCCTTGACGCCGTACTGGGACCAGACGTCGTCGGCGTTGATGTTGGCGATGCCCCACTCCAGGGCGTTCGTCGACTTCTCGTCGGTGCCGGGAGTGGTCTTCGGCAGCCTGTAGTCGACCGGGGCGTAGATGCCGTCCACCTCGGCGTGGGCGGCGAAGTTCTGCGCCATGGTCAGTGAGCCGCCGGTGACCTTGATGGCGTTGGTGGCCCAGAACGTCTGGTACGTCGTACCCGAGCGGTCCAGCTCGGCGCGGATCTTCGCCTGGCTGTCGGCGGCGGTCTTCTTCAGCGTCGCGGCGACCGCGGCGCCCCGCTGGTTCCAGTCCTTGACCGCGGTGGCCTTGCCCAGGTCGGCCCGATCCTTGAAGTGGATCCAGAAGTCGCCCTCGCTCTTGCCCTGGAGCTGACGGGTGAGTTCGGGGCGGATCTTGTCGCCGGCGGTCGCGCCGGTGCCGGTGCCGGCCTGCGCTGGAGTGCCGGTGGCGGCCAACGCGGTCGCGGCGAGGACCAGTGCGGCGCCCGCGCTCACCAGCCGCCGGGCCAGACCCCTTCTGCGTGGATGTCTCAGCATCGGTGCTGCCTCCTCCAGGATGACCCGCGGATGATCGAGCCATGACAGAAGGGCCAGGAGACTGCGCTCCCGACTGGTCACACCGGTTTGAAACGAACCCCCCAGGCCCCCTAGGCGCCGTGCGGGTCTACGCCGGTCACCTGTGTGGACACTATGATCGACAGCAGAGGGCGATCAATGACCGTACGTGAGCAACTTGTCACCAACAGGTCCTTGGATCGTTGGCCCAGTTGACAGTCATTGTCACGGTGGGGGCGCGGTGACACAGGACGACACGAACGCGACGCCCGCCGACACCGACCCGGCGGAGCACCCGTTCTCGCTGGTCATCGGCGTGACGCCGTCACCGGCCGAGCGGCTGCGGCTCACCGAGCTGCTGGACGGCGTGGCGCCGTTGCTGCTGGTCGCCGACCTGGACGAGCTACGCGAGCTGATCGCCCCCGGTGAGCACGTCAGGCGGGTGCCCCCGCCCGACGCGCCCGGGCCGGCGGCCGACGGCGCGTTGGTGATCGACGCGGCCCGGTCCACCGCCCGCTGGGGAGACCGGGAGGTCGCCCTCACCCGGCTGGAACGCGACCTGCTGACCTGCCTGACCACCGAGCCGGTGCGGGTGTGGAGCTATGCCGAGCTGCACCGCGCGGTCTGGCACGACACGCCGACCCAGCGCCGCGCCGACGTGCAGTCCCTGGCCAAGCGGCTGCGCCGCAAGCTCGACGAGCTGGGCACCGGGGTCACGGTCGTCGCGGTACGCGGCGTCGGGCTGCGGCTGACCGACCACCGCCGACCGAGGGTGCGCGGCGGCTGACGCCCGTCCCGCCCGCAGGCGACTCCATCCGGCCCAGGAGGAGGAGCGCGGCGACGAGGCGCCCCGATCGTCAGGCCGGCACCCCCTCCAGCGCGGTGAGGAAGTCGGCCACCAGGTCGACGGTGTCCTCGATGCCGGTGGAGACGCGCACCAGGCCCTCGCCGATCCCGGTCGCGGCGAGCTGCCCGGCGTCCACGATCCCGGCCCACATCGAGCGCGGGTGCACCACGAGCGTGCTGACGCTGCCGAGGCTGGCCGCCCGCTTGGCCAGGCGCAGCCCGCCCAGCAGCGCCGCCGCGCCGTCCCGGCCGGCGGCCAGCTCGACGCCGAGCACCCCACCGAACCCGGTCATCTGCCGCCGGGCCAGCGCGTGCTGGGGGTGCGAGGGCAGCCCGGGGTAGCGGACCCGGGCCACCGCCGGATGATCCTCCAGCGCCTCGGCCAGGGCGAGCGCGTTGGTGTTGTGCCGCTCCACCCGCAGCGGCAGCGTCCGCAGGCCGCGCAGCAGCAGCCAGGCGTCCACCGGGCCGAGCGTGGCGCCGATGACGATCGCGGTGCGCCACACCCGCTCGACCAGCTCCGCGCCGCCGGCCACCACCCCGGCGGACACGTCGGAGTGCCCGCCGAGGAACTTCGTGCCGCTGTGCCAGACCAGGTCCGCGCCGGCGGCGAGCGGACGCTGGTTGACCGGCGTGGCGAACGTGTTGTCCACCACGACGAGCGCGCCGGCCGCGTGCGCCGACGCCACCACGGCGGCCAGGTCGGTCAGCTCCAGCAGCGGGTTGCTCGGCGTCTCCACCAGCACCAGCCGGGTCTCCGGCCGCAGCGCCCGGGCGAACGCGTCCGCGTCGGTCTGGTCGACCTGGGTGCAGGCGACACCGAAGCGCGGCAGCAGCCCGGTGGCCAGCGAGGTGGTGCCGCCGTACGTGCTGCGCTGCACCACCACGTGGTCGCCGGCGGCGAGCAGGGCCAGCGCGACGGTGCTGATCGCGCCCATCCCGGACGCGGTGACCAGCCCGGTTTCCGCACCCTCCAGCTCGGCGACCACGGCGGCCACCTGCGCGTGGTTCGGGTTGCCGTACCTGGTGTAGAACGCGCTGCCGCGCGCCTCGGTGGCGATCTCGGTGAACCGCTCGTCGGACTCGGCGCTGAACGTGGCGCTCTGCACGATCGGCGGCGCGACCGCCCCGCCGGGGACCAGGCCGTCGTCGCCGTGCACCGCGGCGGTGCCGAACCCGGTCATCCGCGGGCCACCCGGTCCACAAGCGCCCGGTAGCTGCCCAGCGCGGTGAACTCCGGCAACGTCAGGTCGCTGCCGTGGCGCTGGCGCAGCACGGTGACCAGCCGCAGCGCGCGCAGCGAGTCACCGCCGGCGGCGAGGAAGCCGGTCGCCGGGTCGCGCGGCGCGGTGCCCAGCACCTCCTGCCAGGCCGCCGCCACCCGGTCCGCCCACTGTGCTCGTTCGTCCCCACCGAGCGCAGTGGACGGACCGGCCGCCGACTCCGGTCCGGTGATCGGCGGCAGTGGCGCGTCCGGGTCGGCGGCCAGCAACCGGCGGAAGCCGTCGGCCAGCGCGTCCACCCGGTCGGCCGGGACGTGCCGGTGGTCGTACTGGACCATCAGCCCGAGTCGCCCGGCGTCCAGCTCGGCGTCGACGGCGAGGCTGAACGCCACGTCCACGGTGACGCCCCGGCTGTCCACGACGCGGCTGCCCTCGCCGGCCGGACGCGGCGGGAAGTGCGTCCAGTTGAAGAAGTGGTCGAAGCGTGGACCCGCGCCGCCGGCCCGGACGATCTCGGCGAGCGGGAAGCGGTGACGCCCCATCAGCTCCCGCTCGGCCCGCCACGCCTCGACCGCCAGCTCGGCCACCGACCGGCTGCCCAGCGCGACCCGCACCGGCAGCGTGTTGAGGAACAACCCGAGCGTGGCGGCGCTGCCCTCGCCCTCCGGCCGTCCGCCGACCACCAGGCCGCTGACCACGTCGTCCCGGCCGGCCAGCTCGCCGATCAGCCGCAGGTGCACGGCGAACAACCAGGACTTGACCGGCACCCCGGCGGCGCGGGCGACAGCGGCCACCCGCTCGGTGGTACCGGCCCGCAGCGGCACCCGCTGGGTGGTGGTGGTCCTCGGCTGCGCGCCGCCGACCAGCAACGGTGGCGCGGCGCCGGCCCCGTCCAGCCAGAACCGGCGGGTCGCCGGGTCGGCCAGGGCCGCCCGCTCGGCCGCCACGTACTCCCGGAACGGCAGCCCGGCGTCGGCGTCCGCGGCCGTGCCGGCCCGCTCCCGGTCGTACCCGGCGAGCAGGTCGGCCAGGAACAGGTGCAGGCTCCAGCCGTCGAGCACGGCGTGGTGCTCGGCCACCAGCAGCGTGAAACCGTCGCCGCCGGTGCGGACCGCGTGCAGGCGCAGCAGCGGCGGCCGGGCCCAGTCGAACGGGCGGCGGCGCTCCTCGGCGACCAGCGCGTCGATCCGGGCCCGCCGGGCCGGCGCGTCGAGGCCGGTCAGGTCCGTCACCGGCAGGTCCACCGGCACCCGCGCGTGCACGAGCTGCAACGGCTCGGCGTACGTGCCGAGCGCGAAGCCGGTCCGCAGCACCGGATGCGCGTCCACCAGGACGGCCAGCGCACGGCGCAGCGCGGCCGCGTCCAGCGGCGCGGCCACCTCGTGCGCGGTGACGTTGTGGTAGACGGCCGGATCGCCGGTCAGCTCGCCGTGGTAGACCATGCCGAGCTGGAGCGCGGTCATCGGGTACGCGTCGGCCAGCCCGTCCGGCAACAGCTCCCGGTCGGCGGCCCCGATCAGCGAGAACCGGCCGTCCCGCGCGGCCGGTTCGGGCGCCACGCCGTCCAGCGTGATCCGGCCGTGTGCCACCAGGTCCCGGATGGTCTGGTGGGTGAAGATGTCGTTGAGCTGGAACGACAGCCCTCGCTTCTGCGCCGCGACCTGCATCTGGATGCTGCGGATGGAGTCGCCGCCGAGCGCGAAGAAGCTGTCCGTGACGCCGAACGTGGCCACGCCGAGCACCTCGCGCCACGCCTCGACCAGGATCTCCTCGGCCCGGTTGGCCGGCGTCACCGCCGGGTCGCCGGCCGGTCGCTCCGGCCGCGGCGCGGGCAACGCCGCCCGGTCGAGCTTGCCGTTGCGGGTCAGCGGCAGCTCGTCGAGGACCACCACCGCGGCCGGCACCAGGTGCGCCGGCAGCCGCTCGGCGAGCCACTCCCGAGGTGGCGCGACGGATCCGGCCGCGGGCGTCGCGTCCACGACCTCACCCGCGGCGGCGGCGTAGTCCGGGCGGACCGCGTGCAGGGTGTGCCGGTCGGTGCCGGCCAGCAGGTCGTCCTGGCGGGTGACCACGGTGAAGCCGCGTGCCTCCAGCAGCGCCACCAGCTCGGCCAGCCGACCGGCGGTGGCGGTGCCGGGCGCGTCGTGCACCTCCATGGCGACCTGCGCGACAAGCGGCCAGTGCCGGTCGGCCAGCCCGGCCAGCACGTCCGCCTCGGCGCGCTGCACGTCGATCTTCAGCAGGTCGATCCGGGTCGGCGCCAGCTCGTCCAGCACCGCCGACAGCGGCCGCACCGGCACGGTCAGCTCCCGGCCGGCGAAGCGCTCGGCGAGCAGTTCGTCGGCCCGGTCGAGCAGCACGTCCCGCTCGCCGGCGCCGGCGTCGCGCTCGTTGGCCAGGTACCGCTTGATCACGCCGATCTCGGCGTCCCGGTCGGCGTACGCGGCGTGGCCGGACATCATCGAATAGCCCGGGTAGTAGGTGAACGAGACCTCGCCGGGCTCCCGCGCCAGCCCGTGCGCGTGCACCGTGGCCGGCACGCCGAACTCGGCGACGTTGCGACGCAGCGCCTCGACCACGGCCGGCACCGGCTCGAACGCGTGGATCGTCGCGTCCGGACAGAGCTGGTGCACGAAGAGCGAGAACATGCCGATGTTCGCGCCCACGTCCAGCACTGTCGCGCCGGGGCGCAGCACGATCCCGTCGCGCAGGTAGACCCGCTGCCCGAAGATCTCGTCGTAGAGGTAGCGGGTCTCGTGCGGGTTGATCCCGGTCACCCGGCCCAGGTCGAGCGCGGTGCCGGCGCGGGGCCGGACGTAGGCGACCAGCCGGTCGCCGTACCCGTCGTCGTCGCGGGCGACCACGGCGGCGTCGGCCACCTCCGGGTGGCCGCGCAGCACGGCGGCGACCTCGCCCGGCTCCACCCGGAAGCCGTGGATCTTCACCTGGTCGTCGAGCCGGCCCACGTAGCGCAGCCGCCGCTCGGCGTCGAAGCGGACCCGGTCGCCGGTGCGGTAGACGCGCTCGACGCCGCCGTCG
Source organism: Micromonospora sp. NPDC049282 (assembly GCF_043197045.1). Taxonomy (NCBI): domain Bacteria; kingdom Bacillati; phylum Actinomycetota; class Actinomycetes; order Micromonosporales; family Micromonosporaceae; genus Micromonospora; species Micromonospora sp. NPDC049282. The sequence continues at coordinate 106,527 of NZ_JBICSL010000015.1, forward strand.
GGCAGCGGCAGCTCCACGAACCGGCGGGCGGTGGCCTCCTCGTCGCCCGGGTAGCCGTCGGCGAGCTGCGGACCGGCCACGCACAGCTCCCCGGCCACGCCCGGCGGGACCGGGCGCAGCCGCTCGTCGAGCACCCGGACCGCGACGCCTGGCAGCGGCCGGCCGATCGTCGGCGGGTCCCCGGCGCGGATCTCCGCGACGGTGCTGTCCACCGTGCACTCGGTCGGGCCGTACAGGTTCACCGCGCGCACGCCCGGCAGCGCCGCCAGCTCGGTCCACAGGTCGTCGCCGACCGCCTCGCCGCCGAGCAGCAGCAGCCCGGGCAGCCGGGCGTCACCCGCACCGGCGAGCAGGATCCGCGACTGCGACGGGGTCAGGTCGAGCACGTCCACCCGGTGCTCGGCGAGCGTGGCGGCGAGCGCGGTGCCGTCCCGGCGCACGTCCTCCGGCACCAGGAAGAGGCCGCGCCCGTGAGCGAGCTGCACGAGCTGCTTCACCGAGGCGTCGAACGTCAGCGGCGCGTTCACGGCCACCCGCAGGCCGGCCGGGCTGCCCGCGTACACGGTCGCCTCCAGCGCGCCGGTCAGGTGCGCGGCGGCGGCGTGCGACACCCGCACCGGCCGGGGCGTGCCGGTCGAGCCGGAGGTGAAGATGACATACGCCGCGTCGGTCGGCGCCGGCGCCGCCGGCGGCGGGCCACCGGCCGCGACCAGCTCGTCGACGGACACGGTGGCCGGCCCGCCGACGCCGACCACGCACCGCGCGTCGACCGCGCGCAGCTGCGCGGCCAGGCGCGGCGCCGGGGCGTCCGGGTCGAGCGGCACGAACACCGCGCCGGCCCGCAGCACGCCGAGGAACGCCACCACCGTGTCCCGGGAGCGGGCCGCGAGCACGCCCACCGGCGCGCCGGCCAGGCCGCGCGCGGCCAGCGCCGCGGCCACCCGCGCCGCCCGCCGGTCCAGCTCCTCGACGGGGTACGCGCCGTCGGCCGCCACCACCGCCGCCACGCCCCGGCCCATCCCGGCCAGGCCCGCGTCGAGCAGGTCGACGAGGGTACGCGTCGACGCCGCGCCCCGGACCCCGCCGGCCTCGGACAGCCAGCGGGCCTCCCCGGCGCCGAGCACGGCCAGCGGGGCGTCCCCGGCGAGCGCGTCCGGCAGGCTGCGCAGCACCGCCACCAGCGAGTCGAGCAGCCACTGCCCGCCGCTGACCCGGAGCGTGATCTCGCCCTCGCCGATGCCGGTGCCGTCGCTGTCGCTGGTGCCGGTGCCGGTGCCGGTGCCGGTGCCGGTGAGCACGGTGAGCCGGGGGCCGGTCGGCGGCGGCGGGACGGGCACGTCGGCGGTCGCCGCGCCCAGGGCGGCGAGGGTGTCCGGCGCGACCGCCGGCTGCACCGCGAACCCGGCGACCGCGCCGGCCGTCTCGTCGACCGGGTCGACCAGGTGGAACGTCTCGTCGGCGGTGGCCTCCGCGGCGCGTACCGCGGCCAGCAGCTCGGCCGGTGCGGACGGCAGCGGCAGGGCCAGCCGGAACGGGCCGTAGCCGCCCAGCGGGCCGACCACGGCGGCGGTGCCCTCGGCCCGCCGGCCGTCGTGCCAGCGGGCCAGCACCAGATCCGCGTCCTCGGCCCCGTCGGGCGCCTCGGCCCGGCGGGCGACCGCGAGCGCCCAGGCGGCCAGCAGCACCGTTCCGGTGGCGCAGCCGGCGGCCTCGGCGATCCCGGCCAGGTCGGCGGCGGGCAGCGTGGCGGTGACCACCGCCCCCGGGTCGTCCCCGTGCGGCTCGACCAGCCGGGCGGCCGGCGCGACCGGCGCGGGCGCCGGGGCCTGGTCCCGCTCCTCCACCTGCCACTCGGTGACGTCGAGGAACTGCAACGCCTCCTCGTCGGCCGGCGGCAGGTCGCCCGCGTACGCCCGGGCCAGGTCGGCCAGGACGAGGCGCAGGCTGGCCGGGTCGGCGATCAACGGGGTGGCGGCCAGCTCCAGCGCGTCGTCGGTGAGCGTCACCGACAGCTCGCCCTGCGCGCCGACGGTGACCGTCCGGTCGTCGTCCACGTCCTGCAACGGCACCCGCAGGCCGGGGTGGTGCACCAGGGTCAGCCGCAGCGCCTCGTGCCGGGCCACCACCGCGTCGACGGCGGCCTGCAACCGGGCCCGGTCGAGCGGCCGGTCCAGCCGCACCCGGGCCCGGGCCAGGTCCTGCTTACCGGCCCAGGCCAGCCGCTGGACCGGGGACAGACGGTATCCGTTCACCACACACTCCGGTTGACGTAGAGGTCGGACATGGCGACCAGGATCTGCCGGTCGCCGGTGAAGGGTTCCCGGCCGTGGGTGGCCAGGAAATTGTCCACCACCAGCACGTCGCCGCGCCGCCAGGACACGGAGATCGCGTGCTGCCGGTACAGCTCACGGATGCCGCCGACCACCTCGTCGGGGATCGGCTCACCGTCGCCGTGGTAGGCGTTGCGGGGCAGCCCCTCCGGGCCGTACTCGCGTCTCAGCGCGCCGGCCACCTCGGGCGGCATGTTGGACACGTGGAACAGGTGAGCGTGGTTGAACCACACCGTCTCCCCGGTACGCGGGTGGGTGGCCGTCGCCTGCCGCCGCGCCACGGTCCGCAGGCCGTCCGCGCCCAGCCAGGTGAACTCGGTCGCCGAGGCGGCGCAGTACGCCTCCACCTCCGCCCGGTCGGTGGTCTGGAACGCCTCCTGCCAGGGCAGGTCCAGGTGCGGGCCGTAGTTGCGCACGTAACGGACGCCGTCGCGGTCGAACCGGTCCCGCACCTCCGCCGGGATCAGCGGGGTGATCACCCGCTCGGCGGCGAGCGGGGTCGCGCCACCGCTGCCGGTGGCCGGCTGCGCGCAGTGGAAGTAGAGGTGCGTCGGCCAGTTGTGCGAGTACGACATCTCGTGGTGCAGCGGAATCCACTGGGCGGCGTTGAACTCGGTGGAGGTGAAGACCCGGTCGGCCACCTCGTGCCGGGGCGCGGCCCGCTCCAGGTAGCCGAGCAGCTCCGGGCCGACCGCCCGGGCCGCCCGGCCGAAGTCGTCCGCGCTGCGCACGTCGAAGCCGCGGAAGAACACCGCGGCGTGCCGGTCCAGGTCGGCCAGCAGCTCGGCCCGCCGCCCGGCGAGCCAGCCGGCCAGGTCGAGGTCGGGCACGGCGGCCTCGACCAGCAGCACGAACCCGTCCGGGCCGAGCGTACGGCGGGTCACCGGCTCGGTGGCGGTGCCGCCGGTGGCACGGCGGCGCGGTCCGGGGGCGCTCACGCCGCACCACCTTCCGTGCCCAGCTCGGGGGCGGCGACCGGGTCGGCCATCGCGGTGAGGATCCGTCGGGGCGGGGTGAACGGCTCCCGGGCGTGCGCCGCGAGCATGTTCTCCACCAGCAGCACGTCCCCCTGACGCCAGTCGAACGAGCGGGTCTCCGCGGCGTACGCGGCGCGCAGCTCGGCCAGCACCTCGTCCGGGATGGGCGTGCCGTCGCCGTACCCGGTCTGGTAGGGCAGGTCCTCCTCGGCCAGCGCGGCCCGCAGCCCGGCGCTGACGTCCGCCGGCAGCGAGGTGACGTGGAAGAACAACGCGTGGTTGAACCAGGTGCGTTCCCCGGTGACCGGGTGTCGCCGCACCGCCGGGCGGACCTGCCGGGTGCGCAACTGCGTCTCGCCCACCCACTCCACGTCGATCATCGCGCGCCCGCAGTACGCCTCGACCTCGGCGCGGGAGTCGGTCTGGAACGCGGTCTGCCAGGACAGGCTGATGCCGGGCAGGTAGTTGCGCCGGTAGAGCACGCCCCGCCGCTCGAACCCGTCGACCGTCTCCGGGCGCAACCGGGCCAGCACCCGGCGGCTGTCCGCAAGCGGCGTACGCCCACCGGCGGCCGGCGCCACCTCGCAGTGGAACACGATGCGCAGCGGCCAGGTGACCGTGTACGACTGCTCGTTGTGCAGCACGATCGGCTGGTCGGCCGGGTGCTCGGTGGAGGTGTAGACGCCCTCGGTGACCCGGCTGCGCGGCGAGGACCGCTCGCCGTAGGACAGCACGTCGCCGGAGAGCGCCGCCATCACGGTGCGGAAGTCGTCGGCGCCGGCCACCGCGAAGCCGCGGAACAGCACCGCGCCGGCGCGGCGGGCCAGCTCGTCCACCTCGTCGCGGTGACCGGCCAGCCAGCCGGCCAGGTCCACGTCGGGCACGGTGGCGCGCACCAGCGCCGGCAGCGGGCCGCCGGGCCAGTCCGGTCGTACGTCCACCAGGTTCCGTTCCCGGCCGCGGCGGGGGACGGGCCGCGCGACCCGGATCTGATCGGTCATCTCTCACTCCCAGCGGTGTCGACGCAGTCGGCCAGACTGCGCCGGGGGTCGGCGGCGGCGGTGCGCAGCAGCGCGGTGAGGCGGCGGTGCCACGCCACCACCGTGTCGTGGTCGAACAGGTCGGTGCGGTAGGTCCAGAGCGCGTCCAGCGCGTCCCGCCGGTCGTCCAGCCAGAGCGTCAGGTCGAGGCGGGCCGCGTCCGGGCTCAGCTCGACGCCGGCGAACTCGCCACCGGCGGCGCTGCGATGCCGGGCCGGCGGGGCGTTCTGCACCCCGAACGCGACCTGGACCAGCGGGTTGCGGTCCGGCTGGCGGGCCGGGCGCAGCCGCTCCACCAGCAGGTCGAACGGGACGTCCTGGCGGGCGGCGGCGAACAGCGTGACCCGCCGCGCCTCGGCGAGCAGGTCGGCGAACGTCCGGTCCGGGGCCGGGCGCAGTCGCAGCGGCAGGGTGTTGACGTGGCAGCCGACGCCGCGTTCGGCGGCCACGCTGGTGCGCCCGGCGAAGGCGACGCCGACCAGCAGGTCGTCCCGGCCGGCGGCGGCGCCGAGCAGCGCGGCGAACGCGGCCAGTCCGACCATGTGCAGGCTGGCGCGGCGGGCACGGGCCAGCTCCCGTACCGCCGTCGCGGTCGCCGGGTCCACCGTGGTCCGCAGCGCGGCCCCGCGCCGGGTGTTAGGAGGGGGCCCCTCCTCTACCGCAGGCGTTGAGCGGGGGCCCCTCCTCAACTCCAGGAGGTGGGGGGCGCCGCGCAGCTCGCGCAGCAGCTCGTCGGTCGCGCGCCGGCCGGCCGGGGAGGCCAGCCAGGCCCGCTGCGCGGCGGCGAGGACGGCCGGCCCGGGCGCCGGCTCGGTGGGCGTGTCCGGGTCGTCGTAGGCGTCGGCGAGGTCCCGCACCAGCACCCCGAACGACCAGTCGTCGGCGACCGCGTGGTGCACGACCAGCAGCAGCGCCTCCGCCCGGCCCTCGCCGTCGGGCAGCAGGCAGGCGCGCAGCAGCGGCCCGGACGCCAGATCCATCGGGCGTGCCGTGGCCTCGGCGGTCAGCCGGGCGAGCCGGGCGTCGAGCGAGGCGCCCGGTTCGGGTGGCGCGACGACGAGGCTCGGCCGGGCGTCCGGCCGGACCACCTGCGCCGGCCCGTCCGGGCCGGTGGGGAACACGGTGCGCAGCGCGGGATGCCGGTCGACCACCAGGTGCAGCGCCCGGACCAGCCGGTCCCCGTCCACCGGCACGGCGAAGCGGACCGCGAACGCCAGCAGGTAGGACGTGTCGGCCGGGTCGAGCCGGTGCAGGAACCAGAACCGCCGCTGCGCCGCGGAGAGCGGCGCCGGCCCGTCACCGGCCGGCGTCGGCCCGGTGTCGCCCGCCTCGTCCGAGGCCGGCCCGGTGTCGCCCGCCCCGTCCGCCCCGTCCGGGGTGGACGGCGCGTCGAGGTGGGCGGCGAGCGCGGCGACGGTCGGGTGGGCGAACAGGTCGCCGGGGCGGAGCCGGCGGCCGGTGGCGGCGGTCAGCCGGGTGGCGCAGCGAACGGCGAGCAGCGAGTCGCCGCCGAGCGCGAGGAAGTCGTCGTCCGGGCCGGTGACCGGCACGCCGAGCAGCTCCCGCCAGACCGCCGCCACCAGGGCGCCGGTCGCGCCGAGCGGGTCCGAGCCGGAGCCGGAGGTCGAGCCGAACGCCGGCGCGGGCAGGGCCGCGCGGTCCACCTTGCCGTTGGGCAGCGTGGGCAGCCGGTCCAGCCAGACCACGGTCGCCGGCACCAGCGGCGCCGGCAGCACCTCGGCCAGCCGGGCCCGGACGTCGTCCCGCCGTTCCCCGGTCAGGTAACCGACCAGCAGCGGGTCCCCGCTCGGGCCGGGCCGGACCGCGGCGGTCGCCTCCCGTACGCCGGGCAGGGCGGCGAGCCGGGCCGCCACCTCGCCCAGCTCGATCCGGTAGCCGCGCAGTTTCACCTGGTCGTCCAGCCGGCCCAGATAGGCCAGTTGCCCGTCCGGGCGCAGCCGGACCCGGTCGCCGGTGCGGTACATCCGCTCGCCGGGCCGGAACGGGTCCGGCCGGAAGCGGGCCTCGGTCTCCGCCGGCCGGTCCAGGTAGCCGCGGGCCAGCCCGGCGCCGGCCAGGTACAGCTCGCCGGACTCGCCGGGCGGGACCGGCCGGCCGTCCGGGTCGAGCACGTACGCCCGGGTGCCCGGCAGCGGCCGGCCGATCGGCGGGTCACCGTCGTCCGGCGGCACCTCGGCCCAGGTCGAGTACGTGGTGTCCTCGGACGGGCCGTACAGGTTGCACAGCCGGCGCACGTGCGGACGCGCCCACACCCGGGCGGCCAGCGCGGCGGTCAGCGGCTCACCGGCGAGGCAGACCGTGCGGACGCCCGGCGGCAGCGCCCCGGCGGTGAGCAGCTCGCCCATCGCGGCCGGCACGGTGTTGACAAGCGTGACCGGCAGCCGGTCCGCGCCGGGCGCGGCCAGCGCCAGCACGTCGTCGACCAGCAGCACCCGGCCGCCCCAGGCGAGCGGCCCGAAGATCTCGAACACGGACAGGTCGAAGCAGACCGAGGTGGCCGCGAGCATCCCGCCCAGCTCGGTGTCGTCGAAGGTCTGCCGCACCCAGCGGAGCAGCACCGACGCCGAGCGGTGCTCGATCGCCACGCCCTTGGGACGCCCGGTGGAGCCGGAGGTGTAGATGACGTACGCCAGGTCGTCCGGGGTGGCCGGCGCCGCCGGGTCGGTGTCGTACCCGACCGGGTCGAGCCGGTCCACCAGCACGGTCGGGCCGCTGAACCGGCCGGCGAGGTCGGCGGTGGTCAGCACCAGCCGCGCCCCCGAGTCGGCGGTCATGAACGCCACCCGGGCCGCCGGGTACGCCGGGTCCAGCGGCACGTACGCGGCACCGGTCTTGAGCACGGCGAGCAGCGCGACCACCAGGTCGGGCGTACGCGGCAGGCAGACGCCGACCCGGTCGGCGCGCGCGACGCCGGCGGCGAGCAGCACCCGGGCCAGCCGGTTCGCCGCCCGGTCGAGGTCCCGGTAGGAGAGCGCGGTGTCGCCGTGCCGGACCGCCTCCGCGTCCGGGGTCCGGGCGGCCTGCCCGGCGACCATCCGGTGCAGGCAGTCCACGGTGGCCGGAGCGGTGTCGGCGCGGCGGGCGGCGACGCGGCGGGTCGGGCCGGCGGGCCGGGCGGGCGCGCTCACCGGGGACCACCCCCGGCGGCGGCCGCGAGGCGCCGGTCCGCCTCCTCCTGGATGCGGTCCTTGTCGGCGAGGACGACGCGGCCCGGGTCGTTGTCCGGCAGCTCGTCCTCAAGCCGCCGGATCCGCCGGTGCGCGATGCCGCCGGCGGCGAGCGCCAGTGCGCAGAGCCCGGCCAGGACCGCGGCGAGCGCCATGCCGCGTCCCGGCCCGGTGCCGACCAGTCCGGCGAGCGGGCCGCCGGGCCGGGCCAGCGGGGCGAGCACGTGCTCGGCGAGCGGGCCGGCGCTGAGGAAGCCGGCCGGCACCATCAGCCAGGACAGCATCTGCGCCATGGCGAGCACCCGGCCCTGGAGTTCCAGCCCCACCTTGGCCTGCACGATGGCCAGCCAGTGCGTGTTCACCAACGCGGTGGCCAGGCCCATGCCGAACAGGCCGAGCGCCGGGAACAGCGGGTCCGGCCGCAACCCGACGGTGAGCAGCGAGACGCCGAGCAGCACGACGCCGGCCAGGATGCCTGTGGTCCGCCGGGCGGTGCCGCCCCAGACGCCCATCAGCACCGACCCGACGACCATGCCGACGCCGCTGGCGGCCAGCACCCGGCCGAGCACCGCCGGGTCGCCGAAGGAGAGCGTGAGTGGGGTGACCAGCACCTCGACCAGGGCGAAGAAGTAGTTCAGCGACGCGACCAGGACGACCAGGGCGACCAGCCCGTGCCGCCGGACGATGAACCGCCAGCCGCCCAGCACCTCGCGCCGGAACGGCTCCTCCCGCCGCACGAAGAGGGTGTCCGGGAAGCGGACCGACAGCGTCACGGTCACCGCCACCGCGAACGTGACCAGGTCGATCACCACGATCCCGCGCAGCCCGACCGCGAGCACCAGCGCGCCGCCGACCAGCGGGGCCAGCACGGTGCTGGTGGCGGTGCCGAGCGAGACGATGCCGTTGGCCCGCCCGTAGTAGCGCTTCGGCACCAGTTGGGTCACCGCCGCCTGGTAGGCGGGCTGCTGGAACGCGGTGGCCACGGCGGTGACGGTGATCGCGGTGAGGATGTGCCACAGGTGGAGCTGACCCAGCCAGAGCAGCAGCGCCAGGCTCACCGTGCCGGTGGCGGCCAGGCAGTCGGCGAGCACCATGATCCGGCGGCGGTCCCACCGGTCGGCCAGCGCGCCGGCGATCGGTGACAGCACCACGGCCGGCAGCAACGCGAGCACGGTGGCGGTGGCGAACAGCGACACCGAGCCGGTCCGCTGGTAGACCCACAGCCCCATGCCGAACGCGGTCAGCCCGCTGCCGACCAGCGAGACCAGTTGGCCGACCGCGACCAGGTAGAACACCGCCAGGCTGGGCGTCGCGCGTCGCGCCGGCCGCCGGGACGCGACGGCCGCCGCGGGCGCGGTCCCCGGAGCGGTCCGGGCCGCCTCGTCCGGCTGCGCCGGCGCGGGTACGGCGGTGTGCTCGTCCGGCTGCGCCGACGCGGGTACGGCGGTGTGCCGGTCCGGTTCCGCCGGCGCGGAGGCGCAGTGCGCCAGGATGATCCCGGCCAGCTCGGCCGGCTGGTGCTTGGCGAAGTAGTGCCCGGCGCCGTCGATGACCTCCAGCGACACCCGGTCGGCGAAGAACTCCCACTCCAGGTAGCGCTCCTGGTACAGCTCGGTGGCCCGGTCACCGCCGCCCACCACGCAGACCAGCGGCGCGGACAGCTTGCGGGGCAGCCCCCGCGCGTAGACGTCGGTGTAGTAGTCCTCGCCCCGGGCCGAGTCGGCCAGGACCACCCGCATCACGAAGTCCTTCTCGCGGGCGTCGAAGACCTCGGTGAAGAAACCCATCGCGCGCAGCGACTCCAGCGTGCGCCGCTTCGACGCCCAGCGCTCCACCGGGAACCACCGGCGCAGCCAGCCGAACACCCGGCCGGGCAGCCGGGGCGCGGGGAAGTGCGCGCCGATCACCACGCCGGTCACCTCGACGCCGGCCGCCTCCAGCCGGCGGGCCAGCTCCACCGCCTCGGCGCCGCCCACGCAGTGCCCGTACACCGCCACCGGGCCGGTGACCTGTTCGACCACCTCGGCCACGCAGCGGTCCACCAACTCGTCCAGGTCGAGCATCGGCTCGTCCGGGCGGTTCAGGTCGTGCCCGGGGCGTTCCAGGGCGTAGAGCGACACCCCGGCCGGCAGGGCGTCCGCGAGCGGCTGGAAGGTGATCGCGGAGCCGCCGCCGAACGGTACGCAGAGCAGCGTCAGCGTGGCAGGTGTGCCGGGCCGGTCCGGGGTCAGCTCGTGCAGCAGCCGGCCGGCCGAGCCGCCGGTGGCGTCCAGGTGCTCGGTCAGCGCCCGGATGGTCGGGTGGCGGAACAGGTCGAGCACGCTGATCGCCGGGTCGCTGCCGGCCAGCGCCTTGATCGCCCGGAACGAGTCGCCGCCCAGGTCGAAGAAGTCGTCGTCGATGCCGACCCGGTCGTAGCCGAGCACCTCCGCCCAGCGTCGGGCCAGCGCCGCCCGCAGCGGGGTGTCCGGCTCGCCGGCGCCGGCCGCGGCGCGGTCACGGCGGGGCGCGGGCAGGGCCGCCCGGTCGACCTTGCCGTTGGCGTTCAGCGGCATCCGGTTCAGCGGCACGAACGCCGACGGCACCATGTAGTCCGGCAGCCAGGTGCGGGCGTACGCCCGCCACGGCGCCGGGTCGGCGGCGAAGTCGGCGGTCAGCTCGCTCCCGGCGTCGGGCTCGGGCCCGCCGGCCAGGGTCAGGTAGGCCACCACGGACTTCTCGCCCGCGTCCTCGCGGACCACCACGGCGGCGTCGCGGACCGCGTCGTGCCGGCGCAGCACCGCCTCGATCTCGCCCAGCTCGATCCGGAACCCGCGCACCTTCACCTGCGAGTCGCCCCGCCCGAGGAACTCGATCCGGCCGTCGGCCAGTCGGCGGCCGAGGTCGCCGGTGCGGTAGAGCCGACCGCCGCCGCCGCCGTGCGGGTCGGGCACGAAGCGCGCGGCGGTCAGCGCCGGGTCGCCGTGGTAGTCCCGGGCCAACCCCGGCCCGCCCAGGTGGATCTCGCCGAGCACGCCGACCGGGACCGGGTGCGACGCCGCGTCGAGCACGTGCGCCCGCATGTTGCCGATCGGCCGGCCGATCGTCGGCCGGGTGTCGTCCGGGGTGATCCGGTCCATGGTGGCCCAGACCGCGGCCTCGGTCGGGCCGTAGAGGTTCCACAGCGCGTCGACCCGGCCGGCCAGTTGCCGGGCCAGCGGCGCGGGCACCGCCTCGCCGCCGCAGACCGCGGTGAGCCCGGGAGTGCCGGTCCACCCCGACTCGATCAGCAGCCGCCAGGTCGTCGGCGTGCCCTGGGCCAGCGTGACCCGCTCGGCGGCGAGCAGCGCGGCCAGCCGGGACGCGTCGTAGGCGACGTCGCGGTCCACCAGCAGCATCCGGGCGCCCACCACCAGCGGCAGGAACAGCTCCGGCACGGACATGTCGAAGGCGAAGCTGGCCATCGCCAGCATGGTGCCGTCGCGGGTCAGGCCGGGCCGGTCGCGCATCGCGGCGAGCGTGTTGACCACCGCGCCGTGGGTGACCCGGACGCCCTTGGGCCGGCCGGTCGAGCCGGAGGTGTAGATCAGGTACGCCAGGTGGTCCGGCCCGGCCGACGGCGCGGGCGCGGTGTCCGGCTCCCCGGCCGCGCCCGGCGGCACCACCGTGCCGTCGAAGCCGGCGAACCGGTCGGCCAGCCCCGGGTCGGTGACCAGCACCGGGGCGCCGCTGTGCGCCAGCACGTAGCGCTGCCGCTCGACCGGGTACTCCGGGTCCACCGGGACGTACGCCCCGCCGGCCTTCAGCACGCCGAGCAGCGCGACCGGCAGGTCGGGCGAGCGGGGCAGGCAGACCGCGACCGGCACGTCCGGGCCGACGCCGGCCCGGCGCAGCCGGTGCGCGAGCCGGTTGGCGCGGGCGTCCAGCGTGGCGTAGTCGAGCGTGGTCGGGCCGAACGTCACGGCCGGCCGGTCGGGGTTCGCCGCCACCTGGTGGGCGAAGAGGTCGACGAGTGTCGGCGCCCGGTCGGGCGGGGTGTCCCAGCCGGCCGGCGTGGCGGTGTCGTTCCACTCGGCGTGCCGGGCGCGCTCGGCGGCGGTGAGCAGCGGCAGCGCCGCCAGTCGGGCGCCCGGGTCGGCGACCGCGGCGGCGAGCAGCGTCTCCAGGTGGCCGACCATCCGCTCGGCGGTCGCCGCGTCGAACAGCGCGGTGTTGTACTCCAGCCGGAACCGCAGCCCCTCGGCCACCTCGTAGGCGTACAGCGCCAGGTCCTGCTGCGCGATGCCCGGCTCGACCGCGAACGGGGTCATCCGTACCCCGGCCGCGTCCACGTCCCGCTGCTCGGGCACGTTGAGCAGGTTGAACATCACCTGGAACAGCGGGTTGCGGCTCAGGTCGCGGGGCGCGTCGACCAGATCCACCAGCCGCTCGAACGGCACCTCCTGGTGGTCGTACGCGTCCAGCGCGGTGCGCCGGACCCGACCGAGCAGCTCGGCGAACGTCCAGTCCCCGTCCAGCACGGTCCGCATCGGCAGCATGGTGACGAAGAAGCCGACCATCGGCTCCAGCTCGGCGCGCACCCGGCCGGCCACCGGCGTGCCGACGCAGACGTCCCGCTGGCCGGTCCAGCGGAAGAGCAACGTCTGCCACGCGGCCAGCAACGTCATCGCCAGCGTGGCGCCGTGGTCCTGGCTGAACCGGCGCAACGCGTCGGCGGCCGGTCGGGGCAGGACCAGCGTGCGGACCGCGCCGTCGAACGTCTGCACCGGCGGGCGTGGCCGGTCGGTGGGCACCTCCAGGGCGGCGGGCACCCCGGCGAGCTGCGCACGCCAGTACGCCAGGTCCGGGCTGTCCCTCTCGGCCAGCCGGCCGCGCTGCCAGCGCGCGTAGTCGCCGTACTGGACGGCCAGCTCGGGCAGCGGGTCGGCGCGTCCCTCCCGCGCGGCGGCGTAGAGCGTGGCCACCTCGCGGGCCACCACGCCCAGCGACCAGCCGTCGGAAACCGCGTGGTGCATGGTCAGCGACAGCACGTGCCGGTCGTCGGCGACGCGCAGCAGCACGGCCCGGAACAGCGGCCCGGCGGCCAGGTCGAACGGGCGCCGCACGTCGGCGGCGAGCGCGGCGTGCACCCACCCGGGCACCGCCCCGGCCACCGCCGGCTCGACGATGCTCACCGGCGCGGCCGGGTCCGGGTCCGCCGGGGCGGTCCGCACCGGCAGCTCCACCGGCCCGGCCGGGAGCACCCGCTGGACCGGGTCGCCGTCCGGGCCGAGTGGGAACACGGTGCGCAGCGCCTCGTGCCGCCGCACCAGCCCGGCCAGCGCGGTGCGCAGCGCGTCCTCCTCGAGCGCGCCGTCGAGCAGCAGCGTGGTGCCGACGGTGTAGGCGTTCTGCGCGTACGCCTGGTCGAGGAACCACAGGCGGTGCTGGCCGGAGGAGAGTGGTGCCGGGCCGGCGTCCGGCGCGGCGCGGGCGATGCGGTCCCCGGCGGGCGGATCCGTCGCGAGCGGCGCGGCCCGGTCGACGTCGACGGGTGTGGGCAGCGCCGCCGCCAGCGCGGCGACGGTGGGCCGGGCGAAGACCGTCTCCAGCGGCACCGCGACGCCGAGACGGGCACGCAGCCGCACCACCACCTGGGTGGCGAGCAGCGAGTGCCCGCCCAGCTCGAAGAAGTCGTCGAGCGCGCCGATCGGCCGGATGCCGAGCAGTTCCGCCCAGACCTCCGCCACCGCCTCCTGCGCCGCCCCGCCCGGCGCCACGTACGCGCTGCTCAACTCCGGCCGGTTCCCCCCACCCTCCGCGCGCCCCTCCGCGCGCTGATCGGCGCGCTGATGCACGGAAAGCGTGGCCATCCCGCCCGGAATGCCGACGCTTTCCGGGAACGAGGCCCGGGCGTCGGGGGTGGGGGTGGGGGTGGGGGCGATCCAGTGGCGGTGCCGTTCGAACGGGTAGCTGGGCAGCGGGAGCCGCCGGTCGCCGTCGCCGTGGAACCGGTCCACGTCGACCGGGACGCCGGCCAGCCAGAGCCGCCCCACCGCGTCGAGCAGCGTCGTCAGGTCGTCGGCGTCGGCGCGGGGGTGGCGCATCGCCGCCACCGCGTGGGCCGGGCGCAGCCCGGCGAGCCGGGCCAGGCCGCCGAGCGCGTGCCCGGGGCCCAGCTCGACCAGGGCCGCCTCCTGCTCGGCGAGGAGCGCGGCCGACTCGGCGAACCGGACCGGCTCCCGCAGGTGCCGGACCCAGTACGCCGGATCGGTGACCAGGCCCGGGGTGACCGGACCGCCGGTCAGGTTGCTCAGGTAGGGACGCTCGGGTTCGGCGTAGTCGACCTCGGCGGCGTGCGCCGCGAACTCGTCCAGGACCGGATCGAGCAGCGCGGAGTGGTAGCCGCGGGCCACCCGCAGCGGCCGGCAGTCGACCCCGTCGGCGGCCAGCCGGTCCCGCAGCCGGCCGACCGCCGCCGGGTCGCCGGAGACCACGCACAGCTCCGGGGCGTTCACCGCGGCCAGCGACAGCCCGTCGTCGAGCCGCGCGGTCACCGCCGTCTCGGGCAGCCCCACCGCGAGCATCGCCCCGGCCGGCGTCCGCGCCACCAGCTCGCCGCGCACCCGCACCAGGCGCAGCGCGTCGGCGAGGGAGAAGACGCCGGCCAGGCAGGCGGCCACGTACTCGCCGAGGCTGTGCCCGACCATCAGGTCCGGGGTGACGCCCCGGGCCAGCAACGTGCGGGCCAGCGCGTATTCCGTGACGAAGAGCGCGGGCTGCACCAGGGCGGGGCGGTCGAGCAGCCGTTCCGCCGCCGGGTACCCGCCGGGCGCCGGGTCGAGCACGGCGCGCAGGTCCCGTCCCAGGTCGGCGCCGAGCAGTGCGGCGCACTCGTCCACCACGGCCCGGTAGGTCGGCTCGGACCGGTGGAGCCCGGCGCCCATCGCCACGTGCTGGGCGCCGTGCCCGGGGAAGGCGAACACCAGCGTCCGCCGGCCCCCCGGGTGGCTACCGGTGAACCGGCGCGCCGGGGTGTCCAGGGCGGACACCGCGTCGGCGCGGTCCGCCGCCACCACGTACCGCCGGTGGGTCATCGGCTGCCGGCGGCCCAGCGCCGCCGCGACGTCCGCGAGCGCCACCTCCGGGTGGGCGTCGAGGTGGTCGCGGAGCTGCCCGGTGGCGCGCTCCAGCGCGGCCGGGGTACGCGCCGACACCACCAGCAGCCGTGGTCCGGGCGCGGTCGGGACCGGCGGCCGGGCCGGCGCCGCCGGCGGCTCCTCCAGCACCACGTGCGCGTTCGTGCCGCCCATGCCGAACGAGCTGACCCCGGCCCGGCGCGGACCGTCGGCCGCCCACGGGGCGGCGGCGCGGTCGAGCCGGAACGGGCCGGCCGTGACGTCGATCGCCGGGTGCGGCCGGTCCACGTTGACGGTCGGCGGCAGGGTGCGGGTCCACAGCGCCATCACGGTCTTGATCAGGCCGGCCACGCCGGCCGCCGCGTCGGTGTGCCCGATGTTGGCCTTGACCGAGCCGAGCGCGCAGAAGCCCCGCGCGTCGGTGCCGCGCCGGAACGCCTCGGTCAGCGCGGCCACCTCGATCGGGTCGCCCAGGCTGGTGCCGGTGCCGTGCGCCTCCACGTAGCCCACCGAGCGAGGGCTCACCCCGGCGGTGGCCAACGCCCGGCTGATCACCTCGACCTGCCCGGCGACACCGGGCGCGGTGTAGCCGGTGCGGCGCGCCCCGTCGTTGTTGATCGCCGAGCCGCGGATCACCGCGTAGACCGTGTCGCCGTCGGCGAGCGCGTCGGCCAGCCGCTTGAGCACCACCACGCCCACGCCGCTGGACTCGATGCTGCCGCGCGCGTCGGCGCTGAACGGCCGGCAGTGCCCGTCGGGGGAGTAGATGCCGCCGTCGTGCCAGAGGTACCCGCGGCGCTGGGCGGGGAAGACGCTGACGCCGCCGGCCAGCACCACGTCGGACTCCCCGGTCAGCAGGCTCTGCCGGCCGAGGTGCACGGCCACCAGCGAGGTCGAGCAGGCGGTGGCCACGGTGACCGCGGGACCGGTCAGGTCGAGCTGGTAGGCGATGCGGCTGAGCAGGAAGTCCTTGTCGTTGCCGAGCGAGATCTGGTGCTCGCTGAGCCCGCCGGTCAGCTCCGGGTGGCCGTTGAGGTGGTCGAGCAGGTAGGAGCTGCGGCCCGAGCCGGCGAACAGACCGACCCGGCCCCGATGGCGGGACGGGTCGTGACCGGCGTGCTCCAGCGCGTGCCAGGCGCACTCCAGCAGCAGCCGGTGCTGCGGGTCCAGCGTCTCCGCCTCGCGCGGGGTGAAGCCGAAGAAGGCCGCGTCGAACTCGTCGATGCCGGGCAGGAACGTGCCGGCCCGCACGTACGCCGGGTCGTCGATCCGGGCCGGGTCCGCGCCGTCGGCGAGCATCTCCTCGACGCTGAACTCATGGACCGACTCCACCCCGTCGCGGATGTTCGCCCAGAACTCGTCCACCGTGCGGGCGCCCGGGAACCGGCAGGCCATGCCCACCACGGCGACCGGCCCGTCGGCCGGGCCGGCGGTCGGGGTCGGCCGCGTGACGGGCGGGGCCTGCGGGGCCGGCCGCGGGTCCGCGCCGGTCGCCGTGACGCCGACGAGGTACGCGGCGAGCGACTCAGGCGTGGGGTGGCGGAACAGGTCGGTGGCGGTCAGCACGTCACCGAGTCGGGCACGTAGCCGGTCGAGCACGACCAGCAGCCGCATCGAGTGCCCGCCGAGGTCGAAGAAGCTGTCCCGGGGACCGACCTCGTCGACGCCCAGCACCTCCCGCCACACCTGGGCGACCAGCCGCTCCAGGCGTACCCGTTCGGCGTCCCACCGTCCCGGCGTGGCGGCGGCGCGGAGGCCGTCCGGTCCCGGGGTGGCGGGCGGGTGTCCGTCCGGTCCCGGGACGGCGGGCGGGTGTCCGTCCGGGTCCGGGGTGGCGGTGGCGGGGCCGTCCAGGCTCGACGTGTCGCGGCGGGCGGCCTGCGGGCCCGGCGCGGGCAGCGCGTCCGGGTCGACCTTGCCGTTGCCGGTCAGCGGCAGCGCGTCGAGCCGCACGAACGCGGCCGGCACCAGCCAGGACGGCAGCTCGGCGGCGAGCGTGGCGGGCAGCTCCGCCGGGTCCGCGCCGTCGCCGGCCAGGTAGGCCACCAGGCGCGGGTCGGCCGGGTCGTCGTGGCGGAGCTGGACGGTCACGTCGGCCCTCGGCCGCTGCCGCCGGATCGCCGCCTCGATCTCGCCGCACTCGATCCGGTAGCCGCGCACCTTGACCTGCCGGTCGGTGCGGCCCAGGTATTCCAGGTCCCCGTCCGGGCGGCGGCGCGCCAGGTCGCCGGTGCGGTACAGGCGCGCTCCGGGCACGCCGGAGAACGGGTCGGGCCGGAACCGCTCGGCGGTGCGGCCCGGCTGCCCCAGGTAGCCGCGCGCCACCCCGGCGCCACCGACGTACAACTCGCCGACCACGCCCACCGGCACCGGGTTGCCCCACCCGTCGAGCAGGTGGAGCGCGGTGTTGGCGATCGGCCGGCCGATCGGCACCGAACCGCCGGCCGGGGTGTCCGGCTCCACCTCGTACGCGGCGCAGCCCACCACGGTCTCGGTCGGGCCGTACTCGTTGACCAGCGCGGTCTCCGGCGCGTGCGCCCGCCACGGCGCGATCTGGTCGGCGCGCAGGTTCTCGCCGCCGATGACGAAGCACCGGGTGCGCCCGGCCAGCTCGTCCGGGCGGAGCTGGTGCGTGACCAGCTCCAACTGGGCTGGGGTGATCTTGACCAGGCCGAACGGGGTGGCGGTGTCGCGCAGCGCCTCGCCCAGCGCGGCCGGGCCGAGGTGCTCGCCGATCATCCGGACCGTGGCGCCGGCGGCCAGCGGCACCAGCAGGCTCGTCACGGTCAGGTCGAACCCGACCGACGAGTGCAGCGGGACCACGTCGCCGGCGCGTAGCCGGTAGGACTGGGTGGCCCAGCGCACGTAGTTGGCGACTCCCCGGTGGGTGACCATCACGCCCTTCGGGCGGCCGGTCGACCCGGAGGTGTGGATGACGTACGCCAGGTCGTCCGCGGTGGGCGCGGGCCGGCGGCGCGGTCGCCGTCGCGGCCCGCCGGCGCGCGCCGGCTCCACCACCGTGGCCGGGGTGTCCGGCCCCGGCACCAGCAGCGCCGCGTCCCCGGGCACCAGGTGCGCCAGCTCGGCGCAGGTGAGCACGACCCGGGCGGAGGTGTCGTCGATCAGGTGCCGCAGCCGGGCCGGCGGGTTCGCCGGGTCCAACGGGACGTAGCCCGCGCCGGCCCGCAGCACCGCCAGCACCGCCACGGTGAATCCGACCGCACGGGGCAGCAGCACCCCGACCAGGCCGCCGACGCCGACCCCCCGCGCGCGCAGCGTCTCCGCAAGCGCCTCGGCCCGGGCATGCAGCTCCCGGTAGCTCAGCGCGGCCACGTCGTCGGTCACCGCCACCCCGTCGGGGGTACGCCGGGCCTGCTCCTCGATCAGCGCGTGGACCAGCTCGTCCGGCTCGGCCGGCGTGGCGGTGCGGTTCCACTCGCCGACCAGCCGCCGGTGCTCGGCGGCGGTGAGCATCGCGGCCGAGCCCACCGGCGCGCCCGGGGCGGCCAGCAGCGAGGCCAGCAGCGTCTGGAAGTGCCCGGCGAGGCGGGTCATCGTGTCGGCGTCGAACAGGTCGGTGCGGTACTCCAGCACGGTCCGCAGACCCCGGTCGTTCTCCCGGACGGCGACCGTGAGGTCGAACTTGGCGGTGTCGACCGGCACCTCGACGGCGCTCACCTGGAGGCCGTCCAGGCGGGGCGGGTCGGCCTCGCGGCCGTACACGAACATCACCTGGAACAGCGGGTCGAAACCGGCCCGGCGGGCCGGTCGCAGCGTCTCCAGCACCGTCGAGAAGGGAAGCTCCTCCCGGCTCAGGGCGTCGAGCACGGCACCGCGCACCCGCTCCAGCAGCGTGCCGAAGGACGGGTCGTCGTCCAGCCGGGCCCGGATCGCGACGGTGTTGAGCAGCAGGCCGACGAGCTGCCGCGTCTCCGGACCGCGTCGGCCGGCCACCGGCGTGCCCACCACGACGTCCCGCGCGCCGGTCCACCGGGCCAGCAGCACGTGCAGCACCGCCAGCAGCACCATGTACGGCGACACCCGCGCCTGCCGGTAGCACGCGGCCAGCGCCTCGGCGGGCACCTCCAGCGGCACGGTGAGGGTGGCGCCCGCGCCGGACGGCACCGCCGGGCGTGGTCCCCGGGTGGGCAGGTCGAGCGCCGCGGGCGCGCCCGCGAGCTGCTCCCGCCAGTGGTCGAGCTGGGCCGACGCCTCCGCCCCGGCGAGCCAGTCCCGTTGCCGGATCGCGTGGTCGCGGCAGTCACCGGCCACCGGGTCGAGCACGGCCGGCCGTCCCGCGCGGTGGGCCGCGTAGAGCCGTTCCCACTCCTCGTGCAGGATGCCCAGCGACCACTCGTCGATCGCGACGTGGTGGATCGTCAGCAGGAGCACGTGCTCCTCCGGCGCGCACCGCACCAGCTCGGCCCGGAGCACCGGCCCGCGGACCAGGTCGAGCGGGTCGCTGGCGGCGGCGCGCAACCGGGCCCGCACCTCCCGGTCGCGCTGCCAGCTCGGCAGGCCGCTGAGGTCGTGCACCCGCAGCAGCCCCGGGCGCGGCTCGTGGACCACCTGGACCAGGTCGTCGCCGTCGCCGCCCGGTCCGGGCGCGAGCGTGGTGCGCAGCGCGGCGTGCCGGGCCACCAGGTCGTCGAGCGTCGCGGCGAGCGCCGGCACGTCGAGCGGGCCGTGCAGCCGGTAGGCCAGCGGCACCAGGTAGCCGGCCGAGCCCGGGTCGAGTCGGTCCAGTTGCCACATCTGGCGCTGCGCGGCGGTGGCCGGCGCGGAGCGGCCGGAGTCGGGTCGCGCCGGTGGGGCGGGCACCGGTCGCCGGGTCCGCAGGACGTCCGTCATCGCCTCCGCCTTAGATGGCTGCCCCGGCGGCGGCGGCCCGTGCGGGGACACGCCGGACACGCGGTCGGCCGAGTCGAGGAAAAAAATCTAGGCCCCTCAATGGGGACCGGGCTCATCATGTCACTGCGGATCCGCGTCGGCGGATCCCCGGATCGTGCCTGACATGGATGCGTTCCGGCGGCCCGCGCGACACGTTCGGCCAATTCTCGGAGGCCGGTAAGAAATGCGATTGCGGTCCGCCTGCGATCTTAGTCCGAGATGGGGTGCGGCTGGTGTTGTCGGACCTGCCGGTCATCGGCTCCGGTGCCGTCTACGCCGCACTGTGGACAGGTATGCCGGTTCCGTCAGGTGATGCCTTCCAGGTGGTCGCGGCGATGCCGTCGGCAGCCCTTCTACCTGCGGAAACCGCAGCTCTGTCGAGGCCGGACAGCTTTGATCCACAGTGGCCGTTCGGCTGATGACAAGGTGATCATCGATGAAATAGCGTCGTGTAAGGCATTCGACGGGGAGAGGACCACATGATTCGACGACAGCGTTTATGGTGGCGAAGTGTGATTGCTGCCGCAGTGACCGTAACGGCGACCATCGCGGTAGGCGCCACGCCCGCCCAGGCGGCCGTGTACGCGGACAATCTTTGTTCCGAGAATGATTTTCGGGTGACCGTCTCGGTCGGAAAATCGTGGTCCATCGGTCGGGTTCACGCCACCAGCGACTACACCGTCAACGGCAACGGTTACTCCTTCCGCAGCTGTAGCTGGACCGGCACCAACCACACCTACCGCTACCGGTGCACCAGCGCCACCGCCGGCACCTGGAAGATCAACCTGGTGGCCCGGGAGGAGAACGGCAACGGGGTCCGGGTCCAGCAGGACGTCCGATGCGACGGGTACGAGCGCAACGTGTACTGGACGGGCCAGACCAGTTCGAAGTGGCCGGTGCACTTCCACCTCTGGGCGCCGGCCGGCACCGGATGCCGGGACAGCGGCTGTGAGCAGTACCTCAACAACTGGTACGCCGTAGTCGCCTGACATCGAGCGCGCCGCGCGGGCCACCGAGGGGTGGCCCGCGCGGTCGTGTGTCCGATCCCGATCGGCCGGTCGGGGAACCGCCGGGCTGCCCTGCACCAGCCGATCGGTGGACCCGGATCGCCGTGCGGCCGGAATTGATGTCGAGCGGTCGATAACCGGTGCGGCGGCGTATCGCGAGAAGTCCTTGCCTCCTACGGTGACGTCCGGCACGCGGACGGGATGCGCCGGGAGTCACCCGAGAGCGCCGTCCGGGCGGACAGGGAGAGTTGTCTCGATGCGAGTTTGGAGTCGCGCGGTCGCGGTGCTCGCCGCCGGCGCGGTCGTGGTGGCGGGAGTGCCGGCGCTCGCCGCCACCGTCACCGTGGCGGACGCCGGCGCCACCGGACGTACCGGTGTCCGGACCTCCGGTGGTAGCGCCGCGCTCGGCGCCGCCCGTACGGTCGCCACCAGGGCGCTGGTGACGCCGGGGGACACCCGGCTGATGCCGACCACGCCCCGCACCGACACCCCGCGGATCACCGACGGCGGGATCACCGACATCGAGGTGATCGGCAACCGCGTCTTCGTCGCCGGCACCTTCACGTCGATCTCGAACGTCGGTGGCACGGCCGTCGCGCAGCGGTCGCTGGCGGCGTACAACCTGGACACCGGGAAGGTGGACACCGGCTTCCGGCCCACCATCGACGGCGCGGTGGCGGCCGTCGAGGCGTCGCCGGACGGGTCGTCGCTCTACATCACGGGCTCGTTCAACACCATCAACGGCGTCACCAAGCGCAAGGTGGCCCGGCTCAACCCGACCACTGGCGCGCCGGTCACCGCGTTCACCGCGAACGCGAGCGCGCGGGGGACCGCGCTGGCGGTGAGCCCCACCGCGGTCTACGTCGGCGGTCAGTTCACCACCGTCAACGGCGTCGCCCGCAGCGGCCTGGCCGCGGTCAACCCGACCACCGGCGCGGTCGACACCGCGTTCAACCTGCCGCTCACCGGCGGCATCGGCGTCGGCGGCCTGCTCACCGTGCAGCAGCTCAAGCTGACCCACGACCGCAGCAAGCTGCTGGTGGTGCACACCGGCCGCCAGATCGCCGGGCAGGACCGCTACGGCGTGGCGCTGATCGGTACGGCCAGCAAGGCGCTGCTGCCGTGGCGTACCCGGCTGTGGGAGGACAACCTCTCCTTCGTCGGCGGCATCCAGCGCGTCTTCGCCGGCGACATCGCGCCGGACGACTCGTACTTCGTGGTCACCAGCGGCTCGGGCGGCGACCGGCCGCCGATCAACGACACCGCCATCGCGTACCCGCTGACCGGGAACGACCACGTCGAGCCGCTCTGGATCTCCCGGCACTTCGACAGCATCTACTCGGTCGCCATCACCGCCACCGCCGTCTACGTCGGCGGGCACTTCAGCTGGCAGGAGTCACCCACCTCGAACGTGCCCTGGCCCGGCCTGGAGAACGTCGGCTACGGCACCGGCCAGGGGCTGAGCGGCTACGGCCTCGGTGACCAGGTGGTCCGCCGTGACCACCTCGGCGCGCTGGACCCGGCCACCGGCACCGCGCTGGAGTGGAACCCCGGCTCCGACTCGTACGAGGGGGAGAAGGCGATGCTGGCCACCTCGCGCGGCCTGCTCGTCGGCGGCGACGGCAACGTCAAGGGCGGGAAGACCACCGGTCGGGTGGCCTTCTTCGACCTGTCCACCCTGCCCGCGCCGTCGTCGCTGGACACCACGATCACCACCCCGATCGAGGGCGCGGTGAAGCCGGCCGGCGAGACGTTCGACCTCGGCGGGCAGGGGCTCGCCCCGGCCGGCGTGGCCCGCGTCCAGGTGGAGGTCATGAACCGCAACACCGGCCGCTACCTGCAGGCCGACCTGAAGACCTGGGGCGATTTCAAGGGCCTCAACGCCACGCTCGCCGCGCCGAACGCCACCTCCACCGCCTGGACCCTGCCGGTGTCGTTGCCGGCCGGGGTCTACCAGATCCAGGCGAAGACGTTCGGCCGCGACGGGGCCGGCGACACCACCAAGGCGGTCAAGAAGATCGAGGCGTTCCGCTTCGACGACCTGCCGCCGTCGACCCGGATCACCGCGCCCGCGGCCGGGCTGCTGGCCACGAAGAGTTTCGTGGCCAGCGGCACCGCCACCGACGACAAGGGCGTCAGCTCGCTGATCTACTCGTTCCGCACCCCCGACAACCGCTACCTGCAGGACGACGGCACCGTGGCGGCGGTCTACAACACGTTCCGGGGCGAGCCGGACGTGATCGGCGCGACGTCCACCACCTGGCAGTACGAGGTGACGCTGCCGGCCGAGGGGCAGTGGAAGATGAGCGCCACCGCGGTCGACACGACCGGGCAGAGCGACCTGCGCGGTGACGACCGGGACTGGACCGTCTCGGCGAACGGCGTCCCGCCGACCGTGGCCATCACCGCCCCGGTGGCGATGACCCCGCCGACCGCCGCCGCGCCGCTGACCGTCGCCCCGGGCGCGCGGGTCACGTTCGCCGGCACGGCCCGCGACGAGGACGCCCTGAAGTCGGTCGAGATCTACCTGCGCAACAACACCACCCGCGAGGCGCTCGCGGCGGACGGCACCTGGGGCGCCGACTCGGTGGCCGCGTACCACCGGATCTCACCGCTCAACCTGGACGCCGCGACGTTCGACTGGTCGTTCACCACCGTGCCGCTCACCCCCGGCGTCTACGACTTCCGGGTACGCGCGACCGACCGGCTCGACCTGACCACCGCCACCGGCGACCTGGGCCGGCTCACGGTCACCGCCCAGGTGCCCGGCGACGCCTTCCCGAACGGCCTGCTCAGCTTCACCGGAACCGACCAGAACGTCGACCGGTTGCACCTGGACCTGGCCGGCACGGCGACCGACGACAAGGGCGTCCGGGCGGTCCGGGTGGCGCTGCGCGACCTGGACACCGGCCGGTACGTGCAGCCCAACGGCACGATGGCCGCCGCGTTCGCCACCGTGGACGCGACGCTCGCCAAGCCCGACGCCACGAGCACCGCGTTCACGCTCTCGGTCGACCTGCCCACGAAGGGCACGTACAGCGTCGAGGCGTGGGCCGTGGACACGGCCGGCCAGCAGGACGGGTCGACCGCAGGCGCCACCGCGAAGTACCTCGTCTACCCCGGTGACCTCGATCCGAGGCTGGAGCCGAGCATCACGCCGGTCGAGGGCCAGGTCTACCCCGGCGGCCGGATCGTGGTGTCCGGCCGGGCCGTCGACGACGTCGGGATGCAGCGGGTGGAGGTGCAGATCACCAACAGCGCCGGGCAGGGGATGAACGCGGCCGGCACGTTCGGCCGGGCGGGCACCTGGATCGCGACGTTCCTCACCAGCCCGGGCTCGCCGGGGTCGAACTTCGCGTACACGTCTCCGGTCGTCCCGGCCGGCACCTACACGGTGACGATCCGGGGCATGGACAACTACGGGCAGTACCAGCAGCCGCCCCGTACCGTGTCGGTGACCGTCACCGGCTGAGCCGGTCGGCCCGCGGGCCGGTCCGCGTCGGTTCCTCCGGCGCCGGGCCGGCCCGCGGTCGTCAGGGGTGGACGAGTCGCATCCCGGCGGTCGTCGGACGGTCCATGGTGGCCAGCGCCGCGGGCGCCTCGGCCAGCCCGAGGGCGCCGGTGACCAACTCGCCGGGGCGCAGCACCCCGGCGCTGACCAGGCGCACCAGCTCGGGGTAGGCGTGGGCCGGCATCCCGTGGCTGCCCCGCAGCTCCAACTCGTACGCGATCACCAGCTCCATCGGCAGGGCGGGCCGGCCCCGCGCGGCGGGCAGCAGCCCCACCTGCACGTGCCGGCCGCGCCGGCGCAGGCTCTCGATCGAGGCGACGCAGGTGGCGTGACTGCCCAGCGCGTCGAGCGAGAGGTGGGCGCCGCCACCGGTCGCGTCCCGGACCGCGGCGGCCACCTCACCGGGGCCGCCGAGCGCGCTCCCGTCCAGGCAGACCGCGGCCCCGCTGCGCCCGGCCAGCTCCAGCGCGGCGGGCGCGACGTCCACCGCCACCACCCGGGCGCCGGCCGCCGCCGCGATCATCACGGCGGACAGGCCCACCCCGCCGCAGCCGTGTACCGCGACCCACTCGCCGGCGGCGACCCGGCCGTGGGCGACCACGGCCCGGAACGCGGTGGCGAACCGGCAGCCGAGCGCGGCGGCGGTCGCGTCGTCCACCTCGTCCGGCAGCCGGACCAGGTTGACGTCGGCGTGCCGCACCGCGACGTACTCGGCGAACGAGCCCCAGCCGGTGAAGCCGGGCTGGGTCTGCCGCTCGCAGACCTGCTGGTCGCCGGCGAGGCAGGAGGGGCACCGCCCGCAGGCGCAGACGAACGGCGCGGTGACCCGGTCGCCGGGCCGCCAGCCGCGTACCCCGGCGCCGACCGCCGCGACGACGCCGGCGAACTCGTGCCCGGGTACGTGCGGGAGCCGGATGTCCGGGTCGTGTCCCTGCCAGCCGTGCCAGTCGCTGCGACACAGCCCGGTCGCGCCGACCCGCAGGACCACCCCGTCCGGCGCCGGCTCCGGGTCGGCCACCTGCCGCACCTCGGGCCACCCACCGAACTCGTCGAACACCACCGCTTGCATCCTCGCATCCTCACACGGCGCCCAGCGTCGTTGAAAAGGGCAAGGAGCAGGGCGCAAGTTGCGGAAAAGCGGCAGAAATAGATTGATGCCGGCAAATCTTGACGCGTGTTCGCCCGGTAGCGCACGGTAAGGAAAGTGGTCGGTAGCGCAGGAGGCGGTCATGCGGTTGAATCCGTTCGCGGGAGCGTATCTCACCGACCCGGCCGGCGTCTGGGCCCGGCTGCTCGACGGCGGGGTGCACCACGACGAGGAACTCGGGCTGTGGCTGATCAGCCGGCACGCCGACGTCCGGCGCGCGCTCGCCGACGCGCGGTCGTTCGGCAACGCCCTCACCCTCGCCCCGGTCTACGACGTCTGCCCGGAGGCGCTGGCCCTGGTCGTCCAGATCGACGCGCCGCCCACGACCGCCGCCGCCGACCCGCCGGTGCATCCACGGACCCGCCGGGCGCTGCGGGTCACGTTCGCCAACACCCCGGAGCGGGTCGAGCAGCGCTACGGTCGGATCGTCCGCCGTCGGGTGGACGAGCTGGTGTCGCGGCTGGCCGCCCGGGCCGGTGAGGAGGTCGACCTCGTCACCGAGTTCACCGCCGAACTGCCGTTGCTGGTCCTGCTGGACATCCTCGGTGTGCCGGCGCGCGACGTGCCGCGGATCCGGGCCTGGGCGGACGGGCAGATCGCCCTGATCTGGGGCCGGCCCGACCCGGCCGAGCAGGTGCGGCTGGCCGGCGGGCTGCTGGAGTTCTGGCGCTACTGCCAGGACCTCGTCCGGCGCCGGCTCGACGGCGGCGGCGACGACTACGTCAGCGAGCTGCTGGCGTACCGGCACGGCGACGACGAGGTGCTGACCACCGCCGAGGTGTCCAGCATCGTGTTCAACCTGCTGGTCGCCGGCCACGAGACGACCGCCGGGTTGCTCGCCCACGCGCTGGAGGGGGCGCTGTCCGAACCGGACCGGTGGCGGTCGTTCGCCGAGCGCCCGGAGCGGGTGCCGGCGTTCCTCACCGAGACGCTGCGCTTCGCGCCCGCGATCGACGGTTGGCTGCGGGTGACCAACCGGCCGGTCACGCTGGGCGGGGTCACCATTCCCGCCGGGGCGCGTTGCCTGCTGCTGATCGGCGCCGCCAACCGGGACCCGGCGGCGTTCCGTGACCCGAACCGGTTCGACCCGGACCGGCCGGACGCGCACGAGCATCTCTCCTTCGGCCACGGCCCGCACTTCTGCATCGGGGCGGCGCTGGCCCGGCTGGAGGCGGGCACCGCGCTCACCCGCCTCGCCGCGGCCCTGCCGGACCTGCGGCCGGCGCCGGGGCACCACCGCGCCTTCCGGCCCAACCTGGCGTTCCGCGCCCACCGGGCGCTGCCGGTCACCGTCGCCGCGGCGGTGCCGTCCGGCCACCGGCCGGTGGCGTGACGCGTGCCGATGGGGGTGCCGGGCGGTAGACGCGGGCGGACACGCAGCGCAGTCGCGTCTTCACACCCGCGCGCCGGTGGGTTAAGAATGACCCCCTGCGAACGTCCGGTAATCACCCGCCCTCGATCTGCTGCCGATGCCGGTCCGGCGTCGCGAAGGTGAGCACATGGATCGCACGCCCGCGTCGAACGCCGCTCCCTCCGCCGCCAGCCACCAGTTCCGTGCCGAGCTGCGCCGCTGGCGGACCCGGCGCGGCCTGACCCAGCGGGCGCTGGCCGAGCGGGTGCGGTTCAGCCGGGAGACGGTCGCCGCGGTCGAGTCCGGCCGGCGGTTCGGCAGCCAGGAGTTCGCCGTCCGCTGCGACGACGTGCTCGCCACCGGCGGTCGGCTGTGCGAGCTGTGGCCGCAGGTCGCGGCGGAGCAGTTGGCGGCGGACGGCCGACGGGGGCCCCGGTTCGGCGAGGTGGCCCGGCCGGACCCGGCCGGCGCGCCGGCCGTGCGGCGCGACCCGCGCGATCCGCAGGCCGTGGTGGCGGCGATCGACGAGTTGCGGGAGCTGATCGGTCAGGTGCTCGCACAGCCCGAGCCCGACGGGCCGCCACCGCCGGCGGTGGACCGGCGCTGACCGGGCTCGACGCCCGGAGCCGGGGCGGTCACCGGCGTCGCCAACTCTGGGTACAGATGCTGGTACGGCCTGTTTGTACCACGGTCGGGTCTGGCCTCGACGCATGGCTTCCGGCGCAATGAGACGTGCAATCCGCAAATGCAGATAGAACTTTGCCGATCAGTGCGGGGAGTCAGCAGTGGCGTCGAGCACGAGGTCCCACGCGGCCCGACCCTACCCGACCCGCCGCCGTCGGTGGCGCATCGGCGGCCGGATGCGCCTCATCGTGGCGGCCCCGCTCGTCGCCGTGATGGGCTTCGCCGGGCTGGCCCTGACCGAGAGTGCCCGGCAGACCGCCCGCGCCAGCGACCTCGGCCAACTCGCCCAGCTCGGCGCCGAGGCGGGCGGCCTGGCGCACCGCCTCCAGCACGAACGGATCGTCGCCGCCGATCTGCTGACCCGCGGCACCCCCGCCCAGCAGGACGCCTTCGCCGACGCCACCAGCGCCACCGACGCCGCGGTGGCCGGATACCGCCGGCAGCGCGCCCAGGTGCCCACCGGAGCCGCCGCCGAACGGGCCGTCCTGCCGCGGATCGACGCCGCGCTGGCCGGCCTCGCCCCGCTGCGCGCCCAGGTACGCACCGCCGAGCGCGCCTCGGTGTCGGCGATGACCTTCAGCTACCGCATCGTCATCGCCGACCTGCTCGGCCTGCGGGAGAGCGTCACCCTCGGCGTGGTCGAGCCCCGGATCGCGGACGGCATCCGGGCCTCCGCCGCGCTGTCCAAGGTGGCCGAGGCGGTCGGTCAGCAACAGGTGGCCGTGCTGCGCGCCGTCACCGCCGGTCAGGTGACGCCCGCGTTGCAGCAGGACATCACCGCCGCCCGGACCGGCTTCACCGAGGCGACGCTGGCCTTCCTGGCACTGGCCCGGCCGAGCTGGCAGGGCTGGTGGGAGCAGGCCGGCAGCGGCGAGAACGCGCTGCGGCTGCAACGTCTCCTCGACCAGGTGGCCCGGACGGCGGCGGGCGACCGCCTCCAGCTCGACCTGGGCACCTGGCTCACCGCCACCCAGCAGTGGGCGGTACGCCTGGCCGAGCTGCGCCTGCGGGTCGACGGCGCGGTGCTCGACGACATCCGCGCCGCCCACGCCGAGCAACGCCGGCGCACCGTGGTCGAGGCGGCGGCCGCCGCGCTGGCCCTGCTGCTGACCGCGCTTGTCACCTGGGCGGTGGCGCGCCAGATCACCCGGCGACTGCGCCGGCTGCGGGACGCGGCGAACGCGGTCGCCTTCGAGCGGTTGCCCCAGGTGGTGGCCCGGTTGAAGGAGCCGGACAGCGCCTCGGTGGACCCGGACGAACTGGCCCGCCGGCAGGCCGTCGACGCGCTGGAGGTCTCCGGCGACGACGAGATCGGCGAGGTCGGGCAGGCGTTCAGCGCGGTGCACCGGGCCGCCGTGCGGACCGCCGCGGAGCAGGCGGTGATGCGGGCCAACACCGCGGAGATCTTCATCCACCTCAG
Source organism: Micromonospora sp. NPDC049282 (assembly GCF_043197045.1). Taxonomy (NCBI): domain Bacteria; kingdom Bacillati; phylum Actinomycetota; class Actinomycetes; order Micromonosporales; family Micromonosporaceae; genus Micromonospora; species Micromonospora sp. NPDC049282. Next base: position 135,169 of record NZ_JBICSL010000015.1, read on the forward strand.
CCGGCGGGAGCAGCGCCTGGTCGACGCCGTGCTGGCCCAGGTCGACAGGGTCGAGCGGGACGAGACCGATCCGGACCGGCTGCACCAGCTCTACGCGCTGGACAATCTCGCCACCCGGATGGGGCGGATCAACGCCAGCCTGCTGGTGCTGGGCGGGGTGGGCGTCGGGCGGGTCCGCCACCACGACGTGCCGCTGCCCCAGGTGCTCCAGGCCGCGCAGAGCCAGATCGAGCACTACGCCCGCATCCGGCTCGGTCTGGTGGACGGCGACGTCGCCGTGGCCGCCGAGTCGGTCGACGAGGTGGTGCACCTGCTCGCCGAGCTGATGGAGAACGCCACCGGCTACTCGCCGCCGGCGACCGAGGCCTGGGTGACCGGACGCAGTCTCGGCGACCGGGTGATCGTGCAGATCAGCGACGAGGGCGTCGGTCTGCCCCCGCACCGGCGGCAGCAACTCAACGACCTGCTCGCCCAGCCGCCCGCCATCGACGTCGCCACCGTCCGGGCGATGGGTCTGGTCGTGGTGGGGCAGCTCGCCACCCGGCTGGGCGCCGCCGTCCAGCTCCGCTCCGGGCCACGTCGCGGCACCATCGCCGAGGTGGCGCTCCCGGCCGCGTTGACCCGACCGCTGCCGCCCGAGGAGTTCCTGCTCACCCCCGAGCGGCCGTCCCGACGGACGGCCCGCACCACCCTCGCGTCCCCGACCGGGCGGGCCACCATCGTGCCCGCCGGGGCGCGGCCCGCCCCGCAGCCGTGGGCCGGCGGCCCGGCCGCCGACCGGGCGCTCCCGGTCGCCCCGGTCTTCCAGCCGGCGGCGGTCCCCGGCCCGGGCGACGCGCCGACCGAGGAGCTGGTCATCTTCCACCAGGTCAACCACTGGTTCCAGGCGGACCGGCCGGACGGCGACGGCACGTCGTGGGCCGGCCCCGCCGACGACGCCTGGCGCACGGCGACGCGTTCCGACGAGCCCCGGGTCGCCGGCACCACCACGTCCGGGCTGCCCCGCCGGCAGCCGCAGGAGCACCTGGTGCCCGGCGGCGTCCCGGCGCCCCGGCAGGCCACCGAGCACCGTGACCCCGCCCGGGTGGCCACCGCGATGGCCGCCTACGCCCGCGGTGTCGCCGGCCGCCGGGCCAACCTGATCACCCACTGACCCGACAAGGGAGCGCACGTGACCGACCACCAGGATCTCGGCTGGCTGCTGGACGCCTTCGCCGAGCGCGCCACCGAGGTCACCCACGCCATCGCCATCTCCAGCGACGGTCTGATGGTGGCCGCCACCCGCGGCCTCCCACCGGACCGGGCCGACCAGTTGGCGGCGACCGGCAGCGGGCTGGTCAGCCTGCTGCGCGGCGCGGCGGCGTTCTTCGACGCCGGCGCGGTGATCTCCAACGTCACCCAGCTGGAGGGCGGCTTCATGTTCTCCATGGCCTTCAACGACGGCGCCTCACTGCTCGTGCTCGCCGATCCGCGGTGCGACGTCGGCAAGGTCTCCTACGAGATGACCGAGCTGGCGAACCGCATCGGCGACGCGCTCACCCCCGCGGCCCGGGCGGCGCTGAGCCGCAGCCGCTGACCGCCGGCAGCACGCCGGATCCTCACCCCCTGACACAGGAGAGACACCATGTCCCTGACCCTGCCCCGGCGCAGCCGTGCCCGCACCGCGGCGCTGCTCGCCCTCGTTCTGCTCGCGGCGCCCGCCTGCGCCGACGGCGGCCCGGCCGCCGGCTCCGGCGGCACCGTCAAGATCGGTCTGCTCGCGTCGCTCTCCGGCACCTACCAGTCGGTCGGCAAGGACATCCGCGACGGCTTCCAGCTCTACCTGTCCGGCCACGACGGCAAGCTCGGTGGCCGCACGGTCGAGCTGGTCGTCGCCGACGAGGGCAACGGCGCGGCGACCGCCGTGCCCGCCGCCACCAAGCTGCTCAAGCAGGACCGGGTGGTGGCGCTCACCGGCATCGTCGGCGGCGGCTCGGTGGCCGCGGTCTATCCGCTGCTCAACGAGACGAAGGTGCCGTTCGTCGGCTCCAACGGGCGGCCGGAGCTCAAGGACGTGTCCCGGGTCTGGCACACCTCCTACCTCTCGGACGAGCCCGGCGAGGCGATCGCGGCGCACGTGCGCGAGGACGTCAAGGGCAGCGTCTACGCGATCGGCCCGGACTACCAGGGCGGCTGGGACGAGTTGCGCGGCTTCACCGAGGCGTTCGCCGCCGCGGGCGGCAAGCTGGCCAACCCGGACGGCAAGACCACGTTCACGCCGTTCCCGGCGACCACCAACTTCACCCCGTACTTCGCCCGGATCAAGGCCTCCGGCGCGAACGCGGTCTACACCTTCTACGCCGGTGGCGCGGCCGTCGACTTCGTCAAGCAGTACGCCCAGTCCGAGATCAAGGACGTGCCGCTCTACGCCGCCGGCTTCCTGACCGAGGGCGGGGTGCTCGACGCGCAGGGCGACGCAGCCCGGGACATCTACTCGGTGCTGAACTACTCGCCCGACCTCGACAACGCGCAGAACCGCGAGTTCGTGGCGGCCTGGAAGGCCGAGCACGACGGCTCACCGACGACGTACGCGATGGCCTCCTACGACGCGGCGGCGGTGCTGGACCGGGCGATCGCGGCGGCCGGCGACGACGCGACCCCAGAGAAGATCAACGCGGCGATCGGCCAACTCGGCCAGATCGCCAGCCCACGCGGCACCTGGCAGTTCTCGCCGACCACCCACGCGCCGGTGCAGAAGTGGTACCTGCGCCAGGTCCGCCAGGACGGGCGGGCGCTGTCCAACACCGTGGTCGGCGACCTCGCCACCGTGGGGGGATGACCGGCGTGCCGGTCGACCCCTACGTCGTCCCGGCCCTGGACGGGGTCGCCTACGGGCTGCTGGTGTTCGTCGCCGCGGCCGGGCTGGTGCTCTGCTTCGGCGTGGCCGGCATCCTCAACCTCGCGCACGGCACGCTCTTCGCCGTCGGCGGCTACACCGCCGCGGCGCTGCTGGACGGCGGCTGGCCCAGCCTGGCGCTGGCGTTCGCGGTCGGCGTGGGCGCCGCCACCGCCGCCGGCGCGCTGGTCGCGGTGCTGCTCACCCGGGTCGCGACGGCCGGCCACCTCACCCAGGCGCTGCTCACCTTCGGCGTCGCGCTGGCCGGCGGGAGCCTGCTCGTCGCCGCGTTCGGCCCGGACGACCCACCGGTGCGGGTGCCGGCCGCGCTGGACGGGTCGGTGGCGGTGGCGGGGCACCGCTATGCGGCGTACCGGTTGGTCTTCATCGTGGTGGCCGCGGTGCTCGCCGGCTTGTTGCACCTGGTGGTGCGGCGGACCCGGGCGGGGATGCTGGTGCGGGCGGCGGTCGACGACGCGGAGATGGTCGCGACGCTCGGGGTGAGCCCGGCGGTGGTCCGGGTCGGCGTGCTGGCCGCGGCCGGGGCGCTGGCCGGCGCCGCCGGCGTGCTGGGCGCGCCGATCATCGGCCCGGGGCCGGACACCGCGGACGCGGTGCTGCTGCTCTCCCTGGTCGTGGTGGTCCTCGGCGGCCTCGGCTCGATGACCGGCACGCTGCTCGCCGCGCTGGCCGTCGGTCAGATCCAGACGCTCGGCGTCGCGCTCGCCCCGTCGGCCGCCCCGTTCCTGCTCTTCGCCGCCATGGCGGTCGTGCTCGCGATCCGGGCCCGCGGCCTGACCACGGCGCGGAGGGCGACGTGAGGGGCCGGGCCGGGCGGGTGCTGCGGGTGGCCGTCGCCGCGGTGGTGCTGGCCGGTCTGGTCGCCGCGCGTCTGGTCGCCGTGCGGGGGGCGACGTGAGGGGCCGGGCCGGGCGGGTGCTGCGGGTGGCCGTCGCCGCGGTGGTGCTGGCCGGTCTGGTCGCCGCGCCCTGGGCGGTGGATGACTACACCGTGGCGCTGCTGGCCCGCACGCTGGCGCTGGGCCTGGTCGCGGTCGGCGTAGCCCTGCTGACCGGCGTCGCCGGGCTGCCCACGCTCGGCCAGACCGCGCCCTACGCGGCGGGCGCGTACGCCGGCGCGGTGGCCGGCGGCCAACTGACCGACGTCGGGCCGGTGCAACTGCTGGTCGCGGCCACGGCCGGGGCGGCGCTGGCGGTGGCGACGCTGCCGCTGGTGCTGCCCGCCCGCGGGGTGGTGCTCCTGATGATCACGCTGGCGATCGGCGAGCTGGCGGTGGTCCTCGCCGGGCGGTGGACCTCGGTGACCGGTGGCACCGACGGGCTGGCCGGCATCGCGCCGACCCGCCCGCTGTGGGGGCTGCCGGTGCTGGCCACCGACCGGTCCCGCTACCTCTACACGCTTGTGGTCGTCGCGGTGCTGACCGGCCTGGTGCTGCTGGTGCTGCGGACCCGGGCCGGGCTGCTGCTGCGGGCCGGCCGCGACGACGAGGCGCGGCTGCGGGCCAGCGGGCACCGCGTTCCGGCGCAGGTGGCGGGCGTCCACGTCGCGGCCGGCGCGATCGCCGGCGCGGCCGGCTCGCTGCTGGTCACCGCCCAGCAGTACGTCTCGCCGGCCGACTTCGGGTTCGACACCTCCGCGCTGCTGCTGCTCGGCGTGGTCGTCGGGGGCACCGCCTCGGTCGGCGGCGCGCTGGTCGGCGCCGTGCTCGTCGTCGCCGCCCGGGACTGGCTGTTCGGCGCGCTGCCCGGGCAGGCGCCGCTGGTGCTCGGGTTGGCCTTCGTCGTCGCCGCGCACCTGCTGCCCACCGCCCGGCCCGCCCGGCCGGCGGGCCGGCGCAACCGGGCGTCCACCCCGCACGCCGCCGACGCGCCCCGGCCGGCCGCCATGAGCGGGGTACGCACATGACGCCGCTGCTCACCGCCGAGGCGCTCACCGTGCGCTACGGCTCGCTGACCGCGCTCGACGCGGTCGACCTGCGCGTTCCGCTCGGCCAGCGGCACGCGCTGATCGGGCCGAACGGGGCGGGCAAGACCACGCTGCTCGACGTGGTGGCCGGCGCCGCCCGGCCGGCCGGTGGCCGGATCCGGCTGGCCGGGCGGGACGTCACCCGGCTCGGCCCGGCCGCCCGAGCCCGGCGTGGCGTCGGCCGGATCCACCAGCGGCCCGCCGTCTGGGATTCGCTCACTGCCCGGGAGAACGTGCTGGTCGCCGCGCTGCCCCGGGCCGAGCGGGCGGGCCGGTGGCACCCGACGGCCCGGCGGCGCGCGGCCGGGCGCACCGCGGACACGCTGCTCGACCGGGTGGGCCTCGCCCACCTCGCCGCGACCGCGGCCGGGCAACTCGCCCACGGGCAGCGCCGGCAACTGGAGATCGCCGTGGCGCTGGCCGGCCGGCCGCGGCTGCTGCTGCTCGACGAGCCGGCCGCCGGGCTCTCCACGGTGGAGGTCGGCTGGCTGGCGGAGTTCCTGCGCGGGCTGCCGCGCGCGGTCGCGGTGCTGCTGGTCGAGCACCGGCTGGACCTGGTCTACGCGCTCTGCGACACGGTGACCGTGCTGCGCGACGGCCGGACGCTCGCCACCGGGTCGCCCGCCGAGATCCGTGCGTCCGTCCCGGTCCGGGAGGCGTACGCGGAGGGGGTGACGTGATGCTGCGCATCGAACAGCTCTGCGCCGGTTACGCCGGCGGCACCGTCCTGCACGAGGTGAGCCTCGACGTGCCGCCCGGGGCCGTGCAGGCGGTGGTGGGCCGCAACGGCGCCGGCAAGAGCACGCTCGTGCACTGCGTGGCCGGCCTGGTCCGGCCGCACGCCGGGCGGATCGAGATCAGCGGGGTGCCGGTCGCCGGTCGGCAGCCGCACCGGATCGCCCGCGCCGGGGTGGGGCTGGTGCCGCAGGGCCGGCGGGTCTTCTCCCGGCTGACCGTGGCCGAGCACCTCGTCCTGGCCGCGGCGCCGTGGCGGGCGGCGACCCCGGGCGGGGAGGGCTGGACCGTCGCCCGGGTGCTGGAGCTGCTGCCTCGGCTCGGGGCCCGGCTGCGGCATCGCGGCGACCAGCTCTCCGGCGGGGAGCAGCAGATGCTGGCGATCGCCCGGGCGCTGCTCGGCCAGCCGCGGGTGCTGCTGCTCGACGAGCCGTGCGAGGGGCTCGCGCCCGACCTGGCCGCCCGGGTACGCGAGCTGGTCGGGTCCCTGGCCCGGGCCGGCACGACCGTGCTCCTGGTCGAGCAGCAGATCCGGCACGCGGTCGAGGTCGCCGACCGGCTCGCGGTGCTGGAGTACGGCCGGGTCGTCTACGACCGGCCGGCCGACGAGGCCCGGGCCGACCCGGGCGCGGTGGCGGCGCTGCTCAGCGTCGCCGCGGTCGGGGAGCCACCGGCCTCCCGGCCCGGGCCCGGGCTGCCCCACGTACCGGGCCCACGAACCGACCGACCGCGACAGGAATGAGGAGCGATGACGACCGACGCCCCCGAGACCGACTACGCCTTCGACACCGGCGCCGCCGACGCGGTGCCCCAACTGCACGCGCTCGAAGCCTTCCTGGACCCGATCACCACCGGCCGGATCGCCGGGCCGCTGCTCGCCCCGGACGCCGCCCGGTGCTGGGAGGTCGGCGCCGGCGGCGGCTCGGTCGCCCGGGCCATGGCCGCCGCGGTCGGCCCGGCCGGCCGGGTGGTGGCCACCGACCTCGACGTGACGCACCTGCGGCCGGCGGCCAACCTCGACGTGCGCCGGCACGACGTGCGCCGGGAGCCGCCGCCGGGGGACGCGTTCGACCTGATCCACGCCCGGCTGGTGCTGCTGCACCTGCCGGAGCGGCGCCGGGTCCTGCGTACCCTGGCCGGCGCGCTGGCCCCGGGCGGGTGGCTGGTGGTCGAGGAGTTCGACTGCACCGCGCCGCTGCGGGTGCTGACCGCGCCGAGCGACGACGCGGCGAAGCTCTTCGCCCAGGTGACGGACGCGATGCTGGGCATCCTGCAGAGCCACGGCGCGGACCTGGGCTGGGCGCAGGACGTGCACGCCGAGCTGGCCGCCGCGGGCCTGGTCGACATCGACACCGTCAGCCACGCGCAGAGCTGGCCGGGCGGCTCGCTCGGGGTCTCGCTGTACGGCACGAACTCCCGCCAGCTGGAACCGGAGCTGCTCGACGCCGGGCTGTCGCCGGGCCAACTGGAGGCGTTCCGTCGGCTGCTGGGTGATCCCGGGTTCGCGGCCATGTCCTACCAGTTCGTGTCGACCCGGGGTCGGCGTCGAGGTCCGGGACGGCGGTGAGTCCCGGGAACCGGCCGGCGGCCCCGGTTCATGGTGCTGCGTGCCGCGCACGCCGGCCTGAACCGGCGTGCGACGCGAGGACGCTTCGGCGGCCGTAGGTCCGATGGGCTCTGGGTGCGCTTGTGGTAGCTGGGACGACGACAGCCGCACCCAAGGGTGAGCGCGCGCGGCCGGCGTCAGAACAGCGTGGCCGGGCCGACCGGGGTCGGCTCGGGCAGCGGCGCCAACTCGGGCAGGCGGGCGCGGACCTGGTCGTGGAACCGGCGGGCCAGGTCCGGGGCGTCGGCGTTGTCCGGCGTGTGCACGAACACGGTCGGCGAGCGGCCCTCGCGCAGCCACCCGGTGACCACGTCCAGCCACGGCTGCCAGCCCTCGACCGTCGCGGCCGGGTCGTCGCGGCCGAGGTAGCGCACCACCGGCCGGTCGGTCAGCGCCTCGGTGCGCAGCGGCAGGCGCGGCTTGCGCGTCCACGCCTCCCGTTCCGCGTCGCTGGTCGGCGGCGTGCGGAAGAACGCGGTGGTGTCGAACGGGATCCACTCCGCGCCGGCCCGCCCCAGCGTCCGCGCCAACGCCCGCACCGCGTCGGCGTCGGTGAAGAACGCGGGGTGGCGGACCTCGACCGCGTACCGGTGGCCGGCGGGCAGGGCATGCAGGAACCGGTCCAGGTCGGGCACGTCACCCGGGCCGAACGAGCCGGGCAGTTGCACCCAGAGGGTGTCCGCCCGGGGCCCGAGCGGTTCCATCGCGTCCAGGAACGCCCGCAGCTCGGCCTCACCGCCGGTGAGCCGGCGCTCGTGCGTGACCACCTTCGGCAGCTTCGGCAGGAAACGGAAGTCCGGACCGGTCTGCTCCGCCCAGGACGCCACCGTCTCCCGGGCCGGCGTCGCGTAGAACGTGGTGTTCCCCTCGACCGCGTCGCACCAGCCGGCGTACGCCCGCAGCCGCTCGTGGGCCGGCAGGACCTGCCCCGGCCAGGACCGGTGCGTCCACATGGCACACCCGACGTGCAGTCGCATCCGACCCCTCCCTGCCGCGCCCACCGTATCCGGTCGCGGGCGGCGTGCCCGACTGGGCCGGGCCCAGCCTGGGAGGAGGAATCCGGAGGCGTCCGGCTCCGGTCAGCCGCCGCCGTCGGCGAGCAGCCGCCCGGCGGCCCGGCGACGCTGCTGCTTGACCCGGTAGAGGCGCTGGTCGGCGGCGTGCAGGAGCCGATCGAGGGTGTCCCCGTCGGAGGGCGCCGTGGCCGTGCCGACGCTCACCGCGGTAAGTGGCCGCAGCGCCGCCTCGATCCGCGTCGCGGTGGACCGGGCCGCCTGCTCGTCGGCGTCGGCGAGCACCACCACGAACTCGTCGCCGCCGATCCGGGCGATGGCGTCACCGCCGCGCAGCACCTCGCGCGTCGCGGTCACCACCCGGCGCAGCAGATCGTCTCCGGCGGCGTGCCCGAGACGGTCGTTGACCAGCTTGAAGTCGTCCAGGTCGAGGCAGAGCAGGGACGGTGCGGGCCGGCACCCGGTGCGGAACAGGAACCGGGCCAGCTCGGCCAGCCCGCGCCGGTTCAGCGCGCCGGTCAGCGGATCGAGCGAGGCCAGGGTACGCAGCTGCGACCGCTGCCGGGCCAGCGCCCGGGTCTGGGTGGAGCAGACCGAGATCAGCACCAGCATGCCGGACAGGTAGACGAAGACGTGACCGCGCGGTGCGGGCGGTCCGGCGACGGCGACCAGGAGATAGGTGCCGACGATGAGCACCTCGAAGCCCAGCATCAGGCGCAACTGCGGGGTGTAGCTGGCGACGAAGACGGCGGTGGTGAGGAAGCCCAGCGCGGCCGGTGAGGAGACGCCACCGTCGGCGAGCGCGCCCACCGTGGCCACCACCACCGTGATCAGCAGCAGTGTGGAGGAGACCCGGTAGCTCCAGGTCTTCGACGTCACCCGGGTCGCGACCCAGGAGCCCGCGACGCCGGCGGCCAGGCCGCAGCCGTACGCCCCGAGCATCATCGGTCGGTGCGGCTCGGTGAGCGTCGCCAGGCAGTACACCACGGCGACCGCGTGGGACACGGCGTGCAGCGCCGCGCTGAGCAGCGTGCGCCGGCGGCGCTCGGTCATCGGGCGGCCCGCCGGGGCGGGCGCCGGGCGGGTGCCCGGCGATGGTCGCGGGATCGGGCGACCGGCCCGCCCCCGCAGACGGCCGGTGTGCTCGCCACGCACCGGGGGCAGCTCGCCACGTCGAAATTCAATGACCGGGTCGCCCGGCCGTCAACACCCGGATCGTTCACCGAGCGTTCATCCGTGACAATTGAGACCTCATCGTGACGCGGTGCGACCGAGCCTGCTCAGAGCGCGGCGAGCGCCTCGGCGATGTTCCGCTCGGCCAGGTCGAGCATCCACCGCCGGTCCGGGAAGTCGCCCTCGGCGATCCGCAGCGGACCGTCGATGAGCGACAGCACCTGCGCGTACCGGTAGAACTCCAGCCGGTCCGCGTCGAGCGCGACCGGACGCAGCGCCGGGTACGTCGCGCCGAAGCGCAGCCGCAGCCAGGCGTGCTCCCACTCGACGTCGAACCAGGTCAGACCCTCGATGTCGATCATCACGGGTTCGCCGGCCGGGGTCACCAGCACGTGGTCCGGGCCGAGTTCGCCGTGCACCAGCGCGTACGCCCGCCGGGCCGGCACCCGGCCGCGCAGCCCGCGCAGGTGGGCGGCGATCCGGTCCCGCGCGGCGGCCGGCCGGGGGTCCCGGGCCGCCGCCCCGGCGAGGTGCCCGAGCGCGCGGTCCAGGACCACGTCCTCGGCGGGCCGGGCCGGTGCCGCGTTCCGGGCGGCGTCGGTGAGCCGGCCGTAACGCGGGCCGAACGTGGTGTGCATCCGCCGGAGCGCGTCCCCGAGCCGGGCCAGCGGTTCGGCCGCCCGCTCGGGGTCGCGCGTCAGCAACGCCTCAAGCGTCATCCCGCCGGCGTCCTCCACCAGCGCGACGTCGGCGTCCAGGTGGCGGCCGGCGGGATCGCGGCCGATCAGGTGCGGCACGCGTACGCCGACGGCGGTGAGCGCGGCGTGGTTGGCGGCGAACAGCTCGGGGCCGGACGCCTCGGTGAACGGGTCGTCCGGGACGGTCTCCGCATCGGGCCAGTAGTTCTCCCGCGGCGACCAGACGTACAGGACCACGGTCGTCCCGTCGTCGAGCCCGATCCGGTAGACGCCCTTGCGGGTGCCGCCGGCGAGCCGGTCCAGCGCGGTGACCCGCCGGTCCGCGCCGAGCCGGTCACGCACCAGGTCACGAACGTCGTCCGGCCGCAGGAACGTGCGCGTCACGGCCGTTCCACCCGGACCGGGTCGCCGCGGACCAACTCGTCGTGGATCCGCCACCGGGCGGTCGTGCCGGCGCGCCGGGCCGCCTCGTCGTCCTCGGCGACCCGCCGCCGCAGCAGGTCGACCGCGATCCGGCGGTTGAGGTGGAGCTGCCGTTCGGTGTCCACCACCACGACGTGCCCGGACGGGCGGTGGGTCGCCCGGACGGCGGTGCTGGCCTTGTTCCGGTGCTGGCCGCCGGGCCCGCCGGTGCGGCACGGCGTGAACTCGACGTCCGTCTCGTGGAACGGGGTCACCACCACGTCGGCCCGGTGCGGCCGGGCGGTGACGTACCAGTTCTTCCGCCCGTGGCTCGGCCGGTAAGGGCTGGACGCCTGCCAGCAGAGCGTGCCGGTCCAGCCGGCGGCGAACGCCTCCGCCCCGGCGCCGGAGATCCGGACCAGCGCCGAGCGCCAGGTGCCCGGCCGGTCGCCGGGCACGGTTTCGACCCGGGTCGTGTCCAGACGTCGCCGGGCGGCGTCGGCCTCCAGGCGGTCCAGCAGCCGGCCCAGCGCCCAGGCGCACTCCTGCGGGCCACGCCCGGCGGACAGGAAGAGGTCCGTCACCGTCGCCCCCGGCGGCGGGCCGGTACGACGTCCGGCGTCTTGTAGGTGACCAGGGGCACCGTGGTGGTGACCGGGGTGGCGAGGTCGTGTGCCACCAGGTCGCCGATCACCTGCTCGATGCGCTTGTAGGCGGTGGGCGCCTCCTCGAACAGCAGTTGGCGGTCGCCGCACACCACAAGCGACCCGACCGGGGTGCGGCGCAGCTCCTCCACGGTGTGCTTGGCCCTGCCCCGGCGCAGCGCGTCGGCGCGGGACATCTTCCGGCCGGCGCCGTGCGCCACCGAGTGGTTGGCCGCCGCGCCCGCGTGCGCGGCCACCAGGTGGGACGGGGTGCCCCGGGTGCCGGCGACGAGCACGTCCCGGCCGTCGCCCGGGGCCGCGCCCTTGCGGTGGAGGTAGTGCCCGTCGCGCGGTTCGACCAGGTTGTGGCACTGGTCGACGACCGGCTCGGTGGGTTCGGCGCCCAGCGCGTGGGCGACCCGGGCGGCCAGCAGCCGCCGGTTGAGCGAGCCCCAGCGCACCGCTTCGTCGTGCCGGGACAGGTAGGCATCCGGGTCGGGCGCGGGGCCGGCGCCATGCGCCTCGGTGTGCTCCCGCAGGATCTTCTCGCCCAGCCCGCGCGACCCGGAGTGCACCACCAGCACCAGGTCGCCGGTGGCCAGCCCGAGCCGGCCGGCGTGCTCCGGCGCCTCGATCGCGCCGACGCGGGCCAGCTCGACGAAGTGGTTGCCACGCCCGACCGTGCCGAGGCCGTCGAGGTGCCCGGCCGGCACGTCGCCGGAAAGCACCGACCAGGCCGGGTCGTCGGCGTCCCGGTCCGGGTGCAGGGCGCGGTCCAGGTCGGGGAAGCGGGCGGCGAGCCGTTCCGGCACGGCCCGGCGCAGCGCGATCGGGAACACCGCGATGCCGCAGCCGATGTCGGAGCCGACGAGGAACGGGTAGAGCACGGTCGACGACATGGCGGCGCCGATCGGCGCGCCCTTGCCGGGGTGCAGGTCCGGCATGGCGGCGACGTGCGCCATCCCGTCGAGGGCGGCGACCTGGTGGCACTGGTCGAGCGCGGCGGACTCGATCCAACTGCCGGGGGAGGAGAAGACGGAGACGGTGGCAGGCACGGACGCTCGTTTCGGTCGAGAGGGTGCGGGAAGCGGCGGGGTGCGGTCCGTCAGAACGTCATGACCGACACCCTCCCGGACCCCGCCACGCCCGGCAACCGACTTTCCGTCGACACCGGGTCACCGGCTCCATAGACTCCGGTCGTTCTGGTACCACGAGTCCAGGGAGGACCCACGTGTCGAGCGAAACCCGACCGCACGCCGCCGTACCGCTGCTGGCCCGTCTCGCCGGGGTGACGGTGGCCGCCGCCGCGCTGGTCGCCGGCTCCGCCGTCGTCGCGACCGCGGCGCCGGCCGCCGACCCCGTGCCGACCAAGGGGCCGTGCGCGTACACGCCGACGCCGGACGAGCCGGCGGCCCGGCCGGTGCCGCTGCCGCCGGACCCGCGCCGCACGCCGGACCGGGGCACGGTACGGGTCACGCTGCGCACCAACCAGGGGCCGATCGGGCTGACCCTGGACCGGGAGCAGGCGCCGTGCACGGTGCAGAGCTTCCTGCACCTGACCCGGCACCGGTTCTACGACCGGACGCCCTGCCACCGGCTGACCGCCTACCCGACGCTGACCGTGCTGCAGTGCGGTGACCCGTCCGGCACCGGCGAGGGCGGTCCGGGCTACCGGTACCGCGACGAGCTGCCCACCGACCTGCCGCCCGCGCCGACCGACCCGACCGGCGTCCGCCGCCTCTACGCCCGTGGCACGCTGGCCATGGCGAACGCCGGCCCGGACACCAACGGCAGCCAGTTCTTCCTGGTCCAGGCCGACTCGGCGCTGCGCCCCAACTACACCGTGTTCGGCCGGGTGGACGCGGCCGGGCTGGCCACGCTGGACCGGATCGCGGCCGGCGGCATCGCCGCCACGCCGGAGGACCCGGCGCCGGTCGACGGCGCGCCGGCCCAGCCGGTGGAGATCTGCCGGGCCAAGCCGGGCCGCTGACGCCGACGGCCCGGCGGAACGGCTGTTCGAGGCCGCTCCGCCGGGCCGCGTGCCCGGGCGATCAGGCCGGCAGTCGCCAGACCTGGTTGGCGCCGCCGAAGCAGTCCCAGATCTGGAGCCGGGTGCCGTCGGCGGAGCTGTTGTCGGTGGCGTCCAGGCACCGGTTCGACACCGGGTTGCGCAGCGTGCCGTTGCCCTGGGCCTGCCAGACCTGGGCGCCGGTGCCGTTGCAGTCCCAGAGCTGGATCTTCGTGCCGTTCGCGGTGCCGGCGCTGGCCACGTCGAGGCACTTGCCCAGCGCCCGCAGCGTGCCGTCGCCGGCCACGGTCCAGCTCTGCGCGGCGGTGCCGTTGCAGCCGTAGAGCTGCACCGCGGTGCCGTTCGCGGTGCCGGCGGCGGCGACGTCGACGCACTTGCCGCCGATGCCGGTGATCGGACCGGTGCGCCCGGACGGCGGCGGGGTGGTGCCGCCTCCGGTGGCCGTGTCGTAGATCGCGGTCACCAGCGAGGTCGCGCCGGTGGTGTCCTGGGACAGCTCCCAGTTCATCATCCCGCCCGCGTTGGTCATCGCCCACTGCGTCTTGCGCTTGACCGTCGGGATGCCGTTGTAGCACTGCTGGGCGCCGCCGGCCGTGGTGCAGTCCCGGTTGGCGTTGGCCGGGTCCATGCCGACCAGCGCGGCGTACGTGTAGTAGCCGGGCCGGCTGTAGAAGGGCACGCCGAGCACCGCCTTGGCGGCGGGCAGGCCGCGCGCCTTCCACCCGTTGACGCTGGCGATCGCCCAGTCGTAGTTGGCGTGCGGGCTGCCGCCGTCGTACGCCATGATGTTCAGCCAGTCGACCGAGCCGAACACCGCCGTGGGCACCCCGTTGACGTAGTAGCCCTCGGCGACCACGGCGGCGGTGAGCAGCTTGCCACGGCTGTGCATGGCGCTGCCGAGCTGTTGCATCAGCAGCGTGTAGTTGTTGGCCGACGCGCCCGGGTCGGGGTATTCCCAGTCGATGTCGACGCCGTCGAGGTTGTACTGGTTGACGAAGTTGACCACGTTGTTCACGAACGCGCCGCGGGCGCCGGAGTTGGCGGCGAGCGCCTCGAACGCGGAGTCGTCGCCGTCGTTCCAGCCACCGATCGCGATGGAGACCTTGACGTTGTTGGCGTGCCCGAGCGACACCAGCGAGGAGAGCTTGCCGGGGTTCTCCACGGCGCGCAGGCTGCCGTCGCCGTTGGGCAGCACGAAGGCGTAGTTGATGTGGGTGAGCTTGCCGTACTGGATGCTGTTGACGCTGCCGCTCCAGGACGGCATGTAGCCGACGCTCTTGAAGCCGTTGGGCAGCACGACCGCCTCGGCGGCGGACGGGGTGAGGGCGAGCGTGGCGGTGGCGGTGGCCAGCGCGAGCGCTCCGGCGGCGAGGTGGCGCCGGAGGTGGGGTCTGGGCATCGAGGGCCTTCCCGGGGGACGGGGTGGACAGGGGGTCTTCCTCGAGGTGGCCCAAATATTAAAGAGTATTAACTAAGGCGTCAATGATGGACTTCGATGAGCTACCCGACGTACGCGGACCGTTGCGCGAGCTGGCCGGCCGCCGAGGTTCGGGTGGGCGGCGGGGTACAGCGCGAGGGGCGGCCCGCCGTGGCGGACCGCCCCTCGACCGTGCGCCGGTCAGGCCACCGAGGCCGGGAACCGCTCCCAGACCCGGTGTGCCGCCATCAGCCGCTGCACCGACTCCAGCACCTCGGCGCCGGAGCCGCCGGTGACCACGCCCGGCGAGCCGGCCACCCCGGTCTGCTGGAGCACCTCGGCGCCGGCGCCCCACGCGCCGATCGCCTTGGCGTGCCGCCACGCCTCCTCGACCAGCAGCGACACCCGCGGGTCGACGGTGCGGGGACCCGGCGCGCCGGCCTTGGCGTCCCGGGCCGGCAACGCGTCCGGCGCCGGCGCCGGCGCGCCGGCCAGCAGGATCGCGTCGAACTCGACCGACCGGGCGGTGGCGAACGTGCGCTGCACCGGCAGCCCGCCCACCGTCCCGCCGTGCGCGGCGATCAGCAGCGGCACCATGCCGGCGGCGAACACCGCCCGCTGGACCTGCGCGACGTCGTCCAGGTCGCCGTCCGCGTCGACCACGATGCCGACCATCCGGCCGTCGGCCGGCCACTCCCGGCCGACCTGGGACAGCGCCGGGCTGGGCTGCACCTCGGCCAGCGGCACGGTGGGCTGCGGCACGGGCAGACCCAGGCCGGTGGCGACCTGCTCGCAGAGCACCGGGTCGATGTTGGCCAGGCACTGGAGCTGCCGCTCCTTGATCGCCTGGTGGTAGCACTTGCCCAGCTCGAACGTGTACGCCCGGATGATGTGCTCCTTCTCCACCGGCGACATGCTCGCCCAGAAGAGCCGGACCTGGCTGTAGTGGTCGTCGAAGGAGGCCGGGGAAGCCCGGACCTTCGGCGCCTCGGCCACCGTCACCGGGATGTCGACGAACGCGTGCTCCCGGTCCCCGGCCGGGAACGGGTTGCCGTCGTCGAGCGAGTTCGGCCGGTAGGGCGCCACCCCGGCGTGCACCGCCTGCTGGTGGAAGCCGTCGCGCAGCATGTCGTTGACGTCCGCGTGCGGCCGGTTGATCGGGATCTGGGTGAAGTTCGGCCCGGCCAGCCGGGTGAGCTGCGTGTCCAGGTAGGAGAAGAGCCGGCCCTGCAGCAGCGGGTCGTTGGTGACGTCGATGCCCGGCGGAAGGTGCCCGAGGTGGAACGCCACCTGCTCGGTCTCGGCGAAGAAGTTGCGCGGCGTCCGGTTGAGCGTCAGCGTGCCGATCGGCTGCACCGGCGCCAACTCCTCCGGCACGATCTTCGTCGGGTCGAGCAGGTCGATCCCGGCGAACGTCTCCTCCGGGGTGTCCGGGAAGACCTGGATGCCCAGCTCCCACTCCGGGTACGCGCCGGCCTCGATGGCGTCGTAGAGGTCGCGGCGGTGGAAGTCCGGGTCGATGCCGTTGATCAGCTGCGCCTCCTCCCACTCCAGCGAGTGCACCCCGAGCCTCGGCTTCCAGTGAAACTTGACCAGCACCGTCGCGCCGGCGTCGTCGACCAGGCGGAAGGTGTGCACGCCGAAGCCCTCCATGGTCCGGTAGGACCGCGGGATGCCCCGGTCGGACATGTTCCAGATGGTGTGGTGCTGCGCCTCGGTGTGCAGCGAGACGAAGTCCCAGAACGTGTCGTGCGCGCTCTGCGCCTGCGGGATCTCCCGGTCCGGGTGCGGCTTGGCGGCGTGGATGATGTCCGGGAACTTGATCGCGTCCTGGATGAAGAAGACCGGCATGTTGTTGCCGACCAGGTCGAACGTGCCCTCGTCGGTGTAGAACTTGGTGGCGAAGCCCCGGGTGTCGCGGACCGTGTCCGCCGACCCGCGCGAGCCCAGCACGGTGGAGAAGCGGACGAAGACCGGGGTCTCGCGGCCCTTCTTCAGGAAGCCGGCCCGGGTGACCTTCTCGGCGGCGCCGTTCGCGACGAAGACGCCGTGCGCCCCGGCGCCGCGGGCGTGCACCACCCGCTCCGGGATGCGCTCGTGGTCGAAGTGGGTGATCTTCTCGCGCAGGTGATGGTCCTGCAGCAGCACCGGGCCGCGCGGGCCGGCCTTGAGCGAGTGGTCGGTGTCCCGCAGCCGCGCGCCGTTGGCAGTGGTGAGGTACGCCCCCTGCTGCCCCTTGGCGATCTTCGGCACGCCGGTCTCCGCGCCGGTCGGGGTACGCGTGTCCGGTGCGCCCTGCTCGTCCTTGGGCGGCAGCGGGCCGTGCGGCGCGGTCGGCTCCTCGAGCGCCGGCGGCGCGCTCCCCGGCGCGCCTGGCACGTCCGGGGTCAGCGCGTCGCCGACCTTCTCGACGGCGGCCTCGACGACACCCTTGACGACCTGGGCGGGTTTGCTGGAATCCATCAGGACCTGTCCTCCGTTGCGGTGAAATGACCAGGCCCTCAGCCCCTACCCTGGGTAGGGCCGGGCAAACAAGGACGAATCGCAGGGCACCGCGACGGCGGTCACCACCAGCCCGCCGGCCACCAGCCAGCGGCCGTCGAGCGCGCGCAACGGCGGCCCGCCGTCGGTCCGGTCCCCGGCGACCAGCAGCCGGGCGGTGAACCGGCCGGCCGGGTCGAGCGTCACCTCCGCCTCCTCGAACCCGAGCCACCTGCCGGTCAGCGGATACCACGCCTTGTAGACGGACTCCTTGGCGCTGAACAGCAGCCGGTCCCAGTGCACGCCCGCGTCGCCCGCGCGCAGCCCGGCCAGCCGCTCCGGCTCGCCGGCCGCGGTGACGATGCCGGCCACCTCGCCGGGCAGCGGCTCGTGCGGCTCGGCGTCGACACCGAGCGAGGCCAGCGCGGTGGCCGGGGCCACCACCGCCGCCCGGTATCCGACGCAGTGGGTGATGCTGCCCACCACACCGGCCGGCCAGAGCGGCTCCCGCCGGGGGCCGGGGCGGATCGGCGCCGGCGCGTACCCGAGCCGGCCCAGCGCCTCGCGGGCGCAGCGCCGGGCGGTGACGAACTCCCGGCGCCGGCTCTCGGCGGCGCGGGCGACCAGGTCCTCCTCCCCGGGGTACGGCGGCTCGCCGGGCACGTCGGCGAACGCCTCGACGGCCACCGCCGCCGCCGGCAGCAGGGACTCGATCACCCGGCGCCGCCGAGGATCCGGCGCATCGGCCGGGGATCCCCGCCCCGGCGCCCCCACTCGCGCGGGTAGCCGAGCGACACCTCCTCGAAGCGCACCCCGTCGTAGTGGGTGGTGCGCGGGATGTGCAGGTGGCCGTAGACCGCCACGGCGGCCCGGTGCCGCACGTGCCAGTCGGCGGTGCGGTCGGTGCCGCACCACTGGGCGAACTCCGGATACCAGAGCACCTCGGTGGGCTGGCGGACCAGCGGCCAGTGGTTGACCAGCACCGTCGGCAGCGCCGGGTCGGTCGCGGCCAGCCGCCGTCCGGTCACGGCCAGCCGCGCCCGGCACCACGACTCCCGGTCCGGGTACGGGTCGGGGTGCAGCAGCATCTCGTCGGTGCACACCACCCCGGACGCGTACGCCGCGCGCAGCGACTCCTCCTTCGTCGTGGTGCCGGGCGCGCGGAAGGAGTAGTCGTAGAGCAGGAACAGCGGCGCGACGGTGACCGGGCCGCCCTCGCCGTGCCACACCGGGTAGTCGTCCTCCGGGGTGAGCACGCCCAGCTCACGGCACATCCCGACAAGCGCGTCGTAGCGCGCCACCCCGCGCAGCGTCACCGGGTCGGTGGGGTGGGTCCACAGCTCGTGGTTGCCCGGCACCCAGACCACCCGGGCGAACCGGTCGCGCAGCAGCCGCAGCGTCCGCTCGACGTCGGCGAACGCCTCGCCGACGTCACCGGCCACGATCAGCCAGTCGTCCGCGTTCTCCGGCCGCAGGCCGTCCACCACCGCACGGTTCTCCGCGTACGACACGTGGAGGTCACTGACCGCGTACAACCCACCCGTCACCCGGCCGATCTTGCCAGCGGCGACCCCGGAAGACCAGGGCGTGCCGAGGTCTCAGCCGATCCGGTCGGCGACGCGGTCGACGGCGCGCAGCAGCTCCCGGGCGATGCCCGGCTCGGCCGCCGAGTGGCCCGCGTCCGGCACCATCCGCAGCTCCGCCTCCGGCCACCGGCGGGCCAGGTCGTACGCGGACGCCGGCGGGCAGCACAGGTCGTAGCGGCCGTTGACGATCACGGCGGGCAGGTGGCGGATCTTGTCCACCCCGTCGAGCAACTGGCCCTCGGCGAGGAAGCCGCCGTGCACCGCGTAGTGCGACAGGATTCGGGCGATCGGCAGCGCCTGCTCGTCGGCGGTGAAGTGGGCGAGCGCCGCCGGGTCGGGTCGCAGCGACGAGTTCACCGCCTCCCACCGGCCCCAGGCCAGCGCACACGTCCGGGCCTCGCCGGCGTCCGGGCCGTGCAGCCGCCGGTGGTAGGCGGCCAGCACGTCGCCGCGTTCGGCCGACGGGATCGGGGCGACGAAGCGGTCCCACTCCTCGGGTTGGAGGTGGCGCAGGCCGCCCTGGTAGAACCAGTCCCGCTCGGCGCGCCGCAGCAGCAGCACGCCGCGCAGCACCAGGCCGGTGACCCGCTCCGGGTGGGCCTGCGCGTACGCCAGACCCAGGGTGACCCCCCACGACCCGCCGAACACCAGCCACGACTCGATGCCCAGGCGTTGCCGGATCGTCTCCAGGTCGGCCACCAGGTGCCAGGTGGTGTTGGCGCGCACCTCGCCGAACGGGGTGCTGCGGCCGGCGCCGCGCTGGTCGAACAGCACCGCGCGGTAGCGCCGGGGGTCGAAGAAGCGGCGGGCCGCCGGCACCAGGCCGCCGCCGGGCCCACCGTGCAGGAAGACCACGGGTACGCCGTCCGGCCGCCCCACCTCCTCCACGTGCAGGACGTGGCCGTCGCCGACCGGGATCCGGTGGGTGGCGTACGGCTCGACGGGCGGGTGGAGTGCGGCTCCGGTCATGCCCGCTGATTGTGCCCGCCCGGCGCGCTCGGCGCGGCCCGGTCAGCAGGCGACGTTGCCGCCGAGGTTGTCGAGCAGGGCGTCGGCGACCCAGCCGGAGACGCCGGTGGTGGTGTCCCTGAGGTAGGTCCAGGTGTAGGTGGTGTGCCCGTTGGCGCTGACCCGGTCGCCGCTGGCGAAGCAGTGGAAGTCGACGTTGTGGGAGAGCTGGCCGTAGCCCAGCGACCCGCAGGTGGTGTGCGGACCGCTGCGGATGTTGACGTTGGTGGCGTTGAAGAGCTGGCCGAACTTGTTGTCCACGTTGGAGTGGGAGTGGCTGCAGCCCGCGCTGGCCGGTGCGGCCCCACCCACCACCACGACGCCTGCCGCGGCGACGGCCAGGACGACCGCCGCGCCGATCGAGGACGCTTTCCGCATGTCCACCACCCCTGTCCGTGAAGGATCGATCACCGTCTGCAAATTGATCCACATATTTGCATATAGCAAAGGTCAGGAGCAAGGGCGCCGGTTCAGTGATCGGTCCGGAGCCGCAGGTGCCGCCGGACCGCGTCGCGGCTCAGGCTCATGCACGCGATCCGGCTGTCCAGGCGGGCGAGTTCGGCGGTGAAAAGCGCGACCAGCTCGCCCTCGTCGGCGTCCTCCTCGTCCCCGCTCGCCGGGGCCGCCCGGTCGTCCTGGAGCAGGGGCAGGATCAGCCTGGTCGGCAGCCCCGACCTGATCAGGCTGCTGACCAGCGTCGCCCGCCCGACGTCCGCCTCCGCGTACCGCCGGTAGCCGCTCGGGGTGCGCTGCGGCGCCAGCAGCCCCCGCTCCTCGTAGTAGCGCAGCATCCGAACCGGAATCCGGGTCCGCCTCGACAGCTCACCGATCCGCACCATCACTCCTTGACTCTCACATCGATGTGAGACTTTACGGTGCTGGCCATGACCACTCAACCCGCCCGGATGCCCTGGCGAGCACTGCTTCTGCTCGCCGGCGCGGCCTTCGCGACAGTCACCACGGAACTGCTGCCGGCGAGCCTGCTGCTCCGGCTCGGCGACGACCTCGACGTCACGCCCGCCGCCGCCGGCACACTGGTCGGCGCCTGGGCGCTGACGATCGCCGTCGTCGCCGTCCCGCTGACCCGGCTGACCGGGCGGGTGCCGCGCCGGCGGCTCGTGCCCGCCATCCTGCTGCTCCTCGCCGTGGCGACGGCCGGCACCGCGTTCGCGCCCTCGTACGGTTGGGCACTCACCGGCCGGATCGTCGCCGCCGCCGCGCACGGCCTCTTCTGGTCCCTGCTCGTGCCGACGGTTGCCACCCTGGCCCCACCGGCCCGGATCGGCCGGGCCGTCTCGGTGGTGCTGGCCGGCCCCGCGCTCGCCGGCATCGTCGGTGTCCCGCTGGGCGCCACCGCCGGCGCCGCACTCGGCTGGCGGGTCTCCTTCGCCGCGCTGGCGGCGTTGCTCGCGCTGGCGGCCCTCGTGATCCGCACCCTGCCCCTGCCGGACCCGCCCGCACCCGCCGCGTCGCGGGAAGGCACCGACCCGGCGCTGTGGGGGGTGCTCGGCGTCGCGCTCGCCGGCGGCCTCGTCCTCACCGGCCACTTCCTGCTCTACACCTACGTCGCGCCGCTGTTCCACCAGTTCGGCGGCTACGACGACACCACCGCAGGGCTACTGCTGTTCGTCTTCGGCGGGGCCGGGGTGGCCGGAACCGCCGGTGCCGGAGCGCTCTTCGACCGGTTCCCGCGGCAGGCGCTCGGCTGGGTCAGCGCCGCCTTCGCCGGCAGCGCCGCGTCCCTGCTGCTTCTCGACCGCCACCTCGCCGTGGCGGTCGTGGTGGTCGCCGGCTGGGGCCTGCTCATCGGACTGCTCCCACCGGTCTTCCAGACGCACCTCCTGCGGATCGCCTCCCCCGGTCGGGAAGCCACCGCCGGAGCGATCGGCATCACCGTGCTCAATCTCGGCATCGCCGCCGGGGCCACGCTCGGCGGGGCGGTGCTGGACCACCGGCAGGCCGGCGCCCTGCCCGTCGTCGCGGCCGTCGTCATCGCGGTCGCCACCATCGGGCTCGCGGCCGGCGGCGCACGGGGCCGGCGGGCCGCCCGCTCCGAGCGCGTCGCCGCCCGGGAGGGTGGGACCGCCGGCCAGGTCTCCGGGAGGCTCGTCGCCACGATCGACGACGAGCCCGTCGCCGGTGGGCCGACGCGGTGACCCGCCGTACCGCGCCACGCGGCGGCGCGACCGCCGCCGACGAGCGAGGCGGACGGCCCGGTCGTCAGGCCGGGGCGCGGACGTCGGTGTCCGGCCCGGTGCTCTCCGCCTCGGGCACAGCGCGGGGCGCCGGTGTGCGCACCGCGAACGCGTCGAAGCTCGGCCCGTCCAGCCGTTCGATGAACGGTTCGGCGCTCAGGCGGTCCGCCTCGATCCGCTCGGCCTCGACCCGCTCCGCCTCGATCCGCTCGGCCTCGACCCGCTCCGCCTCGACCCGCTCGGCCTCGACCCGCTCCGCCTCGGACCGCTCAGGGTCGGACCGCCCGTTCTCGGGCCGCCCGACGGGTCCCGGCTCGGCCGCCGCGGGCCCCAGCAGGCGCGCCACCACCTGCGGGTACTCGGCGGTCTCGCCCCCACCCGCGGCGGCCGCCATCACCGCCGCCGCGGCCAGGTCGGCCACCCGCTTGGCCTCCCGCTGCACCCGGGCCCGGGTCTCCTTGGCGTGCTGCTCGGCCAGCTCCGCCGCGCGCCGGGCCTCGTCCAGCCGCTTGGTCTCGATGGCCAGGTCCCGGCGTACGCCGACCAGCCGCTCCTCCAGCTCGGCGCCCGCCTGCTCGATCTCGGTGATCTCCTCGCGGGTCTCCTCCAGCTGCTGGCCGACGGTCTCCAGCTCGGCCCTGAGCTGGGCCAGCGCCTCCTGGCGCTGCTGGATGTCCCGCTGCACGGAGGCAAGCTGCTCCTGGTGGGCGGCGTTCTCCTCGTCGGCCCGCTCGCGCACCTCGGTGGCGTACTCCTGGGCCTCGGCGACCAGCGCGGCGATGTCCCGCTCGGCGGCCACGGCCCGGTCGGCCAGCTCCTGCTCGGCCGCGGCCCGCCGCTCGTCCAGCTCCCGGGCCATGGTGGCCTGCCACTGGGCCAGCTCCTGCTGGGCCTTGCTGCGGTTGGCCTGCACCTCCTGCTGGATCTGGGTGCGCGCGGCCTTCACCAGCGCCTCGGACGCGGACCGGGCCTGCTCCACCTGCTGCGTGCTCTGCTCGGCGAGCCGCTTCGCCTCCTGCTGGGCCCGGTCGTGCACGGCCTGGCCCTCGGCGCGCAGTCTCTCCGCCAGCTCCCGCACGGCGGTCAGCTCCGCCTGCGCGACGGCCCGCCGTTCCTCGTCCGCCCGCTCCTGCTCGGCCCGGCGGGCGGACAGCTCCTCGTCCAGCTCGCGCCGTTCCCGGGCGGCCTGCTCCTGCGCCGCGACCAGCAGCTTCTCCGCCTGGGCCTGGAAGTCGTCGGCGCGCTTGGCGGCCATCTCGGTGATCTGGCCGGCCTGCTTCTCGGCCAGGTCGAGGATCTGGTCGACCATCGGACCGAGGTCCCGGAAGGACGCCCGGTCCACCGGCGTCGGTCGGTCACGCAGCTCGACCGCCTCGGCCTGCGCCCGCTGCACCTGCGCCGTCAGCTCACGGACCTGGGTGTACGCCCGGTCGCGCGCGGCGGCCAGCGCGCCGACCTCGCCGTCCATCTGCTCGACGTAGCGGTCCACCTGGCGTTTGTCGTAACCGCGCAGCGCCGGGTCGAACCGCGGCCGCGCGGACACGTCGTCGTGGGGTGCGAACGGTTCCTCACCGTTGGACATGCGCCATCCTCCGTCGGTTCGCCAGCGCCAGGCCGCGGGGCATGATGAGGCGCAACGGTACCGTGTCCGCGCGCGCCGTCGAGCCCGCCCCGCCCCCGGCCCGCCGGTCGGTCAGCCGGTCAGACCGGGAAGTGCGCATTGCCCGCCGTCAGTCGGATGGTGAAACCGTCGGCGTCCCGGTGGTGCGACACGTGGTCGCAACTCTGGTGACTGATCCACAGCCCCAGGCCGCCCTCGGTCCCGTCACCGGCCGGCAGTAGCCCGGCGTACGGATCCTTCGGGCCGGGGCCCCGGTCGTGGACGGTCACCACGATCCGGTCCGGCGCGCACCACAGCCGCATACGCACCGGCGACGTCCCGTGCCGCAGCGCGTTGCACACCACCTCGCTGACGGCCATCAGCAGGTCGTCGACGCCGTCGGGCGGGAGCAGGCCGGAGTCGGCGGCGCGGACCGCCGCCCGGGCCCGGGCCGGCGTCGGGTCGACCAGCTCGACCACCGGCGCCGTGTGCTGCACCGGATCGAGCGGGGCCGGCCGGCACTCGGTCAGATAGCTCGCCGGTTCGGTGTAGACGCCGGTCGGCTCGTGGGAACCGTCCGGCCGGGCGATCCGGGGATGGGTCCGCGCCACGTCGGTCAGCACGTGCGGCGGGGTGACCCGCCGGTCGTAGGCGCACATGCTCCACAACGGGAAGTCGTCGTAGGCGTGGTTTATCGCCGACTCGTAGCGGGCCCACCAGTCCCAGGTCGCGCCGAACACCACCGGCGGCAGCTCACCGACGATGCGGATCTGCGTCGCGCCCGCGGCCGCGTGGCCGGCCAGCAGCTCGCGGTAGGCGCGGATCGCCGCGGTGGGCCGGGTGTAGACGTCGCCGCCGGGCAGGAAGGTGACCTCGACGCCGGTGGGCAGCGCCCGGCGTACCAGATCGGCGTTGCGCCCGCCGAGGCCCACCACCGTGGGCTCGCCGGCCTCGACGCCGCCGAGCAGGAACGGCAGCACCACGGCCAGCAGGTGCTCGTCGGAGTCGTAGAGGATCGCCTCGTGGAAGTAGCCCACGTGGTCGGCGGCCGCGCCGGTCCTCATCGGGCCACCTCCGCCCGTACCTCGGCCAGGCTCAGCAGCTCGACCAGCCGGGCCGTCGCCGGGCGGCGGGTGCGCAGCACCGCGACCGCGCCGTGGCGTCGGGCGTGCTCCCGCAGGCGCAGCAGGGCGCGGTGGTCGACGAAACGCAGGTTCGTCGCGTCGAACACGAGCCGCCCCGCCACCGGCCGCGGGTCGGCCCGCTCCAGCGCGACGGCGAAGAGATGCTCGTCGGTCGGGTCCAGCTCGCCCGCGAGCGCCGCCGCCGCGTCGTCGCCCCCGGCGTGCAGCCGGAACAGCACGTCGGCGTTGGTCTCCGGGTGCAGGCAGGCCAACTCGGCGATCGCCGCGTCGCCGAGCACCCGCCGGTCGTAGGCGCAGACCGCCGACATCGGCCGGTGCCGCATCCAGTGGTCGATGCGGTGCTCGTAGCGGGCGAACGCGTCGCGCTGGGCGGCGGTGCGGACCAGGTTTGTCGCCTCGGCCAGCACCCGCAGGCCGGTGTGGCCGGCGGTCAGCGCCTCGGTGGTGGCCCGGATGTATGCCCGGACCTGCCGCTCCGGGTCGACGATCTCGTCACGCCGGTAGGCCTCGTCGACCCGGAACAGCCGCACCGCGCCGCGCCGCAGCGCGTCGGCGAAGCCGGGCACCGGCGCCAGCCGTCGGGCCACCGCGTCCGGATCCTCCGGGTCGACCAGCCAGATCAGCTCACCCGCGGCGAGGCCGATGGCGACCTGCTCGACCGTCCGGGCGTGCAGCGCGGCCGGGTCGTCGTAGACGAGACAGGCATGGCCGTAGCCCGGGTTCGTCGTGTTCCCGCCGGTCACCGCCTCCGCCTCATCGGGCCATCCTAAGCTCAGCCGAGCCGCGGACCGCGTCAGGAGGTGGCCCCGAACGCGGTGGCCCACCGCCCCGGCGGGCCGCATCCTGGTCGGATGACGATCATCGTGTGGGACCTCACCGAGCCGGACTGGCCGCAGCTCCGGCCCATGCTGCGGGACATGGGCGTGATCGACGAGCCGGCGGAGGCCCAGCGGGCGCGGCTCGGCCACCACGGCGACCCGTGTCCGCAGCCGGACCACCCGACCTTCCTCCTCGACCTCGGCCGGCGCTGATCGACGTCCGCCGCCCGCCGAGACCCAGGACCGATGATCGGCGCCAGTTCCCCGAGGTGGCGGCATCGAGCGCGGTGCGATGCCGCCACCTCGGCGAGGTGGAGCCGATCATGCGCGAGGTGGGCCGCAGCGCGGCGGGACGGTGCCGCGCCGGCCGAGGGCACCCTACGTGCCGCCGGGGTCCAGGGCCGTCCGTCGCCTGCCGGCAACGGACCGGGGTCGGGTCCGGGGACCGACCGCGGGCTCAGGGGAGGGGACGGCAGATGTCGCGGGCGTGGTCGGTGACGGCGGCGCCGACCACGGTGGCGGTCAGCGGCAACACCTCCAGGCACCGGCGCACCGCGGCGGTCATCAGCGGGTTCGGCACCCGCATGGAGAGCGTGCAGTGCGGCACCCAGCGCCCGGGCCGGTAGTGCTCCACCACGTCGATCCCCGCCCCGACCAGCCGTTCGTGCACCGCGGCGTGGTGGGCGAGCAGCGCCGCCGTGGGCGCCGGCCCGAGCCAGAGCACCCGCCCGACGAACTGGCCGGCGTGCAGGAACTCCAGCCGCAGCGGCGCGGCCACCACCGTCCCGGCGAGCGCCTCGGCCACCCGCTCCGGGTCGAGGCGGGGCGCGACCGCGAGCGAGACGTGCGGGCGGTGCCGCTGGGCCAGCAGCGACCGCAGACTCGGCACCCCCTCGGACTCCAGCAGGTCCCACAGCACCCGGATCCGCCGGGTGGCGTCGGTGTCGAGATACAGCTCCAGCGCCGCGACCACGTGATCACCCTAGGCGGCCAGGTTTGCCGGGCACGCTGGGCGGTACTGCCCCGGAGGACGACACCAGACGGTGGGGGAGTGAGGCGCACGTGGACGTGAACGATCTGCTGACCGAGGCGTACGGGCGGTTGCCGGACCTCGTCGCCGGGGCGCTCGACGGGCTCGCCCCGGAGCAGTTGCGGCAGGCCCCGGCCGACGGGGCGAACCCGGTGGGCTGGCTGGTCTGGCACCTGACCCGGATCCAGGACCACCACGTCGCCGACCTGCTCGGCGCGGAGCAGCTCTGGGTCACCGGCGACTGGGCGGGGCGGTGCGGCCTGCGACCCGATCCCGACGACACCGGCTACGGACACGGCCCCGAGCAGATCGCCGCCGTGCGACCGGAGGACGGCGGCGTGCTGCTCGACTACCACCGGGCGGTGGTCGAGCGGAGCCTGAAGTACCTGCGCGGACTGGAGCCCACCGACCTGGACCGGGTGGTGGACGACAACTGGGATCCGCCGGTCACCCTCGGCGTACGGCTGGTCAGCGTGCTCGACGACGACCTGCAGCACGCCGGGCAGGCCGCGTACGTGCGCGGGCTCATCCGGAAGGACTGACCGCCGCCCGGGCGCGGCGCAGCGCGGCCTGCCCGAGCAGGTGACAGGCCTGCGCCTCGGGGGAGGTGCCCGGGCCGGAGAAGTCCGGCGCGCCGCTGACCCCGGTGACCCGCCCGTACCGGTCCACCCGCCGGCCGGCGGCGGCCAGCAACTCCGACCCGGTGCCGAGCCACGACGGCGGCAGCCAGCCGTCGGCCACCCCGGTCAGCGCCGCGTACCCGAACAGTTGGGCGGCGTTGGCCTCGCGGAACGTGCCGGGGTCGTCGAGCACGTCGGGGAAGAGCCCGTCCTCGGTGCGGTGGCGCAGGCAGGCGGTCAGCACCTCCTCGGCGTGCCCGGCCAGCTCGGCGCGCAGCCCCGCCGGCCACTGCGGCGCCAGGCGCAGCGCCCGGGCGATCCCGGCGACCACCCAGCCGTTGCCGGTGGCCCACGGCTGCGGCCGGTCCAGCTCGCCCCGGTCCTCGTCCCAGCGGGCCGCGTACAGTCCGGTGCCCGGGTCGTGCAGCCGGCGCCGGTGCCCGGCGACCTGGGCGGCGGCCAGCTCCGTCCGGCCGGTCAGCGCGAGCAGCGGCACCACCATGTAGACCGTGTCGGCCCACACCTGGCGGCCGTCGAGCAGGTGGAACAGGGTGCCGTCGGCGGCCCGGGGCGCCCGGCGGGTCAGCCAGTCGAGCTGGGCGGCCAACGCGGCGGCGTACCTCGGCTCACCGGTGGTGGTCGCCGCGTGCCGAACCACCTCGCCGCAGGCGGCGCCGTTCACCGCGCCGAGCGCTCCGGCCAGCTCGCCGAGCCGGCCGTCGGGCCGTTGCCGGGTCACCGCGGCGTCCGCGACAAGCGTCGCCGCCTCGGGCCGGCCGAGGTCGAGCAGCGCCTGCCCGGTGAGGCCCTGCTCCCAGGACTCCCGCTGCATGGTCAGCAACGCCGACAGCACCCGGTCGGTGGTGGCGTCCCCGGTCGTCGACATGCCCGTCCCGCTACCCGGAGCCGGAACCGCTGGGTTCCCGGGCGGTCACCTCGGCCGTCGGGGGCGGTGCCGGTGCGGTGCGGGACACCACCCGGGCGAGCAGCCGGTCGGCGCCCACGAAGAGCAGGCCCAGCAGCCAGAACACGGCGGCGAACCCCAGCGCGCTGATCCCGACGCCGTCGTAGCCGAGCTGCCCGGCGTCGAGGAACGGGTACGGGTAGCGGTGCACGACGAGCCCGCGCACCAGCGCGAAGCCGAGGTAGGCCAGCGGGAACGCCAACCACCAGGCGGCGTACCGGGGGCGCAGCCGGCCACGGCGGTCGAACAGCGCCCAGTCGGTGATCGCGAGCAGCGGCACCACCGTGTGCAGGAGCTGGTTACCCCACCACTCGCCCGGCTCCCGGTGCGGCTGGGCCATCGCGAACGGGCTGGCGGGGTTGGCCAGCACCAGGTGGTAGACCGTACCGGTGATGGTGATGTAGAGGGTCACCGCGCCCTTGAGCGCGCTTGACGGTTCCGGCCGGTCCCGCGCCGCGCACCAGGCGGCGTAGCCGGCGAGCACGCCGACCGCCACGTTGCTCTGAATGGTGAAGTAGGGCAGCAGGCCGGTCACCGTGGCCGGGCCGAGCGCGGTGAGCACGATGCCGCCCACCACGCCGAGCACCACGGCCAGGCGGAGGAGGATCGCCGGTCGGCGACGCCGGGGGGTCATCGGCGCAAGTTACCAGCCGGTCGTCAGCCGGTCGGCGGTCCGCCCTGCTCGGGTACGCCGCCCGCAGGTGGCCGCGCCGGACCGGATCGGTGACCGGCCGGTGACCGCCCCGCGCCGGGCGTGCGGGCGGCGCGGGACGGGGGGCCGTTCGGCGTCCGGGCGGCGCCGGACGCGGGGGCGGCGCCGGACGGCGGTCCGCCGGTGCCCGGGTCGGGTACGCCCCCGGTGGGCGGGCCGGTCCGATCCGCCTCGCCCGCCCCCGGCGAGTCGGAGCCGTGGAGCAGCCCGGCGCAGTAGCCGGGCACCCGGGCCGGACCGCCGGCGGCGGCGACCAGGCCGGCGAAGGCCGGAGCCGCCAGGGCGCGGCCCCGCCCGCCCTCGCCGACGGCCCGGTAGGCGACGCACAGTCCGGCCGGCGACGACAGGTCGGGCGCACCGGCGGTCGGGCCGGTCGCCGGGTGGGTGGGGTGGGCCGTGGGCGCCGACCCGGTCGTGGCCGGGGCGCCGGCGGTGGTGGGGCCGGCCGGTGGCGCCTCACCCCGGGTGTCGCCGGGCAGGTTCCCGGTCGCCGCGGCCAGCGCGACGCCGCCGGTGAGCGTCGCGGCCAGGGCGGCGACGGCGACCTTGGCGCCGAGCAGCGTGGCGAACCGCCGAGCGGGGCGGTCGTCCGCGCCACCGCCGGCGCCCGCCGGCTGTCGGCGGGCGGAAGCGGCCGTCGGCTGGTGGTCGGCCAGGTCGGCCGTCGACCCGGCGGCGGACGCCGCCGCCCGCGCCGCCCGGAACTCCGCGAGGGCGGCCGACTCGCCGTCGAGTTCCGCGGGCCGGGGCGCCGCGCGGACGGCGCCGAGGAACCGGACGAGCACGGGTGGAGCGGCGGGCGCGCCGTAGGGGGAACCGTCGAGCAGGCGCTCGACGGTCTCCTGGTCCAGGCGGGGTGCATCCATCTCGTGACCCTCAGCGCCGTCACCTGCCCGGGCGTCACACCCCGGACCCCGCGGCCCGGGTGAGGCCGGTCACCGTCGCGGCGATCCGGGGCCGGCGGTCCGGGCCGGTCAGCCGATGATCCTCGCGCCGTCGATCGGCTCGCGGATGATCCGCTCCACACCGGAGCCTCCGGTTGCCGGCCGGTCCGGTTCGCGGTGAACTGAATGACATGGGTGTCATCAAGGTGGGCACGTCCTCCTGGGCCGACCAGATGCTGGTCCGCTCCGGTTGGTACCCGCGCGGGGTCAACACCCCGGCCGGCCGGCTGGGCTGGTACGCCGAGCACTTCGGACTGGTCGAGGTGGACACGTCGTACTACGCGGTGCCGGCGGTGGAGACCACGACGGCCTGGGCGGACGCCACCCCGGCCGGCTTCACCTTCGACGTCAAGGCGTTCCGGCTGTTCACCGGCCACCACACCCCGGTCGAGGCGCTGCCGAAGGACCTGCGGCCGGCCGGTGGGCCGAGCCGGATCCGATGGCGGGACCTGTCCGCCGGGGCGTACGACGAGCTGTGGGACCGGTTCCACGCGGCGCTGGCGCCGCTCGCGGCGGCCGACCGGCTCGGCGCGGTGCTGTTGCAGTTCCCGCCCTGGCTGGCCCGCGGTGACGCGGCCCGGCGGCGGATCCTGGCCGCCGCCCGGCGGTGCCGTCCCCATCCGGTCACCGTCGAGCTGCGACACTCCTCCTGGTTCACCGAGGACGCGGTGGTCGACACCGTGACGTTCCTGCGCGAGAACGGGCTCGGCTACGGCTGCGTGGACATGCCGCAGGGGCACGCCTCCTCGGTGCCGCCGATCCTGGTCGCCACCACCGACCTGGCCGTGATCCGGTTCCACGGGCACAGCGACGCCTGGGAGAGCGGCGACAAGCAGGAGCGGTTCCGCTACGCCTACGGCGAGCGGGAGCTGCGGCACTGGTCCGTGCTGCTGCGCGAGCTGGCCGACGAGTGCGCCGAGTTGCACGTGCTGATGAACAACTGCTGCGGGGACCAGGCCCAGCGGGACGCCGCCCGCCTCGCCGACCTGCTCGGCGTGCTGCCCGCCGCCGCGCGGGCCTAGAGGTTTTCCGGCCGGCCTCGCGGGTACCGGCCGGGAACGACAGCGAGGGGGGAGACGTGGACGAGCGGCGGGACGAGACGAACCCGGCGGACCGGGATCCCCGGGAAGCCGAGGAGGCGCACGGCGGCAGCATGGCCCCGGGCCTGGTAGACGACACCGGGCACCCGGTGACCGGTTCGCCGGTGCCGGACAACGAGCCGTCCGCGCCGGGCGGTCCGGGGGAGGACGGCACCGGCTCCTGAACGGGCACCACGCGGCCGGCGGTCCACCCCGATGTGGGCCGCCGGCCGCGTGGTGGTCAGCGGCCGGCCCCGGCCAGGTGACGTTTGGCCGCACCCATGGCGGCCACCTTGCCGATGGTCTTCGGCGCGGACATCAGCCCGCCGGCGCGGTCCAGCATGCCGCGGAACACCTGGTTCGGCTTCTGCTGCTCACTCATGTACGACGTCACCACGACCAGCGCGCCGGTCAGCGCCGGGATCGCCCACTGGAGCATTCTCATCTGCCGCTGGCTGGCGGCGACGTTCGCCGGGGTGTGGTGGTTGGGCTCGGTGGTGCCGTCGACCGGCGGTCCGCCCGCCTTCTCCAGGCGCATGCCGACCAGCTTGCTGTAGCCGGTCACCGCCAGCGCGCCGACGGTCAGCGCGGTCTTGACCGCGCTCGCCTTGCCGACGCCGGCCTGCCGGGCCATCCGCGGGCTCTCGGTGACCAGCTCACCGACCGCGCCGGCCAGGTGGGCGCCGATCGCCGCCGCGTTCACCGGGGTCCACCGGGCCCAACCGGCCGAGGCCACCGGCAGCCGCTGAGTCGTGTCGTCGATTCGTGCCGCCGCGCCGTTGACGCCGAGCGCCCCCATCAGTGAGCCGCCGAACCAGGCCGCCAGGCCCAGGTCGTGCATCGAGCGCAACGCGGTGTGCCGTTCGGACATCTGATCCCCCTCCGCCGTGTTCGGGCGGTGCGGCATACCCGTCCTCGGCCTGCTCACGCCCCCGAATCGCGCGACGGCAGCGAGCCCGCGAACGCGGCCACCCGGCCGGCCAGCGGCGCCGCCGACCGGACCCAGGTGAAGTGGTCCAGCGCGGCGTCGGCCTCGGCGACGGTGTAGCGGTGCCGGGTCACCGGCGCCGCGGTCAGCTTGTCGCAGAGGTGGTCCAGCGTCTCGTGCGGCGTGTACTGGTCGTCGTCGACGCTTACCGCGAGCACCGGCGTCCGGATCCGCCGCACGGCGGCCTCGGTGTCCACCCCGTCGAGCGCCGGGAACCGCCCGGTCCGGGCGGTGTGCGCCCAGTCCCGGATCACGCCGCGCGCCTGCCGGCCGCCGAACCCCCAGCCGGGCCAGACGCCGAGCAGTCGGGCCGTCGCCGCGATGCCCTGGGTGTACGGCAGCACGCCCCAGCCGCGAAGCCCCGGATAGCGCCGCCACCAGGGCAGGCCCACGGCCACCAGGGCCAGGCCGTCCACCCGGCCGGCGTCGTGCAGCGCCTGGTGCAGCACGGCGACCTGGCCGCCGAGGGAGTGCCCGAGCAGCACCCGGACGCGCCCGTCCAACCGGGGCTTGAGCGCGTCGAGCACCGCTCCCACGTCGGTGGCCAGCTCGGCGTAGCCGTACCGGCAGGTGCGGGCCGGACCGGGGGTGCTCTCCCCGGTGCCGCGCAGGTCCGCCACGATCACCGCGAGCCCGGCGTCGCGCAGCGCGGCGGCGAACGGCCGGTAGTAGCGGGCGCGGACGCCCATGGCCGGCCAGATCAGCACCACCGGCGCGCCGGGCGGCCCGTCCGGTTCCGGGTGGATCTGCACGCCGATCCGCGCGCCGTCGACGTCCACGTACTCCTGCGTGTACTCGCCACTCACCGGCCCAGCGTACGGCCGGAAGCTACCGGCGGGTAGCAAGGGGTGGCGAGGCGCGTCGACGCGGGCGTCAGGCCACCGCCGGTACCGGCCGGGCCGCGGTCGACAACGTGTCGTAGACGACGCCGAGCTGCTCCGCGCAACGCTTCCACGAGTACCGGCTGCGGACGCGGTCCAGCGCGGCGGTGGCGTACGTGAAGCGGCGGACGTTGTCGGCGAGCAGTCGGCGCAACGCGGCGCCCAGCGCGCGGGGGTCGCGCGGCGGCACCAGGTCACCCGTCAGGCCGTCCACCACGCTGTCGGCGATGCCCCCGACGGCGGTGCCGATCACCGGCACACCGCAGGCCATGCCCTCCAGCGCGGTGAGGCCGAACGGCTCGTGCCAGGGGGCGGCGACCAGCACGTCCGCCGAGCGGTACCAGGAGGCCATCTCCTCCCGGGGCACGCCGCCGACCAGCCGCACCCGGTCGGCGACGCCGCACGACGCGGCCAGCGCGGACAGCCGGCGGGCGAACGCGTCGGCCGGCAGCAGGTCGGCCGGCGGGCCGCCGACCACCACGCACTCCGCGTCCGGGACGGCGGGCAGCGCCCGGACCACGTCCACGAAGCCCTGGCGCTCGACCATCCGGCCGACCGTGAGGATGCGCGGGCGGGCCGGATCGTGCGGTGCGACCGGGCCGTCGGGGCGGAACACCGCCTCGTTGACGCCGGCCGGAACCAGCGCCATCCGGGAGCGGGGTACGCCCATCCGGAGCAGCTCACCCACCTCGTCCTCAGACTGCACCACGACCCGGTCGACGGCCCGGCCGAGCGCCCGCTCGTAGCCGATCCGCCTCGACGGACCCATGTCCCGGGCGTCCCGGTGGCGGCGCTCCACCGTGCCGAGCGTGTGGTAGGTCAGCACGGTCGGCACCCCGGTGCGGCGGCTGGCGTGCACGGTGGCCAGCCCGCTCATCCAGAAGTGCGCGTGCGCCACGTCCGGGACCCAGCCCCCGTGCCGCCAGGCGTCCGCCAGCCAGTTCCCGAACTCGCCCAGGTGCGGCAGCAACTCGTCCCTGGGCACTCGCCGGGCCGGGCCGGCGGGCACCGCGCACACCTGGTAGCCGCCGTGGGCGGAGGCCGCCTCGGGCTGCGTGCCGGAGTCCCGGCGGGTGTAGACACGCACCTCGTGCCCGGCCCGGACCAGCGCGGCCGCGAGTTCCGCCACGTGGGCGTGCTGTTCGCCGGCGTTCTCCTCGCCGGGGACGGCGAGCGGGCTGGCGTGCTCCGAGACCATCGCGATGCGCATGGTGAACCTCTACCCTGCCGATCCGCCCCCAACCTGTGGCCCACCGACTTCCTCACGACCCGGGTCGGTCGGGCAGCATTCCGGGGCCGAACACCTCGTAGGCGATCCGCCCGGCCGGGACACCCCGGCGCAGCAGGTTGCCGCGGACCAGGTTCATGAACGCGATCGGCCCGCACAGGTGCGCCACCGTCCCGGCGGTCACCGGGATCCGGTCCGGATCGACCAGCCCGGGTGACACGTGCGCCTTCAGCGGAGAAGGTTCCGCGCCGGCCGCGTCCTCGTACCAGAGGTGGACCGCGAGATTCGGCAGCCGCTCCTGCAGCGCGGGCAGTTCGTGACGCAACGCGTGCGTCGAGACGGCCCGGTCGGCGTGCGCCAACGTCACCTCGCGCCCGGGGTCCCGGTCGGCCAGGTGGGCCAGCGCCGCCATCGCCGGGGTGAGACCGATACCGGCGCTGACCAGCAGCAGCGAGCCGCCGTCGCCGGCCGCGTCGACCTCGCCGAACGGCGGGCTCAGCCGGAGCGTGTCGCCGACGGCCACCCGGTCGTGCAGGTGCCCGGAGACGAGGCCGTCCGGCGCGCCGGCCTCGCCCCGGACCCGCTTCACGGTGATCCGCCACTCGTCCGCGCCGGGCCGGCCGGACAGGCTGTACTGCCGGATCTGCTGCCCCCGGCCCTGGCCCAGGTCGACCGCGACCGAGACGTACCGGCCGGGCGCGAAGTCGGGGGGTGCGCCGCCGTCGGCCGGCGCGAGGGTGAGTGAGACGACGTCGACGGTCTCCCGGACCCGGCCGGTCACCCGCCAGTCCCGCCATACCGGGCCGCCCTCCGGCACGCCGGCCCCGGCGTACAGCCGTGCCTCCCGGGCGATGAGTTCGCAGGCCAGCAGCCAGTAGACCTCGTCCCAGGCGGCGGCGACCGGCGGGGTGACGGCGTCGCCGAGCACCTCGGCGACCGCGGCGAGCAGGTGCCGGCCGACGATCGGGTACTGGGTGGCGGTGATGCCGAGCGAGGCGTGCTTGTGCGCGATCCGGTCCAGGATCGGCCCCCACGACGGGCCGCCGGCGGTGTCGCCGGTCAGGTGCCCGGCGTACGCGACCACCGCGGCGGCGAGGGCGGCCTTCTGCTGCCCGGTGGCCTGGTTCCCCCGGTTGAAGAGGTCCAGCAGGTCCGGATGAGCGTCGAACATCCGCTGGTAGAACCGGCCGGTGATCGCCTCGCCGTGTGCCCGTACCGCGGGTATGGTCGCGGACACCACGGCTGCGGAGGATTCCGAGAGCACGACTGTCTCCTTCTGGGCGTCGAACGGGTCAACCTCAGAAAACAGGAGCTATACCTTCCTCTTTAGGGTCCAAGGTCCCGCGAGGGACGTGGCGCGGATCACCGAGATCGGCCCCGTGCCGCAATCGGCCCCGACTGGCTAGGGTCGGCACGTGAGGCTCAACCGGTCGACCGACATGGCGCTGCGGATCGCCATGCTTACCGCCGCGTCCCCGGTCCGCTGCACGGTGGACGAACTCGCCACCCGGCTCGCGCTGCCCCGCAGCCACGTCGCCAAGGTGGTCCAGCGGCTGCAGCGGCTCGGCGTCCTGGTGACCATCCGGGGCCGGTCCGGCGGGGTGGCCTTCGCCGAACACGCCGGTGAGCTGACCGTCGGGCAGGTGGTCCGTGCGTTCGAGGGCGACGACGAGGTGGTCAACTGCGCCGAACCGGTCTGCCCGCTCGTCGCCGGCTGCCGGCTGCGCGGCGAGCTGCGCCGCGCCCAGGCCGCCTTCCTCGCCGTGCTCGACGGGGTACGCCTCGGCGACCTGGTCGACGGGCCGGCCGGCCCGCTCCTGCTCAGCCTCGGCCTGGCCCCGGCGGCCCGCTGATGGGCGTCTCCCACCCGATCTTCGCCCGGCAGTTCGCCCGCGCCAGCGTCGCCCTGGACGCCGCCGGCATGGCCGCGCACCGGCGTCGCCTGGTGACCGGGCTGCGCGGCCTCGTGGTCGAGGTGGGCGCCGGCAACGGCCGCAACCTGCCGCACTACCCGCCGGCCGTCACCCGGGTGCTCGCCGTGGAGCCGGAGCCACGGCTGCGCGCCCTGGCCCGCGCCGCCGCACCCGCCGCCCGGGTGCCGGTGACCGTGGCCGCCGGCATGGCCGAGGCGCTGCCGATCGCCGGCGGCGCCGCCGACGTGGTGGTGTTCTCGCTGGTGCTCTGCTCGGTGCCCGACCAGGCGGCGGCGCTGGCCGAGGCGCGCCGGATCCTCCGGCCGGGCGGCGAGCTGCGCTTCTACGAGCACGTGGTGGCCGAGACGCCGGGCCTGCGGCGGGCCCAGCGGGTCGCGGACGCGACGCTCTGGCCGCTGTTCTGCGCCGGCTGCCACACCGCCCGCGACACCCTGGCCGCGATCCGGACCGCCGGGTTCGCCGTCACCGACGTCGACCGGTTCCGCTTCCCGGCGTCCGGCGTCCCGACCCCCGCCTCGCCGCACGTGCTCGGCGCCGCCATCCGGTCCTGACCGGCCACCGCGCGGGCCGGCGTCCCGGGGTGCCGGGACGCCGGCCCGCGCCGTCAGCTCACCGCGATCGTGCCGTCCGGGGCCCGCACGCAGGCCACGGTGCGGGCGGCGGTCACCGCGGCGCCGGACAGGCACCGGCTTAGCACCTGGTGGCCGGCCGCGCTCGGGTGCCACGACTCCTGGCAGGTCTGGAAGTAGGTGCCGCAGGCGTTCGCGATCCGCTGGATGTCGAGCTTGTCGTAGCCGGAGAGGCTGGTGACGAAGACGCCGCTCGGGCCGTCCATCAACCGGATCGGGGTGGCCAGGGCGTTGGCCGGGCTGCCCGCCTTCTCGCAGAGCCGCGCGCCGTCGAACGCCCGTTGCACGTTCAGGTAGACCAGGTCGTCCTGCGGGAACTCGGTGGCCAGCGTGCCGCGCACCGAGCCGACCAGGGAGCCGAGCCCCTGGGAGAAGCGCTGTCCGGGCGCCAGGCTGGCCCGGTGGATCGGGCAGCCGGCCGCGTACCGCTCGGCGCCCAGGGCGCGGAACTTGTCCCGGGTGTCGTCGCGGCTGTCCTCACTCCAGTAGCTCTGCTCCAGCTCGTACGGCAGCGGGTTGGTGTAGTCCTGGAACACCACCCGGTGCTGGCCGTCCGCGTCGACCTCGTCGAGCGTGGCCAGCAGTTGCCGCAGCGCGGCCGTGGTCTCCGCGGTGGCCGAGGCGAACTGCGCGGCGGTGCCCAGGTCGGCGTCGGTGCAGGGCTTCTGCTCCACCGGTCCGCCCAGGTAGGCCCAGAACTCCCACCACCCGGTCCACGCATCCGCGATGAACCGGTTGGCGCACTTCTCCGCCACGCTGCCGAACGTGAACGAGCTGTTGTTCGAGCCGAGTCCGACCAGCACCAGGTCGATGTCGTGGGTGCGGGCCACCGACCGGAGCTGGTCGAGCTGGGCCGCCACCTGGCGCCCCTTGGCCCGGGTGGCCGAGGCGTTGGCGATGTCGTACGGCTGTCCGCCCGAGCAGGCCAGGTTGAACCGCGCGGAGATGCCCGGCAGGTCGGCCCGGAACAGCGAGGCGTTCGGCGAACGGTGGCAGAAGTAGGCGTTGGCGTTCGCCGCCGACCAGCCGGGGAAGCCCTGTGCGACGCCGTTGACGTCGACCACCGGGGCGTACCCGCCGGCGCCCTCGCCGCTGATGAAGCTGTCACCCAACGCCACCGCGGCGGTGGGCAGCGCCGCGGCGGCGGGCCCGGCCGGCGCCACGGCGGCCGGCAGCGCCACCGTGGCGAGCGCCAGTGCCGCCGCGAGCACGGAACGACGGAACACGGACATGCCCCACCTCACCCTCACCCATCGAAACATGAAAGATTCTTTGGTGGGCGATCAGATCACGGGCGTGTGACGGGCGTCAATGGCCGGACACCGGGACGCGACGGCTGTTGACAATTCGCCTGTCGACGACGGGAAGACGACCGCGGGGTCCGATCGTTGTGGTGCACGAACGCCTCCCCGCGCCCTCCGCCGCCCCCGTCCGGGCCGGCCCGCGGCACAACCGGACAACGCACCGCACCGGGTACGTCGGAGCTGTCGGAGCGCCGGGCTAGGCTCGCTGCGGCGCGCCGCGCCCGGCGATCGCCGTGGGGGCATCACACGGTGAACGGCACCACACCGCCGAGACCTGGGAGTACGACCAGTTGACCGCACAGCCTGAGACGCTCTACGGGGCCGACGACCTGACCCACCTGGAAGGCCTCGACGCCGTCCGCAAGCGCCCCGGCATGTACATCGGCTCCACCGACAGCCGTGGCGTGGGTCACCTCGTCAACGAGATCCTCGACAACTCCACCGACGAGGGTGTCGCGGGTCACGCCACCAAGGTCGACGTGATCCTGCACGCCGACGGCTCGGTGCAGGTCGACGACGACGGTCGGGGCATCCCCACCGACGTGCACGCCAAGTCCGGCATCTCCGGCGTCGAGCTGGTGCTCACCCGCCTGCACGCGGGCGGCAAGTTCGGCGGCTCGGGCTACAAGACCTCCGGTGGCCTGCACGGCGTCGGCGCCTCGGCGGTCAACGCCCTCTCCCGCCGTTTCGACGTCACCGTCCGCCGTGGCGGCAAGGTCCACGCCATGTCGTTCCGCCACGGCGTGCCCGGGATCTTCGACGGCGACGGCCCCGACGCGCCGTTCACCCCCGGCCCCGGCCTGCAGATCGTCGGCGCCATGAAGCGCGGCCAGCGCACCGGCACCTCGATCCGCTGGTGGCACGACCCCCGTTACTTCGAGACCGGCGCCGCGCTCGACACCGAGGTGGTCCGGCTCAAGCTGCGCAACACCGCCTTCCTCGTCCCCGGCGTGGCCTACCGGCTGCGCGACGAAACCGGCGAGCAGGCCGCCGAGGAGCGCTTCCACTTCCCGGACGGCCTGACCGACATGGTGGAGTTCCTCGCCCCGGCCGGCGACCGCCCGGTCTCCGGCACGCTGCTGGTCACCGGCGAGGGCACCTACCGCGAGAACGCCGCCGACGCCAACGGCGTCATGCAGTCGAACGTGCAGCGGCGCGCCGAGGTCGAGATCGCGTTCCGCTGGGGCACCGGCTACGAACGCACCGTCGAGTGCTTCACCAACACCATCCGCAACGCCCATGGCGGCACCCACCGCAAAGGCTTCGAGCGGGCCCTGGCCCGCACCCTCGCCGAGGCCGCACGCAGCGCCCGCGGCCTGCTCAAGCCCAAGGAGGACGCGCCCACCCTGGACGACGTCCTGGAGGGCATGACCGCGGTGGTGCACGTCCGCATCCCGGAACCGCAGTTCACCTCGCAGACCAAGGACGAGCTCTCCACCGCCGGCATCACCAAGGTGCTCCAGGGGCTGGTCGAGGCGCACCTCAAGAGCTGGCTGGACGACCGGCGCACCAGGGCCGAGGCCCGCACGGTGCTCCAGAAGATCGTCGACGCGGCCCGGGTCCGGCTCACCCAGAAGCAGCAGAAGGACGCCGCCCGCCGCAAGACCGCGCTGGAGGGCGCGGCCATGCCGGCCAAACTGGTCGACTGCCGCGCGACAGGCATCGAGAGAAGCGAATTGTTCATCGTGGAGGGGGACAGCGCCCTCGGGACGGGACGCCTCGCCCGGTCCTCCGAATACCAGGCGCTGCTGCCGATCCGCGGCAAGATCCTCAACGTGCAGAAGGCCAACCTCCAGCAGGTGCTGGACAATGCCGAGTGCGCGGCGATCGTGCAGGTGCTGGGCGCCGGCTCCGGGCGCACCTTCGACCTGTCCACCCTGCGCTACGGCCGGGTGCTGATCATGGCCGACGCGGACGTCGACGGCGCGCACATCCGGACGCTGCTGATCACGCTCTTCGCCCGCTACATGCGGCCGCTGATCGAGGCCGGCCGGCTCTACGCGGCCATGCCGCCCCTGCACAAGATCACCACGAGGGGGCGCACTCCGCAGACCACCTACACCTACACCCAGGCCGAGATGGAGGCGACGGTCCGCAAGCTGGAGAAGGCCGGCAAGCAGATCGTCACCCCGATCCCGCGCTTCAAGGGCCTCGGCGAGATGGACGCCGACGAGCTGTGGGAGACCACCATGAACCCGGCCACCCGGGCGGTCCGGCGGATCACGCTCGACGACGTCGAGGCCGCCGAGCGGATCCTCGAACTGCTCATGGGCGAGAAGGTCGAGCCCCGCCGCAACTGGCTGATCGACTCCGCCGACCGCGTCGACCGCGACGCCATCGACGCCTGACCACCGCGTTCGTTTCGGAAGGAAGCTGCACCATGGCACGCCGCAAGGACGACCGCGCGAAGGCGGACCTCTCCGCCTTCGACCAGGCCGGCGCCCGGGTCTTCGACAACCCGCTGGTCACCGAGGTTTCCGACTCCTACCTGGAGTACGCGTTCTCGGTCATCCACTCCCGCGCCCTGCCGGACGCCCGGGACGGGCTCAAGCCGGTGCACCGGCGCATCCTCTGGTCGATGTACGAGCAGGGCCACCGCCCGGACCGGGGGCACGTGAAGTCGGCCCGGATCGTCGGCGACGTCATGGGCAAGTACCACCCGCACGGCGACACCGCGATCTACGACGCGATGGTGCGGTTGGCGCAGGACTTCTCGCTCAACGTCCCACTCATCGACGGGCATGGAAACTTCGGCAGCCCGGACGACGGCCCGGCGGCGGCGCGCTACTGCGTAGTAGGCGATACCCGGATCCGTCTTGCCGACGGAACCAGTCCGCGAATCGGTGATGTGGTGAATCTTCCGCCGGACAGCGAGGCGGATGCCGACTTCGAGGTCCTCGACAAGGACGGCAAGGCCGTTCGGGTCAACAAGGTCTTCAACTCAGGAGTTCATCCGACGCTGCGCTTCACCACGGAGACTGGCTACTCGCTGCGGGGCAGTGAAAATCACCTGGTCCTTTGCCTCGACGCCCCGATGGGCGTCCCTGTTCTCCAGTGGCGGAGGCTCGACGAGCTCGCTCCGGGTGTGGTCGTCTGCCTCGCGCGGAACGCCTGGAGCCAGGTTGTCCCCACCGCGCGGGAGTACATGCTGGGCGTGTTGGGCGGCGCATGGGTGTCGGAAGGCTTTGCGAACGAGTCCCGGGCAGGGTTCAACAACACCGACGAGCACTTTTTCGAAGAGGTTTTGCACGCCTACGACCAGGTTGTCGGTGGGCGACGTTACGTCACCGAACGGCATACCCGTCGAGACCGTCGGCGCATCCGTGAGCTGGACGTCCAAGAGTATGCCGGCGGTATGGATGCTTTCCGGGCAAGCCCGCTTGCCGAGCTGATCGGTCATCAGGCCAGGGACAAGTTCGTACCCGAGTTCGTCTGGACCGGCGGCTGGGGTGTGAAGCGGGCATTCCTGATGGCCCTGTTCGAGGGCGATGGCGGAGTCCGGGTGGCCAACGCCAGCTTCACCATCCAATACACCAGCTTCAGTGAGCGGTTGACCCGCGAGGTTCAAGAGTTGCTGGCGGAGTTCGGAGTTGTCGCCTGCCATCGGCAGTACACCCGCCCCAGCGGTTCGGTGGAGCACCGCTTGGTGGTGTCTGGGCTACGAAACATCAAAGCGTTCGCGACCCGGGTCGGTTTCCTACGTACGAAGCAAGCGGTGCTGGCCGACGTGCTGGGCCACGCGCCCGTGCGCCCGCACCGCCTCAGTCAGGACCACGTTCCCTTTGTCGCCGACTACGTGCGGGGTGCGCTCGAATTCGATCGGCGGGGTAGCGGACGCAAATGGCTGACGCAGCACAACTTTGATCGGATCGAGCGGTGGGAGACCGAACGACTGCGCATCATCGACCGAATCAAGGACACCGAGGTCCTGGCGACCATTCTGCCGATCATGGACTCGGGATATCGGTTCGAGCGCATCGTTGCGGTGGCGCCGGACGAGCCGGCAGAGGTCTACTCCGTACGGGTGGAGTCCGCCGATCACTCCTTCCTGGCCGGCGGCTTCGTGAATCACAACACGGAAGCCCGGATGTCCCGCGAGGCGATGCTGCTCGTCGGCGAGTTGGGTGAGGACACCGTCGACGTCGAGCCCAACTACGACGGCTCGCTGACCCAGCCCACCGTGCTGCCGGCCGCCTTCCCGAACCTGCTGGTCAACGGCGCGTCCGGGATCGCGGTCGGGATGGCGACCAACATGATCCCGCACAACCTCGGCGAGGTGGTCCAGGCCGCCCGCTGGCTGATCAACCACCCGGACGCCACGCTGGACCGGCTGATGGAGTTCGTGCCCGGCCCCGACCTGCCCACCGGTGGGCTGCTGCTCGGGCTGGACGAGGTGCGCCGGGCGTACGAGACCGGGCGCGGCGTGGTGCGGATGCGCGGCCGGGTGCAGATCGGCCCGCTGGAGGGCAGCCGTGGCCGGCAGGCCATCACGGTCACCGAGCTGCCGTACGGCGTCGGCGCCGAGAAGGTGATCGCGGCGATCACCAACGAGGTCAACAAGACCAAGCGGCTGACCGGCATCGCCGACGTCAAGGACCTCACCGACCGGGAGAACGGCACCCGCCTGGTGGTCGAGTGCAAGGTGGGGGTCAACCCGCAGGCATTGCTTGCCGACCTCTACCGGCTCACCCCGCTGGAGCAGTCGTTCGGCGTGAACAACCTGGTGCTGGTGGACGGCCAGCCGCGCACGCTCGGGCTCAAGGAGCTGCTCGAGGTGTTCCTGTCGCACCGCTACGAGGTGGTGACCCGGCGCAGCGCCTACCGCAAGCGTCGGCGCGAGGAGCGGCTGCACCTGGTGGACGGCCTGCTGATCGCCCTGCTCGACATCGACCGGGTGGTCAAGCTGATCCGGGCCAGCGAGGACGCCCAGGCGGCCAAGGACGGCCTGATGCAGAAGTTCAAGCTGTCCGAGATCCAGGCGACCTACATCCTGGACACGCCGCTGCGCCGGCTCACCAAGTTCGACCGGCTGGAGCTGGAGGCCGAGCAGGAGAAGCTGCGCGGCGAGATCGCCGAGCTGTCGACGATCCTCGACGACCCGAAGGTGCTGCGGAAACTCGTCTCCGACGAGCTGGCCGCGGTGGTGAAGCAGTTCCACACCGAGCGGCGCACCACGCTTGTCGACGGCGACCTGAAGGAGGTCCTCGCGGCCTCCGCGCCGGCGGGTCCGCTGGAGGTCGCCGACGATCCGTGCCAGGTGATCCTGTCCGCGACCGGCCTGGTGGCGCGGACCGCGGCCGAGTCGGAGGAGGCGGCCGAGGCGCGGCGGCGCAGCGGCCGGGTCAAGCACGACGCGGTACGCGCCGTGGTGCACTCCACGGCGCGGGGGCGGGTGCTGCTGGTGACCAGCGCCGGCCGGGCGTTCAAGATCGACGTGTTGCCGTTGCCGGTGCTGCCGGAGCAGTCCGGCACGGTGTCGTTGCGCGGCGGCATGTCGGCGGCCGAGCTGGTGCCGTTGACGCCGGGGGAGACCGTGGTGGGGCTGGCGCCGCTGGGGCCGTCCGCCGCCGGGTCGCCCGGTCTGGCGCTGGGCACGCGGCAGGGTGTGGTGAAGGTGTGCGCGCCGGACTGGCCGGTCCGTTCGGACGAGTTCGAGGTGATCTCGTTGCGTGACGGCGACGAGGTGGTCGGCGCGTCCTGGCTGACCGACGGCGCCGAGGCGCTGGCGTTCGTCTCGTCGGAGGCGTCGCTGCTGCGCTTCGCGGCGTCCCTGGTCCGGCCGCAGGGCGTCAAGGGCGGCGGGATGGCCGGCATCAGCCTGCCCGCGGGCGCGCGGGTGGTGTTCTTCGGCGCGGTCCGCGCCGGTGACGCCCAGCACGGTGAGCCGATGGTGGTCACGTCGACCGGCGCCACGGTCAAGGTGACGCCACTGAAGGCGTACCCGGCGAAGGGGCGGGCGACCGGCGGCGTGCGTGCCCAACGGCTCCTCAAGGGTGAGACGGACCTGTCCGTGGCCTGGATCGGCCCGCGGCCGGTGGGCGCGACGGTGAACGGTGACCCGGTGGACCTGCCCCCGGCGGACCCACGCCGCGACGGTTCCGGCTTCGCCGTCATGCTCGGCCCCACGGTCGTAGGCCACCACATCGACCGCGACTGACCCCACCCTCCAACGCCCCCCGCGCGCTGATTCACGGAAAGCGTGGCTGTCCCGCCCCGGACAGCCACGCTTTCCGTGAATCAGGCCCCAGGGCGGGGTGGGGGTGGGGTGGGGGGCGGGCGATCAGGCGCATGCCGTGGTAGATCACCAGCGCGGCGGCGGTGCCCAGGGCGATGTCGTTGAAGGACAGGTCGCCCGCGATCAGTGTGTAGTTGGCGGTGCCGACGATGACCGCGACCGCGGCGGTGAACAGGTTGACCGGGGTGGAAGTCGACCCGGTTCTCGATCCAGATCCGGGCGGGGCGTACCGAGCGGCCGTCGCCGTGCCGGGTCCACGTCAGGAACGGCAGTCAGGCCACCCCGGCGGGGCGGAACTGGACGCTGACCCGGGGGCCGACCGGTCGGGCGGTCTTCGGCACGGCGTGCTCCCAGGCGCGCTGGCAGGAGCCGCCCATCACCACCAGGTCGCCGTGGCCGAGCGGGAAGCGCAGGCTGGCGCCGCCACCGCGCGGGCGCAGCAGCAACGGGCGGGGGGAGCCGAACGAGACGATCGCGACCATGGTGTCGGTGTGCGCGGAACGCCCTCGGGTGTCGCCGTGCCAGGCGACGCTGTCCCGGCCGTCGCGGTAGAGGCACAGGCCGGCGGTGACGA
The DNA here is from genome assembly GCF_043197045.1 of Micromonospora sp. NPDC049282. Taxonomy (NCBI): domain Bacteria; kingdom Bacillati; phylum Actinomycetota; class Actinomycetes; order Micromonosporales; family Micromonosporaceae; genus Micromonospora; species Micromonospora sp. NPDC049282. Next base: position 179,702 of record NZ_JBICSL010000015.1, read on the forward strand.
ACGGCTCGCCCAGCTCGGGCGCGTAGTGCCGGGTGAGCGCGTCGCGCGCGGCGGTGAGCACCGGGTGCGGCAGCGGCCGGCCGGCGGCGTACCAGCAGAGCAGGCGGGGCACCTCGACGTCGGTGTCGTACATGGTGCGGCGCTCGGCCCGCCACGGCACGTCGTGCCGCAGCGTGTCGAGCACGGCGTCGGAGCCCCGCACCCAGCCGGGCAGGTGGTCGACCCAGGCGCCCCGGCTCAGCTCGTGCCGGCGCAACCGGCCGGCATGAGCGAACGCACCGGGCGAAGCGTCGAGGGCCGTGAGGGCATGCCCGGCCGGCGCGGCGAGCGGGCCCAGGGTCGGGCCCTGCTCCGCCAGGTCGAGCATCGAGGGCTGGTACGCGATGTCGGACACGCCCGCGATCGTACCCCGGGCTCGAACAGGCGTACGACTGCTCAGCGCCGCAGCAGCCGGCGGACCGGGTCCGGGACGGCCTGCTTGATCCGCTCGCGCAGCCCCTGGGTGCGCAGCGTGCGGACGGTGTCGGCGAGGGTGAGGTTCTCGTCGCGGAGCCGCTGGATGCGGGTCAGCAGCTCGGCGGCCGGGGTGGCGGCGGCCGGCCGGACGGCCGGCGGGAACTCCGTCTCGTGGACCTGCCGGTCGAACGCCGCGGCGCTGTCGCCGTCGGCGAACGAGATGCCGAGGTCGTGCTTGGTCAGGAACGTGGTGATCGTGTCGAAGCGGTCCTTGTGACCGGCGTTGAGCGCGGTGTAGTCGGCCTCCGCGTAGAGGTCGGCGGCGTCGACGTCGGCCGGCACGTCCCGCATGATCCGGTGCGGGATGTCGAAGTAGCGGGCCAGTTCCAGGGTGCGCGAGTCGTGCGCGAAGAGGTAGCCGGGGGTGCCGGCGATCAGCGCCGTGATGGTGCCGTGGATCCGGGTGCCGAAGTTGAAGTCGAAGCCGGACAGGTGCGCCATCCAGGTCCACGGGTCGACGAACATGCGCACCTTGTCCTCGACGAAGAGCGGGTGCGAGGTGTGCAGCGGCATCTCGCTGCTCTTGCCCCGTTGCTCGGGCGCGTCACCGTAGAGCAGCGTGCCGAGGGTCCGCAGGTCCTGCGGCACGTAGCACAGGTTCGGGTAGCGCTCGCGGTGGTGGCGGACCACCCCGGCCATCGAGGCGACGTAGGGGGAGATGGTCAGCGCGATCCGGGCGTCGGTGGTCAGCTCGGTCCGGCCCTTCTCCAGCCGGAAACTGTCACCGTGCAGGAACATCGACGGGCAGCCGATCTGCTCCACCGCGGAGAAGCCGAGGGTACGCAGGTAGCTTTCGGTGATCTCGCCGCGGACCCCGATGCTGTGCGAGCGGTCGAGTACCGCCCGGCAGAACGCGCTGACCGCGTCGTCGATCGGGCGCAGGTACTCCCGGTCGCCGTCGACGTTCGTCTGCACGCCGACGCCGAGGACCACCACCGGGATCTTGAGCCGTTCGATCAGGCGGGTGAGCGGTTCGAGGCGGTGCGCGAAGCTGCGGCGGAAGGCGTTGGCAAGCGGGACGACGAAGACGTCGTGGCGCTCGTTGATCTCGTCGGCGTCGCGCGGGTCGGCGGGCTTGCGGGTCGGGGTGATCTCCGCCGTGGAGGTGGCCAGCAGCTTGTGTGCGGCGTGGCTGAACACCAGGTTGCCGGTGTTGTCGCTGATCCAGTTGCGGCCGAAGGTCTCCTCGGGCGTAAAGACGTCGAACGGACCCTTACGGGCGCGAAGGAGGATCCTCTGGTGCATCCGGCTGCTCACCTTCCGAAACGGCCCGGCGGACGCCTGCGGGCGCCGGCGGGTGCGGGAACGGAAATCCTATCCGCCGCCCGCCGGTGGCCGTCCGGACGCCGCCGCGCGGGAGCATGCCGTCTATCACCCGGTAGGGTGCCCGGGATGACCAGTGCGCCGACCACCACCCGCGCGGCGCGGCTGCCGTCGCTGACCGGGCTGCGGTGGATCGCCGCGCTGCTGGTCTTCGGCTTCCACGCGGGCACCATGCGGATCATCGCCGAGCCGCAGTGGAAGGCGGTGCTGGACAAGGCGTTCAGCCTGGGCCTCTCCGGCGTCGAGTTCTTCTTCATCCTCAGTGGATTCGTGCTGGTCTGGTCGTACCGGGACGGCGAGCGCCCGTGGACGTTCCTGCGCCGCCGGTTCGCCAAGATCTACCCGAACCACGTGGTGATGTTCGTGGCGGCGCTGGCCGTGGCGGCCTGGTTCGCCGACCCGGTCCTGCCGTGGGCCGCGATCGGCAACCTCTTCCTGGTCCAGGCGTGGATCCCGCTCAACGGCTACTTCTACAGCGTCAACAACGTGAGCTGGTCGCTCTCCTGCGAGCTTGCCTTCTACCTGTGCCTGCCGCTGGTGGTGCCGTGGCTGCGCCGGGCCGGCACCGGCTGGCTGCGAGTGGTGCTGGTCGCCGCGCCGCTGCTGATCCTGGCGCTCTGGCCCGGTCAGCACCTGGTGCCCGAGGACCAGCGGTGGTGGTTCACCCAGATCTTCCCGGTCACCCGGTCCTTCGAGTTCTGGATGGGCGCGGCCGCCGCCGAGCTGATGCGCCGCCGGCGCTGGCGGGGCCCCGACCTCACCGTGGCCAGCCTGATCTTCGTCGCCACCTGGGTGGTCGCCGCGCTGTGGATCCCGGCCGAGTTCTGGGCGGCGCTGCTCGCCGTGGCGTACCTGCTGGTCATCGCCGCCGCGGCGGACGCCGACGTGCGGGGCCGGCGGACCCCGTGGCGGTGGCGTCCGATGGTCTGGCTCGGCGAGGTCTCGTTCGCGTTCTACCTGGTCCACGTGTTGGTCATGGTGACCGTCCTGCGGCTCACCGGCGACTGGGGCACCGGCCTGCCCGGATGGCGGGGCCCGCTCGCGGTGCTCGGGTTCCTGCTGCTCACCCTGGCGCTCGCCGCCGCCCTGCACCGCTGGGTGGAGGTGCCGATGATGCGCCGCCTCGGCCCGTCGCGCCGGGCCCGCCGCGAGTCGGCCGCCGCTTCGGCCTCCGCCGCACCGGGTGTGCCGGCGCCGAGGTCGGCCGCCGACGACGCCTCCCGCCCGATCGAGTACGCCGGGCGGCGCCGCCCGGACTGAGCCGTCCGGCCGACCCGGTGGCGTCCCTGCGAGCTGGCCTCCCTGCGCGATGTTTTCCCTGCTCGATGGCGTCCCGGCGCAGTGCGTCCCGGGCCCGGCGGCGCCTCTGCGCGGTGGCGTCACGACACGCCGAGCGACGGTGCGGTGTGGCGGGATCGGCGGTAATTTGTACCCGTGCTTCCGATCGCGCTCACCTGTCCCGTGTGGTGGGTGGCGCGCTGGGCCGCACGGATGCTGGCCAGCCTGGCCGTGGTGGTCGCCTTCTCGCTCGGCACCGCCACGGTGCCGGTCGGCGTCTCCGCGGCCGCGCCGGCCTCGACCGGCCTGACGCTCCGCACCGCCGCCGGCGCTCCGGCCGTCCCGCGAGCGGAGCACGTCGACACCGCCGCGTGGCAGCGCGTCACCGCCGCCGAGCGGCACGGCGTCACCGCCGCCGAGCGGCAGCACGACCTCGGCGCCGCACGGCAGAACGCCCCCGTCGGCGTTCCGGAGCCACCGCCGGAGGGCGCCGTCGCGCCGCCGGCCGGCCGGCTCCCGCTCCCGGGCGGCCAGCCGCCGGCGTCGGCCGGCCCGCGAGCCCCGCCCGCCCGCTGACCCGCCACGGGCCCCGGCCCGTGCCCCCACCCACCGAACCTCACCCCGTGCCCGCCCGTCGGCGGCCCGGCGGCGCCCGCGCCCCGCCCCGACCGGCCCGTGCGGATCTTCCCGCCATCGTCTCCCGTGAGGTGCCGACCATGTCGCAGACCGTTCTCCTCAACTTCCTCACCGCGGTTCCCGAGGCCGCCGCCATCTGGTCGGCCCTGACCGTGCTCGCCCTCGTCCTGCTCACCGTGCTGGTCGCCCGCCCCGAACGCGACGGCGCGGTCGAGGTCGAGCCCGACCCGGTCGACGCGGAAGCCGTCCACCGCGCCGACCTGACCCGCTACGCCGACGAGGTGGCGGTCGCCGCCGCCGGCGCCGCCCAGACCGCACGCCGCCGCCGTGAGCAGTGGCTGGCCGCGCAGAGCGAGGCGGACCGAACCTGGAACGCGTACGACGAGGCGGACGCCGCCGCTCGCCGCCTGGCCGCCGCCGGCGCGCTGCCCGCCCCGCACACGCCACACACCCCGACCGAGTACGCCGCGCGGGAACGCTGGCTGCGCCACGCCGCCATGACGGCGCACTGGCGGGGTGACCTGACCGCGCGCCAGCTCGCCGACGTGCTGGCCCACCGCAACGGGTGGGACCCGCGGCGCCACCCGGCCGAGCAGGAGATCGTGTTGGCCCGCACGGTCCGCGACGGGCGCCGGGCCGGCTGGAAGGTGGCCGCCGAGCGGGAGCGCCTGGCGTGGCGGGCCGCCGAACTGGCCGCCGAGTCGGCCCGGACGCTCGCCGCCGAGGCGTACGCGGCCGCCGTGGCGCTGCGGCCCGTCCCGGCGTCCCGCGCCCCGGCCGTGACCAGCGTCCCGGTCCCGGCGACCGTGCGGAGCGCCCGCTGGCGGCCGGCCCGCGTGGGCTGAGCGGGGACGTCGACCGAATTGTTACCGACTGTGGTGAGCCCTCTCACCGGCGTCACCCGGACGGCGGTCGTCGGGGACCGATGGCCGCTCCTGCGCGCGCTGCCCCTTTCCGTACCGGCCGGATGTCCCTCTTTCCGCCGCCCGGTGCCGTCGTAGCGCCTTGCCCCATTGAGCGAAGTGAGTGACCGGCTGTTCCGAATCAGTAGGCGCCAGGGGTGTTTACGCAGGTGGGGGCGCTTGGCATGGCGTGTACCCACCGGTAGTGTCGGCGCGTCCGGTGCGGTTCTCGATCGCCGATGGCGACGCCGCGCCGACCCGCCTAATCGTTCACACACGAACCGGGGACCCAAGCAACACCGGGGTGAATCCGCGAGCCACGGCCGCGGTAGGGCGTACTTCCCGCCCGAATCCGTCAGCTAACCCGGTCGGCGGCCACGGAAGGAGTTCCGCCCCGTGCCCACCACCCCCCGATCGTCCCCCCGCCTCCACGGCCACCGGGTGCCGGCGCTCGCCTGACCGGCGACGCACCCGACCCCAGCCCGCCCGGTAGTCCGGGCGTCGCTTCCCGCGGCCCTGCCGCCCGCCAGCGCGTGTGAGTGCCTCCGCGCGCCGGGCCGGCGCGTGCCGCTCACCCCCGTGGAGGAACAACCGTGAAGCACCACCTGAAGCGTCAGCTGCGGCGCCTCGCGACCGAGCGCCCGTACCAGATCATCGCCGGTTCGGCCGCGGCCCTCGTGCTGGCCGGCGGCACCGGCGTCGCCCTCGCCGCCACCGACGACACCCCGCCCCGGCAGGAGAACACCGCCTCGGTGGCGGAACTCGGTTCCCGTCTCGGCGACACCGCCAGCCGGAGCGAGGCCCGGATCGCCGTCCCGTCGCCGAGCGCGTCGCCCAGTGCCTCGCCGAGCGCGTCACCCAGCCCCAGCGCCTCGCCCTCGGCGAAGACCGCCGACCCGGACACCACGCGCAAGGCCAAGCCGAAGCCGCCGTCGAGCAAGGTGCTCGACTACGACTACCAGGCACAGATCAACGGCTACTACTGCGGCCCGGCCGCGGTGCGCAACGCGCTCAGCGCCGTCGGCATCGAGCGCAGCCAGGACACCCTGGCCGCCGCGCTCGGCACCACCGAGATGGGTACCAACTCCGCCGAGGACACCACCCGGGTGCTCAACCAGCAGGTCAAGGGTGACCCGTACCGGACCCGCATGATCCCGGGCGCGGCCACCCGGGGGCAGATCGACCAGCTCCAGGCCGACGTCGTCCGAGCGGTCGGCAACGGTCGGGCCCTCGTCTCGAACATCGCCGGCGACGCCACCGACACCAACGGTGGTTGGCACTCGTTCCCGGGTGGCCACTACGTCGCCGTGGTCGGTTACAAGAACGACGGCCGTACCGTGCGGATCGCCGACTCGGCCGACCCGTCGCTGCCGTCGTACTGGGTCACCACGGTCGACCTGGCGAACTGGATGGCCACGCGCGGTTACTCCGCCTGACCTCCCTTTCCGGTACGCGTGAAGGCCGGCACCCCGTGGTTCGGGGTGCCGGCCTTCGGCGTGGTGCTTACTTGGTCCAGTGCTGGTCGACGAGGTCGGTGGCCTGCTTCTCCCACTGCGCGTACGCATCCGGGTAGG
>NZ_JBICSL010000016.1:0-8978 GCF_043197045.1 Micromonospora sp. NPDC049282
CCTACCCGGATGCGTACGCGCAGTGGGAGAAGCAGGCCACCGACCTCGTCAACCAGCACTGGACCAAGTAAGCACCACGCCGAAGGCCGGCACCCCGAACCACGGGGTGCCGGCCTTTCAGCGCACGACCTTGACGTTGAACAACGGGGTGCCCAGTCGGCCGTAGAGGCGCAGGCCGAAGTCTGCGGTCCGGCGCCCTGCGCACCGCGGCCCGGGCCGCCGGTGACGATCCCCGCGCCCAGCTCGTCGGGATGTTCGACGCGCTCAGCGGGGCATGCCGCCGGGAGGGTTACCACGGCTGCGCGTTTATCAACACCGCGGCCGAGTCGCCCGCCGGCAGCCCGGTGCACGCCCGTACGGTCGAACACAAGAACATGGTGCGGGCCTGGGTGACCGACCTGGCCCGGCAGGCCGGGGCGGCCGAGCCGGGGGCCCTTCCTTACTCGCTGGCGGGGTGGGGGGCGATCTGGCCCTGGCGCAGGCGGGCGGCGCAGAGTTCGGCCAGCTTCGCGTACGCGGACGCGCCGATCAGCGCGGTCAGCTCCGGCCCGTACGAGACGTACATCGGGTCGGCGCCGACGTGCGCGTCGGTGGAGGAGGTGCACCACCAGTCCAGGTCGTGCCCGCCGGCGCCCCAGCCGCGCCTGTCGAACTCGGCCAGCGTGGAGATCAGCACCTTGGTGTTGTCCGGCCGCTTGTGCCACTCCTGGTCGCGGCGGACCGGCAACTGCCAGCAGACGTCGGGCTTGTACTCCAGCGGGTGCACCCCGTCGCGCAGCGCCTGGGCGTGCAACGCGCAGCCGCCCCCGCCGGCGAAATCGGCGTCGTTCAGAAACACGCAGGGGGCGTCCACGTCGCGGGTGGCCGTGCGCCGGGCCGGCGTCCTGCCGTCGACCGTGTCGTTCTCGGTCCAGTTCTTGAAGCCGCGGCGGAAGTGCTGCCACGTCTCCGGCGTGAGCCGCTTGACCGCCGCCCGGACCCGCTTCTCGTCGTCCGAGTCGGTGAAGAACGCGCCGTGCGAGCAGCACCCGTCGGCGGCCCGACCGGCCACGATGCCGTGGCAACCCGAGCCGAAGATGCACGTCCAGCGGGAGAGCAGCCAGGTCAGGTCGGCGCGGACGACGTGCTTCGGATCGGCCGGGTCGGCGAACTCGATCCACTCCCGCGGAAAGTCCAGCCCGACCTCGCGGCTGCGCGGGTCGTCCGCGTCGTCCACCAGCACGTGAAGCTCGATCTGCCCTGTCACTCGGACCAGCGTACGCGCGGTCACCGCGGCCGGCCGGCGAGCCGACGAAACGTGTTGCGCCTAGGGTTCCTGCCATGCGACTGGGTGTCCTCGACGTCGGTTCCAACACGGTGCATCTGCTGGTGGTCGACGCCCACCACGGCGCGCATCCCTGGCCGGCGCACTCGGAGAAGGTCGTGCTGCGGCTGGCCGAGCAGGTCGGCCCGGACGGCGCGTTGACCGACGCCGGCGCGGACGGGCTGGTCAAGGCGGTCGGCATGGCCCGGGCCGCCGCCGACGGGCTGGACGCCGAGGACCTGCTGGCATTCGCCACCAGCGCGGTCCGCGACGCCACCAACGCCGGCGAGGTGCTGGCCCGGGTTCGCGACGAGACCGGCGTACGCCTGGAGGTGCTCTCCGGCGCGGACGAGGCGCGGATGACGTTCCTCGCGGTGCGACGGTGGTTCGGCTGGTCCGCGGGCCGGCTGCTGGCGCTGGACATCGGCGGCGGCTCGCTGGAGCTGGCCGCCGGCATCGACGAGCACCCGGACGTCGCGGTCTCGCTGCCGCTCGGCGCGGGCCGGCTCAGCCGGGCGCGGCTGGCGGTCGATCCGGCCGGCCTGATGCCGCCGTCCGCCGAGGCCGTGGAGCACCTCCGGGAGTACGTGGACGCGCAGCTCGACCCGGTGGTGAAGCAGCTGACCGAGGTGGGCTGGGAGCGGCCGGTGGCGACCTCGAAGACGTTCCGCACGCTGGCCCGGCTGGCCGGCGCCGCGCCGTCCGGCGCGGGTCTGTGGGCCCGGCGCAGCCTGACCCGCACCGGGTTGCGGCAGGTGCTCGGGTTCGTCCGGCACATCCCGCCGGCGCACCTGCCCGAGCTGGAGGGGGTCAGCGCGCAGCGCGCGCACCAGCTCCTGGCGGGCGCGGTGGTGGCCGAGGCGGTGATGCGCCGGCTGGACCTGGACAGCCTGGACATCTGCCCCTGGGCGCTGCGTGAGGGCGTCATCCTGCGCCGGCTGGATCAGCTCGCACCGATGTGATCCGGGCGGCCGCTCTGGGCGCTTTGCGGCTGCTCGTCCCGATGCTTCCTGACGGGTACGGCTACCCTGAGGGTTGTGACTTCCCGCGTCCCGGTGCTCCTGTCCACGTCCTCGGTCTTCCCCGAACGGACCGCGGCGGCGTTCCAGCTCGCCTCGGCGCTCGGGTACGACGGCGTCGAGGTGATGGTCTGGACCGACCCGGTGAGCCAGGACGCGGGCGCGCTGCGTGGGCTCTCCGAGCACTACGACGTGCCGGTGCTCTCGGTGCACGCGCCCTGCCTGCTGGTCACCCAACGGGTGTGGAGCCCCGACCCGTGGGAGCGGCTGCGGCGGGCCGCCGAGCTGGCCGAGACGCTCGAGGCGCCCACCGTGGTGGTGCACCCGCCGTTCACCTGGCAGCGCGACTACGCGCGCTCGTTCGCCGACGGGCTGGCCGCCATCGCCGGCCAGTTCGGCGGCCTCCGATTCGCGGTGGAGAACATGTTCCCGGTGCGGATGGCCGGCCGCCAGTTCGTGCCGTACGTCCCGGGCTGGGACCCGACCGACAGCGGTTACGCCTCCTACACGCTGGACCTGTCGCACTGCGCCGCCTCACACACCGACGCGCTCGCGATGGCAGACCGGATGGGCGCCGGGCTGGCGCACGTGCACCTGGGTGACGGCACCGGCGAGGGGCGCGACGAGCACCTGGTGCCCGGTCGGGGCGGCCAGCCCTGCGCGGAGCTGCTCCGGTCGCTGGCCGGGCGCGGCTTCACCGGCTCGGTCGCGGTGGAGGTGACCACCCGGGGCGCGAAGAGCCGCGCGGTCCGCGAGGCGGACCTGCGCGAGTCGCTCGAGTTCGCCCGCGCCAACCTGACCGCGCCCTCACCGGTCGACGTCTGACGGGCCCTCGTCCGCGTCCGACCGGCCCGGCGGACGGACCCGCGAGACGGTCCGACCGGCCCGGCGGACGGACCCGCGAGACGGGCGGCCGGGCGGACCGCCGGAGGTCAGCTGACCGGGGCGAGCGGTTGGGCCGGGACGGCCTGCTCGCCGACCGCGGCCCGCTTGCGGGCCCGGTGCGCCGCCACGTGCGAGCGGGTGGCGCAGCGCTCCGAGCAGAACCGCCGGCAGCAGTTGGACGAGGTGTCCAGGTAGACGTTGCCGCAGCGCTCGTCCGCACAGACGCCGAACCGGGCGCTGCCGTACTCGCAGAGCCAGACGGACAGGCCCCAGACCGCGCCGGCCAGGTATTCCGCGGAGACGGAGGCGCCTCGGCTGGTCACGTGCATGTGCCAGTCCGAGGAGTCGTGGCCGGAGATGCGCGGCTGCACCGGGAACGCCTCCAGCAGCGCGTTCAGCTCGGTCACCGCGTCGGCGTCCCGCCCCGAGGTGCCGTACTCGAAGATGTCCCGCAGGCGCTTCTGCGCCCGGCGGAAGGTCGCCAGGTCCCGTTCCGCGACCTCGTCGCGCATCCAGGCGTTCTCGTCCGGGAAGAGGGCCCGCAGGCCGTCGAGGTCGTCCAGCCGGGCGTTGACGAGCTCGACCCCGGTCCGGGCGTACGCGTCGAAGTTCACGCCCCAACGGTAGACGACTCAGTGGGGGCGTGGCGCGTCGATGTAGTGGGGCAGGAACCGCGCGTAACCGTCTGTGATGAGGCTCTCGCTCTCCCGCACCCCGGCGCCGGCCGACCCGCCGTCCACGATCCAACTGCCCAGCACCGTGTGGGAGTCCGCGAACTGGGGCAACGCCCGGAACTCCTGGAAGCAGAAGCCCTCGTCGCCGTAGATCCCCGGGTTGGTGATCTCGGTGTCGCCGGTCACGATGCGTACCGAGCCGCCCTCGCGGCCGAGCAGCGGCTTGGCCACGTACTCGGTCATCCCGCGCGGCGAGTCGAGGTAGGCGGGCAGCAGGTAGTCGTGCCCGGGATACAGCTCCCAGAGCACGGCCAGCAGCGCCTTGTTCGACAGCAGCAGCTTCCAGGCCGGCTCGATCCAGGTGGTCGGGGTGCCCGGGTCCAGCGCCGGCGGCCCGTACGGCTCGGCGAGCATCCACTCCCACGGGTAGAGCTTGAAGCAGGTGGTGATCGGCCGGTCGTCGGCGTCGACGAAGCGTCGCCCGTCCCAGCCGACCCGCTGGATCGGCATGAGCGTCACGTCCAGCCCGGCCTGCCGGGCCGTCTCGGCCAGGTAGCCGGCGGTGATCTGGTCCTCGCCCGACTCCTCCTCGTTCGACCAGACCACGTGCGCCCGGGGCTCGTGCAGCCCGGCGCCGATCTTGGCCCAGGCGCCGACCAGCCGCTCGTGCAGGCTGTTCCACTGGTCCGCGTCCGGGCGGGTGTGCTCCAGCCAGTACCACTGCACGATGCTCGCCTCGACCAGCGCGGTCGGGGTGTCGGCGTTGTACTCCAGCATCTTCGGCGGCCAGCTGCCGTCGTACCAGAGGTCGAAACGGCCGTAGAGCGTCGGCGGGCCCTCCCGCAGCGAGCGGGCCACCGCCTCGGCGGCCCACTCCGGGATGCCGAACTCGGCGTGGCGGCGGCGGGCCACCACGTGCTCGGCGGCGGCCACCGACATCCGGTGCAGCTCCTCGGTCGCCTCCTCCAGCCGGAGCACCTCGTCCAGCGTGAAGGCGTACGCCGCCGTCTCGTCCCAGTACGACATGATCTCGCCGTCGGGCAGCTCGGTGTCGACGTACACCAGGCCCTGGGCCCGGATGGTCGCGTCCCAGTCGGGACGCGGGGTGCTCGCCTCGCGGCGCACGTCAGCCGCCGCAGGAGGCGAGGTGGGTGCCGAAGCCGCCGCGTTCGGGCAGCGCGGCGGCGGCCGGGGCGACGTCGCCGCGCGCGGCCGTGGCCGGCGCGGGGACCCGCAGCGCCACCGCGACGGTGTCGCCGCCTCCGCCGGCCGGGCCGAGCGCGCAGTCGTCATCGTCGTCGTAGCCGTTGTTGCAGCCGGAGAGCGCGAGCGCCAGCGCGGTCAGCGCGCCGAGCTGCACGGTGGCCGAGCGGAGCCGGCGTCGGGGGTGTCGTTCCACGTGAATGTTGTAGCGGATCGTCGCCACTTCGGGTGCCCGGCGGGGGGACGGGGGTGGGCGTTACGCTCGGCTCATGCTCCGTTCCGTCATCCTCGCCGCCTCCCGGTCATCCCAGGTGGAGCGGCTCGTCGCGACGGCCCCGTTCACCCGGGACGTCGTCCGCCGGTTCGTCGCCGGCGCCGGCACCGACGACGCGCTGCGCGCGACCCGCGCACTCGTCGCCGACGGCCAAGCGGTCACCCTCGACTACCTGGGCGAGGACACCACCACCCCGGAGCAGGCGAACGCCACCCGGGACGAATACCTCAAACTGCTGCGTCTGCTCGGCGCCGCCGGGCTCACCCCGGCCGCCGAGGTCAGCGTGAAGCTGTCCGCGCTCGGCCAGATGTTCGACGAGCAGCTCGCCCACGACAACGTGCGGCAGATCTGCGCGGCGGCCGACGCGGTCGGCACCACGGTCACCCTGGACATGGAGGACCACACCACCACCGACTCGACGCTTGACGTCCTGACCGAGCTGCGCAAGGACCACCCGTCGACCGGCGCGGTGCTCCAGGCGTACCTGCGGCGGACCGAGTCGGACTGCCGCGAGCTGGCCTCCGCCGGTTCGCGGGTGCGGCTGTGCAAGGGCGCCTACCGGGAGCCGGAGTCGGTGGCCTACCAGTCCGCCCGCGAGGTGGACAAGTCGTACGTGCGCTGCATGAACGTGCTGATGGCCGGCGACGGCTACCCGATGCTGGCCACCCACGACCCGCGCCTGATCGCGATCGGCGAGGACCGGGCGCGCTGGTTCGACCGCGACCCGGGCCGGTTCGAGTTCCAGATGCTCTACGGCATCCGCCCGGAGGAGCAGCAGCGCCTGGTCGGCGAGGGCTACACGGTGCGCACCTACGTCCCCTACGGCGACCAGTGGTACGGCTACCTGATGCGCCGGCTGGCCGAGCGCCCGGCCAACCTGGCGTTCTTCGGCCGCGCGGTGATGTCGAAGAAGTGAGTCAGCCGTTCGACCAGGTCCGGGTGCACAGCACGAGGCGGTAGCCGTCCGGGTCGGCGAACGCGATCCCCCACCTGTCCCAGTACGGGCCGGCGGAGACCCTGGTCCCGCCGGCCCGTTCCAGTCCGGTCACCAGCCCGTCCTCGACCGGCCCGTCGAGGTAGAGCACGAACAGGTCCTCCTCGGTCGGCCGTGGGTCGGCGGTCAGCGCCGCGCCGCCGACCAGTTCCAGGTGCCAGCCGGCGCCGGGGAGGCCGAGCATGACCAGGTCGTGTTCCCCCGGCCCGTCGGCGGCGCCCCGGTAGAGCACGTTCAGACCCAGGCCGTCGGCCCAGAACCGTTCGGCGGTTGCCAGGTCGCGGCTGGGCCGGGCGAGGCGTACGTGGGTGTCGGCGGAGATCGGCATGCCGCTGATCGTGCGACCTCAGGTCAGGTTCAGGTCAAGCCTTGACGTCGTGAAGCTAATGGCATTAGCTTTGCAGCTATGACTGTTAGCCAGGTGGTGCGGGACGGCGGGACCATCGCGTACGAGGTGCACGGCACGGGACCCCTCGTGGTGCTCGCGCACGGCATGGGCGAGAACCGGGCGGCGTTCCGGCACCTGACGCCGCTGCTGGTGGCGGCCGGCTACCGGGTCGCCTCGATCGACGTACGCGGCCACGGCGACTCCAGCCCGCACTGGCCCTCGTACGCCCCGGTCGAGGTCGGCGGCGACCTGCTCGCCGTGGTGCGCGAGCTGGACGGCGGGCCGGCCACGCTGGTGGGCAGCTCGTCCAGCGGGGCGGGCGTCGTCTTCGCCGCCGCCGACGTGCCGGAGCTGGTCGGCGGCATCGTGCAGATCAGCCCGTTCGTCGGCCAGCCGAAGCCGAACCTGATGATGCGGGCACTCCAGGCCGCCGTGCTGCGCAGCCCGCGGCTGTTCGGGCTGTTCCACCGCACGCTCTTCCCGTGCGGGCGGCCGGCCGACGACGCGGCGTACCGGAAGGAGCTGGTCGCCAAGCTGCGCGGCCGGATGGACGCGGTGCGCGGCGTGATCGCGCCGGTCGACCCGCACTGGACCGCGCGGGCGCGCGAGGTGCGGCAACCGGTGCTGGTGCTGATGGGCGCGAAGGACCCGGACTTCCCGGACCCCGGCGCCGAGGCCCGGGCCGCCCGCCGGCAGTTCGCCGTCGCCGAGGCGCGCATGATCGCCGACTCCGGCCACTACCCGCACGCCGACCAGCCCGACGCCACCGCCGCCGATCTGGTCGAGTTCCTCACGGTGACCGCGCGTGCCTAGGGCCGGCCTGACCCCGGTGACGGTGGTGCGGGAGGCCGCCGTGCTCGTTGACGAGGTCGGGCACGACCGGCTGACCCTGGCCGCGCTCGCCGGCCGGCTCGGCGTCGCGCTGCCCAGCCTCTACAAGCACGTGCGCGGCGTCGACGCCCTGCACCAGAAGCTCGCCGTGCTGGCCACCGCCGAGATCGCCGACGTGCTGACCAGCGCCGCCGCGGGCCGGGCCGGCGGCGACGCGTTGCGCGCCGTCGCCACCGCCTACCGGGCGTACGCCCACCGGCACCCCGGCCGCTACCCGGCCACCCAGCGGGCGCCCGACCCCGCCGACCCCGAGCACCTGGCCGCCGCCGAGCGCGCGGTCGGCGCGATCTTCGCGATCCTGCGCGGGTACGGCGTCGAGGGCGACGCGGCCGTCGACGCCACCCGGATGTTCCGGGCCACCGTGCACGGCTTCGTCACGCTGGAGGCGGCGGGCGGGTTCGGGCTGCCCCGCGACGTCGACCGCTCGTTCGACCAGATGATCGACGGGCTCGACCTCGCGTACCGCGGTTGGCGGTCCCGATGAGGGCGTCGTCCTCGAGGCCGGGGGTTGCGACGAAGGCCGCGCTGGTCGGCGTCATCTTCCTGTTGGAGCTGGCGCTGCTGGCCGCGGTCGGGTTCTGGGGCTTCACGCTCGACGTCGGCTGGCCGGTGCGGCTGCTCGCCGGCCTGGGCGCGCCGCTGGCGCTCGCCGTGGCCTGGGGAGCGTTCTGCTCGCCCCGGGCCGCCGTGCCGCTGCCCGCCCCGGCCAAGCTCGGCGTCCAGGCGGCCTGCTTCCTCACCGGCGGCGTGCTGCTCGTCCTGGCCGGCCACCCCGTGCTTGGCGTGGTGCTGGTGGCCCTCTGGGCCGTCGACAAGGCCCTGCTGCTCCGGTCCGGCAACCCGGTCTGACCCGTCCTTCGCACGTGGTGCGCCCGGCCGCGTCGACCTTGGAGTTGTGGCGCCTGTGATGCCCGCTTCGCCGGTTATCGGAGGTGCCACAACTCCAAGATCGCCGTGCTGCCGGTGACGAGGCGGGAAGGCAGCGATTACGCGCGGAGCTCTTTCCCGGAACGCCCGATTGGTCGTACCCTTCGCCGGTGACCGACGGCGACGAGGAGCCTCCCGGCCGTGCAGCCGACGGCGACGAGCCACGTGTCGGGAGCGACCGCGAGGGGCAGCAGCCCGACGTCGATGTCGACGCGAAGGCACCGGCTCCGACGGGCGATTCACCCCCGAAGCCCGCGCCGTCACCGGTCCCGGCCACACCCCGACCGCCCGCGTCCAACCCTCCACCGGCCGCCCCCGGGCCCGAGCCGGTCGTGCCCGCGCCGGTCGCCCCCGCGCCGGTCGCCTCCGCGCCGGTTGCGCCCGCGCCGGTTGCGCCCGCGCCGGTCGCGGCCGTGTCGG
>NZ_JBICSL010000016.1:9076-131761 GCF_043197045.1 Micromonospora sp. NPDC049282
GGAGCCGAGCGTGCCCGCGCCGGTTGCGGCCGTGTCGGAGCCGAGCGTGCCCGCGCCGGTTGCGGCCGTGTCGGAGCCGAGCGTGCCCGCGCCGGTTGCGGCCGTGTCGGAGCCGAGCGTGCCCGCGCCGGTCGCCCCCGCGCCCCCGCCGCGCCTGGTCGTGCCCGAGCTGCGCCCCGCGCCCGAGCCGATCGCGGCTGTTCCTGAGCCCGACCCTGCCGACGGTCCCGAGGTGACCCCGTCCGACGCTCTCGAAACGGGCACGCCCTCCTTCCTCAGCGGCCCAGCCGACCCCACCCCGGCATCGAGCGCGCCGGCTCCGAGCGCGCCGGCTCCGAGCGCGCCGGCTCCGAGCGCGCCGGGATCGAGCGTGACCGTGGCTCACGCGTTCCCACCGGCGGCCGTCGCCCCGGTGCCGGAGTTGTCCGTACCCGTTGGGCCGGCACGGAAGCGGCGGTGGCCGCTCTGGACCGCGCTCGGGCTCGCGCTCGGCCTGGTGGCGGGCGCGGTGCCCGGCGTACTCCTGCGAGGGCTGGCGCCGGACGCGGCCGGGCGGCCGGCGGCGGGCTCGGCCGAACGGGGGACGGCCGCCGAGCGGCAGCTCGCCGAGCGGATGGTCGGGCAGCTCGACCGGCAGGCCGCCGCGCTGCTCGGCGGCGACCGCACCGCCTTCCTCGCGGTCGCGGAGCCGGCCGCCCGGCCGGCGCTGACCAAGCGGTACGCGGCGCTGCGGGCGCTCCGGGTCACCGTGTGGCGGCCCGCCGCCGACGGTGTGCCGGTGGCCGTCGACGGGCGGCCCGGGGAGTGGCGGCTGACCGTGACGGTGGGCTACTGCTTCGTGGTGCCGGGTTGCGCGCCGAGCACGACCGGGCTGGGCACCCGGTGGCGGCTGGTCGGGGAGCAGCCGCGGCTGCTCGCGGTCGAGCCGTCCCGGACCGACCCGACCGGGGTACGCCCCTGGGCGGTGAACGACCTGACCGTGGCGGTCGGGAAGCGTGCGCTGGTGGCCACCACGCCGGCCCAGCGGGCCAAGCTGCCCGGCCTGCTCGCCCAGGCCGAGGCCGCCGCCCGGGTCGCCGACCGGTACGCGGTCGGCCCGCCGCCGGACCGGTATCTGGTCTACTACGCCGGCAGGGCCGAGTGGCAACGCTGGTACGGCGGTGGCCGGCCGAAGTGGACCGCGGGGTACGCGGTCGGTGTCGGCGGTGGACGCCACGACGTCGTGCTCAACGCGCAGAGCCTCGCCCCGGGCAGCGTCGACGACCTGCTCCGGCACGAGCTGACCCACGCCGCCTCGTTGCCCGACCAGGGCTACGCGGACCACGCGGACTGGTGGCTGGTGGAGGGGCTGGCCGAGTACGCCGGCACCGACGGCCAGCCGGTGGACCGCTACGAGGGGCTGGCCGAGGTGCGCAAGCTGGTCCGCGGCGACTGGGCCGGCCGGCTCGACACGGTGGCCCCGGCCGACGACGCCACCGACGACCGGGTCGGTGGCGCCTACGGCGTCGGCTACCTGGCGGTGCGGCACCTGGTCGACCGGTACGGCGAGCAGCGGGTGCTGGACTTCTTCCGGGCCGTGGTGCACCAGCGCCGGTCCCCGGCCGAGGCCGCCGACGAGGTGTTCGGCGACCCGTGGTCGATGCTGCACGACGACTGCGTCGCCTACGTCCGGTCGGCCGTCGGCTGAGCGACCCGTGACCCGGGCGGCGTGGACGCCGACGGCGTCGACGCCGGTCGACGGGTCGTAGCATGGGCCGGGTGGCCCGCACTCCCTCGCCGCGGCTGCGCGCAGCCACGCGGCCCCGCCTGCTCACCGCCCTCCTCGCCGCCGTCGCGCTGACCGGCACCACGGCCGCCAGCTGCGGCGACGACGCCCCGGCGGTCACCGTCGCCCCGGTCGGCCGCGCACCGGTCACCGAGGTCGTCGACGCGCCGGCCACGGTGACCGCGCGGGCCGCGGCGACCCTCACCGCCCCCGCCGACGGCACCCTGGCCGGCCTGCGCGTCCAACCCGGACAGCGGGTCGCGAAGGGGCAGGTGCTCGCGGTGATCGACTCACCGTCCGCGCGGGACCGCCTGGCACAGGCGCGCGACGCGCTGCGCGCGGCGAAGCGGGCCGGTCGCGGCGTGGGCGTCGGCGACCTGGGCGGCAACCGTCGCGGCACCGACCGGGCCGCCGACGAGGCGTTCGCCGCCGCCCGGGCCGCCGCCGGCAAGGTCGGCGACCCGCAGGCACGCGCCGCGTTGCTGCTCCAGGTCGAGTCGGCGCAGCGGCAGTACGCGTCGGCCGCCCGCGCCGCCGACCGCGCGGTCACCGCCGTGCAGCGCGGCGTGGCCGGCCTGAACAGCGCCGTCGGCGCGCTGTCGGCGGCGCAGCGCCTCCAGGCCCAGCAGGCGTACGACCTGGCGAAGGCGACGGTCGACGCGTTGACGCTGCGCGCCCCGATCGCCGGCGTGGTGCAGCCGGGCGGCACCCGGGCGGCGGCGTCGACCGACCTGGCCGGGCTGTTCGGCGCGGCCGGCGGCGGGGTGCCGCCCGGCCTCGACCCGTCGGCGTTGGGCGGGACCGGCTCGGGCGGACCGCCGGCCGGGGTCGACGACGCCGTGCCGGCCGGTGGCCGGGTCACCGCCGGCACGCCGGTGCTCACCGTGGTGGACACCGGCCGGCTCGGCCTGCTCGCCGAGGTGGACGAGACCGACGTGCTGCTGGTCCGCGCCGGGGTGCCCGCCTCGGTGGAGCTGGACGCGGTGACCGGCGCGACGTACGACGCGACCGTGCGCTCGGTCGACGTGCTGCCCACCAGTTCGGCCCGGGGCGGGGTCACCTACCGGGTCCGGCTCGACCTGGGCGCGGGCCGGCTCGGCGAGGCGGAGGCCGCCCCGGCGCCCCGCCCCGGCATGAACGCCGTGGTCCGGCTCCGGGTGCGGGAGGCGGCCGACGCGGTGGCCGTGCCGGCCTCGGCGGTCTTCTCCGCCGACGGGCGGGACGCGGTCTGGGTGCTGCGCGACGGCCGGGCGGACCGGGTGCCGGTGACGGTCGGCGTGCAGGGGCAGGACCTGGTGCAGATCGTCGACGGGGTACGGGCCGGCGACCGGGTCGTGGTGCGCGGCGCCGACCGGGTCCGCGACGGCCAGGAACTGCCGTGACCGTCGCCGCGATCGAGGCGGTCGACGTATCCCGCACGTACGAGTTGGACGGGGTGTCGGTGTCCGCGCTGCGCGGGGTGTCGCTCACCATCGACCAGGGCGAGTACGTGGCGGTGATCGGCCCCTCCGGTTCGGGCAAGTCCACGCTGATGCACCTGCTCGGCGGGCTGGACCGGCCCAGCGGCGGCCGGCTGGTGATCGGCGGCCGGGACGTGGCCTCGCTGACCGCCCCGGAGCTGGCGACGTTGCGCAACGAGACCATCGGCTTCGTCTTCCAGGCGTTCCACCTGCTGGCCCGGACGTCCGCCGTGGACAACGTCGCGCTGCCGCTGGTCTACCGGGGCGTCGGGGCGCGGCAGCGGCGGGAGCGGGCGGCGGCGATGCTCGGCCGGGTCGGGCTGGAGCACCGCCTGCACCACCGGCCCAACCAGCTCTCCGGTGGGGAGCAGCAGCGGGTGGCGATCGCCCGGGCACTGGTCACCGAACCGGCGGTGCTGCTCGCCGACGAGCCCACCGGCAACCTGGACAGCGTGACCGGCGAGGCGGTGCTGGAGCTGCTGGAACGGCTGAACGCCGAGTCCGGGGTGGCGTTGGTGATGGTGACGCACGACCAGGAGGTGGCGGCCCGCGCACGTCGGCGGATCGCGGTCCGGGACGGGTTGATCAGGTCCGACACCCTTCATGATCGACCGGGGTCGGACCGCGCCGGCGGACCTGCGACACTGGACGCCGCTCCCAGCGCGGAGCCCCGGTCCGCGTCCGGAAGCGGCCCGGGGCACCCGTCCGGTGGCTCCGGTGGCGCCACCGGAGCCACCGGACGCCTTCCGCACGCCGCCGGGGGCGCCGGATGAGGGTGGCCGAGGCCTGGCGGGTGGCGCTCGACGCACTGCGGGCCAACCGGATGCGCAGCCTGCTGACCATGCTCGGCGTGATCATCGGGGTCGCCTCGGTGGTCATCCTGGTGGCCATCGGCACCGGCACCAAGCAGCAGGTGGAGCGGCAGGTCGAGGGGCTCGGCTCGAACCTGCTCCTGGTGGTGCCGGGGAAGATCGAGGTGGGCACCGCGCCGGTGGTGTCCCCGCTGGACCTCAAGGACGTCGACGCCGTCTCCCGGGTGGTCGGCGATCCCGGTCGGGTGGCCGTGACGGTGGCGTCCGGCGCGACGGCGCGGGCCGGCAACCGGTCCGACTTCACCACCGTGCAGGGCGTGCTGGAGACCACCCCGTCGGTGTTCACCCGGTCGCTTCAGCGGGGCCGCTACCTGACCGGGGCCGACGTGGACACCAGCCGCCGGGTGGCGGTGCTCGGCGCCTCGGTGGCCCGGGCGCTCTTCCCCGACCGGGATCCGCTCGGCCAGCAGGTCACGCTGGCCGGCGTGCGGTTCCGGGTGATCGGGGTCTTCGCCCCGCTGGGGCAGAGCCTCGGCGTGGACCGGGACGACGAGGTGCACATCCCGGTGACCGCCGCGCAGCGGCTGTGGGGCACGCAGCGGATCGACGGCATCGCGGTCAAGGCGCCCGACCGGGAGCGGATCGACCAGCTCGGCGAGCGGATCGTGGCGGAGCTGTCCCGCCGGCACCCGGACACCGAGTTCAGCGCCGTGACCCAGCAGCAGATCCTCGGCGTGCTCGGCGACATCCTGGGCGTGCTCACCGGCGTGCTGGCCGCCATCGCCGGCATCTCGCTGCTGGTCGGCGGCGTCGGCGTCTCCAACATCATGCTGGTCTCGGTGCGCGAACGGACCCGCGAGATCGGTCTGCGCAAGGCGGTCGGCGCCCGGCCCCGGGACATCGGGGTGCAGTTCCTGCTGGAGGCGGTGCTGCTCACCTCGATCGGTGGCCTGACCGGGATGGCGCTCGGCGTGGGCACCGCGCTGCTGGTGGACGCGTTCTCGCCGATCCCGGCCGCGATCACCTGGTGGTCGCTGGCGCTCGCCTTCGGGGTGTCGGCGGCGGTCGGCATCGTGTTCGGGGTGGTGCCGGCGCAGCGGGCCGGGCGGCTCGATCCGGTGGTGGCGTTGCGCGCCGAGTAGGCGTACCGGTCGCGGGAACGGGACGAGCCACCCGTCCGGGCGAAAAAGCCCTGGTGGACGCGGAGTGAGCGGCTGCCTCGCCATGATCAAAGGTGGGAAGGGATCGCGCAGGTCACAACCGTCCCGCTACCGTACTGGTTACACGCGCGTCGCTCGTCGAGGCGGAAGCACCTGCCCGGTGGCACGCGCCGGGCACGGGAATGGGTCGGTGAGCCATGGCCGGGTCGCAGTCCGACGCACGGCTGTCGGATGTCAGGTTCCTGACCGTCGCCGAGGTGGCGACGGTCATGCGGGTCTCCAAGATGACGGTCTACCGTCTCGTGCACAGCGGTGAGCTGACCGCGGTGCGGGTCGGTCGCTCGTTCCGGGTGCCCGAGCATGCCGTGCACGAATACCTCCGAGGCGCCTTCCAGGAGTCCGCCTGACCTCTCGGTCGTGCTCCGCCGAGTGCGACGAAAAGGGGCATCGACGGGGGCGCGTTGGTCCTGCTGACGCACTCCGGTTACCCTGGAGCCCGACCGAGATCGCACCCTGGTGTGCCCTGCCCACCTCGCTGGTCCGGTCCGTTGTCCGCAAGCGGGCACGGTGCCACCGTGCGGTGGTGCCTGCCGGTCCGCCCCGCACGTTGCATCGAAAGGCTGTCGTATGGGCTCGGTGGTCAAGAAGCGCCGCAAGCGCATGGCTAAGAAGAAGCACCGCAAGCTGCTGCGCAAGACCCGCGTCCAGCGTCGCCGTCTCGGCAAGTGACCGGGGCCGGGCGCTGACCCGGCACCGGCACCACTTGCCAACTGTCGACCCTCGGAGGCTCAGGTGATCAGGCCGCGGACGTCCCGGCTCGATCCTGCCTGCCGCGCAAGGCGCACGACATGACCCCCGGTGGCACCTCCGGTGCCCCGGGGGTCGTCGTCGTCACCGGGGTCGGCCGGTTCCTCGGCGCCAACGTCGCCGCCCGGCTCGCCGCCGACCCGGGCATCGAACGCGTCATCGGGATCGACACGGCCCCACCCAACCCCGAGTTGGCCGACCTGCTCTCCGACGTCGAGCTGGTCCGTCTCGACCTGGACTCGCTCGGCGGCCTCCTGATCGACCTCGACGTCGACGCCGTGGTGCACCTGGCACTGGTCACCGCCCCCGACCCGCAGCACGGCGGCCGGGCGGCGATGAAGGAACAGAACGTCATCGGCACCATGCAGCTGCTCGCCGCCTGCCAGCGCGCGCCCCGGCTGCGCCGGCTCGTGGTCCGCTCGTCGACCGCCGCGTACGGGGTGTCGTTCCGCGACCCGGCCGTCTTCACCGAGGAGACCGAGCCCCGCGAGGTGCCGCGGGGCGGGTTCGGCCGCGACATCCTCGACATCGAGGGATACGTCCGCGGTTTCCGCCGCCGCCGCCCCGACGTCACCGCGACCGTGCTGCGCTTCGCGCCGTTCCTCGGCTACACCGCCGACACCACGCTCACCCGCTACTTCTCGCAACCGCTGGTGCCGACCATCTTCGGCCGCGACCCGCGCCTGCAGTTCCTGCACATCGACGACGCGCTGACGGTGCTGCACCGCGCGGTCGCCGAGGAACACCCGGGGACCTACAACGTGGCCGGGCCGGGCGTACTGTCGCTGTCGCAGGCCATCCGCCGGGCCGGCCGGGTGGCCGTGCCGGTGCTGGAGCCGGGCCTGGCCGGGGTGGCCGCGATCGCCCGCACCCTGGGTTTCGGCCGGTACGGCTTGGACCAGGTCGACCTCTTCGTGCACGGTCGGGTGGTGGACACCACCCGGCTGGAGCGCGAGTTCGGGTTCACCCCCCGCTCGACCGCCGCCGCCTTCGACGACTTCGTCCGCGCCCACCACGGCGGGGTGGTGGTGACCCGGGATCAGCTCGCCGCCGCCGAGCAACTGGTGCTGGAGAGCATCCGCCAGGTCCGTTCGACCGTCCGGGAGCGCTCGTGAGCACCTCGCCGGAGCGCCGTGTGGCGCGGTTCGGCGTACCCCCGGCCGGGCCCGGGCCGGACGCGGAGCCGGCGCCGCGCAACGGACACCGGCCGGTCACCGCGCCGGCCGCCCGCCCGGCGGCACCGGCCGACGAACCGGGCGCCGCCGCCGACGAGCCCGCCGCGACGAAGCCGGCAGCCGACGAGCACGCCCCGAAGGCCGTCGCGAAGAAGGCGGTCGCGAAGAAGGCGGTCGCCAAGAAGGCGGTCGCCAAGAAGGCGGTCGCCAAGAAGGCGGTCGCGAAGAAGGCGGCGCCGCCCGGGCCGGCGGTGACCGACCGGCCGGGGGACCACTGGGACCGCCGCGTCGCGCAGGGGCTCGCCTTCCTGCGGCGCCGGCTCGCCGGTGACTACGAGGTGGACGAGTTCGGCTTCGACCCCGACCTCACCGACGCCGTCTTCCACCCGCTGGTCCGGCTGCTCTACCAGGACTGGTTCCGCACCGAGGTCGGCGGCATGGAGCACGTGCCGGCCGAGGGCGCCGGCCTGGTGGTCGGCAACCACTCCGGCACCGTGGCGCTGGACGCGCTGATCCTCTCCACCGCGCTGCACGACCGGCACCCGGCCCACCGCTACCTGCGACTGCTCGGCGCCGATCTGGTCTTCCGGATGCCGGTGGTCTCCGAGCTGGCCCGCAAGACCGGCGGCACGGTCGCCTGCAACCCGGACGCGGAACGTCTGCTCGGCAACGGCGAGCTGGTCGGCGTGTTCCCGGAGGGCTTCAAGGGCGTCGGCAAGCTCTACTCCGACCGCTACAAACTTCAGCGGTTCGGCCGGGGCGGCTTCGTCTCCGCCGCGCTGCGCACCGGCACGCCGATCGTGCCGGTGGCGATCGTCGGTGGCGAGGAGATCTATCCGATGCTCGCCGACATCAAGCCGCTCGCCCGGCTGCTCAAGCTGCCCTACTTCCCGGTGACGCCGACGTTCCCCTGGCTGGGTCCGCTGGGCATGGTGCCGTTGCCGAGCAAGTGGTTGATCGAGTTCTGCCCGCCGATCCCGACCGCGCACCTGCGTGACTCGGCGGACGACCCGCTTGTCGTGTTCAACCTCGCCGACCAGGTGCGGGAGACCATCCAGCAGACGCTGCACAAGCTGCTCGAACGCCGACCCGACCCGTTCGGCCCCTGACCGGCGCGGCCCGGGCCGTCCGGCGGGGCCCGCTCAGGCGCGCTGGCGACGGCGGTGCAGCGCCAGGCCGGCGGTGACCGCGCCGGCGAGCAGGCCGACGGCGGCGGTCGAGGGCACCGCGATGCGTGCGGCCCGGCGACCGGTGCGGAAGTCACGGACGTCCCAACCCCGCTCCCGGGCCCGCCGCAGCAGCGCCGGATCGGGATTGACCGCGACCGCGCGGCCCACGGCGGACAGCATCGGCAGGTCGTTGACGGAGTCGCTGTACGCCGCGCACCGGGCCAGGTCCAGCCCCTCCACCGCGGCGAGCTGGGTGACCGCCTCGGCCTTCGCCGGCCCGTGCATCAGGTCGCCGACCAGCCGGCCGGTGTAGGCGCCGTCGACCACCTCGGCCACCGTGCCGATCGCGCCGGTCAGGCCGAGCCGGGCCGCGATCACCCGGCCGATCTCCACCGGGGCGGCGCTGACCAGCCAGACCCGCTCGCCCGCGTCGAGGTGACGCTGGGCCAGCCGGCGGGTGCCGGCCCAGATGCGCGGCGCCATCAGCTCGTCGAAGATCTCCTCGGTGAGGCGCTCCACGTCGTCGATCCGCCAGCCCTGCACGAAGGCGAGCGCGGCCTCCTTCGCCTGCGACATGGTGCCCACGTGCTCGGTGGCGAGCAGCCGGAACCGGGCCTGCTGCCAGGCGAACCGGGCCAGGTCACCGGCGGTGAAGTAGTTGCGGGCGGCCAGCCCGCGGGCGAACCAGTAGATCGACGCGCCCTGCATCATCGTGTTGTCCACGTCGAAGAAGGCGGCGGCGGTCGGGTCGGGCGTGACCCTGGTCGCGGGCGCCGCCGGGGTCTCCGCCCAGCCGGCGGTGTGCCCGTGGAGGTCGGTGCTGACCGTCACCCTGCGGGACTCGGCCACGGCGACCTCCCTCCCTCGACGACCGCGTACGCGCTCCGCGTCGAGCGTATCCGGCACGCCGTGACGGTCGGGTGTCCGGCGGGAGAAGTGTGGCCGCGGGCTCAGCGGTCGCCGGGGCAGGTGCTCGGCGCGGGTCCGAGCGTGTCGCTCGCCGCCGGCGCGGGCAGCCCGCAGGCGATCGCCTCGCGCAGCGCGTCGGCGCGCCGGCCGGCCGCGTCGAGCAGCGCCAGCGAGCGGCGGGTGCGGTCCCGGTCGGCGTGGTCGGGCCGGTCGAGCAGGCCGCTGACCACCCGGCGCTGGCCGGCGAGGAAGGTGTCCACGGCGTCCAGCGCGGTCGGGTCGGAACGCTGCGCGGCCACCGTGGTGAGCAGGCGTACGCCCTGGCGGGTGTCCGCGTCCATGTCGTCCAGGACGGCGCTGAAGCCGAGCCGGTCGTGGCGGACCGAGGCGGCCTCGTCGAGCCGGGTCCGGGCGAAGTCGAGGAAGAGCTGACCACGGCTGATGTCCGAGTTGGCCAGCGCGAGCTGGGCGCGTTCGGTGGAACGCTTCATGCCGTACAGCGCGTCACCGGGCAGCGCGTTCTCGCTGGCGGCGGAGATGCCGGAGAGCGCAATGGCGCCGGCGGCCACGCCGACCAGGATCGCGCCCCGGGCCCGGGCCCGCCGGCCGGTGATGGCGGGCAGCAACGCGGCGCGGATGCCGGCGCCGGCGGTGACGCCCTCACGCTCGACGGTGGCCACGAGCATCGCCCGCAGGCCGACGCGGAACTCGGGGTCGACGTCGACGGTGGGCCGTTCGACGGTGAGCCGCCGGCCCACCTCGACGAGCGCGGTGAGCTCGCCGTCGGCCCGGGACCGGACGTGGTGTCGGCGTCCGCCGTTGGCCTCGTCGAGGAGTTGCGCGAAGCGCTCGGCTCGCCGACCGGAGAAGAGGTCGCTGTCCACCGCGGGCACCCCCTTCCGCTGGTCACGGCCGGGCGGCCGTCATCGTCACCAGCGACCTGTGGCAGCGTGTGGCCGAGGGCCGACCGGGACGGCCGACCTGACCCGCCGGACCGGGTGGCCCGGGGGACGCCGGGACAACCACTGGTCGCACCCGGAGAAACGGTTCGCGCCGGTCGCCGGTTACGGCCCGATCGGCGGCGAAATAGCCGGGTGTAGTCGGATGCCGCCGAGGGTGTCGGACACACGCCGACCACCGGCGCGTGCGCCGGTGGTGCGGACGGGACGGGACGGGTCAGCCGTGGAAGCCGTCGGGCAGCAGGCGGGCCAGGGCCCGGACCGCCCGGTACTGCAGGGCCTTGATGGCGCCCTCGTTCTTGCCCATGGAACGGGCCGTCTCCGCCACCGAGAAACCCTGCAGGAACCGGAGCACGATGCACTCCTGCTGCTCCGGGTTGAGCTGCTTCACGGCGGTGAGCAGGGCGACGTTGGTGATGTGCTCGACCACCGCCGCCTCCGGGCTGCCTTCCGGCCCGCGGTCCTCCCGGTCGGCGTCGAGGACGTCGCCGGTGGTCACCTCCAGCCGGTAGCGGCCGGACTTGAAGTGGTCGGCGACCAGGTTGCGGGCGATGGTGACCAGCCAGGCGCCCAGGTCGCGACCCTGCCAGGTGAAGCTGCCGATCCGCTTGAGCGCCCGCAGGAAGGTGTCGGAGGTGAGGTCCTCGGCGAGCTGCCGGTTGCCGACCCGGAAGTAGACGAACCGGAAGACGGTGTCGACGTACCGGTCGTAGATCAGGCCGAACGCCTCGGCCTCGCCGGCCTGCGCCCGTTCGACGAGCCCCCAGACCTCGGTGGCCGGGTCGGACGGGTCGGGGCGGCTCGGGAAGCCGGTGGCCGTGGTGTCGGCCGGCACGGCCGGAAGCACCGCGGTGTCGCCGGCGGTCACCGCCGGCAGCACCGCGGTCTCGGCGGCGGACGGCTCGGCGCTGGTCGCCGCCTCGCCCCGCCGGACCTGGGTCGGTGGGCCGGGGCGGGGCGGGGCGCCGAGCCGTCCGCCGGCCGGTTTCGCGTTGTTGCCGGGCAGCGCCGGGCGCAGGGGCGCCTCGTTGCTGTGGTGCGTGCGGCTGCGCGTCCGCCGGGCCGCCTCGCTGCGTGCCGTGAGCAGGCCGTCGACGCGTGGGGCCGGGTCGACGCGCTCGTTGAGCGGGTTCCGCTGGGTCGGGCCGGTCAGTCCGGCCGGCCGGTCCGCGTAACCGAAGGTGGTCACCGTGCCTCCCCGATCCAGGTGGACAGCGACCGCGCCGGCGCCGCGGGGCCGGGTACGACCCGGTCGGGCACGGCCGGTCCGGGACGTGCCGGCGGGCGGCAGATCCCCTTGAGGTGCTGGTCCAATGCGCTCACGGGCACGGGGGCCTCCTCGGGCTGAGGGGTGTCGACTCACGGCAAATGGGGTGAGCCGACCCGAGTGATGATAGGCCCAACGTCACCCGCGCGTGGCAAGTCCGTTACACAGAGCGGAAGTATTTCCCGTGCGGTGGCACTACCGGCGGACCCGTTGTCCGTCGCGTGTGGTTGACTTTCGCGCCGGAACCTGGTTGCGAATGGAAGTCCAGGTCGGGGCGGATTTTCTTTCCGCTCGGCGTGTCGCGGCGGTGATCCGGGCGGACCGGTTCGGTGGCTCGTCCGCCGGCCGGTGAAGATCCGGATCCCACTCTCGGGAATCCCACGTTATATCAATTGCGGTCCCGTGCGGTGGACCCCGGCCGGTCGGCGGGGCATGGTCCGGCGGACCCGGCTGTGCCAGACTCAGCCACCGTGCAGGACGCCGCCGACAGCCCTCTCCGGGCGCACCCCGGGGTGGCCGAGTCGGCCGTCCTGGAGGTGCCGCACCCGCGGACCGGCGAGACTGTCCGGGCGTACGTGGTGCGGGCCGCCGGGGCGTCGGCGGACGAACCGCTCGCCCACTGCGCGCGTAACCTGGCCCGGTTCAAGTGCCCGACCGCCGTCGAGTTCGTCGACGCCCTGCCGTACTCGGCGATCGGGAAGGTACGCAGGACCGAGCTGCGCCCGGCGCCCGTGGTGCCGTCGCCGTCGACCGAGATCCGCACGGAGGTACCCGATGTCCAGTGACCCGCGGCTCATCCTGATCACCCGGCCCGGCTGTCACCTCTGCGACGACGCGAAGGCGGCGCTCGACCGGGTGGTGGCGGTGACCGGGGACCGCTGGGTGGAGAAGGACGTGACCGGCGACGTCGAGCTGGAGCGCGACTACGGCGACCGGCTGCCGGTGGTGCTGCTCGACGGCAAGGAGCACGGCTACTGGCGGGTCGAGGAGGACCGGCTGTTGCGGGACCTGACCACCCCCCAGCTCTAGCTATGGTGCTCGGGTGACGAGGACACGGCGCCACCTGGTGTGGGACTGGAACGGAACCCTGCTCGACGACCTGGACCTGGTGGTCCGGGCCACCAACGTGGCGTTCGCCAGCGCCGGCGGTCCGGCGGTCAGCACCGACGAGCACCGGGTGCGGTTCCGCCGGCCGATCGCCGACTACTACGCCGAGATGCTCGGCCGGGCGGTCGACGCCGAGGCGTTCGGCGCGCTCGACCGGATCTTTCACGACGCGTACCGGGCCGGGCTGACCAGTTGCGCCCTGGCCGCCGACGCCACCGCCGCGATCGCCGCCTGGCCGGGCAGCCAGTCGCTGCTGTCCATGTGGTTCCACGACGAGCTGGTGCCCACCGTGCACACCTACGGCTTGACCGCGCACTTCCGCCGGGTGGACGGGCTGCGCGCCGCGGTCGGCGGCGGCCCGAAGGCGGAGTGGCTGGAGAAGCACCTGGCCGAGCTGGGGCTCGACGGCTCCGACGTGGTGCTGATCGGCGACTCGCTTGACGACGCGGACGCGGCCACCTCGGTCGGTGGCGCCGCCGTGCTCTACACCGGCGGGCTCTCCGACCCGACCCGGCTGCGGGCCAGCGGCCACCCGGTGGCCGACACCCTGACCGAGGCGGTGACCCTGGCCCGCGCCCTGCGCTGAGCCGATCCGTCAGGCGCGGAGGTGGGCCAGGACGGCCAGCACCCGGCGGTGGTGGGTGGTGGCGTCCGGGGGCAGGTCGAGCTTGGTGAAGATGTTGCGCACGTGCTTCTCGACCGCGCCGTCGCTCACCACGAGGGTGCGGGCGATGGCGGTGTTGGACCGGCCCTCGGCCATCAGCGCCAGCACCTCCCGCTCGCGCGGGGTCAGCGCCGCCAGCGGGTCGTCGCGCCGCCGCCGCACCAGCAACTGGCTGATCACCTCCGGGTCGAGGACCGTGCCGCCGCCGGCGACCCGGGCCAGCCCGTCCAGGAACTCGTCGATGGCGGCCACCCGGTCCTTGAGCAGGTAGCCGATGCCGCCACCGGCGCCGCCCGCGGTGTCCAGCAGATCGTCGGCGTACGACACCTCGACGTACTGGGACAACACCAGGATCGGCGTGCCCGGCACCCGGCGGCGGGCCTCCACCGCCGCGCGCAGCCCCTCGTCGGTGTGCGACGGCGGCATCCGGACGTCCACCACCGAGATGTCCGGCCGGTGCGCGACCACCGCCTCGACCAGGGCGTCCCCGTCGCCGACGGCCGCCACCACCTCGTGCCCGGACTCGGTCAGCAGCCGGATCAGCCCCTCCCGGAGCAGTACGGCGTCGTCCGCGATCACCACCCGCATGGGTCCGGTGTCTATCACGTCCGGGTCCCACCGCGTGGTCCCCGGCGGGTCCGGAACGCCGGCGGGTTCGTCGCCGGCCGTCGTCACCAGGGCACCTCGGCGTGGATCCGGGTCGGCCCGCCAGCCGGGCTGGTCACCTCCAGCGTGCCGCCGACCGCCCGGACCCGGTCGGCGATGCCGCTGAGCCCGTGCCCCTTGGCCAGGTGCGCGCCGCCGATTCCGTCGTCGCCGACGGTGATCTCCAGCCGGCCCACCTTCCGGGCCACCTCCACCCGGCAGGCGCTGGCCCGGCTGTGCTTGGCCACGTTGGTCAGCGCCTCGGCGACCACGAAGTAGGCGGTGCTCTCCAGGCCCGGGTCGAGCCGGCCGCCGGCCCGGCCCAGTTCGTCGTCGACCACCAGCTCGGTCGGCGCCAGGGCCCGGGCGGCGAGCGCGGCGAGCGCGCTGGGCAGCCCTCGGTCGACCAGGATCGGCGGCGCGATGCCCCGGGAGAGGGCGCGCAGCTCGTCGAGCGTCTCCCGGGTCTGTGCGACCGCCTCGTCCAGGGTGCGCCGGGCCGCCTCCGGGTCGGCGGCGAGCTGCTGGCGGGCCCGCCCCAGGTCCATGGCGAGTCGGACCAGGCGTTGCTGCGGCCCGTCGTGGATGTCGCGCTCCAGCCGGCGCAACGCGGACGCCTCGGCGGAGGCGGCGGCCCGCTTCTGCTCCTCCAGCGTGGTGATCCGTTGCCGCATCTCGGCCACGCCGGTGAGCAGGGAGTACGCCACGGCGGCCTGGATCCGGGCCAGAGCGCGGGCCATCAGGGGGAGGGTGAGCAGGGCGAACAGCCCGATCGCGGTGTTCAGCGCGATCCGCGCGCCGGTCCCGTCGCCCATCCCGAGGAGCTGGCTCAGGTCCTGGTCGTCCGGTCCGCGCGGGATGGCGGCGTCGTACGCGCCGTAGAGCGGGCCGGCCAGCGCCAGCGCCCACCACACCAGCATCAGCACGAACGTGGGCAACGCCACCACGAGCCGGATGAACGCGTGCAGCAGGTCGAGCCAGGACTGCGGGTCGCGCATCGGGGTGAACACCCGCCGCCAGAACCGGGCGCCACGCTGGGGCGTCAGGTAGACCGGGCGGACCCGGGGCCGGCCGAGCACGCCGGGGAGCCGGAGCCGTTCCAGGTCGGCCAGCCCTCGGGCGGCGTACAGCACGCCGGCGAGGACCGGCAGGCCGAGCGTGGTGACCAGCAACCCGGCGGTGAGTGAGATCCCCGCCACGGCGAGCACGAAGCCGATCACCGCCAGCGGGAGGCTGAAGAGCACGTAGCCGGAGTCGTGGGCGAGTCGGCGGAGGAGGCCCCGGAGGGGCGAGAAGCTGGCGGGTACGGCGGTCATGAGTCGAGGCTATGGGCGCGGATCGGCCCGGCCCATCCCGCGCGCCGGCCTCTCCCGGGTGGGGTTCTCCCTACTCCGCCACGTGAGCCGCGCCTCGCCGCGCCGATCACGGAGCGCTACCGGCCGCGCGCGATTGGTCAGAGAAGTCTGGATTGAGCAATAATCGCCACGCACCGCCGAGGAAGCGCGGTTGATCGATCTTGTAGGAATGGAGGGGCAGGTGGAGCCGCGTCGCGAATCATCAAGATCGCGATTTGTGCACCTGTTCACAAGCGCCTACTCTGTAGTTCCGACGCGCCCTGCTAGCACAGCCGGCAACATCGGTCGCCAGCGGGAGTCCCGAAACGGCCGGCCCCCGTCGCCGGTCGAGGATCGCACCGCACGGAGTCTCATGAGTCAGCACCGTCCTTCTGGCGCGCCCGGCCGCACCGGTGCCGTACCGGCGCTTCCGGACCTGCCCGAGGCGACCGTGTCCCGGCTCCCGGAATACCTGCGCGCGCTGCACGCGCTCGCCGACGCCGGTCACGAGACCGTGTCCAGCGAGGGCCTGGCCAGCGCCGTCGGGGTCAACTCCGCGAAGCTCCGCAAGGACCTCTCCCACCTCGGCTCGTACGGCACCCGGGGCGTCGGCTACGACGTCGCGCTGCTGATCGACCAGATCGAGTCGGTGCTCGGGCTCACCCAGTGCCGGGCCGTCGCGCTGGTCGGCGTGGGTAATCTCGGTCACGCCCTGGCCGGCTACGACGGCTTCGCCAGCCGCGGCTTTCGGATCGCCGCGCTCCTCGACGCCGACCGGTCCCGGGTGGGCGAGGAGATCAACGGGCTGGTCGTCCGGCACGTCGACGAGCTGCCCCGGGTGGCCGCCGAGGAGTCGATCTCGATAGGCGTGATCGCCACCCCGGCGCCGGCCGCCCAGGCGGTCGCCGACCAACTCGTCGCCGTCGGCGTGACGAGCATCCTCAACTTCGCGCCGTGCGTACTCTCGGTTCCGGACGGGGTCGACGTGCGCAAGGTCGACCTCGCGATCGAGCTGCAGATCCTGTCCTTCCACGAGCACCGCAAGGCGTCACTGACCGCGCTGCCCGCCACCGGCGGGTCCGCTCTCACCGCCCTGCCCGGCGGGCTCGCGACCCCCGATACCCAGGAGGCGATCGGCACGTGAAACTGCTCGTCGTCGGCGCGTCCTACCGCACCGCCCCGGTCGCCGCCCTGGAGCGACTGGCCGTCCCGCCCGCGGACCTCACCCGCACGCTGGACCGGCTCGTCGCCCAGCCGTACGTCGCCGAGGCCGTCCTCGTCTCCACCTGCAACCGGGTGGAGGTCTACGCCGCCGTGTCCGGGTTCCACGGTGGGCTCGGTGACATCTGCGCGGTCCTGGCCGAGCAGGCCGACTGCCCGCCGTCGGCGCTCGCCCCGCACCTCTACGTGCACTACGACGCCGCCGCCGTGGACCACGTCTTCCGGGTCGCCGCCGGGCTGGACTCCATGGTGGTCGGCGAGGCGCAGATCCTCGGCCAGCTGCGTGACGCCTACCACTCGGCCGGCGGCGCGGACTCCGCCGGCCGGCTGCTGCACGAGCTGATGCAGCAGGCGCTGCGGGTCGGCAAGCGCGCCCACGCCGAGACCGACATCGACCGGGCCGGGCAGAGCGTGGTCACCGCCGCGCTCGACCTTGCCGCCGACCTGCTCCACGGCGACCTGGCCGGACGACCCGCCATGGTGGTCGGCGCCGGGGCGATGGGCTCGCTGGGCGTGGCCACCCTGTCCCGGCTGGGCGCCGGCCCGCTCACCGTCACCAACCGGGGCGCCGCCCGCGCCGTCCGGCTCGCCGAGTCGTACGGCGCGACCGCCGTGCCGATGGCCGACCTGGTCGAGGCGCTCTCCGCGGTGGACGTCGTGGTCGCCGCCACCGCCGCCTCCGAGGCCGTGCTCACCCGTGAGGTGGTGACCCGGGCGCTGGCCCACCGGGACGCCGACCGGGGCCCGCTGGTCCTGCTCGACCTGGCCGTCCCGCGCGACGTCGAGGCAGGCGTCGCCGAGCTGCCCGGCGTCGAGGTGATCGACATCGACCGGATGGCCGCCGTCCTCGCCGACGGGCCGGCCGCGGCCGACGCCGCCGAGGTCGGCCGGATCGTCGCCGGTGAGGTCGAGGCATTCCTGAACTGGCTGCGCGGGGCCGACGTGGCGCCGACCGTGGCCGCCCTGCGCGGCCGGGCCGACGACGTGGTGACCGCCGAGCTGCGCCGCCTCGGGCAGCGCCGTCCCGACCTCAGCGACGACCAGCGCGCCGAGGTGGCCCGCACCGTGCACCGGGTCGTGCAGCGGCTGCTGCACCAGCCGACCGTACGGGTCCGCCAGCTCGCCGCCGAGCCCGGCGGCGACCAGTACGCGGCCCTGCTGCGCGAGCTGTTCGACCTGGAAGTGCCGCAGACGTCCCCGGTCGACACCGTCCCCGACGTGGTCGCCACCGACACCGACGGCCGGCCGTCGTTCGACGCCGCCGACGTCCCGACCACCGGAGGTGCGCGATGACCGCCCCCCTGCGCCTCGGCACCCGGGGCAGCGTCCTGGCGCTGGCCCAGTCCGGCCACGTCGCCGAGGCCCTGACCGCGGCCACCGGCCGCCCGGTCGAGCTGGTCGAGGTGGTGACCGCCGGGGACCGCTCCACCGCCCCGGTGCAGCGGCTCGGCGTCGGTGTCTTCGTCTCCGCGCTGCGCGACGCGTTGAACGCTGGTGAGATCGACTTCGCCGTCCACTCGTACAAGGACCTGCCCACCGCGGCGGCGTCCGGCCTGCACATCCCGGCCGTGCCGCCCCGGCAGGACCCGCGGGACGCGCTGGTCGCCACCGGCGGCCGTACGCTCGCCGAGCTGCCGCCCGGCGCGCGGATCGGCACCGGCGCGCTGCGCCGGATCGCCCAGCTGAACGCGCTGGGCATGCAGTTCGAGGTGAGCCCGATCCGGGGCAACATCGACACCCGGCTCGGCCGGGTGCTCGGCCCGGACGCCGACCTCGACGCCGTCGTGCTGGCCCGGGCCGGGCTCACCCGGATCGGTCGCGCCGACGTCATCACCGAGACGCTCGACCCGATGCTCATGCTGCCCGCGCCCGCCCAGGGCGCGCTGGCCGTCGAGTGCCGGGCCGACGACCACGACCTGGTCGAGCTGCTCGCGCGGCTCGATCACGCGCCGTCCCGCGCCGCGGTCACCGCGGAACGGGCGCTGCTGGCCACCCTGGAGGCCGGGTGCAGCGCACCCGTGGCCGCCTACGGCGAACTCGCCGAGGGTGAGACCGGTGAGGAGATCTACCTGCGCGGTGCGGTGATCAGCCCGGACGGTTCCCGTGACCTCCGACTGTCCCGCACCGGAACGCCCGCCGACGCGGCGGAGATCGGCAAGGCACTCGCCGCCGAACTCCTCGAACTCGGCGCCGACTCGATCCTCGGCCCAGAAGGACACGCCGGCCCGGGGACCCAGCAACTTGGGAGCACAGAATGACCCGCACCCGTAAGCCCGTAGGCCGGATCGCTTTCGTCGGGGCCGGCCCCGGCGACCCGGGCCTGCTGACCCGCCGGGCGCTCGACGCCCTGGTCGAGGCCGACCATGTGGTGTACGACCGGGGAGTCCCCGAGTCGCTGCTCACCCACGTCCGCGCCCAGGCCAGGTCCGACGCCGAGTTCAGCCCCGCCGAGGGCGTGCCGGGGGACGTGGCGAAGGTGCTGATCTCCGCGGCCCGCTCCGGCCAGAACGCCGTGCACCTGGTCTCCGGTGACCCGTTCGGCCACGACTCGGTGGTCAAGGAGGTGCAGGCGGTGGCGCGCACCGCCGCGCACTTCGAGGTGGTGCCGGGCGTCGGCCAGGCCGAGGGCGTCGCCACCTACGCGGGCGTCCCGCTGCCGGGCGTACGCACCGCCGCCGACGTCGAGGACGTCGCCACGCTGGACTTCGACGCGCTCGCCGCGGCCGTGGGCCGGGGCTCGCTGGCGCTCGCGGTGGACGCCGGTGACCTGGCCGCCGTGCGGGACGGGCTGCTGGCCGCCGGGGTCGACGGCGCCACCGCGGTCGGGGTGACCGGCGACGGCACCGGCGAGACGCAGTACACCACCACGTCGAGCGTGGACTCCTTCGTCGCGGCGGCGCTCGGCTTCACCGGCCGCGTCGTGCTCACCGTCGGCGCCGGCGTCACCGACCGCGACAAGCTGAGCTGGTGGGAGAACCGCCCGCTGTACGGCTGGAAGGTGCTGGTGCCCCGCACCAAGGAGCAGGCCGGCGTGATGAGCGCGCGGCTGCGCGCGTACGGAGCGATCCCGTGCGAGGTGCCGACCATCGCGGTCGAGCCGCCGCGCACCCCGGCCCAGATGGAGCGGGCGGTCAAGGGTCTGGTCGACGGCCGGTACGCCTGGGTGATCTTCACCTCGGTGAACGCGGTCCGGGCGGTCTGGGAGAAGTTCGCCGAGCACGGCCTGGACGCCCGGCACTTCGGTGGCGTCAAGATCGCGTGTATCGGCGAGGCGACCGCGGACGCGGTCCGCGCGTTCGGCATCCAGCCGGAGCTGGTCCCGGCCGGGGAGCAGTCCTCGGATGGCCTGCTGGCCGAGTTCTCGCCGCACGACGAGATCCTCGACCCGGTCGGCCGGGTGCTGCTGCCCCGCGCCGACATCGCCACCGAGACGCTGGCCGCCGGCCTCACCGAGCGCGGCTGGGAGGTCGACGACGTGACCGCGTACCGGACCGTGCGGGCGGCGCCGCCGCCGGCCGAGATCCGCGACGCGATCAAGTCGGGCGGGTTCGACGCGGTGCTGTTCACCTCGTCCTCCACCGTCCGGAATCTGGTCGGCATCGCCGGGAAGCCGCACGCGCGTACCGTTGTTGCCGTCATCGGGCCCAAGACGGCGGAGACCGCGACGGAGTTCGGCCTGCGGGTCGACGTGCAGCCGCCGCACGCCTCGGTGTCCGACCTGGTGGAGGCGCTCGCCGCCTACGCCGTCGAGCTGCGCGAGAAGCTCGCCGCCATGCCGGCGAAGCAGCGCCGCGGCTCGAAGGTGCAGGGCCCGACCGCCCTGAGGTTCCGCTGACAGGAGGCTCCTCATGCCGTACCCCGAGATCCGGCCCCGCCGGCTGCGCCGCAACGCGGCCGTGCGGCGGCTGGTCTCCGAGACCCGCGTCGCGCCGGCCGAGCTGGTCGTGCCGATGTTCGTCAAGGAGGGGCTGACCGAGCCGCGGGCCGTCGCGTCGCTGCCGGGGGTGCTCCAGCACTCCCGGGACTCGCTGCGCAAGGCGGCCGTCGAGGCGGTCCAGGCCGGGGTCGGCGGGATCATGCTGTTCGGGGTGCCGGCCACCCGGGACGAGATCGGCTCCGGCGGCCTCGACCCGGCCGGCATCCTCAACGTGGCCATCCGGGACGTGATCGCCGAGGTCGGTGACGCGACCGTGGTGATGAGCGACCTCTGCCTGGACGAGTTCACCTCGCACGGGCACTGCGGCCTGCTCACCCCCGACGGCGGCGTGGACAACGACGCCACGCTCGCCGCGTACGCCGAGATGGCGGTCGCCCAGGCCGACGCCGGGGTCCACGTGGTCGGGCCGTCCGGGATGATGGACGGCCAGGTCGGCGTGGTCCGCAGAGCGCTGGACGCCGCCGGGCACCAGGACGTCGCGGTGCTCGCGTACGCCGCCAAGTACGCCTCCGCGTTCTTCGGCCCGTTCCGCGACGCGGTGGAGTCGGCGCTGGACGGCGACCGGCGTGCCTACCAGCAGGACCCGGCGAACCTGCGGGAGTCGCTGCGCGAGGTCGAGCTGGACGTCGCCGAGGGCGCCGACATGGTGATGGTCAAGCCGGCGCTGCCCTACCTCGACGTGGTGTCGGCGGTCCGGGCCGCGGTCGACGTCCCGGTCGCCGCCTACCAGGTCTCCGGCGAGTACGCGATGGTCGAGGCCGCCGCCGCGAACGGTTGGATCGACCGGGAGCGGACGATGCTGGAGACGCTCACCTCGATCCGCCGGGCGGGCGCGCAGATCATCCTCACCTACTGGGCGGTCGAGGCGGCCCAGATGCTCCGCGAGCGCTACTGACCGTAAGGCCGGTGCCGGCGGGCGGCCCGCAGCGCCTCGCCCCACCAGCTCAGCTCGTCGAGCGTCGCGTCGGCGGCCCGCCCCAGCGGGCCGTCGTCGACCAGCCGGCCGTGCTGGTCGAGGCGTTCCCACGGCGCGGTGAGCACCACGCCGGTGCGGGTGGTGGTGGCGTGCAGTTCGGCGAAGACCAGCCGGAGCTGCTCGACCGCGCGGAGCCCACCCGAGCCGGCGCCGTACGAGACGAACCCGACCGGCTTGGCTTCGTAGCGGAGCGTGATATTGGCGTGCTCCGCAGCCCTCACCTCCCGCCGCCTTTGCTCTGCAGCCATCGGCGCAGCAGACACGATCAGTCACCGCTGCTTCCGTGGCTGCAGAGCAAAGGCGCTGGCGGATAGCCGGGCAGCCCGGCCCGACGGGACACATTTGCCCGTTGGGCGGTCTATGCGTACCCGAAGTGCGCTGCACACGCCCACCAAGGCGTCACCCACCGTGAATCTCACGCTCCGTGACTCCCTGGGGAGCGCATGGCGGTTCGGCGGGAGCGGGCGAACCGCCGTACGCCGGGTTTTCCACAGCCGGGGCGGGTGGGGTTGGCGGCCGGACCGGGAAGCGCAAGGGTGACGGGATGACCGGCCCCACCGACGACGCGGCGATCGACGCGACCAGCACGCCCGGCCGGGCCGCCCCACCCGGCGGCGCCACCGGGCCCGAGGACGACGAGCGGCCCGCGCTGCTCACCGAGCCCTTCGACGTTCCCTTCCCGGCCGCCGGGATCGTCCGCGCGGTCCGCCGCCGCGCCGACGCCAGCCAACGGGAACTGGCCCGGTTCGCCCGGGTGCACCCGACCACGGTCGGGCGGATCGAGGCCGGCGCCCTGGCGCCCAGCCTCGCCATGCTGTCCCGGATCGTCGGCGTGGCCGGTTTCCGGCTCGTCGTCGTCGACGAGTCCGGCACGGTGCTCAAGCCGATGCGTGACCGGGCCGACCTGCGTGACGGCGCGGAGCGGCGATACCCGTCCCACCTCGACGTCATCACCGACCCGCAGCCGGGGGAGTGGTGGGCCGACATCTACGGGCTGGCCCGGCCGCCGGAGACGTTCTACCGGGACCGGGCCGTGCGGGACGCGCTGCGGCGGCGTAGCCAGTGGGAGGTCCGGGTGGCCAAGTACCGCAACGTGCCACCACCGAAGGATCCGCAGCGCTGCGGATACCGCGGCGGCCCGCCGATCCGCTGGTGAGCGGAGCGACGGGCCGCTGGGCGGTCAGCCGGTCAGTCGTCGTTCAGGATCGTCCCGACGCCGGACGGGTCGGCCAGCCGGAGCCCCGGCACGCCGGCCACGTACAACGTCAGCCGCTCGTCCGCCTCCCGCTTGCGGTCCCCGCGCACGGTGACCGGGAAGGCCAGCGACGTCCGGCCCGCGGCCAGCACCCGGCAGCCCACGTACGGGTCGTAGTCGGAGCCGGCCTGCGCCGTGGTGCCGTAGGTGGCCGCGCAGAGCAGGGCCGGCTCGGAGAGCGGCCGGGACACGGTGACCGTGAACGTCATCGTGGTGGCGCCCTTGTCGCCCTCGGTCACCGAGGTGTCGGCCACCCGCAACGCGGCGCGGGAGCGGAACCGGGCCACCGTCGGGTCGTGGTCGCTGGCGCCCCGGTCGCCCAGATCCACCGCGTCGGTGGGGTAGTCGGCGTTGATGTGCGCCGTCCGCACCTGCACCAGGTCCTCGTGCATCGGGTCGTTGACGAACATGTTGTCCAGCGTCTGCGCCTGCCCGCTGAAGGTGTACGAGTAGGCCGCCGCCGGGGCGTCCGCGACCAGGTCGTCCCAGAGGTTGTGCAGGCCGGCCTGGTAGAGCGGGGCGAGCTGGTCCGACGGGGTCGGGTTCTGCCGGGTCGCGATCGGGTCGTCGGGGCGCGGGAAGACGTTCAGGTCGCCGCCGTAGACCACCCGCGCGTCCTGGTCGGTCGCCTCGACCGCCCGCACCAGCGCGGCGCCGTACGCGGCCTGCTCGCGGCGCTGCCCGACCCGGCTGTCCGGCCCCGACGAGAAGTGGTTGGCCACCGCCCAGAGCGTGAACTGCTCGCTCGACCCGGGAGCCGCCCGGACGGTGAACCGGGCCAACTGCGCCGCCCGGGTGTAGACGTTGCTGCCGTCCACCCCGGTCGACCGGTCCACGTCGGCCGGCAGCACCGCGTTGAACGCCTTCGGGTTCTGCACGTCCGCGTTGGACGGCAACGCGGCCGAGCGGTACTGGACGGTCGGCGCGGAACCCAGCAGCGGGTCGGCGGCGGTGGCCTGGGCCAGCGTCAGCCGGTCGGTGCGGTAGAGGAAGGCCGAGGCGATGCCCCGGGCGTCAGCGCCGGTCCGGTCGTACGCGGCGCGGTAGGCCGGGCCGCCGGCCGCCGCGACGGCGAGCGCCAACTCCTGCACCGTGTCCGGCGCGCCGTCGGCGTCGTTGGTGTCGCCGCAGGCCAGGCTGCCGTCGACCACCGAGCAGATGTCCTGGTCCTCGGCCTCCTGCACCAGGATCAGATCCGGGCTGTGCAGC
Organism: Micromonospora sp. NPDC049282; assembly: GCF_043197045.1. Lineage (NCBI taxonomy): Bacteria > Bacillati > Actinomycetota > Actinomycetes > Micromonosporales > Micromonosporaceae > Micromonospora > Micromonospora sp. NPDC049282. Next base: position 32,908 of record NZ_JBICSL010000016.1, read on the forward strand.
GAGTTGACGATCTGCCGCGCCTGCGCGGCCAGCTTGGCGGCGTACGCCTCCGGGCTGGCCGGCACGTAGTCGAACGGCGGGCTGACGCCGGGGCAGCCGCTGTTGCCGGCGAAGTCGCAGCCGTCGAACGGGTCGTCCCGGTAGTCGTACAGGTTCTCCACGTTGTAGGTGGCGACCGCGACCTCGCTGGTGCGGTCGGCCGGCCGCGGCGGGTGGTTCTCGGCCGGGTCCGCGCCACCGGTCAGGGTGAGCTGCTCGGGCTGCACGCTGTACTTGCTGAACGCGTACGAGACGGAGCCGAAGGCGTCCTCGGTCAGCGTGTCGAAGGTGCGCGCCTCGGGCAGCAGCGCGCCGGAGTCACCGACGGTCGCCTTCACGCCGCCGGCCCCCAGCAGGATCCGCTGGTTGTTGCCGTTGTCGAAGAGCGTGCCCGGGATGTCGTCGAGCGGGTGCGCGTCCCGGAACACCCGGCGGGCGTACGGGTCGGACCGCTTCATGACCGGGTCCTCGCGGTCCAGCACGTAGATCTCGGAGTCCGCGGTGGAGGCGTAGATGTGCCGGGGCGCGGAGACGCCGCTGCCGGCCCGGACCCGCATCCGTTCACCCTCGTGCCGCTCCCAGAACAGGTCGGCGGCGTCCGCCTCGGCCGGCGGAACCGCGTCGTCCGTCCGGACCGCGGTGTCCACGTCGAGCCCGGAGTCGAGCTTGCGGACCAGCGAGGCGCTGGAGAGCTGGGTCTGGTTGAAGTATTCCGAGACCCGGCCGCGGAGCACCACCTCGTCGCCGACGGTCGGGGCATAGCCGCCGATGAGCGTGGTGAACGAGCCGGTGAAGACGAAGATGCCGTCCGAGGTGAGCGGGTCGCCGTCCTCGCTGCCGAGCCGGCTCTGCAGGTAGAAGCCCCACTGGTCGGCCCCGGCCGAGGTGCGGGTCAGCGACTTGCCGGTGATCACGCCGCGGACGTCGTACAGCGTCGAGCTGGTGCCGTTGCCGGTGGTCGGGGCGAGCGGCGACCGGTCGGTGCGGCCGCTCTCGTCGTCGCCGGTGCGGCCCTGCACCTCGCCGACCGACAGCACGCTCGTCGCCTGCACCGCGAGCGGGCAGGTGGCGGTGCCGCCGTCGGCGTCCGTCGAGGTCACCGTGACGGTGTAGCCGCCGGCCGGCAGGCCGGTCGCGGTCAGCGTCGCCCTGGCCGTGCCGCCGGCCCCGGCCGCCGGGGTGAACGCGGTACGGCTGATCGAGCCGCTCGCCGGCGCCGGGACGACCGAGGTGACCGCGAGATCGGTGATCGTGTCGTCGGGGTCGGACGCGGTCACCTCACGGGTCGCGGTGGCGCCCGCCTCCAGGGTCAGCGCGCCGCCGCAGGTCAGCGTCGGCGGCTGGTCGACCGGGCCGCCGCCGTCGATGGTGTGGCTGCCCAGCCCGTCGAACGTGTCGGTGGCGAAACCGGCCCACTGGGCGGCCGGGTCGAACGGGTCCGCCGGGTCGGTGTCGCCGGCGCTCACCGAGGACAGCCGGCGCAGCGTGTTGTCGGCCGTGCTGGTGAGCCCGCTGCCCCACTCGGTGCCCGGGTCGACGCCGACCTGACCGATGGAGTCGACCACCGTCTCGCCCCTGCGCAGCACGATCGCGTCGTCGCCGTTGAACAGCGCGCCGCCGTACGTCTGGTCGGCCTGGGCGAGGATCGCCGGCGCGGCCGACGCGGCGGCGAAGACGAACACGTCCCCGGCGGCGACCGTGCCGCTCAGCGCCACGTTGGTCGAGGTGGTGGCGCCGTTGAAGAAGAGCTGGAGCTGGTAGCCGCCGGCGGCCAGGTCGACCGGGGCTCCGGTGCCGTTGAACAGCTCGACGGCCTTGTTGTTGGACGACCCCTCGACGTACTCGGAGATGAGCAGGTCGGTGGGCGCGGCACTGGCCGCGAGGGGTGCGACACCGATCGCCGTGACGGTGACGGCGGCGGTGGTCGCGAGCGCGGCCAGTGTGCGGCGCGGGCGCATGGAGCCTCCACGATGGGTGGGCGGGAACTAACGCACGTTAAGGGTCGCGGCGGTCCGTCGTCCATCCCCCGGGCAGCCGTTTGGTGAACAGGGCTCAGCGATGACTGTCCAGCCGGTGCACCAGCTCGGCGACGTCCACGCCGTATTCGCACCAGTCGCGGTCGGGCCGGTAGCCCAACTCCGCGTTGACCTTGAGCATCGACTCGTTGGCCTGCGCGTTCCAGGTCTGCACCTCGGCTACCTCGGGCTCGGTCGAGCGCAGCTCCAGCAGCATCCGCGCCTTGATGGCCCGGTCGATGCCGTAGCCGCGGTGTTCGCGGACCACGATGGTGTCGTACTGGTCGGCCCGGGTCGGGTGCTGCGCCGGCACCACCACCTCGGTCAACCCGGCCACCTCGCCGGTCTGCTCGTGCAGGGCCAGCACGATGTACGGCTTCATGCCCCGCCGGTGCAGCGTGGCGAGGCTGTCGCGGAGCCGCTCGGGATCGTAGGAGCTGGGGCGCAGCTCGCCGTCCTCCATGTCGCGCACCTCGGCCTTCGCCCGCGCGTACGCCTCGATGAGCTCGTCCGGCGGCCCGCCCGGGCAGAACTCGACGTGGTAGCCCGCGCCCACCTCGGTGGCCATCTCGGTCAGCGCCGGCCAGTCCACCGCGCCGAGGTCGAGCACGCTGCGGGTCTCGACGTATTCCCGGGTGAAGCCCAGCGCCTCGTAGAACCCGACGGCCGGGGTGTCGCCGACCACCTCGACGCCGATCGACTGGAAGCCCTCGTCCCAGACCCGGCGGGCGGCCACCCGCACCAGCTCGCGACCGACCCCGGTGCGCCGGCGCGCCGGGTGCGTCATCACCTCGAGCACGCCGATGCCGCCGAGCAGCAGCACGTGCACGTGCCCGACGATCGCGCCGGGGGCGCCGTCCGGCGCCGGGTCGTCCTGGGCGACCCAGGAGATCCGTCGTTCGCCGGGCATCACCTCGCAGAGGTATTCCCGCAGGGAGTTCGCCCGCCAGGGAGGATCCTGCGGAAGATCAGTCGCCAGGACCGCGTTCAGCGTGTCCAGCAGCGACGCGATCTCGGCGGACGACGCGGTCCGAGGGTCCCACTCGCGCACCATCACCCGTCTAGCTTGCCGTCAACCGCAGCTCGGGGGAAGGGTTGAGTCCGCGAATGTGCGCGCGCCGTCACATCACGTGCCGCTCCGGCGCCCGTACTCGTCGGCCTTCGTGAAGACCTCCTGAGCGTAGCGCCGCACATCGTTGTAGGAGAGGATCGCGCCCCACCAGTCGCCGGGGATGGTCAGGTTCCGGCCGCCCTTGCACAGGTATTCGCCCGCGGCCAGCGCCGCGTCGTCGATGTCGTGCGGGTTCTTCACGCCGTCGTTGTCGGCGTCCGCGCCGATCTCCTGCCAGGTGCTCGGGATGAACTGCATCGGACCGAGCGCCCGGTCGTAGGTCTTGTCGCCGTCGAGCCGGCCCTGGTCGGTGTCGAGGATCCGGGAGCGACCGCCCTGCCCGTCCAGCGGTGCCCCGAGGATCTCCTTCGAGGTCAGGCCGGTGGTCAGCAGGGACGCCCCGCCGGCCGAGCCGTGCCGGGACTCCACGAAGCCGATCGCGGCCAGCGTGGTCCAGCTCAGCTGGCAGCCCCGGTGGGTCTGCGCCAGCACCAGCTCGGCGTAGCCGTACGCCTGCACCGCCACCGCCGGGATCCCGGTGGTCGTGCCGACCCGCTGCGCCCACCCGCCGAGTGCGTCGGCCGGTCGGCCGGTCGGCAGGATCGGGTTGGCGGTCGTGCCACCGGCCGGCGGGGTGCCGGTCGGGCCGACGGCGCCGGGCAGGCCGGTCGGGCCGGGCACCGCGGTCAGCCCCGGCACGGCGCCGGTCTGCGGCACGCCCGAGACCGGCGCGGCGCTGGTGGCCTCGACCGCGACCGGCTCCGGCTTGCGGACGGCCGCCGGCACGAGCACCGCGCCGACCGCGACGGCGGCCCCGACCAGGACGAGCAGGAACAGCGCCGGGAGGGTCGTCCGCCCGCTGGGCCGGCGCGACCAGGCGCGGGTGGCCCGGGCGGCGCCGACGGCGAGCTGTCGCGGCCGCACCCGACCGGCGTGCGCGAACGGTATCCGCCGCCGTCGACCGGCCGCGGGGGCGGCGGCGTCGACGGCGGCCGCCTCCGGGTCCGGCTTCGCGTCCGCGCTGTCCTTTGCCTCCGCGCTGTCCTTTGCCTTCGGGTCCGGCTTCCCGTCGACGTTGTCCCTCGCCTCCGGGTCCGGCTTCGCGCCGGTGCTGGCGTCCGTCTTCCGGTCCGGCTTCGGGCCGGTCGCCGGCTTCGCGCCGGTGCTGGCGTCCGTCTTCCGGTCCGGCTTCGCGTCGGTGGTGGTCGCGCCGGCTCCGGGCTGTTCCTGCACGCCGGTGCCGGGCGCGGCGGCCGGCTCGGCCGCGGACTCCGGAGTGGACCTGGGCGCAGGAGGGGCGGGCAGGCCCCGTCTGGGGCGGGGGACCGGCGCGGCGTCGCCGTCGGGCGGCGCGGCGGGTCGCAGGGGCCGGATCGTAGGTCGCCGTTCGCCGTCCACCACCCGACGAGTATCACCCATCCGTGCGACGGCGTCAGGCCCGGCCGTACGCTGGCGGCATGCCCCGGTACGAGTTCCGTTGCCGCGCCTGCGGCGACACCTTCGAGGTCAACCGTCCGATGGCGGAGGCCGGTCGGCCCGCCACCTGCCCGCAGGGCCACGCCGACACGGTGAAGCTGCTCTCCACGGTGGCCTTCACCGGCCGGGGCGGCGCCGGTTCGGCCGGCGGGGCGCCCGCGCCGGCCGGCGGTGGCTGCTGCGGCGGTGCCTGCGGCTGCTGACCGGGGCTGCGGGCGTCGCGTCGCCGGTGGGAACGTTTGGTCGGAATCTGCCCGACCGTTCTCACGATGCGTGACGACGCGATCATAGGGCAGCATGAACCCGACGTCAGCGGGCGGAGGTTCGACGTATGTCGCCACGGATCCACCTCCCGAGCGGGTGGGTGACCTTCGTGTTCACCGACATCGAGGGTTCGACGCGGTTGGCCCGCATGCTCGGCCCGGTCTACCGGCCGGTGCTGACGGAGCACCGCCGGCTGCTGCGCGACACGCTCACCGGCACCGACGGGGCCGAGCTGCTGACCGAGGGCGACTCGTTCTTCCTCGCCTTCCCGGACGCGGCCGCCGCGGTGCACGCCTGCCTGGCCGCGCAGCGCGCGCTCGCCGCCCACGAGTGGCCGAACCCCGATGCCACGCCCCGGGTGCGGATGGGGCTGCACACCGGTTACGCCGAGCCGCGCGACGGTGAGTACGCCAGCCCGGAGGTGCACCGGGCGGCCCGGGTGGCCGCCGCCGCGCACGGCGGTCAGGTGCTCTGCTCGGCCGCCACCGCCCGCCACGCCGACCCGTTGCCCGACGGCGCCTCCCTGCTCGATCTCGGCCTGCACCGGCTGCGCGGCTTCGACGACCGGGAGCGGTTGTTCCAGCTCGTCGCGCCCGGCCTGGAGCGGCGGTTCCCGCGCCCGCGTACCGCCGACGCGGCGGCGCACAACCTGCCCACCCAGGTCACCTCGTTCGTCGGCCGGCACTTCGAGCGGGCCGAGCTGGGTCGGCTGGTGGAGGCGTACCGGCTGGTGACCGTGCTGGGCGCGGGCGGCGCGGGCAAGACCCGGCTGGCCGTGGAGCTGGCCTCCGGGATCGTCGAGAACTATCCGGACGGGGTGTGGTTCGTCGACATCGCCGCGGTGACCGACCCGGGGCTGGTCGCGTTCGAGATCGCCGCCGTGCTGGGCCTCCGCCCGGAGCCGGGCCGGCCGATGGTCGACACCCTGGTCGAGTACGCGGCGCCGCGCCGGATGCTGGTGGTGCTGGACACCTGCGACGCCCAGCCGGCCGCGTCGGCCGAGGTGATCTCCCGGCTGCTGGCCGGCGGCCGGGGGGTGCGGGTGCTGGCGACCAGCCGGGAGTCGTTCGGGGTGCCGGGCGAGGTGGTGTGGCGGATCCCGCCGCTCTCGGTGGACGAGGGCCCGGGGGGCGGCGGGAGCGACGCGGTGGCCCTGCTGCTGGACCGTACGGCCGCGGCCCGGGGTGGCCGGCCGCCGCACCCGACCGAGCAGGACGACCTGCGCCGGGTGGTGCGCCGGCTGGACGGGTTGCCGCTCGCCATCGAGCTGGCCGCGGCGCGGCTGCGGGTGCTCTCCGCCGGGCAGTTGGCCGAGCGGCTCGACGACATGCTGGGCACCCTGGACGCGGGGCGCGACTCCGCGGAGCCGCCGCCGGTGGAGGCCGGCTGGAGCGGCAACCAGCAGGACACGGTCGATCTGGTGGCCGCCGCGACCGGTTCCGCGCCACCCACCCCGGCGTCCCGGGCGGTGCAGCGGTCGGCCAGCGAGCGGCACCTGACCATCCAGGCCACGGTGACCTGGTCCTACCGGACGCTCGGCGCCCGCTCGTCCCGGCTGCTGCGCTGGATGGCGGTCTTCGCCGGCCCGGTGGACCTGCCGACCGTGCAGTGGTTGCTCGACGAGGACCCGCTGGATCCGCTGTCGGTGTTGGTGGACAAGTCGATGGTGCTGGCCGAGCCGCACGCCTCGGGCAGCACCTACCGGATGCTGGACCCGATCCGGGCGTACGCGGCGCGCCGGTTGATCTCCGCGGGCGAGGAGCAGGCCGCCCGGGACCGGCACGTCGCCTGGTCCCGGCACGCGCTGGACCGGGCGCACCTGGGCCCGGACGGCCGGCCGGTGACGCTCTCCCTCTACGCGTTGGACCCGCTGGCCGGCGAGTTGCGGGCCGCGTTGCGGTGGTGCGCCACCGGCGGCAGCGCCCGGTCAGGGCTGTACCTGGCCGGCGGGTTGGACCAGTGGTGGCGCGAGCGTGGGCTGGCCCGGGAGGGGCGGCTGTGGTTGTTCCGGCTCTACGGCCGGATCGCCGAGACCGGCGAGGAGATCCCGGAGGCCGAGCTGGCCGCCGCCTACCACATGCATTCGCTGCACGCGGGCGCGGACGGGGAGTTCGCCGAGGAGCTGCGCTACTCGCAGCGGGCCGAGGCGGCCGCCCGGCAGGCCGGCGACCTGGGGCTGCTGGCCCGGGTGCTGGCCGGCCGCGCCGCGCCGCTCGTCGACATGGGCCAGTTCGCCGAGGCGGAGCGGGTCTGCCGTGAGGTGCTCGACTGGGCGTACGCGCAGGACGTGGTCGGCGACGCGCTGCTCGCCGTCTACAACCTGGCCGAGCTGCTCTGGCGGCGGGGTGCGCTGGAGGAGGCGGCCGAGGTGCTCGGCGCGGCCCGTCCGGTGGAGGCGGCGCGCCCGGTGGAGCGGGGTCGCCGGTCGGTGGACATGTTGCTGGGCCTGGTGGCGTTGGGCCGGGGTGACCTGGTCGCGGCGCACGAGCACCTGTTGGTGGCGTTGCGGTCCCGGATGAGCCACGGCTATCTGGGCCAGGCCTGCGACACGATCAACGCGATCGCGGTGCGGTGCGCGCTGGCCGGGGACGCGGTGGCCGCGGCCCGGCTCTTCGGCGCGGCGCAGGCCACCCGGGCGAGCCTACGGGCAACCCCGGGCATCTTCGAGCCGTACTGGCTGGCCCGGCAGGCGGAGCTGCGACGAAACCTGGGCGACGAGGCGTTCGACGCGGCGTACGGCGCGGGGGCCGGGCTGCGGCTGGACGAGGCGGCGGCGCTGGCGCTGCACGTGGAGCATCCGGACCTGACGGCCGACTCGTTCTGGTTCGGCCCGTCCGGGTCGCGCCCGGCGGCCGAGCCGCGCAGCACCGCGGGCTGAGCGCACCTCACCCCAACCTGCGCGAATTCCCGGAAAGAGTGGCTGTCCAGGCCCGGGCAGCCACTCTTTCCGGGAAACCGGGTGGGTCGGGTGGGGTCAGCCGCGGACGGCGGCGCGGCGCTCGGCGTCGGCCTTCATCCGCGCGGCGCGGTCGATGTCGGCCTGCTTCACCGCGGCGACCGAACCGAAGACGCTGACCGCCTGGTAGTAGGTCCAGGCGAGGCTGTAGCAGGCGGGCCGGACGACCGCGTTGTAGGTGGCGCAGACCCGCTTCAGGTCCTCGTAGAACGCGCTGTCCAGGCGGGACTTGTTGGCCGGGAAGATGCCCATCGCCTTGTGGTTGCGGTAGCCGAAGTCGTGCCGGTAGCAGGAGAGGTTGAAGGAGAAGCCGAGCGGGTTGTCCGGGCTGGACGAGCAGTAGTCGGTGGACCAGTCGAAGCCGTACTCGGTCCAGGGCGCCCGGTTCAGCCGGGCGCTGTTCCAGGCGTTGTAGCTGGAGGCGCTGGTCTGGGTCCAGGAGGAGAGCACCGAGAGCTTCTGGTCGGTGCTCACCGCGGCGGCGGCCGGTGAGGCCAGGCCGAGCACGGTGAGCAGGGCGATCAGGCCAGCGGCGAGGGTGGTGGCGAGGCGTCGGGACAAGGCGGACCTCCGCGTGGTCGGCGTCGGAACGGGCGCTCCGGGGATCTCCGGATTTCGAAGATTGTCGATCAATGCGGTGACGCCGGGGGATGGCTCGGGCGGTCACTTGCTGACATCCGCCCAAACAGACGAATGACTCCCGGGGGCCGAGCCGCCTATGCTCGCTTACGAGTAATCGGCGGCGAGGAGGTCGGTCGTGGCGAAGCGGCGCCGGGTCGGCAACCTGCTCGCGCTCGCCGTGCTCTCCGTGCTGGTCGAGCGCCCGCGCCACCCGTACGAGATCGCCACCGTGCTCCGCGAGCGCGGCAAGGACCAGGACATGCCGATCAAGTGGGGCTCGCTCTACACGGTGGTGGCGAACCTGGAGCGGCACGGCCTGCTCGCGGCGGTGGAGAGCGGGCGGCAGGGGCGGCGTCCGGAGCGGACCGTCTACCGGATCACCGACGCCGGGCGGGCGGAGCTCGTGGACTGGACCCGGGAGCTGGTCGCCGTGCCGGAGCGGGAGCACCCCCGGTTCGAGGCCGGCCTGTCCGTGCTCGGCGCGCTCACCCCGGCCGAGGCGACCGAGTTGCTGCGGCAGCGCCTCGACCGGCTGACCGAGCAGCTCGCCGCGCAGCGGGCCGCGCTGGCCCGGCACGCCCGCGAGGTGCCCCGGCTCTTCCTCGTCGAGGCCGAGTACGACCTGGCCGTCCGCGAGGCCGAGGCGACCTGGGTGCGCGGGCTGCTCGACGAGTTGACCACCGGTTCGTTGCCCGGGCTGGCCGCCTGGCGGGCCTGGCACGAGACCGGCGCCATGCCGCCCGAGTGGGCGGAGCCGGCGGAGAGGGGGACCGAAGCGCACTGACCCACGGACCCCGGCGGGGTGCGGTAACACCGCCGCCGGGGCCCTGACCTGCGAACCGATACCGCGGGAACGGCAACCCGGCCGCAAGGTGGCAACCGCAACGATAACCGGGCGTCCGTCCCCGGGTCGGTTCGTGCCCGCACGAATCGAGACGGAGGAAGAGATGGGTACGAAGGACCTGCGCGCGCCCAAGCGCAAGATGATGCCCGAGATGGAGGGGGCGGCGGCCCGCTGGTACGCCCGCAACCGCGGCTCGGCGGCCCAGTTGGCCGAGTACCGCCGGCAGGCCGCCGGGTTGGCCGCCGGGCTGCCGGACGGGGCGGCCGTGCTGGAGGTCGCGCCCGGCCCCGGTTACCTGGCGATCGAGCTGGCCCGGCTCGGGGCGTACCGGATCACCGGGTTGGACGTCAGCCGGACGTTCGTGGCGCTGGCCGGCGAGGCCGCCCGGCAGGCGGGCGTGGCGGTCGACTTCCGCCAGGGCGACGTCCACGACCTGCCGTTCCCGGCGGGCGCGTTCGACCTGGTGGTCTGCCAGGCGGCGTTCAAGAACTTCGTCCGCCCGGTGCGGGCGCTGGACGAGCTGCACCGGGTGCTGCGGCCGGGCGGCCGGGCGGTGATCCACGACCTGCGGGCCGACGTGTCGGCGGCGGACATCGAGCGGGAGGTGGCCGGGATGGGGTTGGGTCGGCTGGACGCCTTCTGGACCCGCTCGGCGCTGCGGATGCTGCGCCGGCGGGCGGTCACCGCCGACACCTTCGCCCGGCTCGCCGGGGCGAGCGCGTTCGGCGGCGCCGAGGTGGACCGGGACGGGGGGATCGGCCTGGAGGTCCGGCTCACCCGGGCCGGCTGAGCCGTGCGGAACGCCCGGGGCTCCACGGCGGGAGCCCCGGGCGTCACCGGTCAGCGGACGAAGCGCGGCGGGCTCGCCGGGCTCTCGTTCGCCAGCCGGTCCAGCGCCGTCACGTAGTAGGTGTAGCGGTTACCGGCGACCGCCGTGCTGTCCACCCAGGACCGGGTGGCGCCGTCGGTGGCCCGCACGGTGCCGACCAGGTGGGACGCGTCGGCGAAGTCGCAGCGTCCGGCCAGGCCGAGGCCGTCGAACCGGTAGATCGCGTACGAGGTGGCGGTGCCGAGCGGGCCCTTGCCGTCGGCGGGCTGCCGCCAGCTCAGCCGCACCCCGTCCGCCTCCCGCTGGGCCTTGGTGACCACCGGGAAGAGCAGCGGCTTGTGCGGCAGGTGCGTCATGGTCGGCACCAGCGCCGGCCGCGAGTAGTGCTCGGCCGCGTAGATGTCGGTGGCGCCGAGCCGGTTCGCCCGTACCTGCACGGCCGAGAAGTGCACGTTGCCGAGCACCTCCGGGTACGACCGGTTCAACGTCAGGTGGTTCGACAGCTCCTGCGGGTTCATCCAGTACGACCCGTACGCCGGGTCGCCGCTCTTGTAGTCGGCCTGGCCGATGTAGAGCTGGACCCGGGTGCCGCGCACCTGCTCCGCCCACCACGGCACCAGGCGGGCGTAGTCGGCGGCCGGGTACTGGCCGATGTACCAGTAGAGCTGCGGCACGACGTAGTCGATCCACTCCTCCTTGATCCACTTGCGGGTGTCGGCGGAGATGATGTCGTACGACTGCGAGCCGGTGGTGTCCGAGCCGTTCGGGTCGGCCGACGCGTTACGCCAGATGCCGAACGGGCTGGCCCCGAACTTGACCCACGGCTTGGCCGCCTTGATCTTGGTGTTCATCTCCTGCATCAGCAGGTTGATGTTGTCCCGCCGCCAGTCGGCCTTGTCCGTGAAGCCCCGGTTGTACTGGGCGAAGGTGGCGTCGTCGGGCACCTGGTGGGTGCCGCTCGGGTACGGGTAGAAGTAGTCGTCGAAGTGCACGCCGTCCACGTCGTACCGGTTGACCGCGTCCATCATCGCGGTCTGGACGAACTCGCGGACCGCCGGGATGCCGGGGTTGTAGTAGAGCCGGCTGCCGGCGACGCCGGCCGGCGGGTAGGCGAAGACCCAGTCCGGGTGCGCCCGGGCCGGGCTGTCCGGCGCGAGCTGGGACAGGTCGGCGCCGGCGCCGCCGGGGGCCGGCATGGAGACGCGGTACGGGTTGAACCAGGCGTGGAACTCCAGGTTCCGCTTGTGCGACTCGGCGACCAGGAAGGCCAGCGGGTCCCAGCCCGGGTCCTTGCCGCGTACGCCGGTCAGGTACTCCGACCACGGCTCGTACGGCGAGGGCCAGAACGCGTCCGCGGTCGGGCGGACCTGGACCACGACGGCGTTGTGGTTGAGCTTCCGGGCCAGGTCGAGCCAGCCCAGGTATTCGGCCTTCTGCTTGGCCACCTGGTCCGGCGCGGTCCAGGAGTCCTTGCTGGGCCAGTCGATGTTCGTCACCGAGGCGATCCACATGGCCCGGAACTGCCGCTTGGGGATGGCCGGGTTCGTGACGCAGTCGGTGGTGTCGGTGGTAGTCGTCGCGTTCGGCGCGGCCTGTGCCGGGGCGCCGGCGACAAGCGCGCCGAGCAGCGCCACGGCCAGCGCGGCTGCCCTGAGCGGAGTTGCCTTCATGCGGTGCGGTCCCTTCGTCGGGTCCGGGGGCGGACGGTGGCGTCTTCGGCAACATTCGCCGCGATAATTACGCCACCGGTAGGAAACTTTCATCAATCCCGATCCGGCGCAAGCCCCCCGGGCCACACCCCGGATCGTGACCATTCCGACACCCGGTGTACTGGATTGGGGAAGCGGAGGGGTGGGTAGCTTGGCCGACCACGGACCGCCGACGCGGTGGTCACACCGTTGGCGGAGGTGATCCATGTCAGTCCTGCGGACCAAGCCGATCAAGGACGTACTCGCCCAGGGCGACGCCGACGGCGAGGACGGCAAGCCGGGGCTTCGGCGCCGGCTCGGCCCGGTCGACCTGATGGGCTTCGGCATCGGGATCGTGATCGGCACCGGGATCTTCACGCTGACCGGCGTCGAGGCGAAGAACAGCGCCGGCCCGGGCGTGGTGATCTCCTTCGGCATCGCCGGCGTGGTCGCGCTGCTCGCCGCGCTCTGCTACGCCGAGCTGGCCTCCAGCGTGCCGACCGCCGGCAGCGCCTACACCTACGCGTACGCCACCATGGGCGAGATCGTCGCCTGGATCATCGGCTGGGACCTGCTGCTGGAGTTCGCGCTCGGCGCGGCGGTGGTGGCCCGGGGCTGGTCCGGCTACCTCGCCGACCTGTTCGGCCTGCCCAGCGCCTGGTTCGCCGAGGAGGGCAGCATCGTCAACCTCGGCGCGATCGGCATCGTGCTGCTGCTCGGCGTGGTCGCCATCGTCGGCATCCGCGAGTCCGCCCGGGTCACAAACGTGCTGGTGCTGGTGAAGGTGGCGATCTGTGCCTTCGTGGTCATCGCCGGACTGTTCTTCGTGAAGGCGGCCAACCTCACCCCGTTCATCCCGTCCAGCGAGCCGGCCGGCGCCGGTGACGACGGCATCAAGCAGCCGGTCACCCAGGCCCTGTTCGGGCTGGAGCCCTCCGTCTTCGGCTTCGTCGGGGTGCTCACCGCCGCCGCGGTGGTGTTCTTCGCGTACACCGGGTTCGAGGCCGTGGCGAACCTGGGTGAGGAGACCCGCAAGCCCAAGCGCGACCTGCCGCTGGGCCTGCTCGGCACGCTCGTCATCTCCACCGTGCTCTACATCGGCGTCTCGCTGGTCGTGGTCGGCATGGTCAAGTACACCGAGATCGACGAGGGCGCGCCGATCGCGTCCGCGTTCCGGGCGGTCGGCGCCGGCTGGGCCGCGACGCTCGTCTCCATCGCCGCCGTCGCCGGCCTGACCAGCGTGATCCTGGTCGACCTGGTGGCCATGGGCCGGATCGGCTTCGCCATCGCCCGGGACGGGCTCATCCCGCCGTCGATCGCCAAGGTGCACCCGCGCTGGGGCACCCCGTACCGGATCGCCGCGATCATGACGGTGGCGGTGGCGCTGCTCGCCGGCTTCCTGCCATTGTCCGCGCTGGCCGACCTGGTCAGCATCGGCGCGCTCTGCGCGTTCATGCTGGTCGCGATCGCGGTGCCGATCCTGCGCAGGAAGCGCCCCGACCTGGAGCGGCCGTTCAAGGTGCCGTTCTCGCCGGTGCTGCCGATCCTCACCGCGCTGGCCTGCCTCTACCTCAGCCTCAACCTGTCGGTGGAGACCTGGGTGCGGTTCCTGGTCTGGATGGCGCTCGGCGGGATCATCTACTTCGGCTACGGGCACCGCAAGAACCGGCTGGCCCGCCGCGAGCACGCCGAGGACACCCCCGAGCCCGCCCCCACCCCCACCCCCACCCCCTGACCCGGCCTGACAGAAGGAAGGGCCCCCTCTCAACACTCGGTGTCGAGAGGGGCCCCTTCTATACCGGAGGCGTCAAGAAGGGGCCCCTCCTTACCGCTGCACCTCGCGGAGCGGGCCGCGTAGGGACGGCTTGCCGTCGGTCCAGACCAGCTCGTTCAGCCACACCTGGCGGCCCGGGTCGGTGGTGCCCTCCTGGCCCGGCGGCCAGGCGTGGTAGAGCAGCCAGGTGCGACCGTCCTGCTCGACGATCGAGGCGTGACCCGGACCGGTGGCCACGTCGTTGCTCTTCAGGATCGGGTTCTCCGGCGCCTTCACGCACGGCCCGGTCGGGCCCTCGCAGACCGCGTAGCCCTCGGCGTACGTGTCCTTGTCGTAGGCGTTGGCGGCGAAGAACAGGAACAGCTTCCCGTCGTGCCGGTGGAAGAACGGGCCCTCGATCAGGGTGCCCTCCCACGGCTCGGTCTGCCGCAGCAGCTTCGTCGCCGGGCCGGTCAACCGCAGCCCGTCCGGCGAGAGGCGTTGCGACCAGAGCCAGGTGTCCACCCCGATCGCGTTGCCGTCGTTCTTCCACAGCAACCACAGGCTGCCGTCGGTGTCCCGGAACGGGCTGGCGTCGATCGAGCCGCCCAGGTCCGGCTGGCAGACCAGCGGCTTGTCGGAGTCGTCCGCGTACGGCCCCAGCGGGGTGTCGGCCACCGCCCGGCCCAGGCACTGCCGGCCGGACGCGCGGTCGGCGACGGTGTAGTAGAGGACGAAGCGGTCCGCGGCGAGCTGGATCGCCTCCGGCGCCCAGGTCTTCCCCGCGTCCGCCCAGTCCGGCAACTCCGGCAGCGCGTCCCCGGCCGGCGTCCACTCGACCAGATCGGGTGAGGTCAGCACCGGGACGTTCTGGCCGCCGGCATTGGTGTGGAACAGGTACCAGGTGTCGCCGACCCGGATCGCCTGCGAGTCGGGGGCGTCGGTCCGGACCACCGGGTTGGTGAACACGCGCGCGTCCTCCGGCGTACTGGATGGGGCGGGTCCGCTGGCGCAACCGGCGAGCGACCCGGCGATGAGCGCGGCGAGCAGCGGCGCGGTGGCCAGGGCCACCGCGCCGCGACGCCTGGTGAACGGGCCGGTCATCCCTTCAGGCCGCTGCGGGAGACGCCCTGGATGACGTGGCGCTGGGCGAACACGAACAGGATCAGCACCGGCACGCTGGCCAGCATCGCACCCGCCATGATCACCGGATAGTCGGTCACGTACGCGCCCTGGAGCAGGCCCAGGCCCGCCGGCAGGGTCAGCCGCTCCGGGCTGAACAGCACGTACACCGGCCAGAGGAAGTCGTTCCAGTTGGTCAGGAACGACAGCACCGCCAGGGTGGCCAGGGCCGGCTTCGACAGTGGCAGCAGCACCTGGCGGAAGATCTGCCACTGGTTCGCCCCGTCCAGCACCGCGGCCTCCTCCAGCTCGGCCGGGATGGAGAGGAAGAACTGACGCAGGAAGAACACCCCGAACGCGCTCGCCGCGCCGGGCACGATCACCACGGTCAGCGTGTCGATCCAGCTCAGCTTCTCGGCGATCAGGAAGTTCGGGATGATCAGCGAGGTGGGCGGCAGGAAGAGCGTGCCCACGATCAGCGCGAACAGCACCTTACGACCACGGAACCGCATCCGGGCCAGGGCGTACGCGGCCATCGACGCGGTCACCAGCACCAGCAGTGTGTGCAGGCTGGCCGCCAGCATGCTGTTGAGGAACCAGCGCAGCACCGGGTTGGCGGCGTTGTTGACGATCTGGTCGTAGCCGTAGGTGGAGAACGGGTTCGGCAGCCAGCTCGGCGGATCCTGCTGGGCGTCGTCGTAGGTCTTCACCGACGTCAGCAGCATCCACACCAGGGGCGTCACGAAGATCGCGGTGATCAGGAGCAGTACGGCGTAGCGCACCACCTGACGCACATTCGACATGGTCGTCCCCTCAGTCTTCCCGGTAGCGGAACAGCCGGAAGTTGACGATGCTCACCACCGCCAGCATCAGCGCGAAGAACACGCTCATCGCGGCGGCCCGACCGGCGTCGTAGTCGCGCAGGCCCTCGTCGACGATCCGCCAGACCACGGTCCGGGTCTGCTCGCCCGGCGCGCCCTGCGTGATCAGGAATGCCTGCCCGAAGACGTTCGCCGAGGCGAGGATCGTGGTGGTGAAGACGAAGAGCATGACCGGGCGCAGGCCGGGGATCGTCACGTGGCGGAACCGGTCCCACCCGCCGGCCCCGTCGACCTTCGCCGCCTCGTACAGCTCGGCCGGGATGTCCTGCAAACCGGCCAGGTAGATCACCGCGTTGAAGCCGCAGGTCCACCAGACGGTCACGCCGACCAGCGAGACGTAGGCCCACGGCACGTCGGTGACCCACGGCGTGTCCGCGGGCAGCCCGGCGGCGCCGAGCAGCCGGTTGACCAGGCCCAGGTTGGCGTCCAGCAGGAACCGCCAGAGCAGGCCGATCACCGCCACGCCCAGCACGTACGGGGCGAAGAACGCGGCCCGGAAGAACGTGCGGCCGGGGAAGGAACGGTTCAGCAGCAGCGCCAGCCCCAGCGGGACGACCACCAGCAGCGGCACCGAGAACAGCGTGAAGATGCCGGTGGCCCGGACGCTGGACCACCAGTCGCCGTAGATGGCCGAGTCGCTGGAGAACAGGTCCTGGTAGTTGCCGAGCCCGATGAACGGCCGGTTGGGCAGCTGCAGGTCCCACTGGTGCAGGCTGATCCAGAGCCCGAACACGATCGGCGCCAGACCGAAGACGCCGAACAGGATCAGGTACGGCGCGAGGAAGAGGTACGGCGTCGCCCGGTGGCCGCGTTCCGTCGCGCCCCGGCGACGGGTACGCCCCGCCGGGGGCGGCGCGCCGTCACGCGCCGCCCCGACCTCGATCACGTCCGCCACGACGGATCAGTTCCCGTACTTCTTGCGGTTGTCCTCGAGCTGCTTGTTCGCCTTGGCCACGCCGTCGTCAAGCGCCTGCTTCGGCGACTTCTTGCCCAGCGCCGCCTCGTTGAAGGCGCTGTAGAAGGTCAGCATGGTCTCGCCGAGGCCCGGGGCGGCCGGCGGGAACGCCGCGTACTCCAGCTCGGGGGCGAGCGCGTTGACCTCGGTGAGGGCCTTGAACTCGGCGCTCTCCCGGACCGCCTTGCGGGCCGGCACCTGGCCGCCCTTGGCCCAGTCCAGGGAGTGCTGGCTGAGCCAGTTGATGAAGACCTTCGCGCCGGAGACCTTGTTCTCGTTCGACGAGCGCTGCTTGACGATGGTGAAGTTGTGCGAGTTCGCCCAGGCGGCCTGCTGGCTGCCGATCTGCGGCAGCGGCGCCACGCCCCACTGCACGTTCGCGCTCTTCTTCAGGTCGTTGATCTGCCAGATGCCGTTCCAGTTGAAGGCGTTCTTGCCGCTCTTGAACGCCAGGTAGTCGGCGTCCTGGCCGACGTTGGCCGGCGAGTGGCCCTGCTTGATCAGGTCCACCAGCCAGGTGCACGCCTCGACCGCCGGGTCGGAGTTGAAGGTCGCCTTCGCCACCTCGTCGTCGAAGAGCTTCCCGCCCCACTGGTGCAGCAGGCTGTAGAACGTCATGCCGCCGGTGAACTGGAACGGGCTGACCCAGAAGCCCTGCACGCCCGACTTCTTCAGCTCGGTCAGCGCCGCGGTGTACTCGTCCTTCGTCGCCGGCGGCTTGTTCGGGTCCAGGCCGGCCTTCTGCATGACGGCCTTGTTGTAGTAGAAGCCCAGCGGGTGCATGTCCAGCGGGATGCCGAACCGCTTGTCGTGGTAGAGGCCGCCCTTCCACACGGTGGGGGCGAAGTCGCCCTCGCTGAGTTCCAGGTTCTTGGCCACGTCGTCCAGCTCGCTGATCGTGCCCCGGGCGGCGAACGTGGCGAGCTGGTCCATGTGCATCACCGCGATGTCCGGGCCGTTGCCGCTGGAGACCGCGCCGGGGAGCTTGCTGTAGTAGTCCTCCCACTGGTAGGTGACCACGCTGACCGCGATGTTCTGGTGCTCGCTGTTGAACTGCTGCACCAGGGTCTTGAAGATGTCACCGTCGCCGCCGGTGAAGCCGTTCCACAGCTTCAGGTCGACCTTCGGACCGGTGTAGTCCTTGCCGCCGTTCCCGGCCGCGCCGGACTTGTCGGGGCTGCTGCTGCCGCCACCGCATCCGGCCAGCGTCAGCGAGGCCGCCGCGCCGAGGCCGACGCCGAGGCCGAGCAGGCGCCGCCGGCTCATCTCGTTCTGGATCATGCGAACTCCTTGGGGGACGGAAATGGAGTATGGCCTGGTCACGGCTGAGGTACGAAGCGCAGCAGGTTCCAGGAGGTGGCGGGCAGCGCCACGGTGCAGCGGCCGCCGTCGAGGGTGGGGGTGGTGAGCTGCCGGGGCGCGACCCGCTCCGGGTCGGCCTCGGTGTTCGTGGCGGACGGGTCGGCCCCGGCCGCGAGGGTGGTGTGCGCCTCGCCGCGCAGCCCGCGCAGGCCACGCAGGTCCAGGTCGAGCGGGAGGTCGTCCGGGCCCCGGTTGACCGCGAAGACGGCCAGGCCGCCGGTCTCCTCGTCGTGCACGGCGACGGTGTCCAGCACCGGCACGTCGCCGTACCGCTTCGTCGGGTACGTGGGGCCGACCGGCTCGGTGCGCAGCACGGTGCCGCGTGCGTACCGGGCGGTGAGGGCGAACGGGTGGAAGATGCTCTGCCGCCAGGCGGGACCGCCGTTGCGGGTGCGGATCGGGGCGATCACGTTGGCGAGCTGCGCCTGGCAGGCCACCCCGACCCGGTCGGCGTGCCGCAGCAGGGTGATCAGCAGGTCGCCGACCACCACCGCGTCGTCCGCGGTGTAGTCGTCCTCGATCAACGCCGGCGCCTCGACCCAGCCGCGCCGGTCCAGATCGGCCTGCAGGCGGGACTGGTACCAGACGTTCCACTCGTCGAAGGAGACCTTGAGCTTGCGCTTCTGCCGCAGCTTGGCGCCGACGTGGTCGGCGGTGGCGACGACCTCGGTGATGAAGGCGTCCATGTCGACCGCGGAGGCCAGGATACTGGCCCGGTCGCCGTCGGAGGGGTCGTAGTAGGTGTGGGCGGAGATGTAGTCGACGTGCTCGTAGGTGTGCTCCAGCACCGTCGCCTCCCACGAGGCGAACGTGGGCATCCCCCGGCCGGAGCTGCCGCAGGCGACCAGGCTGATCGACGGGTCGGTCATCTTCATGGCGCGGGCGGTCTCGGCGGCCAGCCGGCCGTACTCGTCGGCGGTCTTGTGCCCGACCTGCCACGGCCCGTCCATCTCGTTGCCGAGGCACCACAGCCGCACCCCGTACGGCTGCTCGGCGCCGTGCTTGCGGCGCAGGTCGGAGAGCTGGGTGCCGCCGGGGTGGTTGGCGTACTCCAGCAGGTCGAGCGCCTCGGTGACGCCGCGGGTGCCGAGGTTGACCGCCATCATCGGCTCGACCCCGGCCTCGGCGGCCCAGGTCATGAACTCGTCCAACCCGAAGGCGTTGGTCTCGATGGTCTTCCAGGCCAGGTCGAGCCGGCGCGGCCGGTCACCGACCGGGCCGACGCCGTCCTCCCAGCGGTAGCCGGAGACGAAGTTGCCGCCGGGATAGCGGACCACCGAGACGCCCATCTCGCGGGTCAGGTCCAGCACGTCGCGGCGGAAGCCGCGCGGGTCGGCGCTCGGGTGCCCGGGTTCGTAGATCCCGCCGTAGACGCACCGCCCCATGTGCTCGACGAAGGAGCCGAAGATGCGACGGTCGGCCTCACCGACCCGAAACGCCGGGTCGACCGTGAGCTGCGCGTTCGGCACGGATGCCACCTTTCCCTCGGGGTCGCTTCCCGGTGACCGTGGTCACCGTGTCCCTGGTTTTCTACAACGTTGTAACGGTTGCTGTAAAGAGGTCGTTACGTCGTCGTGACGCGGTAGAGTGCGCCCGGAGTGCTCGGCGGGGAGGAAGTTCAGTGCGGCACAGGCTCAAGGACGTGGCGGAGCGGGCCGGCGTGTCGGTGAAGACCGTCTCGAACGTCGTCAACGGCTACCAGCACGTCCGCGCCGACACCCGGGCCCGGGTCGAGGAGGCCATCGCCGAACTCCACTACCGACCCAACCTGTCGGCCCGCAACCTGCGCAAGGGGCGCACCGGCGTGATCGCGTTGGCCGTCCCCGAACTCGACATTCCCTACTTCGCCGAGCTGGCCCGGCACGTCGTCACCGCCGCCGCCGACCAGGGCTGGACGGTGCTGATCGACCAGACCAGCGGCGGCCCCGAGCAGGAACGCAAGGCCGCCAGCGGGATCGGTGACCACATGATCGACGGCTTGATCCTCAGCCCGCTCGCGCTCACCGCCGACGACCTCGCCGGCCTCGCCGGCCTGCCCATGGTGTTGCTCGGCGAACGGGTCGACCACGGCCCCGCCGACCACGTCATGATCGACAATGTGGCCGCCGCCCAGGAGGTCACCACCCACCTGGTCGGGCTCGGCCGCCGCCGGATCGCCGCGATCGGCTCGCAGCGCACCCCCGAGGGCGCCAGCGCCCGGCTGCGCCTGGCGGGCTACGCCGCCGCGCTGGCCGAGGCCGGCATCGGGTACGACGAACGCCTGGTGGCGCCCGCGCCGGCCTGGCACCGCGCGGACGGCGCGGCCGCCATGCGGCACCTGCTCACCTCCGGGGTACGCCCCGACGCCGTCTTCTGCTTCAACGACACGCTCGCCCTCGGCGCGCTGCGGGCCCTGCACGAGGCCGGCCTGCGCGTGCCGGAGGACGTAGCGGTGGCCGGCTTCGACGACATCGAGGACGGCCGCTTCTCGATCCCCACCCTGAGCACGGTCGCGCCGGACAAGGAACGCATCGCCCGCCTCGCCGTGGAACTGCTCGCCGGCCGCCTCACCGCCGACCGCGACGCCCCACCCCGCGAACTGGTCGCCCCGCACCGCCTCTCCCTCCGCGAATCCGCCCCCTGACCCACCCCGCACCCCGTCCTCGGCGATCCTGCAGTTGGTGCCCCGACATCGCGGGGCTGTCCCCCGACGGGGCCCAAAGTGCAAGACCGGCGAGGTGGGCGGCGGGTCAGTCGAAGAAGCGGGCCAGGTGGGACGGGGGCGGGGCGGGGGCGTCGGGGGGCAGCGGAGTCAGGTCGGCGAAGATGGAGGCGCCGTCGCAGCCCACGTGCAGCGGATACCAGCGCGGGGCGCCGGGCGGGCGTTGACCGCAGATGCCCTTGAACGTCTGCACGTCGAGCAGGCGGACGTGGGTCGGGTCGGCCACCGCGTTGACATGCCGCCACCACGGGCTCATCACGTGCAGCACCCCGCCGGGCCGCAGCACCCGGTGGCACTCGTCGAACAGCGTCAGGAAGTCGATCAGGTGCTCGACGATGTGCACCGCGAAGAAGACGTCCACCGAGTCGTCGCGCAGCGGCAGTGAACCGGAGAGGTTGGCGACCGCGTCCACCCCCGGCGCCGGATAGATGTCCAGCCCCAGGTTGCCCGGCCACTGCTTGGTCGCCCCGCAGCCCAGGTCCACCACCACCGGCGGTCGACCGGCCACGCCCACCCGGCACCAGACCCCGAGCACCCCGGCCAACCGGCCGATCAGCTCCCGTACCAGCCGGAGCTGCGCCGGGTCGGCGACCTCGCCGGTCAGGTGGGCCACGCCCCGGTCGAAGCGCACCTCCACGGTCGTGCCGCGCAGCCGCTCGTCGTGCCGCGCCAGGTCGACCCACGCCTCGGCGAGGAAGCCGTCGGCCTGCCGGAGCCGCTCACCCGAGAGCGCGGCCTGCCCCATCGCCACCATGCGCCACCTCCGGCGGCGCGTTACCCCCATTCCGCCCCGATACACGCCCACCCACCCGGCCCACCCGTCCTTGAGGGCCGGGACGGCCGATCCCGACCAGGGGTCGCGTCGGGGGCGGGCGTGCGGACTTGATCGACTCCACCTCGCCGAGGTGGAGACATCCGAGTGCGGTTGACGCCGCCACCTCGGCGAAGAAGTGTGGATCAACCCTGGTGCGCCATCGGCGTCGACCCGGGGCCCGAGGGCGCACGCGGTGTTTCCACCGCGCCCCTGAACTCAGGTGGAGAGGGTTCGGCGGGAGGGGCGCATACGCTGGCGGGGCTGCGGGGCTGCCGGCTTCGGACGCTTGAGGTGATAGCGGTGCAGCTCGTTGTTGCCGGCCAGGGACGGGTCCTCGCTCATCGCCACCAGCTCCCAGCCCTGGTCGCCGGCCCGGTTCAGGTGGGCCAGCGCGGTGTCGCCGTAGGGCGTGACGTCGACCATGGAGCCGTCCGGGCCGTACCAGGAGAAGACGATCTCCCAGCCGGCGTCGTTGGCGGCGGGCTGGCGGCGGCGGACCAGCAGCGCGTACTCCCACTTGAGCATGAGGTCATTGTGACCCCGGGCCGGCGGGTCGGCACGGATCAGTCCTCGGCGATCCGTCCGTCCGTCACGCGCAGCCGCCGGTTCACGCTCACCGCGTCGAGCATCCGCCGGTCGTGGGTCACCAGCAGCAGCGTGCCGGGGTAGCCGGCCAGCGCCGACTCCAGCTGCTCGATCGCGGTCAGGTCGAGGTGGTTGGTCGGCTCGTCGAGCACCAGCAGGTTGACTCCACGACCCTGGAGCAGGGCCAGCGCGGCCCGGGTCCGCTCGCCGGGGGACAACGTCGCCGCCGGGCGCAGCACGTGGTCGGCGCGCAGGCCGAACTTGGCCAGCAGCGTCCGTAGGTCCGCCGGGTTGAGCTGGGGTACGGCGGCGGCGAACGCGTCGAGCAGTGGCTGGTCGCCGAGGAAGAGCCCGCGGGCCTGGTCCACCTCGCCCACCACCACGCCCGGGCCGAGCGCGGCGTGCCCCTCGTCCAGGGGCAACCGGCCCAGCAGCGCGGCCAGCAGGGTGCTCTTGCCGGAGCCGTTCGCCCCGGTGATCGCCACCCGGTCGGCCCAGTCGACCTGCAGGTCCACCGGGCCGAGCGCGAAGCCGCCCCGGCGTACCACGGCACCTCGGAGCGAGGCCACGACGGCGCCGGCGCGGGGCGCGGCGGCGATCTCCATCCGCAGCTCCCACTCCTTGCGCGGCTCCTCGACCACGTCCAGCCGCTCGATCAGCCGGGCGGTCTGCTTGGCCTTCGCCGCCTGCTTCTCGGTCGACTCGGTCCGGAACTTCCGGCCGATCTTGTCGTTGTCGGTGGCCTTGCGCCGGGCGTTCTTCACGCCCTTCTCCATCCAGGCCCGCTGGGTCCGGGCGCGCGCCTCCAGGCCGGCCTTCGTGTCGGCGTACTCCTCGAACTCCTCGCGGGCGTGCCGGCGCGCCACGGCGCGCTCCTCCAGGTAGGCCGCGTAGCCGCCGCCGTAGTGGTTGACCTGATGCTGGTGCAGGTCCAGTTCGACGATCCGGTTGACCGTGCGGGTGAGGAACTCCCGGTCGTGGCTGACCAGCACGGTGCCGGCGCGCAGCCCGGTGACGAAGCGCTCCAGCCGGTCCAGCCCGGCCAGGTCGAGGTCGTTCGTGGGCTCGTCGAGCAGGAAGATGTCGTAGCGGCTGAGCAGCAGCGAGGCCAGCCCGGCACGGGCCGCCTGCCCGCCGGACAGCCCCACCGTCGGGTGGTCCAGGCCCACGTCGAGGCCCAGCTCCGCGGCGACCTGCTCGGCCCGCTCGTCCAGGTCCGCGCCGCCCAGGTCCAACCACCGTTCCAGGGCGATGGCGTACGCGTCGTCGGCGCCGGCCGCCCCGGCGGTTAGCGCCTCGGTGGCGGCGTCCAGCGCGGCCTGCGCGGCGGTCACGCCGGTACGCCGGGCCAGGAAGTCGCGGATCGTCTCACCCGGCCGGCGTTCCGGCTCCTGGGGCAGGTAGCCGACCGTGGCGGTGGGCGGGTTCAACGCCACCGACCCCTGCTCCCGGGGTTGGAGGCCGGCGAGTGTCCGCAGCAGCGTGGACTTGCCGGCGCCGTTCACCCCGACCAGGCCGACCACGTCGCCGGGCGCGACGACCAGGCCGAGGTCGGAGAAGAGGAGGCGGTCACCGTGGCCGGCGGTGAGATCCTTGGCGATCAACGTGGCGCTCATCAGGTCACCGAGCCTACCGGCGCGCGCATCCGGATTACCGTGACCCGCGCTCGGGAAGGTACACCTCTGAGGGAGACTCACAGCCGTGGTGACCACGTTGGCGATCGACTGCGGAGGCGGTGGGATCAAGGCCTCCGTGCTGGACGCCGCCGGCACCATGCGGGCCCGCCCGTTGCGCGTGCCCACGCCGTACCCCCTGCCCCCGTCCTTGTTCGTGGCCACGCTGCGGGATCTCGCCACCCGGCTGCCCGCGGCGGACCGGCTCACCGTCGGCATGCCCGGCATGATCCGGCACGGCGTGGTGGTGGCCACCCCGCACTACGTGACCCGCGCCGGGCCGCGCAGCCGCGTCGATGCGGACCTGGTCGCGGAATGGTCCGGGTACGACGCGCGCGGCGCGCTGGCCGAGGCGTTCGGCGTGCCCGCGCTGGTCCTCAACGACGCCGAGGTGCACGGCGCCGGCGTGGTCGCCGGCACCGGCTGCGAACTGGTGCTGACGCTCGGCACCGGGCTGGGCAGCGCGCTCTTCGACGGCGGGGTGCTCGCCCCGCACCTGGAGCTGTCGCACGCGCCGGTGCGGTGGAACACCACCTACGACACGTACGTCGGGGAGCCGGAACGGCGGCGCCTGGGCGACGCGTTCTGGTCCCGGCGGATCCGGCAGGTGGTGGACGGCCTGCGGCCGGTGTTCCGCTGGGACCGGCTCTACCTCGGCGGCGGCAACTCGCGGCTGATCCGGTCGGAGCAGGTGGCCCGGATGGGGGACGACGTCGTGGTCGTCCCGAACACGGCCGGAATCGTCGGTGGTGTCCGCGCCTGGGAACTGGTGGGTGACCGGTACGACCCCACGCCCTGATCTTTACCCGGTGGAACACTCGCGGTTCCTCCGGTGTTGTGCCAGCGTCGGACAAAGGGCTGACGCGACACGAGGAGGTGGGTCGAGTGGACCTTCTGGCGGAGTACCGGCGGGCGACCATGTTCTTCGACTCCGGGGACCCGACCGGGGCGGCCCGGCTGCTCGAGCCGATCATCGAGGCGGAGCCCGACAACTCCTCGGTGCGGCAGCTGCTGGCCCGGGCCTACTTCCAGTCGGCCCAGCTCAACCGGGCCGAGGAGCACCTGCGTGAGCTGGTCGACCGGGACCCGAGCGACCACTACGCGCACCACGTGCTCGGTCGCACGCTGGAGCGGATGAACCGGCCGGCGGACGCGCTGCGGCACCTGCGCATCGCCGCGGCCATGCACTCCACCAACACCGACTACGCCACCGCCCTCAAGCGGGTGGAGGGTCGGGTCGGTCGTTAGGTTCCGTCGAAGGGCAGCCCGGGTGGGCTGCCCTTCGCCGTATCTAGGATGGGATCGTGAAGCTCAAGCTCGACCTCCACGACATCTACAACAAGGGCCACGACATCGACCGCGCGCTGCGCGGGATCATGGACGAGGCGGTGGCGAAGAAGGCCACGCTCGTGGAGATCATCCCGGGCAAGGGCTCCGGCGCGCTCAAGAAGAAGGTGCTGCGCTTCCTCGACCAGAAGGACGTCAAGCAGCTCTACCACCGGGTCGAGAAGGACTCGAAGAACTTCGGCCGCCTCTTCGTCCACTTCCGCTGGAAGTAGCCCGCTCGGCCCGTTCGGCGCTTGATCCACTCCACTACGCCGAGGTGGCGGTATCCCGGTCGCTCGGATCCAGCCACCTCCTCGAACTGGTGTCGATCAAGCCACGGCATGGATCATGCCAGCGAGGACCGACACCGGGGAGGCGCCTACAGGTCCAGCACGGCTACCGTCTGGCCCTCGCTCCGCTCTCCGGTCGGCCGGAAGCCCAGCTTCAGGTAGAACGGTTCCGGCCCGCCCGGCCGGGGCTCCCAGGTGACGTACGCCAGGTCGCCGCCCCGAGTCCGGATCTCGTCGCACACCGCCTCGACGGCGAAGCGGCCGTAGCCGTGGCCCTGCGCGTCGGCGGCGATGTTCAGCCGCCAGATGCCGGCGCGCACGTCGTCCGGGTCGTCGCCCCACCGGATGTCGAAGAACGCCATGAGAAAGCCGACGAGCCGGTCACCGTCGTAGATCAGCCTCGGCCAGGCGTGCTCCGGGAAGACGTACGCCTCGGCCAGCGACTTGACCACCGGTGCCACCAGATCGTCCTGGTCGGGGCGCACCGACAGCGCGAGAGCCCGCTCGTAGTTGTCCGGGGTGACCTTCTCTAGGCGCATGCGCCGCAGCGTAGCGAGCGGGGGGGGGGCCAAGCGAGGAGGTTAGTTCCCGTCTCTGCAGGCGCACCAGCAGCCGAACGGTACCGTGCGGTACGGTCCGGTACATGACGACGATGACCCTGCGGGAGTTTCGCGATGGCGCGGGCCGGGTGCTGGAGGCGGTCGAGCGCACCGGCGAGCCGGTCATCATCACCAAGTACGAACGGCCCGTCGCCGTGCTGATCGGCATCGACGAGTGGGAAGAGATCGAGGCATATCGAGACCGCCGAGACGCCGCGGTGATCGCCCGGTCCCGCGCCGATGGGCAGTTCGTACCGCTGTCGGCGGCCCTGGAGTCGCTCGGGGTCGATCCGAAGGAGGTGGAGGCCCTGCTGGCCGACCGGGCCAACGGTGAGGCGGCGTGAAGGTTCAGATCGATCGGGATGTGCTGGTCTGGCTGCACAAACAGCCGCGAAACGTCTTCCTCACTGTTCTGAGCGCGATCCTCGGCCTGGTTTCGACCCCGCGCCACAGAACTCCACCGAGATGCGCGATGGATCTGGGCGTCGACTACGCGTCGGCGACTACCGGGTGCTCTATCGCCTCGACGGCGACGAGTTGACCATCCACGATGTTGGGCACCGGAAAGACGTCTACTCCTGAGTTCGCGCCGGCCTGAATGAGCTGTCGGTGTGCGGCCCCTGAATCCGAGCTAGAAGAGCGGGGACCCAGTGGTTCCCGTACCGGTGCTGAAGGTCCGCCAGCCGCCAGTCGTCGCCGGTGACCAGCCTGCGGCACCGCGCCGAACCGCATCCGCACGCCATCGCGAAGTCGGCGGTTCCGGTGCTGGTGGCGTAGTCGTTCGTCAGCTCCTCGTCCCGTCGACCATGACCCCGCCGCGCCGGTCGGTTCAACCGGTCGCGCCGCGCAGGTGGGCGACCAGTCGACGGTGTTCGTCCGGCGTGCCGACTGCGGCCCGGTGCTGGGGGTGGGCGACGTAGTGGCTGACCACGGCGGCGAGGAAACGGGCGTCGACGCTGTCGACGGGCACGGTGGCGCGGCCCACCAGACCACGACGTCGCACCAGCGCGGGCTTCGCGACCGTCAGCGGGAGCCGCAACGGCGGTCGGTCGACATCGCGGGGCGCCTCGACGTCCGGCCCGGCGTCCCACGGGACCGTCCGCGATCCGAGGAGCCCGATCGTGCGTACGCCGTCCGGGCTCAGCCACAGGTCGTGCCCGCGCCAGGCCGCGGCGACCAGCAGCGCGATCACCCCGAGCCAGAGCACGCCCACGACGGCGTCGAACGTGGTCGCGATGCCCGTCTCGGTGGAACGCAGGTATGCGCCGACGGTGGCGGAGGACTGTCCGAGGAGACCCAGGGTGAGGAGGACACGCCACGCCGGGACCGGCGGGGCGAAGGCCGGGGTCTGCGGCAGCACCACCAGGACGGCGGGCCGGCTCCCCAGGCTGATGATCGCCAGGAGCAGGGCGGTCAGGGTGAGAAGGAGGAGTGGGAGGAACAACGCCCGCGCCACGGCCGGCGCGTATCCCATCGCGACGGCGTTCCCGGTCGCCACCAGCAGGCCCACCATCAGGACGGTACGTCGATGCCGAACCGCGGCGGCCGAGATCGCGTCGATCACGCAGGCGACCGTAGCGGACGGGGTCCACCCCGCTGGTTCTTGATCAACTCCGCTTCGCCGAGGTGGCGGTGTCCGAGTGGTCGGGATGCCGCCACCTCGGCGAGCTGGTGTGGATCAGGCGCGGCGGGGCACCCGGTAGACCAGGTGGGTGACCTCCTTGCCCTCGACCACCCGGAACGGCCCCTCCAACTGCACCGGCGCGATCCCCAGCCCGGAGAAGAACGGGATCCCGTCGCCGAGCAGCACCGGCACCAGGTCCACGTGCACCTCGTCGAGCAACCCGGCCTCCAGCACCTGCCGCGCGATCGTCCCGCCGTTCACCCCGACCTGCTTCCCGCCGGCGAGAGCATGGGCCCGCTCGATCGCCCGCTCGATGCCGTCGGTGACGAAGACGAACGACTCGCCCTCGGCGTCCCAGCCCTCCGGCACGCGGTGGGTCACCACGACCACCGGCATGTCCAGCGGGTGCCGCCCGCCCCAGCCGTTGGTGAGGTCGAACAGCGTGCGGCCGACCACGAGCGCCCCGGTGCGCTCGACCAGCGCGCGGAGGTGCGCGGCGCTGGCCGCCGAGGTCCGGAACGTCATCTCCGGGTTCGCCGTCGGCACCTTTCAGCCGGGGGTGGAAGCTGTCCGGCATCCCCTCGACATCCGCCGGGAAGAAAATCTAGAGCGTGTACGTGCGCGCCACCGCCAACATCTCCGAGCTGTGCGAGCCGACCACGCCGACGTTCGCCGGCCGGGGCCGGAAGCCGGGCAGCCCGGACAGGCCGTCGCTGGCGTCCATCGCGCGCAGGGTCACCGCGTCGGAAGACGGCACCAGCGTCAGCGTCACCTCGACACCCTCCGGCGGCGGGGCGTGGAACACGATGCCGAAGCCCCACCGGCCCGCGCGCGCCTTCACCGGCACGTTCCGCCCGGCCACCGAGGCGGCCCGCACGGTGGCGGTGCCGGTGTCGACGTGCAGCGTCAGCAGCCGTACCGGTCGCTGCGGCGTCACCCGCACCCGCAGCATCCGCTGGTCGCCGTCGCGGGTGTCGGAGAGCGTCTCCACCTTCGGGGCCGGCAACGAAGCCGCCGCAGCCGGGCCGGCCCGTAGCTCGCCGTCGCCCAGGCCGGGAAAGTCGTCGGCCACCGAGATGTTCCGGTCGACGTAGTGGTCGGTCCAGGGCCGCGGAATGTCCTCGTGGCTGAGCCAGGCGGCCTTCCGGGTGCCGGCGTCCAGCGCGTACATCAAGTGGGTGGGCACGGGGTGCGCGGCGTCGAACCGGTCGACGGCCAGGCCGACCCCGGCGAGCACCACCGCCGCGAGCGCGGCGGCCCCGGCGGGCAGCGCGCCGAGGCGGCGGGCGCGCAGCGCCAGCAGGCCGCGCTGGCCGCCCGCGCGCGGGTGCAGCAGATCCACCACGGGCAGCACGGCCAGGCCGAGCAGCACCGCGACCAGCGCGGCGACCGCGCCCATGCCCATGCCGAGCGCCGGGAAGAGCAGCACCACCGGGGGCAGCAGAACCACCACGGCCATCGCGCCGGCGAGCGTCACCGCGACCACCGGCCACGGGCCGTCCAGCCGGGTGGCCAGCGCCGCGAGACCGGCCACCGCGCCGGCCAGCGCCGGCAGGGTGGTCAGGTACGCCCCGCCGGGCACCAGCACGGCGAGCAGCACGCCGAACAGGGCCAGCCAGAGCAGGCCGCCGAACGCCAGCGCGGCCGGGCCGACCCGGCGGCGGGACAGCGCGTACCAGCAGAGGAGCACCGCGGCGGCGAGCGCCACCACGGCGAGGCGGTACCAGACCGGACGGTACGGGTCGAGCAGCTCGGCGTACCCGGGACGGATCGTGGTGATCGCGGCCCAGAGCAGCCACGCGCCCAGCGGGGCCACGACGACCGGCGCCAGGGCCAGCCCGAAGCCGGCGGCGAGCGTGCCGACGGTGGCCCGGCCCCGGCGACGCAGCAGCCAGCCCAGCGCGCCCACCGCGAGCAGCGCGGCCACCGCCAGCGGCAGGGTCAGCCCACCGGGGTAGCGGACCAGCCCGCCGAGCACCGGGAAGTAGGTGTCGTCGTGGCCGGACCGCAGGTCGCCGAGGTCGGTGCGACCGAACTCGCGGGCCAGGCCGAGCGCGTTGTCGCCGTGCATCTGCAAGCTGCCCCGGTCCATCCGGGCCGGCACGTCCAGCGGGGTGTGGTAGATCGCGCCGCCGTCGATGTAGGCCGAGTTGAGGCCCACGAACTTCTGGTCGAGGAACGCGGTGAAGTCGGTGTCGTTGGGCAGCGCCCGGTAGATCTCCACCGCGAACGAGGTGCCCACCGGGTGCGGCGCGGCCCGGCCGAACACGTCCACCAGCTTCGCGTTGTTCCGCGACGTCTCGAACATGATCACGGGACCGGTGGAGCCGCGCGCCTCCAGGTTGAGCACCACCCCGCCGTCGGCGGCGAGCGGGTGGTCGGCGGCGAAGCCGGCGGCGCCGCACAGGCACGCCTCCTCCGCGTCGGTGAGCACGAAGACCACGTCGTTGCGGGGGCGCGGGCCGGTGCTCAGCGCCCGGGCCACCTCCAGGATGGTGGCGGTGCCGGCGGCGTCGTCGTTGCCGCCCGGACCGGTCTGCACCGAGTCGTAGTGCGCGACCAGGAAGACCTTGCCGGTCGGGTCGGTGCCGGGAAGCCGGGCCACCACGTTGCGGACCCGGGCCAGCGTCGCCCCACCGGCCGCGCCGCTGAGCTGACCGGCCTCGGGCGCGACCGCGTCCTGCACCTCGGTTTCCAGGCCCAGCCCGCGCAGCGCGCCGACCAGGTGTTCGCGTACCCGGTCGTTGGCCTCGCTGCCGGCGACGTGCGGTCGGGCCGCGATCACCTCGACGTTCCGGTACGCCCGGGCGGCGCTGAACTCGCCGGCCGGCGCGCTCGCCGGGCGCGGCGTCGGGGTGGCGAGGCCGACCAGGACGCCCGCCCCGACGGCGAGCAGCACGACCAGAGCCGCGACGGCGGCGGGCAGCCGGCGGCGGGGCTTGGCGAACGCGCGGTCGGCGGGGCGGGTGGGGGGTGCGCCCACGGGAACTCCTCGGGGTGGATCTACGGGGGTGGGCATCATCCTGCACCCCCGCCGGGCACGGCGGCACTCCCCGTCGGTGCGTTGCCGGGCTGGCAGCGCTCCCGCGTAACATCGTGGGTCGGCCGCGTCGCTGTCCGGGAGGACGGGTCGCCCCCGCCGCCACGGTGGGGTCCGTGTTGTGTGCGACCGTTGTCTCCGCCAGGATCAGCAAGGGCATTCGGAAGGAGCCCCGCCATCACCAGCGAACTCCCGCGACTCGCGGCGGTGGCCCGACCGCACCGGGGGACCGACGCGCCGGGTCCCCGTGCCGTGCCCCGCGCCGGCTCGGGGCTGCACGGCGGCCTCCCGCCCGGTGAACGGCTGCGGGTGCTGCTGGTCGAGGACGACGAGGGCGACGCCTTCCTGGTCGGCGAGTTGCTCGCCGAGACCAACTCGATGATCGACCTGCTGGTCGCGACCAGCCTCAGCGAGGCCCGCCAGCGGGTGATGGGCGTCGACTGCGTCCTGCTCGACCTGGGCCTGCCCGACGCGCAGGGCCTGGACGGGCTCCGCCGGGTGCTGGAGATGGCCAGCGGCGCCGCGGTCTGCGTGCTGACCGGCCGCTCCGACGAACACCTCGGCATCGTGGCGGTCGCCGAGGGCGCACAGGACTACCTGGTCAAGGGCCAGGTCGACGGCGTCCTGCTGACCCGGGCGCTGCGCTACGCGGTGGAACGCAAGCGGGCCGACGAGAACGCCCGCCGGCTGCGTGAGGTGGAGCTGCGCCAGGCCGAGTCGGCCCGCCTGGAACGCGGCCTGCTGCCGCAGCCGCTGATGACCACCGACGAGGTGTCGGTGCACACGTTCTACCGGCCCGGCCGGCACGCCGCGCTGATCGGCGGCGACTTCTACGACGTGGTGCAGACCCGGCCGGACCGGATCGACCTGATCGTCGGCGACGTCTGCGGCCACGGCGTGGACGAGGCCGCGCTCGGCGTCGAGCTGCGCGTCGCCTGGCGGGCGCTGGTGCTGGCCGGGGTGCCCGACGACGAGGTGCTGCCCGCGCTGGAGCAGGTGCTGATGAGCGAGCGCCGGCTTCAGGAGATCTTCGCGACGGTGGCCACCGCCCGGCTCGACCTGGCGTCCGCCCGGGCCACCGTACGACTCGCCGGTCACCCGCCCCCGCTGCTGCTCAGCGGCGGTAAGGTCGCCCCGGTACCGGCCAAGGGCGGGCTGCTGCTCGGCGTCCGGCCCCGCCGCTCCGTTGCCTTCGACCTGGAGTTCGACACCGATGACTGGTCCCTGCTGATGTACACCGACGGCCTCATCGAGGGTCGGGTCGACGGCGGCGACGACCGGCTCGACGTGCCCGGGCTGACCGGCCTGCTCGCCGAGCCGGCCAACCGCGCGGTGCCGCTGTCCGAGCTGCCCGCCTGGCTGGTCGGCCGCGCCGAACAGATCAACGGCGGCCCGCTCGCCGACGACGTGGCGATGCTCCTGGTGACGCGGGGCAGCGGTCGGTGACGGCTCGAACGGAAGAGGCGCGATGAAGGCTTACCAGCAGGGGTGGACGCTGCGGCGGCGGGTGGTCGTGCTGCTCGGCGTGGTCCTGGCGCTGCTGCTCGGGCTGGCCGCCGCGGAGGCGGCGGTCGCCGCCACGAACCGGCAGAACATCGACGCGGTGCTGCTCAAGACCGGTCCGCTGCGGGTCCAGGCGCAGGAGCTGATGAGCGTCCTGCTGGACCAGGAGACCGCGGTGCGCGGCTACGCGGTGAACGGCGACCGCAACGACCTGGGTCCCTACCAGGAGGGCGTGAAGCGCGAGCAGGCGTTGATCGCCTCGATCCGCGGGCTCTCCGCCGACTACCCGGGCGTACGTCGGGAGCTGGGCGTGGTCGAGCAGCAGACCGCGCAGTGGCGGGCCCAGGTGGCCGACCCGGTGATCGCCGCCACCGACCGTGGCGGCCCGACGGCCGGCCAGGCGCTGATCACCGACCAGACCCGCCAGCAGTTCGACGGGATAAGAGCCTCCATCACCACCCTCCAGGACGAGGTCCTCACCGTCCGGAAGCAGACCGCCGACCGGGTCAACTCGACGAGCAACACGCTGGTCGTGTTGCTGATCATCGCGGCGCTGGTGGTGGCGGTGGCCGGCGCGATCATGCTGCTCTCGCTCGACCGGATCCTCATCCGCCCGCTGGCCGGCCTGGTCAGCCAGGTGCGGGAGGTGGCGGCGGGCGACTACCAGCACCGCATCGAAGGCTCCGGCCCGCCGGAGTTCCGCCGGCTGGCCGACGACATCGACCAGATGCGGCAGAAGATCGCCCAGGAGCTGGACGAGGTACGCCAGGCCCGGGAGCGGATCGAGTGGGTCAACGACCAGCTCCAGAAGCAGGCCGAGGAGCTGACCCGCTCCAACCGTGACCTGGAGCAGTTCGCGTACGTGGCCTCGCACGACCTGCAGGAGCCGCTGCGCAAGGTGGCGAGCTTCTGCCAGCTCCTCCAGCGCCGCTACGCCGGCCAGCTCGACGAGCGGGCCGACCAGTACATCGCGTTCGCGGTGGACGGCGCGCAGCGGATGCAGCGGCTCATCAACGACCTGCTGGCGTTCTCCCGGATCGGCCGGCTCACCACCGGGTTCACCGAGGTCGACCTGAACCGGGTGATGGGCGACGTGGCCGGTCAGACCGAGGCGGCCCGGCAGTACGCCGACGCGGAGCTGACCTGGGACGAGATGCCGACCATCCGCGGCGAGGAGCCGCTGCTGACCAACCTGCTGGTCAACCTGGTCAGCAACTCGGTGAAGTTCCGCCGCCCCGACGTGCCGTCGAAGGTGCACGTCTCGGCCCGGCTGGTCGACGGCGAGTGGGAGATCAGCTGCCGGGACAACGGCATCGGGATCGAGCCGGAGTTCGCCGACAAGATCTTCGTGATCTTCCAGCGGCTGCACTCCAAGGACGCGTACCCGGGCACCGGCATCGGGCTCGCCATCGTCAAGAAGATCGTGGAATACCACGGCGGCCGGGTCTGGGTGGACACCGAGGCCGGGGAGGGCACCACGATCCGGTTCACGTTGCCGGCGCTGGAGGCTGACATCGAGGCGGCGGCGGCAGCCGAGAACGCGGCGGGCGCGGCGGAGGTCGACGCCGCCGAGGCGGCGGAGCCGGCGGCCGGGGACGCTCAGGCGGACGACGCGACGCAGCCGGACGGCCGGGCCCGGGAAGAGCCGCCTGCCGGGGCGGACCGACAGGATACGAACGGTGACATGAAGGAGACGGTGGGATGACCGCGCCGGCGGACGGCAAGAGCCCGATCGAGGTCCTGCTCGTCGAGGACGATCCGGGTGACGTGCTGATGACCCAGGAGGCGTTCGAGGAGCACAAGCTCCGCAACCGCCTGACGGTCGTCTCCGACGGCGCCGAGGCGCTGGCCTACCTGCGCCGCGAGGGCCCGTACGCGGACGCGGTCACGCCCGACCTGATCCTGCTCGACCTGAACCTGCCCCGCCGGGACGGCCGGGAGGTGCTGGAGGAGATCAAGAAGGACGAGCACCTCCGCCGGATCCCGGTCGTGGTGCTGACCACGTCGCAGGCCGACGAGGACATCCTGCGCAGCTACCAGCTGCACGCCAACGCCTACGTGACCAAGCCGGTGGACTTCGAGCGCTTCATCTCGGTGGTCCGCCAGATCGACGAGTTCTTCGTCAGCGTGGTCAAGCTGCCGCCGCGTGGCTGACCCGCTGCTGGACGACGTTGCCGCGCTGCTACGGGAGGCCGCGGCCGAGGTCGTCGTGCCGTTGTTCCGCCGGCTCGACCCGTCCGACATCTCCGAGAAGGCGCCCGGCGAGGTGGTCACCGTCGCCGACCGCGAGGCCGAGAAGCTGATCTCCGAGGGCCTGCGGCGGCTGCGCCCCGACTCGGTGGTGGTCGGCGAGGAAGCCGTCGCCGAGGATCCGGACCTGCTGCGGCACCTGCGCGGCGGCGGCGACGTCTGGCTGGTCGACCCGGTCGACGGCACGTCCAACTTCGCCGCCGGGAAGCGGCCGTTCGCGCTGATGGCGGCGCTGCTCACCGACGGCGTGCCGGTGGCGTCCTGGGTCTACGACCCGCTGGACGGCACGATGGCCGTCGGCCGGCTCGACGGGGGCACCACGCTGGACGACACGCCGGTGCGGACCACCCGGCCACTGCCCGAGGTGGGCGCGCTGCGCGGCACCGCGATGACGAAGTTCCTGCCCGGCGACTTCCGCCGCGACGTCGAGGCCGGCGGCCGGCGGATCGGCGAGCTGCTGCCCGGCCAGCACTGCGCCGGCCGGGAATACCTGGACGTGCTCACCGGCGCGCAGCAGTTCGTGTTGTTCTGGCGCACCCTGCCGTGGGACCACACCCCCGGCACGCTGCTGGTCCGGGAGGCCGGCGGGGTGGCCCGCCGCTTCGACGGCACCGACTACCACCCCGCCGACGAGGGTCGGGGCCTGCTGGTCGCGGCCAGCGAGGAGATCTGGGACGAGGTGTACGCGGCGCTGCTGGCACGCTGAGCAGCGCTGCGCGACGGCCGTGACACGCTGCGTCGACGATCCGCGTCGTCGGCGGTCACGGATCTGGCGCGACGCGCCTGGTCCGGTATCGTGACCGCGGTTGACGGAAGGACCATCACGTGCCCAGGACCAGGCTCACCGGCCGGCGGGTCCGCCGGTCACTGCTCGCGCTGCTCGCCGCGACGGCCGTGCTGCTCGGCGCCGGCCTCGCGACGGCCGGCCCGGCCGCTGCCGCGCCCAGCCCGAACGCCCCCGACGAGGGCGACAGCAAGCAGCTCCGGGCGGCGCTGGAGGCCGCGGCCAAGGGTCACATCGACGCCCAGAACAAGCTGGACAACTCCAAGCGCCGCCAACGCGAGCTGGGCGTCCAGCTCAAGGACATCGAGGCGCGCCTGGTCGGGCTGACCGCCCAGGCCGGCGAGGTCGCCGTGCAGTCCTACCGGCAGGGCCGGCTGACTCCGGTGTCGATGCTGCTGGCCGCCTCCGGGCCGGACGACTTCCTGCACCGGGCGGCCGAGCTGGACATGATGGCCCAGCGGGACAGCAAGCGCCTCGGTGACCTGGCGACCGCGAAGGCGCAGGCCGCCGAGTCGAAGCTGGCGCTCGACGCCGAGGTGCGGGAGCAGGCGAAGCAGGTCGCCGTGCAGGCCCGAAAGAAGAAGGACGCCGAGGTGGCGCTGGCGAAGGTCAGCTCCGGCGCCGGATCCGGCTTCAACGGCGGCTCCTCGTCGGCCAAGCCGGCCCCCCGTAACTCGGACGGGTCGTGGCCGTCGGAGTCCTGCTCGGTGAACGACCCGACGCCGGCCAGCGGCTGCATCACGCCGCGCACGCTGCACATGCTCCAGCAGGCCAAGGCGGCGAGCTTCACGCGCTACGCCTCCTGCCACCGCAGCGGCGGGGGTGGCGAGCACCCGAAGGGCCGGGCCTGTGACTTCGCCGCCGCCAGCGGCGGCTTCGAGGACCGCAGCGCCACCGGCGGCGACAAGTCGTACGGTGACCGCCTCGCCAGCTGGGCGAAGAACAACGCGAACCGGCTCGGCATCATGTACGTGATCTGGTATCGGCAGATCTGGATGCCGAACACCGGCTGGCGGGCGTACAGCGGTGGCGGCAGCCCGGCCGCCGACCACACAAACCATGTTCACATCTCGATGTACTGACCCGGGCGACCAGGAACGCCGCGTACCCTCGCGACGGTGAGCAGCACATCGTCCGACATCGTCATCGAGCCGGCGACCGACGCGCCCGCCGCGCCGCACGCCCTGCCGAACGGGCTGGCCGCCTTCCTGGTCTTCCTGTCCAGCGGGGCGGTGCTGGTGCTGGAGACCGTCTCGCTGCGCCTGGTCGGCCCGTACGTCGGGGTGACGCTCCAGGTCACCAGCTCGGTCATCGGCATGGCGCTGGCCGCCATCGCGTACGGGGCGTGGATGGGCGGGTGGCTCGCCGACCGCCGGGACCCGCGCGCCCTGCTGGCCCCGGCCCTGGTGCTGGCCGGCATCGCCACCGCGATCACCCTGCCGATCGTCCGGTACGCCGGTGAGGCGCTGCGCGGCGGCGCGGCCAGCGCGGTGCTCCTGCTGACCGCGCTGACCGTGCTGCTGCCCGCGGCGCTGCTGGCCGGGATCACCCCGCTGGTGGTGAAGCTCCAGCTCGCCGACCTGCGCCGCACCGGCCAGGTGGTCGGCAAGCTCTCCAGCATCGGCACGCTCGGCGGCATCACCGCCACGCTCGGCACCGGCTTCATCCTGGTGGCCGCGCTGCCCAGCTCGGTGATCGTGCTGGCGCTGGCCGCCGTGCTCGGCGTGACCGGCCTGGCGTTGGGGTTCTGGCTACGGCGGCGGTCCGGCTCCGGGCTGTCCACGCCGGGCCGGGCCAAGGCGGCGCTCGCGCTGCTCGGCCTCTCCGCCGCCGGGCTCACCGCGGCCGCGCCGAACCCGTGCGACGTGGAGACCGCTTACCACTGCGCCCGGGTGGAGGTGGACCCGGATTCGCCGGACGGGCGCACGCTCTACCTCAACTCGGCCGAGCACTCCTACGTCGACCTGACCGATCCGACCCACCTGAAATACTCGTACGCCCAGTGGGTCGGCCTGGTCGCGGACCTGGCGCGGCCGACCGGGCAGCCGATGGACGCGCTGCACCTGGGCGGCGGCGGCTTCACCGTCCCCGGCTACCTGGCCGCGACCCGGCCCGGCACCGACAACCTGGTCTTCGAGGTCGACGGCGGCCTGGTCGAGCTGGACCGGCAGGAGATGGGCCTGCGCACCGGGCCGAAGCTGCGCGCCCGGGTCGGCGACGCGCGGGTGCTGCTCGGCGGCGAGCCGACCGACAGCCGGGACTTCGTCGTCGGTGACGCGTTCGGCCACCTGGTGGTGCCCTGGCACCTGGCCACCCGGGAGATGGCCGAGGACATCCGGCGGGTGGTCCGCCCGGACGGGATCTACGTGCAGAACGTGATCGACTATCCGCCGGACCGGTTCGTCCGGGCCGAGCTGGCCACCGTCTCGGCCGTGTTCGACCATGTCGCGCTGATCGCCCCGCCGGGCGCGATCGCCGGCCGGCACGGCGCGAACTTCGTGATCGTCGCCTCGGACGTCCCGCTGCCGCTGGCCGGGATCCCCGCCGGCCTGAAGCGTTTCCCCGAGCCGGCCGAGCTGCTCGACGAGGCGAGGACGGCCGCCTGGGTCGGCGACGCGCGGGTGCTCACCGACGACTTCGCCCCGGTGGACCAACTCCTGGCGACCGCCTGAACGGGTGACGTTCCTGACCGATTCCGGCCGGACAGGTGTAGCGAGGTCGACTTCGGGCAACTGCACCGACCATGGGTGCAGCGGTCAGGAACGGCGTGCAGCTACTGGGTGAGCGCTACCGCCTGGTCGAGCAGTTGGGCGCGGGCGGCATGTCGGTGGTCTGGCGCGGCTACGACGAGGTGCTCGGCCGGCAGGTGGCGGTCAAGGTGCTCGCCTCCCGGCTCGCCAGCGACAAGGCGTTCCGGCACCGGATCCGCGTCGAGGCGCAGGCCGCCGCGCGGCTCTGCCACCCCAACATCACCAACGTGTACGACTACGGCGAGTCGGTCCAGGTCGGGCTGACCGTGCCGTACGTGGTCATGGAGCTGGTCGACGGCGGCCCGCTCAGCGGCCGGCTCGGCCGCGACGGGCAGCTGCCCTGGCGCGAGGCGCTGACCATCGGCGCGGAGGTCGCCTCGGCGCTGGCCACCGCGCACGCCCGGGGCGTGGTGCACCGGGACGTCACGCCCGGCAACGTCATGCTCACCCCGACCGGCGTGAAGGTCGTCGACTTCGGCATCTCGGCGCTGGTGGGGGAGAGCGACAAGGGGCCGGACGGGGCGCTGCTCGGCACGCCCGCCTACCTCGCCCCGGAGCGGCTGGACAACGGTCACGTCTCGCCGGCCACCGACGTCTACGCGGTCGGGCTGCTGCTCTACCGGATGCTCACCGGCCGGCTGCCGTGGCAGGCCAGCACCACCACCCAGATGCTGCGCGCGCACATGTACCGCGACCCGGACCCGATGCCGCCGGTGCCGGGGCTCCCCGGGCAGGTCACCGACCTGGTCCAGCGCTGCCTGGCCAAGCGTCCGGAGGACCGCCCGCTCACCCCCGAGGTGGCCCGTACGCTCGCCGAGGCGGTCGGGATCGCGTCGATCGTGCCGGTGTCACCGGCGTTCGGCGGCGTGGATCCGGCGCTGACGGAGAACGCCGACACCACGATCCTGCCCTGGTCGGCGGCGACCGACGCGTTGCCGTACTCGGCGATCCGCACCCGGACCCAACGGTCGGTGGCGCGGCGGCGCAGGGTGGAGGCCGGGGTGGCCGCCGCCGGGCTGATCGCGGTCACCGCCGCGATGTGGGGGGTGACGTCGAGGAGCCCGGCCAGCGGCGGGGTGGAGCCGACCGAGGCGCGGATGGGGCTGCCCGAGCCGACGCCCTGCGCGGTCGACTACTCGCTGCGCCGCGACACCGGCAAGGACTTCTCGGCCGAGCTGACGCTCACCAACACCGGCACCCGGGAACTGCGCGACTGGACCATGAGCTTCAGCTTCCCCGGCAAACAGGCGGTCACCACGGCCCGGCCGCCGGCACGCCAGGTGGGGCGGACCGTGTCGGTGGCGGCCCCGGCGGCCGCCCCGGTGCTGGCGCCGGGCGCGTCGACGAAGCTCACGTTGGCCGGGCGCTACACCGGGAGCAACACGCTGCCGGTGGAGTTCAAGGTCGGCGGCAGCGCGTGCGGGGTGCAGGTGTCCGGCATCGCCGGGTCGGTGCCGATCACCACCGCGCCGAAGAAGGCGCCGGCTAAGCCGCCCACGAAGACCACCGCCAAGAGCGGGCCGGCGAAGGCGAAGCCGGCGTCGAAACCCAAGGCGGAACCGCCGAAGCCCGGCAAGGGCAAGGCCAACGGTAAGGAGAACGGCAAGGGAAAAGGGTAGGCGAACAGCCGAAGGGGGGTGGGCCGGGCAAGCCCAAGGGCAAGGGGAAGGGGCCGAAGGGCTGACGGTCAGGTCAGCGCGGCGAAGCGCTGCACCTGGGTGATGCCGCCCTCCACGATGAGCACGCTCTCCGGCGGCAGCACGGTGTCCGGATCGACGTAGCGGAACGGCTCGCCGGGCAGCTTCGCGCCGACCACCATCACCCCGTACCGGTCGCGTGGGGCCAGCTCGCGCAGCGCGCGCCCGACCAGCGGCGCCGGCACCCGGACCTTGGCGATCGCGAAGTCGTCGCCGAACTCGATGAAGTCGAGCAGCCGGCTGACGATCAGGTGCGCCACCCGCTCGCCGGTCTCCGCCTCCGGGAACACCACGTGGTGCGCGCCGACCGAGTGCAGGATCTTGGCGTGCTTCTCCGAGGTGGCCCGCGCCCAGATCTGCGGGATGCCCAGCTCGGTGAGGGTCAGCACGGTGAGGACGCTGGCTTCGACCGAGGCGCCGATGGCGACCACCACCCGGTCGAAGTCGGCCACGCCGAGCTGGCGCAGCGCCAGCTCCTCGGTGGCGTCGGCCTGCACCACCCGGTCCAGCTCGGTGGACCAACGCTGGACCCGGGCCGGATCCCGGTCGATGGCGAGCACCTCGTGGTCGAGTCGCTCCAGCGCGCCGGCCACGTGGTAGCCGAACCGGCCGAGGCCGATCACGAGGACAGCGGTGTGGTCCGAGTCTCTAGCCGACAATGGGTTGCTCCTCCGGATAGCGGTACAGGCGTCGCCGGGTGTTCAACGCGATCGCCGACCCGAGGGTGAGCGGCCCGATCCGGCCGACGTACATGAGCACGACCAGCAGGTACTGGCCGGACTCCGGCAGTTGGTGCGTGAGACCGACGGTGAGGCCGGTGGTGCTGAACGCGGACGTGACCTCGAAGAGCGCGGCGTAGAAGGGCAC
Organism: Micromonospora sp. NPDC049282; assembly: GCF_043197045.1. Lineage (NCBI taxonomy): Bacteria > Bacillati > Actinomycetota > Actinomycetes > Micromonosporales > Micromonosporaceae > Micromonospora > Micromonospora sp. NPDC049282. The sequence continues at coordinate 73,327 of NZ_JBICSL010000016.1, forward strand.
GTGCGTGGTGAACGCGATCAACCCGATCGTGCCGGCGACCACCAGGGCGACGCTGAGCAGGGCGACCGTCAGCGCCTGCCGCTGGCTGGCCTGGGACACCCGGCGACGACCGACCGTGGTGTCCGGCTCGCCGCGCAGCTCCGCCCAGATGGCGAAGCCGAGCAGGAAGAACGTGGAGACCTTGATGCCGCCGGCGGTGCTGGCGCTGCCGCCGCCGATGAACATCAGGCCGATCAACATCGGGTAGCTCTCCTCGGTGAGCCGTCCGACGTGGATCACGTCGAAGCCGCCGGTGCGGCTCAACGCGATCTGGGTGAACGCGGCCAGCGCCTTGCCCGGCACGTCGAAGGTGCCCAGCGTGTACGGGTTCGCCCACTCGGCCAGCAGCAGGTAGCCGAAGCCGAGGGCGGTGAGCACCACGCTGCCCCAGACGGTCAGTTTGGTGGCGACCGCCCACCGGCCCGGTCGCCGCCACTCGCGTACCGCCTCGAACAGCGCCGGGAAGCCGAGCCCGCCGATGATCGCGCCGACGCTGAGCGGCAGCGCCACCCAGGGGTCCCGGGAGAAGGCGACCAGCCCGTCGCTGTAGAGGGCGAAGCCGCCGTTGTTGAACGCCTGGACCGAGTGGAACACGGCCGACCAGAGCGCATGACCGGGCGGGTAGTCGTAGACCAGCCAGAAGCGTCCGCTGACCACGGCGGTCATCAGCGTCTCGGTGACGAACACGGTGGCCGCGATCCGCAGCAGCAGCCGGCGTACGTCGCCGAGACCGAACTCGGCGGTCTCGGCCTGCACGAGCAGCCGGTTGCTCAGGCCGAGCTGCCGGGACACCGCCAGGATCACCAGTGACGCGCCGGTCAGGATGCCGAGGCCGCCGAGCTGGGTCAACACGGTGATCATCACGAGCCCGAAGTTGTTCCAGTAGTTCGGCGTGTCGTTGATCGCCAAGCCGGTCACCGAGACCGCCGAGGTGGAGGTGAACAGCGCGGTCAGGAACGGGGTCCAGCGCTGCTGGCTGGTTGCCCAGGGCAGCATGAGCAGCCCGGTGCCGATCAGGATCACCGCCAGGAACCCGAGCGGCACCAGCCGTACCGGCTTCCGGAGCAGTCGGCGCACCACGTCATCTTCCGTCCGGAGATTCACCGGCAGGTCAGGAACCGACCAACTGGACGTCACGCCGGGCCACGGAGACCATCGACGGGGTGGCGGTGACCGGCTGGTTCACCGAGGACTTCACCCTGGCGGAGCTGAAGACGCCGCGGGCGAAGGAGTGGCTGCCGCAGGTGCGGGTGACCAACACCGCGTTCGACGGCCGGTTCGAGATCCCCCGCGGCCGGACCATCGGCGTCTACCCGGAGACGAAGCACCCGACCTACTTCGCGTCGATCGGTCGCGCGCTGGAGGAGCCGCTGGTCGCGGTGCTCCGCCGGAACCGGCTGACCCACCGGAACGACCCGGTCTTCCTCCAGAGCTTCGAGACCGCCAACCTGCGCCGGCTCGACAGGATGACCGACTTCACCACGCCGTAGTGGCGGTATCCCACCGCCCAGGACCCCGCCACCTCCCCGAACTGGCTGGGACGACAAGGGTGGCTGGGACGGCAAGGGTGGCAAGCCCGAGCTGCCCGTCACCGGCGACAGCGTCGCCCAGACCTCCTACCTGGGTGGCGGTCTGCTGGCGGCCGGCGGCCTCCTGATCGGGCTCAGCCGGGTGCGCCGGAAGGCACGCCTCCAGCTCTGAACCCGTACCCGATCGCAGCGGCCCGGCGGAACACTCCCGCCGGGCCGCCGCGCGTTCTGAATCGATGGCGGGGCGCGACACAGCGGCGTCCCGCCGGGTGGTGCCGGCGGCCACCGGGCACGGGGTGGTGATCCACCTGTCGGGGGTGGTTGTAACGGCGGGCCACCCCACCCTGGTTACTTGTGTGTTTCGGCCACATAGCCCGTGGGTGACGTCACTTCTAGCGTGAGCCGACAACTGACAATCCTCCTGTCCTCACCTGGAGTCGCAATGACGATCCGGCACACGCGACGGGTGTTCCTTTCCGCCGCCACGATGATGGCGGCCGCGCTGGCCGCCACCGCCTGTGGCAGCCCGCAGGACACCGCCTCCGGCGGCGGCGACGCCGCGCCGGTCAAGGTCGGCCTGGTCTACTCCCAGTCCGGGCCGCTGGCCAGCTACGGCAAGCAGTACATCGAGGGGTTCAAGGCCGGCCTCGACTTCGCCACCAAGGGCACCGGCAAGGTCGGTGACCGCAAGATCGAGCTGACCGAGTCCGACGACGCGGGCGACCCGGCCAAGGCGGTGTCCGCCGCCAAGGACCTGATCGGCAAGGGCACGAAGATCATCGCGGGGTCGACCTCCTCCGGGGTGGCGCTCCAGGTGGCCCCGATCGCCGCGCAGAACAAGGTGCTGTTCATCTCCGGGCCGGCCGCCACCGACGCGGTGACCGGCGCGAACAAGTACACGTTCCGGTCCGGCCGGCAGTCCTGGCAGGACGTGGTGACCGCCAAGTCGTTCATCGGCGACGCGGCCGGCAAGAAGGTCGTCGTCTTCGCCCAGGACGGTGCGTTCGGCGACGCGAACGAGGCCGCCGTCAAGGCCGTGATCGGCGGCGCCGGCGCGACCGTGAGCAGCGTCCGCGCGCCCGCCAGCGCCTCCGAGTTCACCCCGTTCGCCAGCCAGATCAAGGCCGCCAAGCCGGACCTGCTCTTCGTCGCCTGGGCCGGCACCACGGCCGGCGCCATGTGGCAGACGCTCGACCAGCAGGGCGTGCTCGCCTCCACCACGGTCGTCACCGGTCTGGACATCCGCGCCTCCTGGCCGACGTTCGGCGCGGCCGGCAGCAAGATCTCGTTCCTGTCGCACTACTTCGACGGGGCCAGCGACACCGAGGCGGCCAAGGCCGCCAAGGCCAAGATCCAGGGCGGCACGCTCGACCTGTTCCACCCGGACGGGTTCGCCGCCGCGCAGATGGTCGTCCGTGCCGTGCAGGAGGGTGGCGACGACGTGGAGAAGATGGTCAAGGCGCTGGAGGGCTGGGAGTTCGAGGGCGTCAAGGGCACCATGAAGATCCGCGCCGAGGACCACGCGCTGCTCCAGCCGATGTACCAGGCCAAGCTCGCCGGCAGCGGCACCGCGTTCACGGCGACCGCGCAGAAGACCCTGACCGGTGACGAGAGCGCGCCGCCGGTCGCGCAGATGAAGGGCTGAGGAGGTGCTCGCCACCCGCGGTCTGACCTGGCGGATCGGTGAGGTCGCCATCGTCGACTCCGTCTACCTCGACCTGCAGCCGGGGGAGTTCCTCGGCGTGATCGGGCCCAACGGCGCCGGCAAGACCTCACTGTTCAACCTGATCACCGGCCTGCGCCGGCCCACCGAAGGGAAGGTCCTGCTGGACGGGGCGGACGTCACCGCGCTCCCCCCGCACCGGCGGGCCCGGCTCGGCCTGGGGCGTACCTTCCAGGCGTCCTCGGTCTTCGGGTCGCTGACGGTGCGGGAGAACGTCCGGCTCGCCGTACAGGCGCACCGGGGTGGCTCGATGAAGCTGTGGCGGCGGGCGGCGGCCGACCGGGAGGTGGCCGCCGCCGCCGACGCGGCGCTCGACCGGGTCGGCCTGCACCACCGGGGTACGGCGCTGGCCGGCACGCTCGCCCACGGCGAGAAGCGCAAGCTGGAGATCGCCCTGCTGCTCGCCGGGGAGCCCCGGGTGATGCTGCTGGACGAGCCGATGGCCGGGGTGAGCGCCGAGGACGTGCCCGAACTGGTCAGCGTGATCAAGTCGTTGACCGGGGACAGCGGGCGGGCGGTGCTCATGGTGGAGCACCACATGGACGTGATCCTGGAGTTGGCCGACCGGATCGCCGTGATGCACCACGGCGCGCTGCTGGCCTGCGACACCCCGGACACGGTGATGGCCAACGCCACCGTGCAGGAGGCGTACCTGGGGGAGTCGCTGTGAGCGCGAGGAGTGAGCCGGGTTTGCGAGCCCCGCAGTCGCGAACGAAGGGCGGCACAGTGGTCGAACCTGTCCTGTCCGTGACGGACCTGTCCGTGCGGATCGCCGGGCTGCACATCCTCCAGGGCGTGTCGTTCGAGGTGGCGCCGACCGGCGTCACCGTGCTGCTCGGGCGCAACGGCGTCGGCAAGACCACCACGCTGCGCGCGATCGTCGGGCTCACCCCTCGCAACGGCGAGGTGCGCGGCACCGTGCGGATGGGCGCGCAGAGCCTGCTGGCCCGCCCCACCCACCGGCTGGTCCGCGGCGGCCTCGGCTACGTGCCGGAGGACCGGTGTGTCTTCGCCGGGCTCACCGTCGCGGAGAACCTGCGGCTCGCGGAACGGCGGGGCACCACCCCGGCGTACGACAAGGTCTATGCGCTCTTCCCGGAGCTGGACCGGCGCGGACGGCAACGGGCCGGCTCGCTCTCCGGCGGGCAGCAGCAGATGCTCGCCATCGGCCGGGTGCTGCTCAACGACAACCGGCTGCTGCTGGTCGACGAGCCGACCAAGGGGTTGGCGCCGAAGGTGGTGACCGAGGTGGCCGAGGTGCTGGAGCGGGTCGCGGAATCCGTGCCGGTGCTGCTGGTCGAGCAGAACCTGGCGGTGGTGCGGCGACTGGCGTCCGACGCGGTGGTGCTCTCCGCCGGCCGGGTCGCCTGGACCGGCGACGCCCGCGAGTTGCTGCTGGAGACCGCACTGACCAAGTCGCTGCTGGGTGTGGGGTCCGGGGAGGTGCCGGTGAGCGCGAGGAGTGAGCCGGTCCTGCGAGCCCCGCAGTCGCGAACGGAAGGTGGCGCAGCCTGATGAACACGGTGGTCCTGTTGACGTTGACCGGGCTCGGCCTGGCGGCGCTCTACTTCCTGGTCGCCTCCGGCCTGTCCCTGGTCTTCGGTCTCGCCGACGTGCTCAACTTCGCGCACGGCCTGTTCCTCGGCGTCGGCGCGTACGCGACCTGGTGGGCGGCGGGCAACCTGCCCGGCGCCGGGCCGGACGGCCTCGGCTTCGTGGTGGCGGTGCTCTTCGGGGTGCTGGCCGGCTCGCTGGTCGCGGTGCTCGTCGAGCTGGTGCTGATCCGGCCGCTCTACTCCCGCACCATCGAGCAGGTGCTGGTCACCGTCGGCCTGTCACTGGCCGGGGTGGCGCTGCTCCAGGCCACCTGGGGTGCGGACCCGCGGACGTTCCCGCGCCCCGACTGGAGCCGGAACGTGACCTCGGTGTTCGGCGCGCAGGTGCCGAACGCCGGGCTGCTGCTGATCGTCGCCGCCGTGGTGGTGCTCGGCGCGCTGCTGGCGTTCCTGCGCTGGACCCGCTACGGCCTGATCATCCGGGCCGGGGTGGAGAACCGGGAGATGGTCACCGCGCTCGGCATCGACGTGCGCAAGGCGTTCACCCTGGTCTTCGCGATCGGCGGGGCGGCCGCCGCGCTGGCCGGCGCGCTCGGCGGCGTCTACTTCGGCACCGTCTCGCCGGGCCAGGGCGGCTCGCTGCTGATCTTCGCCTTCATCGTGGTGGTGATCGGCGGGATGGGTTCGGTGGTCGGGTCCGCGTACGCGGCGGTCGCGGTGGGGCTGCTGCAACAGTTCGTCAACTACTACGGCACGTCCGGGCTGGGTGACCTGTGCGTGGTCGGCCTGCTCGCCGTGGTGCTGCTGCTGCGTCCGCAGGGCCTGGCCGGAAAGGTGGCTCACGCATGACCGAGGTCAAGAGTGCCGAGGTGCCGGCGCCGCCGGCGTCGGTGCCCGACGAGCTGACCCCCGGCCGGTCCCGGTGGCACGGGCTGCGCCCGTACCTGCCGGTGGTGGCCCTGGTGGTGGCGGCGGTGCTGCCCTACTCCACGCTCGACCTGCCGGGCATCTTCGAGGGGCCGCTCAACTCGCCGGGCACGCTGCAACTGCTCGCCATCTGCCTGGTCTTCGGCGGTCTCGCGGCCGGCTACGACCTGCTCTTCGGGCGCACCGGCATGCTCTCGTTCGGGCACGCGCTCTACTTCGCCGCCGGTGTGTACGGCACGGACGTGCTGGTCACCAAGGCCGGGCTGCCGCTGTGGCAGGCCGCCGTGCTGACCGTGCTCGGCGGGACCACCCTCGCCGCGCTGCTCGGCGCGGTGGCGCTGCGTACCGTGGGCATCGCGTTCGCCATGGTGACGCTGGCCTTCGCGCAGGTCGGGGCGATCCTGGTGGCCCGGGACTTCGGCGGGCTGACCGGCGGCGAGGAGGGGTTGCCGCTGGACGTGTCCGGGCTGCCGTCGGCGCTGGTCGGCGTCACCAACACGGTCAACCTCTACTGGCTTGCGTTGGCCTACCTGGCGCTGGTGGTCCTGGTGGTGCACCGGGTGAGCGGCTCGCCGACCGGGCGGGTGCTGGCCGGGCTGCGCGACGACGAGCGCCGGATCGGGGTGCTCGGGCTCGACCCGTACCGGTTCAAGCTTGTCGCGTTCACCCTGGCCGGCGGCCTGGCGAGCGCGGGTGGCGTGGTCTACGTGCTAATCGTGGGCGGGGCCAGCCCGCACATCACGTCGTCCGAGCTGACCCTGTCGCTGTTGGTCATGGTGGTGCTCGGTGGCCCGGGCACCCGGTGGGGCCCGGTGCTGGGCGGCATCCTCTACATGTACCTGGACCACCGGCTCACCGCGTTCGGCAGCAGCGACGCGGTGAACAGCCTGCCGGCGTTCCTGAGCCACCCGCTGAGCCAGCCCCTGTTCGTCCTGGGCACGGTCTTCATCCTGGCGGTCTACTTCTTCCCGGGCGGCCTGGCCAGCCTCAGGTCCCGCCTGGCCCCCCTCCTGACCGCCCTCCGCCCTCGCCCCTGACCCCCACCCCACCCCTGTTGATCAAGGGGTTTGCGTCTGGCCTCCGGCTTAGAGTGACGCAAACTCCTTGATCAACAGACGGTCGGGGGAGGTCCGGGGAGGGGTTGAGCGGGATGGGCGAGGCGCGGCGGTTGGGTGTGGTCAGTGGGGGTGGGACGGGGATCGGGGCCGCGGTCGCGCGAGGGCTCGTGGCGGACGGGTTCGACGTCGTCGTCGTCGGGCGTCGCGGGGATGTGCTCGACGCGGCCGCTCGGGAGATCTCCGACCGGTGTGGACGGGCGGACGCGGTCGTGCCGGTGGTCGCGGACCTGACCGATCCGGGGCAGCTCCCGGCCGTGCTCGACGCCGTCGGGGAGCGGGCCGTGGACGCGGTGGTGAACAACGCCGGTGGCTACCTCGGCGGACCGACCGGCACGCTCGACGAGGTGGCCGCGTGGTGGCGCGCCAACCTCGACACCAACGTGCTCACCGCGGTCCTGCTCACCGAGGCGCTGCGACCCGCCCTGCGCCGCCCCGGCGGACGGGTGGTGCTGCTCAGCTCCATCGCCGCCCAGCGCGGCGGGGGCGGGCCCTACTCGGCGGCCAAGGCGGCGCTGCACGGTTGGGCGTACGACCTGGCCGGGCAGCTCGGCCCGGACCGGATCACGGTCAACGTGGTCAGCCCCGGATACGTCGCCGAGACCGAGTTCTTCGGCGACCGGATGACGCCGGAGGGCCACGCCAAGCGGGTGGCGGCCACTCTGGTCAATCGGGCCGGGGTGCCGGACGACATCGCCGCCGCGGTGCGCTACCTGGTCGGCCCGTCGGCCGGCTACGTCACCGGTCAGGTCCTGGGCGTCAACGGCGGCTCCGTCCTCGGCCGCTGACACGCCGCGACGGGCGGTGGCCCCCCGTGTGGCCACCGCCCGTCCCGCAGTTCGCGGGTCAGCCGTTGAACATCTCGTACGCCAAGGCCGGCGCCTTCTGCACCTGGTCACCGGTGGGCGCGGCGATCTTCGGCGCCTTGCCGTAGTCGTAGTACTTCGTGACCAGCTTCATCGCCTTCTGCTTGCCGGCCGCCGGCACGTCCAGGGTCAGCGAGGTCAGGTTGCCGTCCGGGCCGACGACGGCGGTGAACGGCACCTTCTTGCCCGCCTCGCCCAGCGCCTTCAGGTCCACGTTCTCGAACGTGCTCTGCACGTCGGCGTTGTCGGTCAGGTCGGCCAGGCCGGTGTACGTGCCGTTGCCCTTGTCGGTCACCGTGTCCGCGGTGCGGATGACCGCGGCGGTGTTGCCCGGGTCGGCGCCCTGGTAGGCCGGGATGCTCGATTCGTCCTTCAGCTTGCCCCGGTCCATCGCCATCCAGCGCTTGGGCAGCTTGAGCGAGTCGGGTACGTCGGCGAGGCCGGTCAGCTTCACCCGTAGCCACAGGTCCTGGTCGATGAAGCGGAACGTCAGGCCCATGGTGAACTTCGGGTCGTCGTTCTGCTGCTGGATGGCGAAATCCATGGCTTCCCCGGCCGGGTCCAGCACACCGGTGAACTTGTCGGTGCCGTCCTGCAGGAGGAACCGGAAGGCCGGGTCCTGTTCGGTCGGCACGGCGGCCAGCAGGGTGGCCTTCGGATCGGCCGGCGGGGTCGGCGCGGGACCGGAGCCCTCGGAGGCGTCCCCGGTGCCGCACCCGGCCGCCAGAGCGGTGGTGGCCAGCACGGCGGCCGCGCGGAGCACGATCCGCCGGACGGTCGCGGCGGTGCCGTTTCGCTGCGTCATCTTCTTCGACTCACTTTCCCGGGTCGGTTGTTGCCGCGGAAGCATCGCAGGCCGCCACGGCCGTGCCGCTGCCGATATGCTGCCGTCCGACTGCCGTCGGCCACGGCGGGCGACGGCCGGGGGTACGGGGGCGGAAACTCGCATGTCAGAGGCGCTGCGCTTCGAGCTCCTCGGTCCACAGCGGGCCTGGCACGCCGACCGTCCACTTGATCTGGGTCCGGCCAAACAGCGGGCTGTGCTCGCCGTGCTGCTGCTCGCCGCCGGCCGTCCGGTCCGTACCGGCCAGATCGTCGAGGCGGTGTGGCCGGAGGAAGCGCCGGTGAACGGCGCCAACGTGGTGCAGAAGCACGTGGCCGGGCTGCGCCGGGTGCTGGAGCCGGACCGGTCGCCGCGTACGCCGGCCCGGGTGCTCACCCTGACCGACGCCGGTTACGTGCTGCGGGTCGCGCCGGAGGCGGTGGACGCGGCGCGCTTCGAGCGGGGTGTCCAGCGCGCCCGGCAGGCGCAGGCGGACGGGCGTACGGCCGAGGCGCTGGCCGAGGTGGACGCCGCGCTGGAGCTGTGGCAGGGCGAGCCGTTCACCGGGTTCGCCGGGCCCTGGTTCGACGCCGCCCGGCACCGGCTGGTCGAGTTGCGGGCGGTCGCGCTGGAGACGCGTACCGAGCTGGAACTGGCCGCCGGCCGGCACGACGAGGCGGTCGGCCGGCTGGTCGAGCTGACCGCCGAGTTCCCGGTCCGGGAGCGGCTGCGGCTCCAACTCATGCTGGCGCTGCATCGCGGCGGCCGGCAGGCCGAGGCGCTGGCCGCCTACCGGGACTTCGCCGTCCTGTTGCGCGACGAGTACGGCATCGAGCCGGGCGAGCCACTCCAGGCCCTGCACCGGCGCATCCTCCGCTCCGACCCGACGTTGCTTCCGCCGGTCGCGGACCTCCCGGCGCCACCCGGCGGCGTCGACCTTGCACCCGGTCTGCCGCCCCCGCCCGTCGCCGGGCCGCGGCCCACCCCGGCGCACCCGGTCCCGCCGCAGACCGTTGCGCCGGATGCCGTCCCGGCCGGTCCGGCAGCAGCGGCCCGGCCGACAGCCCCGCGGATGGCGGCGTTGCCGAGCTGGCCCACGCCCGCACCGGCAGCCGCTCCGGCGCCGACCGCCGTGGTGCCGGTCGGACCGGTGCCGTGGCCGCTGCCGCCCGCCGTCTCCCATCCGAAAGGGTTCCGCGGTCAACCGCGCTCCCGCGCCATGCCGGCATGGTTGTCGCTGGTCAGCACGCTGTTCGGGATGTTCATCGCGTTCGTCTCGTTCGGGTTCCTCACCTGGCTGGTGATGCTCGCCCACGCGATCTGGTGGCGCAGCTTTCGCCTGCTCCTGACCGGCCTGGGCTACCTGGCAGTCGTCGGAGCGCTGATCTACCTGATCGAAACGAGCCCGGAGGTGGACAACGACGAGGCTGGCACGGCTACGTTTGTCGGCTTCGGGCTGATAGTCGTCGGCGCGGTCGTCGGCGCGCTGCACATCCTGCTCCTGAACCCGCACGTCCGGCGGGCCCTCAGCCGGGTCCTCCGACCCGGTGAGGTGGATCGGCTGGCCGCCCGGTCGCGGCGGGAGGAGGCCCGGCAGTTGCTTCTGCACCACCCGGGCGCCCGCTGGGAGTTGCGGATCGGCCGTCCCGACCTCTCCCGGGCCTACGACGACGGCGGGCTGATCGACGTCAACGCGGTGCCCGACCAGGTGCTCCTCGGCCTGACCGTGCTGAACCCGGGGCAGGCGCGGCACCTGGTGCTGGACCGGGTGGTACGTGGCCCGTACACCTCGATGGAGGAGCTGGTGGCGCGGTGCATGCTGCCGCCTGCGGTGAACGACCGGCTGCGGGATCTGCTGCTCTTCCTGCCGCCCGAGCCGCCGGCCGCCCCGCCGCCCCTGGTAGACATGCCTGATGAGTCAGGATCGGACGGCCGTGCGGGAACGGGCCGAGGTGGTGCTGCGGCGGCTCGCGGGTGACCACGCCCGGCTGCGCGAGGACCAGTGGCGGGCCATCGAGGCGCTGGTGGTCGACCGGCGGCGGGTGCTCTGCGTCCAGCGCACCGGCTGGGGCAAGTCGGCCGTCTACTTCGTGGCCACCGCGCTGCTGCGCGAGGGCGGCGAGCACGGGCCCACGGTGATCGTGTCGCCGCTGCTGGCGTTGATGCGCAACCAGGTCGAGTCCGCCGCCCGGGCCGGCATCCGGGCCCGCACCATCAACTCGGCCAACCTCGACGAGTGGGACGAGATCACCGCCGAGATCAACGCCGGGGCGGTCGACGTGCTGCTGATCAGCCCGGAGCGGCTGAACAACCCGGACTTCCGCGACGGCGTGCTGCCGAAGCTCGCCGCCACCACCGGGCTGCTGGTGGTGGACGAGGCGCACTGCGTCTCCGACTGGGGGCACGACTTCCGCCCCGACTACCGGCGGCTCCGGACGTTCCTGGCCAACCTGCCCGAGCGCACGCCGGTGCTCGCCACCACGGCCACCGCCAACGCCCGGGTCACCCGCGACGTGGCGGAGCAGTTGGGCGACGCCCTGGTGCTGCGCGGCACGCTGGACCGGGAGTCGCTGCGCCTCGGCGTACTGGAGCTGTCGAGCCCGGCCCACCGCCTGGCCTGGCTGGCCGACCACCTGGACCGGCTCCCCGGCTCGGGGATCGTCTACACGCTCACCGTGGCCGCGGCCACCGAGACGACCGAGTTCCTCCGGGCCCGCGGCTGGTCGGTGGCGGCCTACACCGGGCAGGCCGAGGACGCCGACCGCCGCGCCGCCGAGCAGGACCTGCTGGACAACAAGATCAAGGCGCTGGTGGCCACCAGCGCGCTCGGCATGGGTTTCGACAAGCCCGACCTCGGGTTCGTGGTGCACCTCGGCGCGCCGCCGTCGCCGATCGCCTACTACCAGCAGGTCGGTCGCGCCGGTCGCGCCGTCGACCAGGCCGAGGTGCTGCTCCTGCCGGGCGTCGAGGACGCGGCCATCTGGCGATACTTCGCCTCGCTCGCCTTCCCGCCCGAGGAGCAGGTCCGCGCCGTGCTCGCCGCGCTGGACACCACCCGGCCGATCTCCACCCAGGCCCTCGAACCGGTCGTCGACCTGCGCCGGGCCCGCCTGGAGTTGATGCTCAAGGTGCTCGACGTGGACGGCGCGGTCCGCCGGGTACGCGGCGGCTGGCTCGCCACCGGCGAGCCCTGGGTCTACGACGAGGCCCGCCTGCGGCGCGTCGCCGACGCGCGCGCCGCCGAGCAGCGGGCCATGCGGGAGTACGCGGCCACCTCCGGCTGCCGGATGCGCTACCTGCGGGAAGGGCTCGACGACACCGGGGCGGCGGACTGCGGCCGGTGCGACAACTGCGCCGGGCCGCTGTTCGACGCCGAGGTCTCCGCCGAGGCGCTCACCGCCGCGCAGACCTTCCTCGGCCGCCCCGGCGTCCAGATCGCGCCGAAGAAGCTCTGGCCGACCGGGTTGGACGCGGTCGGCGTACCCCTGAAGGGCCGGATCGCCCCGGCGGAGCAGGCGCTGCCCGGGCGGGCCGTGGGCCGCCTCTCCGACCTGGGGTGGGGCGGGCGGCTGCGGGGCCTGGTCGGGCCGGAGGCGCCGGACGGCCCGGTGCCCGACGACGTGGCCGCGGCCGTGGTCGAGGTGCTCAAGGCGTGGGCGCACGGCGACGACCCGTGGCCGCGTCGCCCGGCCGGCGTGGTCGCGGTCGGCTCCCGGGCCCGGCCGCGGCTGGTCGGCTCGCTGGCCGAGCGGATCGCCGCGGTCGGCCGGCTGCCGTTGCTCGGCGCGGTGGTCCCGACCGGCCCGGCCGGCGCCGGCGGACCGCGCGGCAACAGCGCCCAGCGGGTACGCGCGCTGCACGACGCCTTCCACCTGCCGGAGGAGCTGACCGACGCGCTGCCCGGGCTGGACGGGCCGGTGCTGCTCGTCGACGACCTGGTCGACTCGGGCTGGACGATGGGCATGGTGGCGCGCCTGCTGCGTCGCGCCGGCGCGCCGGACGTGCTGCCGCTGGCGCTCGCCGTCGCCGGCTGAGGTGCAAGGCGGGGCCCCCTGTCAACGCTTCCGGTAGAGGAACGGCCCCCGCTGACACCCGCGCCGGCTGCCGGCGGGTGCGAGCGGCGCCACTGTCCGCCCGGGCGTCGTCGGCGGGCGACCCGGCCGGCGGTACCGTGGGGCCATGACCGAGCAGCGACCCGTCGTCCAGACGTACACCGTGACCGGGATGACCTGCGAACACTGCGTCCGTGCGGTGACCGGGGAACTGGCCGCGCTGCCGGGCGTCGACGAGGTCCGGATCGACCTGGCCGCCGGGACGGCCACGATCACCAGCGCGGCCCCGCTGCCGGTGGAGTCGGTCCGCGCCGCCGTCGACGAGGCGGGTTACGAGCTGGTCGGCGGCGTTGCCTGAGTCCGACGCGGCGGCGGGTCCGGTCGCGGTGGACCGGGAGACGCTGCGGCTGGCCCTGGTCGTCGGCGGCCTGGTGCTGGCCGTGCTGCTCGGTTTCGGGCTCGGCCGGCTGAACCCGCCCGCGAACCCGGTCCGCTCGGTCCCGGCGGGCTCGGCCCCGGCGGGCTCGGTCCCGGCCGGCGGTGCCGCCGCGGCCGGTGGAGACCATTCCCACGCGCCCGGCACCGGTGCGCACTCGCACGACGGCGTCACGGTCACCCAGGGCGGTGGCGACGGCGCGACCGGCCTGTCGATCAGTTCGGCCGGCTACACGCTCGTCCCGTCGGGCCGGGAGCTGACCGCCGGCCGCGCCGGTGAGCTGCGGTTCCAGATCCGCGACGACAAGCGCCGGGCGGTCACCCGGTTCGCCGTCGTGCACGACAAGCCGATGCACGTGATCGTGGTGCGCCGCGACCTCACCGGCTACCTGCACCTGCACCCGACGATGTCCGCCGACGGGACCTGGTCGGTGCCGTTGACGCCGTCCGACCCGGGCGCCTGGCGGATGTACGCGGACTTCACCGCGGTCGCCGACGACGGCCGGCAGGTCGCCGCCGTGCTCGGCGCGGACCTGGCGGTGCCCGGCGGGTACGTGCCCCGTCCGCTGCCCGCCCCGGCCAGGGCGGCCACGGTCGACGGGTTCACCGCCGCGTACACCGGCACGCCCGAGGCGGGTCGCTCGGCGCCGCTGCGGTTCCGGGTCACCGGCGCCGACGGCAGCGCCGCGCCGCTGGAGCCCTACCTGGGCGCGTACGGGCATCTGGTCGCGCTGCGCGAGGGTGATCTCGGCTACCTGCACGTGCACCCGGAGCCGGTGCGGGACGGCGACGCGGTGACGTTCTGGTTGACCGCGCCGGGGCCGGGTCGCTACCGGATGTTCCTGGACTTCCAGGTCGGCGGCGTGGTGCGGACCGCCTCGTTCACCCTGACGGTCGCCTGACCCGAGGGCGGAGGCGGACGCGGGCGTCGGTCAGCCGGCCCGACGGACCGGGCGGCGGGCCAGGTAGCGGAGCAGGTCGCGGATGTGGTGCTTCTCCTCGGCGGGGACGTTCGGGTCGGCCAGCCGGTCCAGGATCACGCGTACGTCGGCCTCGACCGGACCGTCCTCGGCGCCCCGGCGGCGGGGCACCGACCCGGCGTCGGGCAGGCCCAGCGCCCGGAACGCGGCGGCCACCGGCAGGTCGAGGGCGGCGCAGAAACCGCGCACCTTGGCGAGCTCGGGGTAGTCCTGCCAGTCGCCGGCCAGCCAGCGGAACACGGTGGAGCGGCCGACGCCGGTGTGGGTCGCGAGGTCGGTGACCGTCCAGCCGCGCTCTTCACGCGCGTCGTCGATCGCCCGTCGCACGAAGCGCGCGAAGGCCATCTGCGGAGAAACGTCGGTGGAACCCATCCCCCCGGAATCGTCCCCTTCCGCCGGTGCGCCCGGCTCTGCGCCCCGAGCCTAGTACGCCCAGGCGAGGAAACAACTGACTGATCGGACGGAAGGTCCCGTGGGTGGGACCGACGCAGCGTGAACACTCGCGTACAGTCAACTAAGCTGGACGAAACCTCCCCGGCAGTTCCTGAAACGCGTTCGCCGCCGCCGGCAACTCCGACCAGCCGGCGAAGGTGGTGCCGTTCCCGAGCCCGTCGCAGGACACCGAGCGGTCCACCAACCGGGGCCCGGGCGAGCGGGTGTCGGCGCTGGACCGGGGCGACCGCAACCGGGGCGAGCGCCGCCGCTAGCGCGGTGCCCGGTCCGCGTCCGCGAGCAGCGTCTCCAGCCGGGGCGTGACGCCCCACCGGTCCACCAGCTCGCGATATTCGGATTGGTTGCCGTCGGACGGCGCGCCGGCCGTCCGCCGCGCCCGGATGAGCAGGTTGCGCGGGGTGTGCCGGGAGTCGACGAACTCCACCACCTCGGCGCGGTACCCGTGCAGCCGGAGCAGCCCGGCTCGCAGCGCGTCGGTGAGCACGTCCGCGAACCGCTCGCGCAGGATTCCCTGCCGGGTGAGCAGCTCGTCCGGCCCCGGCGCGGGGCGGGCCCGCAGCTGCGCGGCCAGGTCGTGGTGGCAGCACGGGGCGGCGAGCACCCAGCGGGCGCCCCAGCGCACCGCTCGGGCCAGCGCTTCGTCGGTCGCTGTGTCGCAGGCATGCAGCGCCAACACCAGGTCCGGGGCCGGTTCGACAGGCGCCTCGGCGATGGTGCCGGCCACGAAGCTGACCCGGTCGGCCCAGCCCAGCCGTTCGGCCAGCTCGGTGTTGCGGCGACGCTGGTCCTCCCGGACGTCCACGCCGACCAGCGTCACGTCCAGGCCGCGCTGCGTCAGGTAGCGGTGGGCGGCGAAGGTCAGGTACGCGTTTCCGCAGCCCAGGTCCACCACGCGGAGCGGACCGCTGAGGTCGTCCGGCAGGGTGGCCGCCAGCGCCCGGAGGAACGCGTCGACCTGGCGGCGCTTGGCCGCCGACCCGCCGATCGCGTCGAACAGCGGGTCGCCCGGGTCGAGCAGCCAGTCCTTGGCCCGGTCGTGTCCGGCCGGTTCGCCGGCCGGCCGGCTGGCCGCGGCGCGGTGCACCTGCGCCTCGCCGGACTTGGTCACCCGGAGTTGGACCGTGGTGTCGCCGGTCTCCACGTGCCAGTTGCCGAACGGCTCGGCGAGCAGTTCGTCGACGGCCGTGCCGGCCTCCGTGCCGGGGGCGACGTTGCGGGTGTGCGGCCGGGCGCCGTCCGAGGTGGCGATCTGCAGCCGGGAGCCGGCCTTGAGCGTGACCGGGCGCAGTTCCGCGCGGACCACCGAGGGCCGCCGCCCCCGCCGCCGACCTGCGGCCACGGCCCGGATCAGGCCCGGGCCGAGCAGCAGCGCGCGGACCTCCCGCAGCGCCGCGTCCAACGGTTCCGCCATGTCGTACCCCTTCCTGCTGCCCCGGGCCCCGGCACGGGGGTGGGGGCAGGGAGCGGCCCCCGGAACCGGTGGGTCCGGGGGCCGTGGTGTGTGTCTGGTCAGTCGGTGGTGCTGGTGGCCTCGGCCGGGGTGCCGGAGCTGCCACCGCGCCGGCGCCGGCGCCGGCGCGGCTTGGCGGCGGTGTCGCCCTCGGCGGGGGCCGTGGCGGCCGGCTCCGCGCCGCCCTCGGCGGTGATCACGCCGGCCGGCTGCTCGCCGGCCGTCGTCTCGCCGGCCCGACGGCGGCGCCGGCGACGCGGGGTACGGATGCCCTCGTCCGCCCCGGCGTCGGTCGCCTCGCTCCCGGCGGCCGGTACGCCGCCGGTCTCGTCGTCGCGGCCGCGCCTGCGGCGGCTGTCTCCGCCCCGGTCGCGGCTGTCTCCGCCCCGGTCGCGGCTGTCTCCGCCCCGGCCACGGCTGTCCCCGCCCCGACCACGGCTGTCTCCGCCTCGGCCACGGCTGTCACCGCGCCGCGACCGGCCGCCGCCCAGGTCCTCCTCGACCTCGGCCGACAGGCCGGCGCGGGTGCGCTCGGCGGTCGGCAGGGTGCCGCTGATGTCCCGGGAGATGTCCAGGTCGGTGTAGAGGTGCGCGGAGGTGTGGTAGGTCTCCGGCGGCTCGGGCATGTCCAGCCCGAGCGTCTTGTCGATGATCCGCCAGCGGGGCATGTCGTCCCAGTCGACGAACGTCACCGCGACGCCTGTCGCCCCGGCCCGGCCGGTGCGGCCGATCCGGTGGGTGTAGGTGTCCTGGTCCTCCGGGCAGTCGTAATTGATCACGTGGGTCACGCCGGTGACGTCGATGCCCCGGGCCGCCACGTCGGTGGCGACGAGCGTGTCGATCTTGCCGGCGCGGAACGCCCGCAGGGCCCGCTCCCGGGCGCCCTGGCCCAGGTCGCCGTGCACGGCCGCCACGGCGAAGCCGCGGAAGTCGAGATCCTCGGCGACCCGGTCGGCGGCCCGCTTGGTGCGAGTGAAGATCATCGTCAGCCCGCGACCCTCGGCCTGCAGGATCCGCGCCACGATCTCGACCTTGTTCATCGAGTGGGTGCGGTAGGCGAGCTGCTGGGTCTGCGGCGACGGACCCGTCTCGGCGGTGTGCCCGGCGTGGATCGTCACCGGCCGGCGCAGGAAGCGCCGGGACAGCGCGACGATCGGGTCCGGCATGGTGGCCGAGAAGAGCATGGTCTGCCGGTCCTCCGGCAGCATCGCGAGGATCTTCTCGACGTCGTCCAGGAAGCCCAGGTCGAGCATCCGGTCGGCCTCGTCGAGGACGAGCGCGCGAACCCGGTCGAGCCGCAGGTGCTTCTGCTTCTGCAGGTCGAGCAGGCGGCCGGGGGTGCCGACCAGGATCTCGACGCCCTTGCGCAGCGCCTCGATCTGCGGCTCGTACGCCACGCCGCCGTAGATCGGCAGCACCCGGACACCCCGGGTGCGGCCCGCGGCGTCGAGGTCCTTGGCGACCTGGATGCCCAGCTCGCGGGTGGGGACGACGACCAGCGCCTGGGGCACGCCGTCGCTCCCCTCGGACGGGGCGAAGACGCGCTCGAGCAACGGGATGCCGAAGCCGAGCGTCTTGCCGGTGCCGGTCGGGGCCTGGCCGATCAGGTCGACGCCGCGCAGGCCGATCGGCAGCGCGTATTCCTGGATGGCGAAGGCGCGGGTGATGCCCGCGGCGGCGAGCGCCTCGACGGTCTCCTGGCGGGCGCCGAGCGCGGCGAACGTGGGTGCCTCCGGCGGGACCGGAGCTGTGGGGGCCAGTGGCTGCCCGGTGGTCTGCTCACTCATGTGGATGTGGGGGTGCCCTCTCGTGGTGCGCCCCTCATGTCCTCAGGGCGCGAACGGTTTGGCGTGGGCCACGCGATCGGCGGCGGTTTCGCCGAGCCGGACCGGGCCGCACGCGCGCCGGGGACCGGTGCTGATCAGCGAAGCTGATCTGGTCGGTGCCCACGGCAACTGTCTTATCCTACCTGAACAGCCCCTGAGTCGTCCCGATTCCGGGTGCCGGCCGCGCATCCAGGGGTGGCGCGTGTGACCTGCGTCACAGGTCGGTGGGGCTGTCGGGGAGCGGTGACCTGCGCTCGTGTCCGCCCCGACCCCGCCGCCGCCGACCTACGTCGAGGCGTTGCGGGGGTACCACGACTCGACCGAGCCGCGGGACTGGGCCGAGGCGGTGACCAAGGCGTACGTGGGCGACGCGATCACCGACGACTTCCTGCGGCGGGCCGGCGTGGACGCCCCGACGCTGCTGCGCGGGCTGACCGGGGCGCACGCCGCGCGGATGGCGGCCGCCGGCCTGAACAACTGAGTCGCCGCGGCGGGCGCCCCCGCCACGGCGACCGATGCGACGCGGATCAGCGGACGGTGAACCCGACGGCGCGGGGTGAGGCCTCCGCGATCTCGACGTAGGCGACCTTGCCGACCGGCACGATGACCCGCCGGCCCTTCTCGTCGGTCAGGGAGAGCGTGCCCTCGCTCCTGGCGAAGGCGTCGGTGACGATCTGCTCGATCTCGGCCGGCGACTGCGCGCTCTCCAGGACCAGCTCCCGCGGCGCGTACTGCACGCCGATCTTGACCTCCACTGTGCCTCCTCAGCTGGGGCGAAAAAGCCACCGTGGGAAGGCTATCCGATCGGGCGGCGCGATGTTCAGGCTGACTCACCCTGCAGCGGGAAGCTCGCGATGCCGCGCCAGGACAGCGCCGCCACCAGCGCCTCCGCCTCCGGCTTGGGCACCTGCCGGCCGCCGGCCAGCCAGAACTGGGCGGCCGTCTCCGCCGCGCCGACCAGCCCCGAGGCGAGCAGCTCCGCGTGCGCCCGGCTCACCCCGGTGTCGGAGATGATGGTGTCGGTGATCGCCGCGATGCAGCCCTGCTCGACCCGCTCCACCCGCTGCCGCACGGCCGGGTCGTTGCGCAGGTCGGATTCGAAGACCAGCCGGAACGCCTCGCTCTCGTGGTCGACGAAGTCGAAGTAGGCCCGCACCGCCGCGCCGACCCGCTCCTTGTTGTCCTGCGTGCCGCGCATCGCGTCGTGCACCTTCGCCACGATGGCGTCACAGTGCGTGTCCAAGAGCGCCAGGTAGAGCTCCATCTTGCCGGGGAAGTGCTGATAGAGAACCGGCTTGGAGACGCCGGCCCGCTCGGCGATGTCGTCCATCGCCGCGGCGTGGTAGCCGTGCGCGACGAACACCTCCTGGGCAGCGGCGAGCAGCTGCTTACGGCGCGCCGAGCGGGGCAGGCGGGTGGGCCGGCCGGCGGTCTGGGCACCGTTCCCCACTGCGGTCATGGGAACCTCCGAGTATCTGCGTCGAGCCGGCACGTATCGCCCGAACCGGGCCGGGTTCGTGAACCCGTCGCGGAATTGGCCCGCCGCTGTAACTTATCGCCACTGTCACCACACGGTAGCCTCAGCGGGGGCGACCAAGGAGCGCGCGGTGAGTGAAACAGGGCAACCCGGAGCCGCCACCCCGGGAGAGCACGGCGACGGGACGGGTCAGCAGGACGACCCGGCCCGCACCGGCGGCGGTTGGGCGCCCCCGGCGAGCGGCTGGTCCCGAGGCGCCCCGGCGCCCGGCGGCTGGCCCTACGGCGACCTGGGCGGTGGCTGGGCCGCCTCCTCGCCCCGGCACGGCGACCTGCCCGCCCCGCTTCCCGGTCACGCGGCCGAGGAGCCGCCGGCCCGCGCCAACGGCCGCCACGTCAACGGCGTGCGTCACGCCGAGGAGGAGTCGCCCGTGACCCGCCAGGCGCCGGTGAGTGCCCCGCCCGTGGGCGAGCCGCCGCGGGAGACCGACGGCGACCGGCTGGCGGTGCCGGCCCCGCGGCCCGCGCCCGCGGTCGAGCAGCAGCCCGCCGCGGCCGACGCCGCCGGCTCCCGACACGCCTCGGACGACACCGCCGCCGGGCGGGTGCCCCGCTGGGCCGAGAGTGGCCCGACCTCAGCGCCCCCGGCGCTCCAGGTGCCGCCGGTCGGCGCCGCCGCCTCCGGCTTCGAGGTGCCGCCGGGGTTCCACGCGCCCACCGTCGACCCTGCCACCCCGTCGCTCTCCCGCGGCTGGGCCGACCGGAGCGCGGGTGAGCCGGCCGCCGCTGCCGGCCGGGCCGAGCAGCCCCCGGCGGAGCCGCCGGAGCGCCACCCGGCCGACCCCCGCCCGGCCGAGGCGCCGCGGAGCCCCGTCGAGCCCCGGGCCGCCGCCGAGCCCCGGACCGCCGGGCCCGAGGCCCCGGGCGCGGGTGCGGGTGCGGCCCCGGACTGGTCCGGCCCGTCCTGGAACCGCCCGAGCTGGGGCGACGGCTGGGCCCCGCCGTGGGCCCGCACCGACGAGCCGGTCGGGCCCCGGTCGGCCCGCGACGACGAGGCCGCCGACCGGGGACCCCGCGACGACGAGCCGACCGGCCGCCGCGCCGCTCGCGAGGACCGCGCCGTCGAGTGGGCGCCCGAACCGGTGCGGCCGTACGAGCCGGCCCGCGTCGAGCCGCCCACCGGATACGAGCCGCCCCGGCCCGAGCCGGTCCGGCCGTACGAGCCGCAGCGGGCGGAGCCGGCTGCCGGGCAGGAGCCGCCGCACCCCGAGCCGACCCGGCCGTTCCGGCTGCCCCGCGAGGACACCGAGCCGCGTCCGGGGTACGAACCGGCCGGCCAGCGGCCCTCCTGGGCCGGCCCGCCGGTGCCGGTGACCCCGTTCGGCGCGCGTCCCGAGCCGACCGGCGCCCCGTCGGTCCCGCGCGAGGCGCCGGCCGGGCCGCCGTCGACCGCGTACGCTCCCGCGCCGGCCGGCCGGGCCGCCGGTGAGCCGGCCGACGGGCCGCACCGCGTGCCGGAGCAGCCGCCCGCCGAACCGGCCGGCGTCCCGCCGGTCTCCGCCGTGCCCGCGCCGGCCGCGGCGGCGCCGTTCGACCCCTACCGTTCGCCCCGGCCGACCAGCGCCCCGCCCTACGCGGCCCGCCGGTCCGCCCCCGAGCCGGCGCCGGCCGCCGCCGAACCGGCCGCCGAGTCCCCGCCGGCGGAGCCGGCCCCGGCGGTGCTGCCGCAGCGCGTCCCCGCCGAGCCGGACGTGCCGGTCGTGCCCGAGCCGCCGGCCGTGGAACCGTCCGCCGAGACTCCCGAACTCGCCCGCATCGCCACCCACCTGCGCCGGGACGACGAGCCCGCGCCGCTGCGCGAACGGCCGGAGGGCTTCGACGTCAACGCCATCCTGGACGCCGTCCGCGAGGTGGCCGGCGTTCGGGACGCCGCGCTGCGCCGCACCCCGGCCGGCGCGCACAGCCTCCGGCTGGACCTGGCCGACGGCGCCGACCCGGCCGACGTCAGCCGGCTGGTGGCCCGCCTGCTCCAGGACCGGATGGGCCTGGCCGCCGCCCCGCAGAACCTGCCCGGCGCGCCGGCCGTGCCGCCGCCGCCGGTCCGCCGCCGGTCCGCCGCGGCGCGCGCCGACCGCATCGCCGAGCTGCCGCCGGCCGAACCCCGATCCGGTACGCCCGAGTCGCGCGCCGGCGACGAGCCGGACGCCCCGGCGCGCGGCGCGGTTCCGCCCGGGGAGGACCCGCCCGCGCGGGCCGGTGTGGCGCGGCCGGCGAACCGGCCGGCCGAGAACCGTTCCGGCGAGGGCCGGTTCGGCGGGGTGGAGTCGCGCACCGGCCGGCCGACCGACGCGCCGGTCGAGGGCGCCGAGCCGGGTGGCGAGCCGCCGCGCCGGCGCCGGCAGTCCACCCACCGGGGTCGGGCCACCGTGGACGACACGTCGCTGGCTGCCGCGCCGACCGGGATGTCCACCGGCAGCCCGGTGACGCTCGGCACGTCGTACTCCGGTGGGCAGATGACCACGACGGAGACCGCGCCGTCGCGACCGCTCGACCCGGGCGGCGCGCCGGGGCCCCGGGTGGTGATCGACCACGTTCTGGTGAGCACCTTCGGGCTGGATGCCACCACCGAGGTCCGCCTGGTCGCCGGGGACCGGGCGGCCGACGGGCACGCGACCGGGCCGGCCGTCGACGGGTACGTGCTGCGGCTCTGCGCGGTGGCCGCGGCCGCCGCGGTGGACGAGTTGCTCGGCGGGGACGTCCCGCCGGGTGAGCGGGGCCGCTGCTTCGTCGAGCACGCCGCGGTGGTGCCGTTCGGCAACTGCGAGGTGGCGACCGTGGTGGTGCTGCTGGTCTGCGACGGGTGGGTGGAGCAGCTGGCCGGTTCGGCGCTGGTGGCCGGCGATCAGCGGCAGGCCGTGGTGCGGGCCACCCTGGCCGCGGTGAACCGCCGCCTGGAGGCGCTGCTCGCCTGAGGGGTGGTGCGGCCGGGGCCGGCGCGGGGAAGACTGGAGACATGAAGCGTGCCGCACTCTGGCCGGATCATCTCCTCCCCGCGCACCACGTCCCGCCGCCCTGGCCCGGCCGGCACGTGCCGCTCGACGGCACGCTCGTCCACGTGCGGGACACTCCGGCCACCGCGCCCGGCGCCGAGCCGGCGCTGTACGTGCACGGTCTCGGCGGCTCCGCGCAGAACTGGACCGACCTGGCCGGCCTGCTCGCGGGGCGGCTCGACGGCCAGGCCATCGACCTGCCCGGTTTCGGGCGCAGCGAGCCCGGGCGGCGGTACACGATCCCGGCCTTCGCCGACCGGGTGGTGCGCTGGATCGAGCACAGCGACCGGGGGCCGGTGCACCTGTTCGGCAACTCGCTGGGCGGCGCGGTCGCGGTCCGGGTGGCGGCGTTGCGGCCGGAGCTGGTCCGCACCCTCACGCTGATCTCGCCGGCCCTGCCGTTCCTGGACTTCCGGCGCTCGTTGCAGGGGCGGATGCTGCCGGTGCTGGTGATCCCCCGGGGGGAGCGGTTGGCCGCCTGGCGGCTCGCGCAGCTCGCGCCGGAGGTGATGGCGCAGCAGGTGATGGAGTCGTGCGTCGCGGACCTGACCCGGATCAGCGAGCAGCGCCGGCAGGAGGCGATCGACGAGATCCGGATCCGGTACGAGGCGGCGCACTACGCCGCCGCCTACGTGCGTACGTTCCGGGGTCTGGTGGGCAGCTTCCTGCGGTCGTACCTGCCGGGGGAGGGCGCGCTCTGGCGGCAGGCCGCGTCGGTGCGGGTGCCCACGCTGGTGGTGGGTGGCCGGCAGGACCGCCTGGTCGACGTGCGGGTCGCCCCGCAGACCGCCCGGGCGATTCCGGACAGCCGGCTGTTGCTGCTCGACGGCGTGGGGCACGTGGCCCAGCTGGAGGTGCCCCGGGTCGTGGCCCGGGCGGTGCTGGCGTTGCTCGCCGAGGCGGCGCCGGCCGCGGTTGCCGCCCCGGTCACGTTGGCGGCCGGGGCGCCGGAGGCTGCCGCCACGCGGGGGCCGAAGGAGCGGAAACCGCAGGCCACGGCCCTGGTCACCGGAACGGGGGAGAGCGGAGGCGATCGCGACGTGGCAGGCTGAGCCGGATGCCCAGCTCCCGCCGTCCGCGTGCCGCGCGGTCCACGCCTCTTGCCCGCCGGTGGCGTTCCGCCGTCGTGGTCTGCGCGTTCCTCGCCGCTGCCGCGGTGGGCGTCGGTGTCGCGTTGCGACTGCCGCCGGCGGGCGCGAAGGAGCTGGTGGCTGACGGGTTCGCCGCGCAGCCGCCGGAGCCGAGTGTCTCGCCGTCGTCCGCCGCGCCGTCGTCCGCCGCGCCGTCACCCGCGGCCCCCGGCTCGCCGGCGGCGCCCGTGCTGGCGCTGCCCGGTCCGGTGCCCGCGCACGGCCGGGGCAGTTTCTCCTACGACGACCGGCCCGGTGGCGTGCTCGGCCGGGCCGGCGTGCTGCGCCGGTTCCGGGTGGCGGTGGAGAACGGCTCCGGTGAGCAGGCGCGTGCCTTCGGCGACGCGGTGCAGCGGGCTCTGGCCGGGCCGGGGAGCTGGGTGGACGGCGGCCGGCTGCGGTTGCAGCGGATCGGGCCCGGCGGCCGGTACGACTTCACGATCTACCTGGCCACCCGGGACACCGCCGGCCGGCTGTGCGGGTCGGGCGGGATCGACATCCGCAAGGGCGGCGTGCCGTACACGTCCTGCCGGGTGCCGGGCCAGGTCGTGATCAACCTGGATCGGTGGCGCACCTCCGTGCCGCATCTGGTCGCCGCGCGGATGCCGTTGGACACCTACCGGCTCTACGTGGTCAACCACGAGGTGGGGCACCAGCTCGGGCACCACCACGAGGCGTGCCCGGGAGCGGGCCGGCCCGCGCCGGTGATGCAGCAGCAGACGCTGTTCCTCGACGGCTGCCGGCCGAATCCGTGGCCGTACGTGGCCGGGAAGCGGTACTCGGGCCCGTCGTTGTGAGCCGATTGCGAAGAATTCTCGCGGCATAAGCGGCAAAAGCAGCTAAATGCCCGAATTGCGTGTCACGCTTGTGGCATGACGCCGTCGTCCTCGTACGACCCGCCCGAACGTCCCGGGCTGCGCCGGATGCGGCGCCGCCGCCGGCGGTCGGTGCTGCTGCTGGCGATGCTTGTCGCGGCCGTCGGCGGCGCGGTGGGGATCACTCGGCTGAGCGAGCCGCCACGACCCGCGCGGATCCCGCTCGCCGCCGAGCCCACGCTGATGCCGGATGCCGACACCGAACCGTCGGCCGCGCCGACCGGCTATCCCACCGCCGGCCCCGGCACCTTCGCGGTGGCCGGGGGACGATCACCGGTACGCGGCCACGCCGGCCCGCTGCGCCGCTACCGGGTCGAGGTCGAGCAGGGCGCCGGGCCGGACGCCGACGCGTTCGCCGCCACCGTCGACGCGGTGCTCGGGGACCCGCGCAGCTGGATCGCCTCCGGGCGGCTGCGGGTGCAGCGGGTGCCCGAGGCGGCCGCCGCCGACTTCACCGTCTACCTGGCCACGCCGGCCACCTCGGAGCGGATGTGCGCCGAGGGCGGCCTGCGCACCGAGCGGTACACGTCCTGCCGGCTGCCCGGCCGGGTCGTGCTCAACCTGGCGCGCTGGATGACGGCGGTGCCCGACTACGGCGCCCCGCTCGACGTCTACCGGACCTACGTGATCAACCACGAGGTCGGGCACGAGTTCGGCGAGCTGCACCAGGCCTGTCCCCACCCCGGCGCGCCCGCCCCGGTGATGCAGCAGCAGACGTACGGGCTGGACGGCTGCGTGCCGAACGCCTGGCCGTACCTCGGTGGGGTGCGGTACGAAGGCGAGCCGACCGACGGCGTCTGACTTATTCCCGGTCCCGCAGTTCGGGCCGGGTGTCCCTCGTCATGGCCGATCGCCGGGCCGGCGAGCGACAATGGCGGTCCCACCGCCGATCCCGGGGAGTCCACCGTGTCGTTGCCCCCGCTCGTCGAGCCCGCCGCCGAGCTGACCGTTGACGAGATCCGCCGCTACTCGCGCCACCTGATCATCCCGGATGTCGGGGTCGAGGGGCAGAAGCGGCTGAAGAACGCCCGGGTGCTCTGTGTCGGCGCCGGTGGCCTCGGCTCGCCGGCCCTGCTCTACCTAGCCGCGGCCGGTGTCGGCACGCTCGGCATCATCGACTTCGACACCGTCGACGAGTCGAACCTCCAGCGCCAGGTCATCCACGGCGTCTCCGACGTGGGCCGGTCCAAGGCCGAGTCCGCCGCGGCGTCGATCCGCGAGATCAACCCGCTGGTCAACGTGGAGATCCACAACACCGTGCTGGATCGGGAGAACGTCCGGGACATCTTCTCCCGGTACGACCTGATCGTCGACGGCACCGACAACTTCGCCACCCGCTACATGGTCAACGACGCGGCCGTGCTGCTCGGCAAGCCGTACGTCTGGGGTTCGATCTACCGCTTCGACGGCCAGGTTTCGGTCTTCTGGGCCGAGCACGGCCCCTGCTACCGCTGCCTCTACCCGGAGCCGCCGCCGCCCGGCATGGTCCCGTCCTGCGCCGAGGGCGGCGTGCTCGGCGTGCTCTGCGCGTCCATCGGGTCGATCCAGGTCAACGAGGCGATCAAGCTGCTCGCCGGCATCGGCGAGCCGCTGGTCGGCCGGCTGATGGTCTACGACGCCCTGGAGATGAGCTACCGCAAGATCAAGGTGCGCAAGGACCCGAACTGCGCGCTCTGCGGCGAGAACCCCACGGTCACCGACCTGCTGGAGGACTACGAGGACTTCTGCGGCGCGGTCTCCGAGGAGGCGCAGGAGGCGGTGGTCGACTCCACCATCACGGCGCTGGAGCTGAAGGAGTGGCAGGACGCCGGCAAGGACATCTTCCTGGTCGACGTCCGCGAGCCCGCCGAGTACGAGATCGTCCGGATTCCCGGCTCGACGCTGATCCCCAAGGGCGAGATCATCTCGGGTGAGGCGCTGGCGAAGCTCCCGCAGGACCGGCAGATCGTGCTGCACTGCAAGTCCGGAGTGCGCTCGGCCGAGGCGCTGGCCGCGCTGAAGGCGGCCGGGTTCAAGGACTCGGTGCACGTGCAGGGCGGCGTGCTCTCCTGGATCAAGCAGGTCGATCCGGCGCTGCCGGCGTACTGAGTCGTCGGTCGTCCGAAGGCCCCGTCACTCGCGCGGACATCCATGCCCGTGAGTGATGGGGCTTTCGCGCCTTGTGCCCCCGACCCCCCGGCAGGCCGGGTCAACCTTGGCCGAGCTACCGAGGCGTAACCGCGTCGGCGCAGGTAGCGTCACCGGGGTGGTCGATCTGGAAGCGGCGATCGGGTTCGTCGTGGCACACGGCGACGCGGTGGACCGCGCCCGCCTGTCCCGGTTGCGCTCCGGCACCCCGGTGTCGCCGGAGCTGCTCGACGCGGCGGAGTCCGGCCAGACCCCGGGCGGTGGCTGGCCCGCGGTGCTCGGCGGCGAGGTCGCCTCGGTCGACGCGACCTGCTTCCGTCTCTCCGAGCTGGACGACCTCGGTGCGCTGGGCCGCCCCGCCGCCCGGCACGCGCTGGACTGGCTGGCCAGCGGTCAGCTCGCCGACGGCGGCTGGGAGGAGCACCGGTCGCTGGCCGGGTTCGCGCCGGAGTGGGCCACCCCCGGCGATCCGGAGGCCCGGTTCTACCTGACCGCCGACGCCGGGTTCTGGCTCACCGTGGCCGGGCTGGACGCCCGCGCCGCCGGCCCGCTCGACCACCGGGTCGGCGGGGCTTACGCCGGTGTGGTGCAGGCGGCGGCGCACACGCTCGCCGCGCAGCTCGCGCCGGACGGGACCTGGCCGTCGTTCCTGCCGGCCGGGTGGCTGGCCGCGGCCGTGCTGCACCGGCAGCAGATGTTCTACGAGTCGGCCCGCATCCAGGCGGTGCTCGCCGACCGGATCCCGGAGATGTCCCCGGCCGACGTGGCCTGGCTCGCCGCCACGCTGCGGCGGGTGGAGGTGGGCGAGGAGCAGTGGCTGCTGGTCTCGGCGCGACGGCGACTCGCCGAGACGCAGCGCAGCGACGGCGGCTGGGACAGCGACGACGGCCACCAGTTCGACGTGCACACCACGCTGCGCGCGATCCGGGCCTGCCGTCCGAACGCCCCCGAGGCCCCGCGCTCCGGCGCGCAGTTCGTGGTGCCGCGCACCGTCGCGCTGCCCCCACCGCCGTCCCCGCGCTCCGCGCCCCACCGGCCGTCGACCCGGCCCTCGTCCCCCGTCCCCGACCCGTCCTCAGGTCCGGTCCCCGACCCGGCCGCGCGTCCCGCCCCAGGTCCGGTCCCCGATCCGGCCGCGGGTCCCGCCCCAGGTCCGGTCCCCGACCCGGCCGCGGGTCCCGCCCCAGGTCCGGTCCCCGACCCGGCCGCGCGTCCCGCCCCAGGTCCGGCCGCGTCTTCGGTGTCGGTCCAGGACTCGCGGTCTGTTCCCGGTTCGGCCGCGTCTTCGGTGTCGGTCCCGGACCTGCGCCCCGCTCTCGGCTCGCCGGTGGCCCGTCCCGCAGAGAACGGGCCGCCGTCCCAGGATGGGCTGTCCGTGCGCGGTGCGCCTGAGAACGGGCCGCCCGTGCGTGGGTCCCTCCCGAGCGGACCGCCCGTAACGTCGACCGGGGACCCTCTCCGGGTGGCGTAGCCGACGGCATCCCCGTTCGTGGAGATCTTGGAGGATTCCGGCCCTTCCAGGGGCCATCCGCTACCAAGATCTTCAACGAGGCAGGGTAAGTGGCGAGTTTCGGCTACTGATCGACTCCAGCTCGGCGAAGTGGTGGCATCCACCTGACCCGGATGCCACCACTTCGCCGAACTGGCGCCCGGCCAGCCCGGCCGAGCCCGGCCAGCCCGGCGAGCGGGTCAGCGCAGGTGGGCGTCGCCGGTGATGACGTACTTCGTGCTGGTCAGCTCCGGCAGGCCCATCGGGCCGCGGGCGTGCAGCTTCTGGGTGGAGATGCCGATCTCGGCGCCGAACCCGAACTCGCCGCCGTCGGTGAACCGGGTCGACGCGTTGACCATGACCGCGGCGGCGTCCACCCGGGCCACGAACTCCCGGGCCGCCGGCTGTGAGTCGGTGACGATCGCCTCGGTGTGACCGGTGCCGTAGCGCCGGATGTGCGCGACCGCCGCGTCGAGCGAGTCGACCACGGCGACCGAGATGTCGGCGGAGAGGTATTCGGTGGCGAAGTCCTCCTCGGTCGCCGGTACCACGGCGGCGGAGTGGGCGGCCACCTCACCGCTGCCGTGCACGGTCACCCCGGCCTCGGCGAACGCGGCCAGCACCCGGGGCAGGAAGGCGTCCGCGACCGCCCGGTGGACCAGCAGCGACTCGGCGGTGTTGCAGGTGGACAGGCGCTGGGTCTTGGCGTTCAGCGTGATGGCCACCGCCTTGTCGAGGTCGGCGGCGGCGTCGACGTACACGTGGCAGTTGCCCACCCCGGTCTCGATCACCGGTACGGTCGACTCCTCGACGACGGCGCGGATCAGCGACGCGCCGCCGCGCGGGATCAGCACGTCGACCAGGCCCCGGGCCCGCATCAGCTCCTTGACCGAGTCGCGTGAGCCGGCATCGACGAGCTGCACCGCGTCCGCCGGCAGGCCGGCGGCGGCGACCGCGTCGCGGAGCACCGCGACCAGGGCCGCGTTGGAGTGCGCCGCCGACGACGAGCCGCGCAGCAGCGCCGCGTTGCCGGACTTCAGGCAGATCCCGGCCGCGTCGACGGTCACGTTCGGCCGGCCCTCGTAGACGATGCCGACCACCCCGAACGGCACCCGCACCTGGCGCAGCTCCAGCCCGTTCGGCAGGGTGGAGCCGCGTACCACCTCGCCGACCGGGTCGGGCAGCGCGGCCATCTCGCGCAGGGCGTCGGCGATGGCGGCGACCCGGCCCTCGTCGAGGGCGAGCCGGTCCAGCACGGCCGCGCTCAGCCCGGCGTCGCGCCCGGCCGCCAGGTCCATCGCGTTCGCGGCCAGGACCTCCGGGGTACGCGCCACCAGCGCGTCGGCCATCGCGTGCAGCGCGGCGTCCTTGGTGGTACGGGTGGCCGCGGCCAGTGCCTCCGCCGCGTCCCGGGCCCGCCGGGCCTGCTCGACGACGCTCATCGTGCGCTCCTCAGGTGTTAGGAGGGGGCCCCTCCTATGCGGAATGCGTTAACAGGGGGCCCCTGCTTACAACAGGACGAGGTCGTCGCGGTGGACGACCTCACGTTCGTAGGCCGGGCCGAGCGCCGCGGCGAGTTCCGAGGTGGAGCGGCCGAGCAGGCCGGGCAGCTCCACCGCGTCGTAGTTGACCAGGCCACGGGCCACCGGCGCGCCGGCGGTGTCGACCAGGTCCACCGGGTCACCGGCGGTGAACGCGCCGTCCACCGCGGTGATGCCAGCCGGCAGCAGCGACTTGCGCCGGCCCACCACGGCCTGCACCGCGCCCGGGTCGAGGTGCAGCCGGCCGCGCGGCGCGGTGGCGTGCGCCAGCCAGAACAGCCGGGCGGCGGGGCGTCGGCTGCTGGCGTGGAAGAACGTGCCGACCGGGTCGCCGGCCAGCGCCGGGCCGGCCAGCGGCGCGGCGGTGAGCACCACCGGGATGCCGAAGCCGGTGGCGATCCGCGCCGCCTCGACCTTGGTCACCATGCCGCCGGTGCCCACCCCGGCCCGGCCGGCCCCGCCGACGTCGACGCCGGCCAGGTCACCCTCGCCGTGCACCTCGGTGATCCGGGTGCTGCCCGGGCGGGTGGGGTCGCCGGTCCAGAGCGCGTCCACGTCGGAGAGCAGCACCAGCAGGTCGGCGTCGACGAGCGCGGCCACCAGCGCGGCGAGGCGGTCGTTGTCGCCGAACCGGATCTCCTCGGTGGCCACCGTGTCGTTCTCGTTGACGATCGGCACGGCCCGCAGGTCGAGCAGCTTGCGCAGGGTCCGGTACGCGTTGCGGTAGTGCGCCCGCCGGGTCACGTCGTCGACGGTGAGCAGCACCTGCCCGACGGTGCGCCCGTGTCTGGCGAACGCGGTCGCGTACCGCCCGATGAGCAGGCCCTGGCCGACGCTGGCGGCGGCCTGCTGGGTGGCCAGGTCGCGCGGGCGTCGGGTCAGCCGGAGCGGGGCGAGGCCGGCGGCGATCGCGCCGGAGGAGACCAGCACCACCTCGCGGCCCTGCGCGGCCAACGCGCCGAGCGCGTCGACGAGCGCGTCGACCCGGGCGTCGTCGAGGCCGCCCGTCGCGGTGGTCAGCGAGGACGAACCGATCTTGACCACGACCCGGCGGGCCGAGGTGACTGCTTCGCGCACCCGCCCATTCTGCGGGTTGCGGTCGGTGCGGCCGTGGCGCGTTCCCATATCGTGGCAGCTCGTGACACCTGACGAGTACGTCGAGGCGGTGCTGGCGCTGGTCGAGCGGATCCCGCCGGGACGGGCGATGTCCTACGGGGCGGTGGCCGACGCGCTGGCCGAGCGGTCGGGGCGGGCGTCGGCGCGGCTGGTCGGCTCGATCATGGCGCGGCACGGTGGCGGGGTGCCGTGGCACCGGGTGGTGAACGCGGCCGGCCGGCTGCCGCCGGGGCACGAGCGGGAGGCCCGGGCCCGGTTGCGCGCCGAGGGGTGCCCGTTGCGCGGGGACCGGGTGGACCTGGCGACGGCCGCGTGGTCGCCGGAGGAGGGGATGTGACCGCGACCATAACGTGAGTAGCATTCGGCTCCATGACAGCTTCGGGTCTGCCCCGCCGGGTGCACCTCGGGTACGCGTCGGGCTCCCTGGTCACCGGCGCGTTCGGGACCGTGCCCGGGCTGCTCCTGCTGCCCTACCTCACCGACACGCTGGGCGTCGCCGCCGGGCTGGCCGCGCTGCTGGTGCTCCTGCCGAAGGCGTGGGACGTGCTGGTCAACCCGGTGGCCGGGCGGATCTCCGACCGGACCCGCTCCCGCTGGGGCGCCCGCCGCCCCTACCTGCTCGGCGGCGGGCTGGCGCTGGCGGCGCTGTTCGCCTCGATCTTCGCCGCGCCGTTCGCGCGCGGTCCGGCCGCCGCCGCGTACGTCGCGCTCGCGTTCCTGGCCACCGCCACCGCGTTCGCGTTCTTCCAGGTGCCCTACGTGGCCATGCCGGCCGAGCTGACCGCCGACCCGGCGGAGCGTACCCGGATGATGACCTGGCGGATCGCGGTGCTGGCGCTGGCGATCCTGATCTCCGGCGCGGTGGCCCCGGCGGTGGTGGCCGCCGGCGGCGACGGCGTGCCCGGGCACCGGTGGATGGGCCTGTTCGTCGCGGCGCTCATCGTGGTCGGCACGCTCGGCGTGTTCCTCGGCACCCGGTCCACGCCGGCCGGGACGGTGGGGGAGAGCGAGCCGAGCCTGCGGGCCCAGCTCGCGGTCGCCGGCCGCAACCGGCCGTTCCGGGCGCTGCTGGTCTGCTTCGTGATCCAGTCCGCCGGGGTGGCCACCGTGCTGGCCGGCGTGAAGTACTTCGCCGACCAGGTGCTGCGTGCGCCGGACAGCGGCCCCACGCTGCTGTTCGCCTGCTTCGTCGCGCCGGCGCTGCTGGTCATGCCGCTGTGGAGCCGGGCCGGCGTCCGGCTGGGCAAGCGCGCCTCGTTGGTCGCCGCGTCGCTGCTCTTCGCGGCCGGCGCGCTCGCCCTGGTCGTCGCGCCCGCGCTGCCGGCCGCCGGGGTGTACGCGGTGGTCGCGCTGATCGGCGTCGGGTACGCCGGCCAGCAGGTCTTCGCGCTGTCCATGCTGCCCGACTGCATCGCCCACGACACCGCGCGCACCGGCCGCCGCCAGGCCGGGGTGTTCACCGGGCTGTGGACCGCCGGGGAGACGTTCGGCCTGGCCCTGGGTCCGGGCATCTACGGCCTGGTGCTTCAGCTCTCCGGCTACGTCTCCTCGTCGACCGGGTCCGCCGCCGCCCAGCCGGCCACCGCCCGGCTCGGGGTGCTGCTCGGGTTCACCGTGCTGCCCGCCCTGCTCGTGGCCGCCCCGGTGGTGCTGCTGCGCGGCTACACGCTCACCCCGGCCGACCTGGCCGGCGCGCCCGACGCCGCCGTGCCGGTCGCGCGGGCGTGAGCCACCCCACCCGTCCGCCCGTTGCCGCGGGCCGTCACGAGAGGACCACCTGATGAGCGACACGGCGGGGACGGGCGCGCTGCCCGTGCAGGGGATACCGGCGGCGCGGGTGCTCGACGAGATCCGGGCGCTACGGGCGGCCGACCGGCCGACCCACGGCGGCCGGCTCTTCGCCTACGTCTACGACCCCGGCGTGGCCGGGCTGGACGAGCTGGCCCAGGCCGCGTACGCGGAGAGCGCGCACGTCAACGGCCTCGACCCGACCGCCTTCCCGTCGCTGCTGGCGATGGAGAACGCGCTCGTCGGCGCCGCCGCCAAGCTGCTCGGCGGCGGCCCCGGCACGAGCGCGCCGGACGTCGTCGGCAGCGTCACCGGCGGCGGCACCGAGTCGCTGCTGCTCGCGGTCAAGGCGGCCCGGGACGCCCGGCCCGACCTCGCCGAGCCGCGGATCGTGGTGCCGGCCAGCGGGCACGCCGCGTTCGCCAAGGCCGCCCACTACCTGCGGGTGACGCTGGACCCGGTGCCGGTCGACCCGGTGACGCTGCGTCCGGCCGTGGCCGCGATGGCCGCCGCGATCCGGCCGGAGACCGTGCTGGTGGTCGCGTCCGCCCCGTCGTACGCGCACGGGGTCGTCGACCCGGTCGCCGAGATCGCCGCCGTCGCGGCGGACGCCGGGGTGCGCTGCCACGTGGACGCCTGCTTCGGCGGCTGGGCGCTGCCCTGGCTGCGCCGGCTCGGCGCGCCGGTGCCGCCGTTCGACTTCGCCGTGCCCGGGGTCACCTCGATCTCGGTCGACCTGCACAAGTACGCGTACGCCCCGAAGGGCGTGTCGGTGCTGCTGCACCGGGACCCGGCGTCGCGTGCCCCGCAGTACTTCGCGTACGCGGACTGGCCCGGCTACACGATGGTGAACCCGGTGATCGCCTCGACCCGTTCCGGCGGCCCGATCGCCGCCGCCTACGCCACCCTCCGGCACCTCGGCGAGGACGGCTACCTGCGGCTGGCCGCGTCGACCCGGGACGCGGTCGCCGGGCTGGCCGCCGCCGTGCGGGCGACCGACGGCCTGCGGCTGATGGCCGAACCGGAGTCCACCGTGGTCTGCTTCACCGCCGACGACCCGGAGCTGGACCTGTTCGTGCTTGTCGACGAGCTGACCGCGCGTGGCTGGCACACCCAGCCCCAGCTCCGGTACGCCGACCTGCCGGCCAGCGTGCACCTCACGGTGACCGCCGCGGTGGCGCCCCGGGTGGCCGAGTTCTCCCCGGCGCTGGCCGACGCGGTGGCCGCGGCCCGGGCCGCCGGCCCGGTCGTGCTGCCGCCGGAGCTGGTGGCGCTGGCCGGGGGTTTCGCCCCGGAGGCGCTCACCCCGGAGCTGGTGGCCGGACTGGCCGAAGGGCTCGGCCTGGACGGCGGCGTGCCGGACCGGATGGCGGTGGTCAACACGCTTCTCGACGCCGCTCCGGCGGCGGTGCGGGAACGGCTGCTCGCCGAGTTCGTCGGGCTGCTCCAGCGCCCGGCCTGGTGACCGGGCCCGGCAGCGGCGTCGCCCGGCCGGGCGGACCCGGCCGGACGACCCGCCACCGGCCGGTCAGCTCGCGTCGACCGCGATGATCGGGAACGAGGCGACGTTGTTCCGCGGGGTGGCCTCGGGGACGTCGCCGCCCTCGTAGCCGGCCCCGACGACGAACTCGCCGACGCCCAGCGGGCCGGGCGCGGTGCCCTTCGGCGCGGTCACCTTCACCCGGAAGCTGCGCCGTTCACCCGCCGCGAACCGGCCACCCGGCACGGTGAAGCCGTCGGCGAACACCGGCAGGTCCACCGGGTCCGTCTCGGTCAGGTCCACCCCCGTCGGGACGGTCGACGCCACGACGAGCCGGTTGTGCGGCGCGTCGCCCCGGTAGCCGACCGTCACCGGCAGCCACCCGGCCCAGCGGCCGTCGGACTGCCGGGTCAGCCGGGCCTCGCCGACCTCGATCGAGGCCCGCGACCGGGTGTCCGGCCGGTAGGCGCGCGGGTGGCGGACGCTTCCGGTGGTCGACCGGAAGACGGTACGGAAGGGCTTCGCGACGTCCGGCGACCTGAGCGCGATCCGGCCGCCGTCGGTGGACATGGCGTACGGGCGCGGCCGGGTCAGCACCTCGAACCGGGCGGTGACCGTGGAGCTGGCGCCGGGCGGGACGGACAGCCAGCACTCGAAGGTGCGCTGGTAGGAGATCGGCACGGTGGTCATGCAGAACTCGTTCGACACGGTGCCGTTCCAGGACCCGGCCACCGGCTCGGTGATCAGGAGGCGCACGCTCGGCGAGTCACCTCGGTTGGTCACCGTGATCGGCAGCTCCCCCTGGTACCCCCGGACGTCGGGGGTGAGGACCAGCCTCGGGGCGCTGACCGTGGTCCCGGTGGACGGTCCGGCGGTGGGCGCGGCCACCGCGGCCGACGGTGCCAGCAGGGTCAGTGCGGCGCCGAGCGCGCCGACGGCGGTACGGATCTGCATGGTCATGGTGTGTGCTCCGATTCCCCGTGACGCCCTCGGTGGGCGCCTGCCGGTAACACCCGCGGCCCTCCGGTGCGGTTGCGGCCGGTCTCTGTCCGGGAACCGACCGCGGTCACTCGAACCTCACCGTGATGCTGGCCCTCGTGGTGGTGCCGGGCACCGCCGAGTCCTCGCCGCCCCGTTCCACCGACACCGGGATCTGGTGGTCCGGCCCGGTGGTCCGGCGCATGAAGTGCAGGCCCACGACGGCCCGTTCGCCCGGGTCGAGCGGGTCGGGATAGCAGTAGAAGAAGCTGCCCCGGTGGGTCGCCGTGGGACAGCCCTCGAGAAGCGTGTGCTCGTGCGTGTCCTCCGCGCTGTCCGGCAGGGTGAGCCGGACGTCGGTCAGCCGGGTGGGGCCGAGGTTGGTGAACGTCACGGTCGTCGTGCCCCGTCGCCACCCGTCGGCGTCCGGCGGGCCGTAGACGACCGGGGTCGTGGTGACGGCGAACAACGGAGACACCGGCGTCGGCCCGGACGGCGACGTGGACGCCAGCGGTGACGGCTCGACCGGGAAGGCGGTCGGCCCGCCGGTCTGGGCGAATCGGCCGTCCGTCCAACGGTAGACCCGGGTCTGCCGGTGCGACGCGTCCGGCTCCGTGTCATCGGTCCCGGCCCGGTCGCTGACCTCGACCCGGACCGCGCCGTCCGGCCGCGCGTCGAACGCGACCAGCCACTCCGGCCGCCGCGGGTCGGACCGGAAGACCCGACCGAGCGCCACCGGCGTGCCGGCCGGGTCCCGGTCGAACGCGACCACCTGCTCCGGGTACGGGCCGGGGCCCCGCAGGCAGCGCAGCACCGCCACCGGTTCCGGCACGCCGTCGCCGTCGACGTCGCCGTAGGCGTACGCCGCGTTCGACAGCACCACGTCGCCGCCGGCGCCGGCCCGTTCCACGAGCCGCACGCCGCGGGTCCGGCAGTCGGCGCCCGCCGGCCAGGCCGGCAGGTCGACGGTGGCCGCGAGCAGCTCCGCCCGTTCGATCCGGCCGGCCGGCGCGCTCGGCGAGGCGGACGCGCCGGTGCTCGGCAACCCGGTCGGGGCGGGCGACGTGGTCGGCTCCGGCGACGTCGCCGGCGCCGGCGCGGGCTGGCGGCCCAGGGCGGCCCAGGCGGCCACCGGCGCGGCGACCGCCACCGCGACCACCACGGCCACGGTGGCCACCCGACGACGCCGCCGGAGTCGCACCGTGCGCCGCACGGCGTCCGGTCCGGCCGGCACGACGGCGTCGAGGGTCAGCGCGCGGTACGCCTCGAACTCGCCGCTCAGGCGCGCGTCCCGGGGCTCAGACATGATCGGTCACCTCGTTCGTGGTGGTGAGCTGTGCCGCCAGCGCGGCCCGCCCCCGGTGCAGCCAGGACTTGACCGTGCCCTCCGGCACGCCCTCCTGCTCCGCGATCTGTCCGACGCTGAGGTCGGCCAGGTGGTGCAGCACCACGGCGCGGCGCTGCGCGGGAGGTAGCTGGGCGAGCGCGGCGGTCAGCGCCACCCGGTCCGGCCCGGGACCCGGCACGTGTTCCTCACGCTGCCGACGCAGCCAGGACTCCGCCGTCCGCAGCCGCCGCCAGCGGCTGGTGGCCAGGTTCCAGGCGACCCGGCGTACCCAGGCCACCGGGTCGTCGTAGCGGGAGACCCGCGACCAGCGGGCGAAGGCCCGGCAGAACGCCTCCTGCACCAGGTCCTGCGCCTGGGACAGATCACCGCAGTACGCGGCGAGCTGCACGGTCAGCGACCGGAAGTGCGCATGGTAGAGGCCGTCGAAGTCGACCACCTGGCGTCCGTCCGGACCGTCCGTCGTCTCGTCGGGTGGCGGCTCGCCGAGCCGCGCCTCCCTCGTCACCGTCATCCGTTCCTCCCCGTATGCGCCGCCGGGCGCAGTCCCACCCGTCACACGTGCTGACGCCGCCGCCGGTTGCGTCGGTTGCGCCGGTTGCGCCGTCGGGGGCTGTGGTTGACTGTCGGTTCAGAGACAGCGCAGGGAGGCCCGAGGTGCAGTTGCCGGCCGTGCTCGGCGAGCCGATCCGGTTCGTGCTGAACTGGGGCCGCCGTTACTCGCTCTGGGTGTTCAACTTCGGCCTGGCCTGCTGCGCCATCGAGTTCATCGCGACCAGCATGGGCCGGCACGACTTCATGCGGCTCGGCGTGATCCCGTTCGCCCACGGCCCCCGGCAGGCCGACCTCATGGTGGTCAGCGGCACGGTCACCGACAAGATGGCCCCGGCGGTCAAGCGGCTCTACGACCAGATGCCCGAACCGAAGTACGTGATCTCGTTCGGCGCCTGCTCCAACTGCGGCGGTCCCTACTGGGACTCCTACTCCGTGACCAAGGGCGTCGACCAGCTCATCCCGGTCGACGTCTACGTGCCCGGCTGCCCACCGCGCCCGGAGGCGCTGCTGCACGGCATCCTCCGCCTCCAGGAGAAGATCGCCGCCGAGCAGTCCGGCATCGGCGGCGTGTCCCGCCCGGACCGGCTCGCCTCCCCGGCGGATGTGGTCCCCCGGCCGGTGGAGGCGCTGACCGCGCCTCCGGTGCGTCCGCCGGCCGACTGAGCCCCCCGGTGGCGGGGCGGCGCTAGCCTGCGGACCATGACCGACTCCCCGGAGAAGCGTTCCGCCTTCATCGTCGACGTGCTGACCGAGGAGTTCGGCGCGTCCATGGCGATCGACCCGGCGGCGTTCCGCCGGAAGTTCCGCAAGATGGCCGCCTCACCGTTCGCGTTCTACCGGGGCAGCGCCTCGCTCTTCTACGCCGACCAGCGCGGCGACTTCGCCAGCGACCGCTATCTCGACGGCCGGACCAGCCGGGTGTGGATCCACGGTGACCTGCACGCCGAGAACTTCGGCACCTACATGAACGCCTCCGGCCGGCTCGTCTTCAACGTCAACGACTTCGACGAGGCGTACGTCGGGCCGTTCACCTGGGACCTGAAGCGTTTCGCCGCCAGCGTCGCCCTGCTCGGCTACGCCAAGGCGCTCTCCGACCGGGTGATCGGCGACCTGGTGACCGGCTTCGCCCGGTCCTACCTGGCCGAGCTGCGGGCCATCGCGGCCGGCGGGGACGACGCGATCGGCTCGATCACGTTGGAGAACGCCGACGGCGTGCTGCGCCGGGTGCTCCAGCAGGCGCGGCTGAGCACCCGGGTGGACCTGCTCGCCGCCCAGACCACGGTCGACAACTACGAGCGCCGGTTCTCGCTCGGCGACGGCGTGCACGAGATCGACGCGGCGACCCGTGAGCAGGTCTGCGCCGCGTTCGCCGGCTACCTCGACACGCTGCCCGAGTCGACCACCCGGCACCGCCCGGTGGCGGCCGGCATCAAGGACGTGGTGCTGCGCAAGGGCGTCGGCATCGGCTCGGCCGGGCTGCCGTCGTACAACCTCCTGCTGGAGGGGCACACCGAGGCGCTGGAGAACGACGTCGTCATCTACATGAAGCAGGCCCAGGTGCCGGCGGTGGCGCGGCACATCGACGACGAAGGGGTCCGGTCGTACTTCCGGCACCAGGGGCACCGCACCGCCGAGTCGCAGCGGGCGTTGCAGGCGCACGCCGACCCGTGGCTGGGCTTCACCGAGCTGGACGGCGTCGGCCAGCTCGTCGCCGAGGTCTCCCCGTACGCGGCGGACCTCGACTGGGCCGACGTGAACGAGCCCGAGGAACTGGCCGGGGTGCTCACCGACCTGGGCCGGGCGGTGGCCCGGATGCACTCGGTGGCCGACGACGAGTCAAGTCACGACCTGGTCGACTACTCGACCGAGGAGTCGATCGTCGCGGCCGTGGACGCCGACGCCGACGGGTTCACCGGCTACCTGGTGGACTTCGCCCACCGGTACGGGATCCGGGCCCGGAAGGACCACCAGCTCTTCGTGGACCTGTTCCGCAACGGCCGGCTGCCCGGCATCTGAGCCGGCGCCCGGCTCACTGCCGGAAGTCCAGCACCACCTTGATGTCGTCGCCGGTCGACGCGTACGCCTCCCGGTAGGCGGAGACCGGCACCCGGCGGGTGATCAGCGCGTTCAGCCACGACTGGTCGGCCCGGGCGAGCGCCTCGCCGGCCAGCTCCCAGTGCCCCCGGCCGGCGTTGACCGAGCCGAACACCACGTTGTTCTCCAGCACCAGCTCCCGGTTCAGCGCGCCCGCGTCGAAGTTGATGGTCCGGCCGCCGCTGGACACGCCGGTGAGGCAGACGATGCCGTTCGGGGCGGCCTTGCACATCGCGTCCAGCACCACGGGCGGCGCGCCGGTGCACTCGACCACCACGTCCGGTCGGAGGTCCAGCTCGGCCACGGTCGAGGTGTGGTACGTCGCGCCGAGCGCGCGGACCAGGTCCGGCTTCGGCCCGGTGGTGTTGCGGTCCAGCACGTGCACGGACAGCTCGCGCTGGCTGGCCAGCAGTGCGGCCAGCAGGCCGATCGGCCCGGCCCCGGTGATCAGCGCGGTCTTCGGCTTCCACTCGGCCCGGCGGCCGATCCGCTCGATGTGGTCCCACGCCTTCGCCACCACGCTGGCCGGCTCCAGCAACATGCCCACCGACGCGAGCGCCGGGTCCAGGCCGACGGCGAACTTGGGTTGCAGCCGCCAGCGGTCCCGGGCGAAGCCGTTCAGCCCCTTGATGCCGTGCTCGGTGTACCGCCCGTTGCGGCACATGTCCCACTCGTCCACCGCGCAGTTCGCGCAGGGCACCGGATCGGGACGGCGGACCACGCCGGCCACCAGGTCGCCGGGGTGCAACGTGCCGGTCGGGTCCTCCAGCACCCGGCCCAGCGACTCGTGGCCGAGCACCAGCCGCTCCTGGCCCGGCGGCGCCTCGCCGTACTCCCCGGCGATGATCTCCTGGTCGGTGCCGCAGACGCCCACCGCCAGCGCCTCCACCAGGATCGCGCCCTCCTCGGGCGCCGGCTCGGGCCAGCCCTCGGTGAGCCGTAGCGAGTCCGGGGCACCGGGGGTCACAGTCACAGCGCGCACGACCCTCATCTTTCCCCGCCGGCCGCCCACCCGCCCGGCAAAGCGATGATCCGGGCCCGGACGGCCCGACCCGGCCCGGAGCCGTCGGCCATAGGATCAGCGCATGACTCCGGAAGAGGTCGGCCGGCGGGTGGTCGAGCTGCTCGCGCCCGTCGAGGCCACCGCGTCGGTCTCCGGCGGTCAGGGGTACGCCCGCGCCACCGTCGACGTACCCCCGGCGAGCTGGGCGGACGCGGTGCGTGCGGCGCGCGACGACGCCGAGCTGGGTTGCGACTTCCTCGACTGGCTGTCGGCGGTGGACGAGCTGGCCGACGGCTTCGACGTGGTGGCGCACCTCTGGTCCGTCCGGCACCGGCACGGGCTGCTGCTGCGTACCCGGATTCCCCGGGACACGCCGGTCGTGGCGTCCGTGGTCGACGTCTTCCCGGGCGCGGCGTGGCACGAACGGGAGACCCACGAGATGTTCGGCGTCGACTTCGCCGGCCACGGCGGGCTGCGGCCGCTGCTGCTGCCGCCGGAGTTCGAGGGCCATCCGCTGCGCAAGGAGTTCGTGCTGGCCTCCCGGGTGGCCAAGCCCTGGCCGGGCGCGAAGGAGCCGGGCGAGTCGGAGGCGGGCGGCGGTCGCCGGCCGATCCGGCCGCCGGGGGTGCCCGCGCCGGGGCAGTGGGGGACGACGCCCACGCCGGCCGGCGCGGCCGGGGCGGGCGAGGGCCCACGCGGCGGTACGCCGGCCCGCCCGGCCGGCGAGCGTCCGGCCCGCCCGGCCCGCGAGCGCCCGGCCCAGCCCGAGCCGGGGCCCGGCGCCGAGGCGGGGGAGGGCTGATGCCGGACTGGTTGGAGCTGGTCCTGCGGGTGGCCGGCGTGCTTGTCGCGTTCCTCACCCTGCCGCTGATCGTGGGCCAGGCCGAGCACAAGGTGATGGCCCACATGCAGGGCCGGCTGGGCCCGATGTACGCGGGCGGCTTCCACGGCTGGGCGCAGCTCGTGGCCGACGGGGTCAAGTTCGTGCAGAAGGAGGACGTCACCCCGCGCGACGCGGACCGACAGGTGTTCCGGCTGGCGCCGGCGGTGGCGCTGGTGCCCTATCTCCTCGTGCTGCTGGTCATCCCGCTCGGGCCGGGTGACCTGGTCGCCCAGCCGCTCGACATCGGCCTGTTCTTCGTGCTCGCCGTGGTGGGCATCGGCGTGCTGGCGGTACTCATGTCGGCCTGGTCCTCGGCCAACAAGTACAGCCTGCTCGGCGGGCTGCGCGGCGCGGCCCAGCTGCTCGGGTACGAGCTGCCGCTGGTGCTGGCCGCGGCCTCGGTGGCGATGGCGGCGGGCACGCTCAGCCTGAGTGGCATCGTCGAGGCGTGGCGACCCTGGTGGCTGCTCTGGCAGGCGCCGGCCATGGTGATCTTCTTCGTGGCCGGGCTGGCCGAGATCCGCCGTCCGCCGTTCGACATGCCGATCGCCGACTCCGAGCTGGTCTTCGGCTACATGACCGAATACACCGGCCTGCGCTTCGCGTTCTTCCTGCTCGCCGAGTACGTCGGCATCGTGGTGATCGCGGCGCTGACCACGGTGCTCTTCCTCGGTGGTTGGCAGGGCCCGTTCGCCGACGCCCAGCTCGGCTGGCTGTGGACGCTGCTGAAGGTGTTCGCCGTGGCGTTCGTGATCATCTGGCTGCGGGTGAGCTACCCCCGGCTGCGCGAGGACCAGCTCCAGCGCCTCTGCTGGCTGGTCCTGGTCCCCCTGGCCCTGGCCCAGCTCGTCCTCACCGTCGCCGTCCGCCTCGCCCTGTAAGGCGGGGCCCCCTCTTGACGTTTCCGGTAGAGGAGGGGGCCCGGCTCAACACCTCGTCTCAGCGCAGCGGCGTGTGGGCGGGGTCGACCCGCTCCTCGGGAGCGGGGGGGGGGGGTGGGGTGCCGTCGCCGAAGGGGCGACCGCCCAGGGTCTCCCGGTCGTGGGGGGTGAGCCAGTTCGACAGGTCGGGCCCGAGCGGCACGATGCCGGTCGGGTTGATGTCGCGGTGCACCTCGTAGTAGTGCCGCTTGATGTGGTCGAAGTCGATCGTGTCGCCGAAGCCCGGCGTCTGGAACAGGTCCCGGGCGTACGCCCAGAGCACCGGCATCTCGCTCAGCTTCTGCCGGTTGCACTTGAAGTGCCCGTGGTAGACCGGGTCGAAGCGGACAAGCGTGGTGAACAGCCGCACGTCCGCCTCGGTGATCGTGTCGCCGACCAGGTAACGCTGCCCGGCCAGCCGCTCGCTCAGCCAGTCCAGCCGGTCGAAGAGCCGGTGGTACGCCCGCTCGTACGCCTCCTGGCTGCCGGCGAAGCCGCACCGGTAGACACCGTTGTTGACGTCGGCGAAGACCACCGCGTTGACCTCGTCGATCTCGCCGCGCAGACGCTCCGGGTAGAGCTCCGGCGCGCCCGGCCGGTGGTGCGCGGTCCACTCGGTCGACAGGTCCAGGCTCATCCGCGCGTAGTCGTTGGTGACCACCTGCCCGGTCGGCACGTCCACCAGCGCCGGCACGGTGATGCCCCGGTCGTAGCCGGGGAAGCGGGCGAAGTAGGCGTCGGCGAGCCGCTCGATGCCCAGCACCGGGTCCTTGCCGCCCGGGTCCAGGTCGAACGTCCAGCTCCGCTTGTCGTGGGTGGGGCCGGCCACCGCCTGCGAGATGGCGCCCTCCAGCCCGAGCAGCCGCCGGACGATGATCAACCGGTTCGCCCAGGGGCAGGCCCGGCTGACCGCCAGCCGGTAGCGGCCCGGCTCCACCGGCCAGCCGTCCCGCTCGTCCGCGGTGATCCGGGTCGCGATGTAGCGCTGGTCCCGGGTGAACTCGCCACCCGGCTCCACGTACTTGCCGCCGGTCCGGTCGAGGATCTCGTCGTCGCTGCCGCCCACGCCCACCTCCCGAGTCGAGTTCTGCTCCCATCATGGTCGCTCCGGCCGGTCGCGGCAGGTCGAGCGGCGTAGAGGGTGGCGCGGCGGACCGCATAGGCTGCCGGCCGTGACCGATCTGGAGGCGGCGGCCCGACGCTTCATCGCCGACGTGTGGAACGCCGGCCGCGAGGAGAGCGCGTACGAGCTGGTGGCCCCGGAGTGCCCCGGGCTGGGCGGCGCCGGGCCGGCGGCGGTGCTGGCCGGGCACCGGGACCGGCGGGCGTCGTTCCCCGACCTGCGCTACAAGGTCGTCGAGGTGGTGGCCGGCGACGCGCGGGTGGCGGTGCGCTGGCGGGCCGCCGGCACCCAGGCCGGGCAGTTCGGCCCGGTGCCGCCGACCGGCCGGGTGGTGAGCTATTCCGGGGCGTCGTTCCTGCGCTTCGACGACGCCGGGCGGATCGTGGACGTGTGGAGCGTCAACGAGCTGTTCCAGGTGCTCCAGCAGCTCGGCGTGCAGATGCTGCCGCCGCTCACACCCGGCGGGGCGTGATCCGGCTGATCGGCAGGTTCACCGGGAACGGCTCGCCGGTGTCGACGAACTTGGTCCACCGGCCGGTCTCCGCATAGATCTCGTGCACCGGATCGATCTTGTAGGTGTGGACGACCAAGCCGTCCTCGATCTCGATCCGCCAGTAGAACGGGATCCCGGCCTGCGCGTAGAGCGCCGGCTTGAGGACGCGGTCGATGGACCGTGTGCTGGGCGAGACGATCTCCACGGCGAGCACCACCTCGTGCGGCTCGTACCGGGACGGCTCACGTGCGGCGGCGGCCGCGGTGGTGACCAGCACGTCCGGAATGAAGTAGCGGGTGCGGTTGATCCGCACCCCGACCGCCTGGGTCACGTCGTACCCGTCCGGGCAGTCTTCGTCGAGAGCGACCATGAGCAGGGCAGCGATGCTCTGGTGCATCCGGGTGGGGGAGGGGGACATGAGCAGCACTCCATCGAGCAGTTCGCGGCGGCGACCGTCCTCCGGCAGCGCGTCCAGATCGTCGGTCGTCCACTCGCGCTCCTGCGGGTGGTCGCTCTCCAACGCGGCGGTCATCGGTAGGCCCTTCCCGGTGTGTCGT
This sequence comes from Micromonospora sp. NPDC049282, assembly GCF_043197045.1. Taxonomy (NCBI): domain Bacteria; kingdom Bacillati; phylum Actinomycetota; class Actinomycetes; order Micromonosporales; family Micromonosporaceae; genus Micromonospora; species Micromonospora sp. NPDC049282. The sequence continues at coordinate 117,124 of NZ_JBICSL010000016.1, forward strand.
TCTCCCCGCGCTCACGATACCGCCGCCAAGAGTCGGGTGGTGGTCGCGCACGCCGGGGGCACAGGGCAGGATGGGCGGCATGAGCGAGCACGGTGGAGTGCCCGGCGGCGGGCTGGTGAAGGGCCTGGCGGTCACGTTGAAGACGATGACCCGCCGCTCGACCACCCAGCAGTACCCGGACGTCGCGCCCGAGCTGCCGCCCCGCTCCCGTGGCGTGATCGCGCTGCTGGAGGAGAACTGCACGGTCTGCATGCTGTGCGCCCGCGAGTGCCCGGACTGGTGCATCTACATCGACTCGCACAAGGAGGAGGTGGCGGTGCCCGGCGCCGCCCGCCCCCGCCAGCGCAACGTGCTCGACAAGTTCGACATCGACTTCTCACTCTGCATGTACTGCGGCATCTGCATCGAGGTCTGCCCGTTCGACGCGCTCTACTGGTCGCCCGAGTTCGAGTACGCCGAGTACGACATCAAGAACCTGCTGCACGACAAGGACCACCTGGGCGAGTGGATGGGCACCGTACCGCCGCCGCCGGCGCACGACCCGCTCGGCGACCCCGCCAAGGAGGAGACCACCGCCGCCCGCAAGGCCGCGGCGCCCGCCGCCCGTCCGGCCCCGACCCGGGTACGCTCCGACGCCGCCGAGGAGCCGGGCGGAGGCGCGGCCTCATGACCGGTGCGGACGTGCTGCTGCTCGCGCTCGGCGCGGTGGCGGTGGGCGCGGGCGCGCTGGTGGTGGCCACCCGCCATCTGGTCCGGGCCGGCCTGTGGCTGGTGGTCTGCCTGGGCGCGCTGGCCGGCGACTACCTGGTGCTCACCGCCGAGCTGGTGGCCTGGGTGCAGGTGTTGATCTACGTGGGCGCGGTGGTGGTGCTGCTGCTGTTCGCGGTGATGCTGACCCGGGCTCCGATCGGCCCTTCCGACGACCTCGACCGGCCCGGCTGGCCGGCCGCGCTGGTCGGCGCCGGCAGCGGCCTCGGCCTGGCCGTGCTGCTGGTCGACGCGTTCCGCTGGTCCCGGGTGGAGCTGCCCGCCGCAGGCACCGCCGAGCGCCTCGGCGAGCAGGTGTTCCGCGCCTGGGTGCTGCCGTTCGAGGTGCTCTCGGTGTTGCTGCTCGCCGCGCTCGTCGGCGCGATCGTGCTCTCCCGCCCGGACATCGGCCGCCCGGCCCCGCCCGCCGACGCCGTCGAACCGGCCGCGGTGGCCGCCGACGAGGGCGGGCGCCGGTGAGGCCGGTCATCCCGTACGTCACCGCCGCGCTGCTGTTCGGCCTCGGCGTCTACGGCGTGCTGCGTCGCCGCAACGCGGTGCTGGTGCTGATGGCCGTGGAGCTGATGCTCAACGCGGTCAACCTGGTGCTGGTCACCGCGGACACCACGGTTCGGGCCGCGCTGCCGCACTCCGGCCAGGTGTTCGCGCTGTTCGTGATCGTGCTGGCCGCCGCCGAGATCGGCGTCGGGCTGGCCATCGTGCTCCAGCTCTACCGGCTGCGGGCCAGCGTCACGGTCGACGACGTCCCGCTCACCGAACGGCCGCCGGCCGAGCGGGTGGGCGGGGGCGGCGAGCCGGCGTCGGCTGCCCCGGAAGGCGCGGCCCGATGAGCGCGCCGACGCTGTGGCTCGCGGCGGTGCTGCCGGGCGCGCCGCTGGTGGCCGGCCTGCTCGGGCTGCTGTTGCCGCCCGCGTCGCACGAGGACCGGGCGCCGGCCCGGCGGCTGGCGGTCGCGCTGGGCGTGGCCGGCGCGGCGGTGGCGCTGCTGGCCGCGCTGGTCTTGCTGTTCCGCGTCGACGCCCCGGTCGAGGCGGCCACCACCTGGGTCGAGCTGGGCGGGCTGCGGGTCACGCTGGGCCTGCGGCTGGACGGCGTGGCCGTGCTGGTCGCCACCGCGGTCGCCGTGGTGGCGCTGGCCGTGCAGGTCTACTCGACCGGCTACCTGCGTCGCGGCCCGCACGACGACGTCGACGTCGACCACCGCTACCCGCCGTACGCGGCACAGCTCAGCCTCTTCACCGCGGCCATGCTGACCGTGGTGGTGTCCGGCGACCTGATCATGCTGCTGATCGGCTGGGAGGTGATGGGCATCTGCTCGTACCTGCTCATCGCCCACGACCGGCGGCTGCCGGCGGCGCCCGGCGCCGCGGTGAAGGCGTTCCTGGTTACCCGCGTGGGTGACGTCGGCTTCCTGCTCGGCATCGCGCTGCTCGGCGTGGGCGCGGGCAGCTTCCGGATCGCCGACGTGCTGGCCCACGACTGGTCCACCGGCACGCTGACCGCCGCCTGCCTGCTGCTGCTGGCCGGCGTGGCGGGCAAGAGCGCCCAGTTCCCGCTGCACACCTGGCTGCCGGACGCGATGGCCGGCCCCACGCCGGTCTCCGCGCTGATCCACGCCGCGACCATGGTGGCCGCCGGGGTCTACGCGGTGGCCCGGCTGTTCCCGCTCTTCGACCGGGCCCCGGCCGCGCTCGCGGTGCTCGGCGTGCTGGCCTCGATCACCATCCTGCTCGGCGCGTTCGCCGCCACCGCGCAGGACGACATCAAGCGGGTGCTGGCCTGGTCGACGGTCTCCCAGATCGGCTACATGACCGGCGCGCTCGCGGTCGGCGCGCCCGCCGCCGCGCTGTTCCACCTGCTCACCCACGCCGCGTTCAAGGCGCTGCTGTTCCTCGCCGCCGGCGCGGTGATCCACGCGGTGGGCACCACGCTGATGTCCCGGATGGGCGGCCTGCGCGCCGGCATGCCGGTGACGTTCTGGTGCATGGTGGTCGGGCTCGGCGCGCTGGCCGGGGTGCCGCCGCTCGCCGGCTTCTGGAGCAAGGACGGCGTGCTCGCCGCCGCCGAGGCCGCCGCGCTGGACGGCGCCGGCCCGACCGCGACCTGGGTGGGCTGGCTGGTCTGGCTGGCCGGGCTGCTCGGCGTCGCGGTCACCGCCTGGTACGCGACCCGCCTGCTGCTGCGCACGTTCTTCGGCGCCGCCCGCTCGCCGCTGGTCCGCCCGCACGACCCGCCCGCGTCGCTGCGCTGGCCGGTGCTGCTGCTCGCGGTCCCGGCCGCGCTGCTCGGGCTGGCCGCGTTCGCGCCCTGGTTCGCCGACCGCCTGCGGGTGCCGGGCGACGCCTCCGGCGAGGCGGTGGAGCTGGTCCACCTCGCGCCGAACCTGATCCTGCCGTTCCTGCTGCTGCTGGCCGGCGCGGGCGTGGCCTGGGCCGGCTGGCGTCGGGATCCGGCCGCCGACCCGGCCCGCTTCCTGGGTCCGCTGCGGCCGGTGTTCGCCCGGGCGTTCCGGCTCGACGACGTCCAGCACGCTCTCGTCGTACGCCCGACCGGCGCGCTGGCGCGGGCCGTGCGGGCCGGCGACGAGCTGGGGGTGGACGGCCTGGTCGAGGGCACCGGCCGGGCGGCGGTGGAGCTGGGCGGCGGGCTGGCCGCGCTGCACCGGGCGGCGCTGCCGCGCGCGGCGGCCGGGGTGCTGGCCGGCGCGTTGCTGATCGGCCTGGCGGTCGCCCTGATCGGAGTCACCTCATGACGTTCGGGCAGGTCCTGTTGGTCGCGGTGGTCGCGGTCCCGGCGTTGGGCGCGGTCGCGACGGCCCTCGTCCCGGGTGACCGGGCCGGCCGGCTGGTCGGCACCGCCGCCGCCGCGCTGACGCTGCTGGCGACGCTGCCGCTGGTCGGCGGCGAGCACGGCTGGTTCGGGTACGGTCCACGGCCGGCGGTGCAGCCGTGGCACCGGCTCGACAGGCCCTGGGTGCCCGGTCTCGACCTGCGTTTCCACCTCGGGGTGGACGGCATCTCCTGGCCGCTGGTGGTGCTGACCGCGCTGCTGACGCTGCTGTGCTGCGGCTACACGCTGTGGCGGGTGCCGGCCGGTGGCGGCAGCGGCCGGGCGCTGGTGGCGTTGCTGCTGGTGGTCGAGGTGGGCATCCTCGGCACGTTCCTGGCGCTCGACCTGGTGCTGTTCTTCCTCTTCTTCGAGGTCGTCCTGCTGCCGATGTACGCGATCATCGCCGGCTGGGGCGGCGACGACCGGCGGCGGGCGGCCCGCAAGTTCGCGCTCTACACGCTGTTCGGCTCGGTGCTGCTGCTGGTCGGCGTCTACCTGGTGGTGGCCGCCGCGGGCACCGCCGACCTGGTCACGCTGACCGGCGGCGCGGGCCTGTCCCGGAGCACCCAGCTCGCCGCGTTCACGCTGCTGGCGCTCGCGTTCGCGGTGAAGAGCCCGCTCTGGCCGCTGCACTCGTGGCTGCCCGACGCGCACACCCAGGCGCCCACCGTGGGCAGCGTGATCCTCGCCGGGGTGCTGCTCAAGATGGGCACGTACGGGCTGATCCGGGTGGCCGTGGGGGTGGCGCCGGAGGGGGCCCGCTGGGCGTCGCCGGTGCTCGGCGCGCTCGCCGTCGCGGCGATCCTGATCGGTGGCCTGGTCTGCCTGGCGCAGGACGAGCTGAAGCGGTTGATCGCCTACTCCAGCGTGGGGCACATGGGGTTCGTGCTGCTCGGGGTGGCCACGCTCACCGCCACCGGTCTCCAGGCGGCGCTGATCGGCAACATCGCCCACGGGGTGATCACCGGGCTGCTGTTCTTCCTGGCCGGGGCGATCAAGGACCGGACGCACACCGGCTCGCTGGCGGAGCTGTCCGGCCTGCGGGAGACCGCGCCCCGGCTGGCCGGGCTGCTCGGTTTCGCGGCGGTCGCCTCGCTGGGGCTGCCCGGCCTGGCCGGTTTCTGGGGTGAGGCGTTCGCGGTGGTGGCCGCCGTGCGGCGGGGCGGCCCGCTGTGGTTGACGCTGGCCGTGCTGGCGGCGCTGGGCGGGGCGCTGACCGCCGCGTACCTGCTGCGGTTGCTGCGCCGGGTCAGCCACGGCCGGCCCAGCGCGGCGGTGGCGCCGCTCGGGCCGGGGCTGGCCGGGGCGGAGCTGACCGCCTGGGCGCCGCTTGTGGTGCTCGCGCTCGCGGTCGGCCTGGCGCCGGCGCTGGTCCTGTCCTACGCCTCCGGCCCGGTGGAGGCCCTGCTGGGGGTCGTGCCATGAGTCTGGTGCAGAGCGTCGACAACGTGGCGCTGCTCCCGGGATACCTGGCCGCCGGCACGGCCGTGCTGGTGCTCCTGGTCGACCTGCTGGTGGCCTGCCGAGCGGTGACCGTGGCCGTGGCGGCGCTCGGCGCGGCCGGCACCGCGCTGGGCGCGGCGCTGGTCGGCGCGGCGGGCGCCCGGCGCACGTTCTGCGTCGGCGCGGACTGTTCGTGGCTGTGGAACGGCCGGGCCGCCCTGGTCGGGGTGGTGATCGCGCTGCTGACGCTCGGCGTGCTGGCGATCTCCGGTCCGCTGCTGCGGGCCGGGCGCACCCCGGCCGGCGAATACTGCTTCCTGCTCGCCTGCGCGATGACCGGCGGTGTGGTGCTCGGCGCGGCAGGTGACCTGATCACCCTGCTGGTGGCGTTGGAGACGTTGACGCTGCCGCTCTACGTGCTGGTCGGGCTGCGTCGGGCCAGCCTGGCCGGGGCCGAGGCGGCGGTGACGTTCTTCGTGGTCAGCGTGGTCGCCAGCACGGTGACGCTGCTAGGCGCGGCGCTGCTGTACGCGGTCACCGGCAGCCTGCACCTGGACCGGTTGGGCGGCACCCTGGCCGCCCGGGGTGACCTGCGTGAGCTGCCGCTCACCACGGTCGCGGTGGCGCTGGTGGTGGCCGGGCTGGCGTTCAAGGTCGCCGCCGTGCCGTTCCACGCCTGGGCACCGGCCACCTACGACGGCGCGCCGCTGCCGGTGGCCGCCTACCTGTCGACCGCCTCGAAGCTGGGCGGGGTGGTGGCGTTGCTGGCGGTGGTGCAGCGGGCGCTGCCGGCCGGCGTGACCGGTCCGGTGCTGGCCCTGCTCGCGGCGCTGACCATGACCGTGGGCAACCTGGTGGCGCTGCGCCAGCGGCGTACCGTCCGGTTGCTGGCCTGGTCGTCGGTGGCCCAGGCGGGTTACATCCTGGCCCCGCTCGGCGCGTTGGCGCTGGCGGCGGGGCGCACCGCCGACGCCCGCGGCGGCGCGTACGCGGCGGCCGTCGCGTACACCGTCTTCTTCGTGCTGCTGGAGCTGGCCGCGTTCGCGGCGGTGGTGGCGTTGCGGCCGGCGGACGGCGACGGCGGCACGCTGGCCGACCTGCGCGGCGCGGCGCGGCGGCACCCGTGGGTGGGCGGCGCGTTCGCACTGGCGTTGATCGGCCTGGCCGGCCTGCCGCCGGGGCTGGCCGGGCTGTTCGCCAAGGTGACCGTGGTCCGGTCGCTGCTGGCCGGGCACGCCGGCTGGCTGGCCCTGGTGGTGGCGTTGAACGCGGTGCTCGGCCTGGCCTACTACCTGCGAATGGCCGCGACGCTCTACGCGGCGCCCGACGGCGCCGCCATGATCCGCCCGGCCCGCAGCGTGGCGGTGGCGCTCGGCGTGGCCACCGTGGCGGCCGTGGTGATCGGTTTCGCACCGCAGCTCGTGCTCGACGTCGCGGCGCGCTGACCCGGTTCGTGCCCGGTTGGGCGGCTGGCTCAGCGGGCGCACAGGAATCCCCAGCCAACTTTCAGCCATGAGCCGGATGGTTGACGGGTACCGGTGTGTTGAACCGGTCAGCGGGACACCCGCGTGGGCCCGCGCACCGAAGGAGCGATCGATCGTGCATCACAACCGTCTCAAGACCGCAGCGCTGCTCGGCCTGTTGACCTCGCTGATCCTGGCGGTCGGCTACTGGTTCGGCGGTAGCGGCGGTCTCGTCATCGCCGTGGTCGTCTCGTTGCTGATGAACGGCGTCACCTACTTCTTCTCCGACAAGCTCGCGCTGCGCTCGATGAAGGCGCAACCGGTCAGCGAGGCACAGTTCCCCGAGCTCTACCGGATGGTGCGGGAGCTGTCCACGCAGGCCGGCAAGCCGATGCCCCGGCTCTACGTGAGCCCGACGTCGCAGCCGAACGCGTTCGCCACCGGGCGTAACCCGGAGCACGCGGCGGTCTGCGTCACCCAGGGGATCGTGGAGGTCCTCGACTACCGGGAGCTGCGTGGCGTGATTGGACACGAGCTGTCCCACGTCTACAACCGGGACATCCTGATCTCCAGCGTGGCGGCCGGCCTGGCCGGCATCATCACCATGCTGGCCAACCTGGCCTGGTTCATCCCGCTGGGCTCCTCCGACGACGAGGACGGCCCGAACCCGGCGGTGCTGCTGCTCACCCTGATCCTCGGCCCGATCGCGGCCACCGTGATCCAGTTGGCGATCAGCCGCAGCCGGGAGTACCAGGCCGACGCGTCCGGCGCAGAGCTGAGCCGCGACCCGCTCGCCCTGGCCAGCGCCCTGAAGAAGATCCACATGGGTACGCAGGCCCGCCCGCTGGCGCCGCAGGGCCAGCTCGCCAGCACCGCCCACCTGATGATCGACAACCCGTTCAAGCGGGGCGGCGGCATCGCCGCGATGTTCGCCACCCACCCGCCGATGGAGCAGCGGGTGGCCCGGCTGGAGCAGATGGCCCGCAACTCCGGGCCGGTGCAGTTCCAGCGCTGACCCGTCCGTCCTCCTCCGCCCGCGTCCCGCCGGACGCGGGCGGAGGCGTGTTCAGGCCGGCTCGGTCAGCCGGTCCGGCCGGGTGGTCAGCACCACGGCGAGCAGCACCAGCCCGGCCGCCAGGTAGGCCGCGGCCGGGCCGAACAGCGCGGCGGTGCCGCCGAGGAGGAAGATCCCGACCCCGGAGAACATGATGTTGGAGGCGATCATGGTGGCCTCCACCTGGCCCATCCGCTCCCGGGGCGCCAGCCGCGCGAACGTCGCCTGCGCGCCGATCAGCCATCCGCCGCCGGCGCCGATCAGCGCGTTCGCCAGGGCGATGGCCCAGACCGGCGCGTCGAGCGCCACCAGCAGGGCGGCCAGCAGCAGCGCCGCGCCGAGCGCCCGGACGGCCACCACCTGGCCGGCCACCCGGGCCAGCCAGCCGCGATGACCGACCACGAGCACGAACACGGCGCCGCCGAACGACGAGGCGGCCAGCAGCACCGGCCGCCAGCCACCGCCGGCCAGGTCCGGGGCGAGCGTCTCCGGCAGCGCGCCGGACAGCACGGTGGCCAGGGTGAGCAGGGCGACCCCGCGCAGCACCGGATGGCCGGCGATGATCCGGATGCCGGCCGTGGCGGGCGGTCGCCGGCGCCGCCCCTCCTGCGGGCCGACCGGCAGGCCGGCCAGGATCACCGCCGCGATCAGGAACGTGACCAGGTCGATCACGAGCGCCAACCGGGGGCCGAGCGCCACCGTCAGGCTCGCGCCGGCGAGCAGGCCGACGACCTGTCCGCTCTGGTTGGCGAAGGCGGAGAGCCCGAACAGCGGCAGTCGCAGCGGGACCGCCACCGCCTCGGCGGCGACCGCCACGTGCACGCTCGAGTAGGCGGCCCGGACCGCGCCGAGCAGGCCGGCCGCCAGGATCGCCGGCAGCGGCCGGGGAACCGCGACCGGTACGGCGATGAGCGCCGCGCCGGCCAGCGAGAGCGCGACCAGCATGGTGCGTCGGGACGGCACGTCCAGCCAGCCGCTGAACACGGTCGCGACCAGCAGCGCGGGCAGCATCCGGGCGGCGTAGACGGCGGCCGGCCCGAGCACCGAACGGGTCTGGTCGTAGGCGAGCAGCAGCAGCGCGGCCAGCCCGACGAAGTCGCCCAACTCGGAGACGCCCCGGGCGAGGAGCAGCCGGGCCGCGACCGGATGCCGGAAGAGCGCGCGGTAGCCGGGGGAGGGCGTCGCGGTGTCGGTCATCGGTGCGACGGGTCCACTTCCTCGACCCCGACCCGCAGCGGCGCGACGGCCCTGCCGCTCATCCGACCTCCGATCACGCCGGCGGCCGACCCCGCCGCCGTTGGCATGGACTCAGTTCGATGAGCAACCTACCCCCTGGCCGCCAGTGAGGCAGCCCCGGTACGGGCCCTACTTCTCGCAGAGGCGCTTCCGGGAGAACGGCGGTCCCGGCGACACGTGGCCCCGCCAGACCGGGTTGATGGTGACCGCCAGCGACGGGACCTGCCAGGCCGCACCGAGCAGCTGGAACGTGCCGTACTCGCGCCGCCGCGACTGGGGGTCTTGCCGGACAGGAAGTCGATCGCCCGGTCGCTGATTTCCTGCTGCCCCAGCAGCCCTCCGTGCAGGGCGGAAACCTCGTAGACCGGGATCTGGGTGTACGGGCCGGGCGGGAGTTCGGTCGCGCTGACCGTGGGCAGGAAGGCGATCATCCGGATGCCGGGGACCGGGCACATGGTCTGGAACCGGTAGAACGGCGCGTTCTTCATCAGCGAGCGGATGAACGGCTCGTCCGGGCTGTCGGAGCCGCCGCTGAGGCGGGCCGCCAGCGCGAAGATCCCGCGCAACTGCCAGCCGGGGGCGACCCCCCAGCCCGCCGTCGCGTCCTCCGGCGGGTAGTAGTCATCGCCCCCTCGCTCTCGCCGAGCAGCGCCACCGGCCGCCCGGTCCGGGCGTGCAGCGCGTCCACCTGCTGGGCGAGCAGGGCCGAGCTGGAGTCGAGCGAGCGGTGCGTGTCCCGGGACTCGTACGGCAGCGGGCGACCGGCGGCGTCCCGGCCGACGTAGGAGAACGTCTCCACCGCCGGGTCGACGGCGGGCCGCCCGTCGTAGCGCGAGTTGTGCGGGCCGAGCACGATCACCGCGTACCGCACCGAGGGGGGTAGCCGCCGCTCGAGCAGCAGCGGCCGGAACACGTCCACCTGGTACGACGGGTTCGACGTCACCACCTGGGCGGTCAGCGGGATGGCCAGGGCGAGCGCCACGACGAACGGGGCCACCGGCACCCGGGCCCAGCGGATCACCACGAAGTCGAGCAGCGACCAGCCGACCAGCGCCGCCGACGGCAGGCCACGCCACCAGCCCGCGCCGATCGCGGCCCGTTGCAGGAACGGCGCGAGCAGCAGCATCGGCCCCACGGCGGCGAACACGAACCAGGAGAGCGACACCACCCCGGCGGCGACGGCGAGCGCGGCGAACGGCGAGACGATCACCACGGTCATCGCCGCGATCCCCAGGTTGCGCAGCAGGATCCGCCGGCCGGCCGGCCGGGTCGACTCGGCCGGCCAGGCGAGGCTCACCAGCGCCGCGCTGAGGAGCCCGCGCAGCCCGATGGCGACCACCAGTCCGACCGCGAACGCCTGCCAGGAGTTGTGGTAGACGAGCAGCCACCGCATGTCGTTGTACGAGTCGTACGGCCAGACGGCCGAGCCCTGCGGCGAGAGGCCCTCGGCGCTGTGGAAGTCGAGCATGAGGAACAGCACGTTCTGCAGCACCGGGACGGCCGCGGCGAGCGCGACGAGTCCGAGCAACCTGCCCCTCGGGTGGCCCGACCGCTCCTCCTCGACCCGGACGTCCCGTCCTGACTCTCCGACGCCGCATGCCGGCGCGGGACGGATTCCCGGGAAAGGCGCACGGTCGGGCCGCTGTGAGGCAGCCGACCGTTTCGTCCGGCCCGGTACGGCGTTAGGGTCGGAGGGCTTCTGACTCATTACATCCGGGAGGTCGACCGTGGCCGCACTGCGCCAGTACCTGGGCGTCTGGCGGATCCCCGGCGCGCCGATGCTGCTGATCCTCGGCATCGTCGGCCGGCTGGGGATCGGCATGACCCCGCTGGCGCTGCTGCTCGTGGTCGAACAGGTCACCGGGCGCTACTCGCTCGCCGCCGTGGCCGGCGGCATCTACGCGCTCTCCGGCGCCGCGCTCAGCCCGGTCGCCGGCCGGATCGCCGACCGGGTCGGCCCCACCCCGGTGCTGCTGGCCACCGCGCTGGCCCACCCGCTGGCCCTGATCGGGCTGCTCGGCGCGAGCCGCGCCGAGGTCGCCAACCTCACGCTGATCTACCTGGCGGCGGGCGTCGCCGGCGCCACCTACCCGCCGCTGACCGCCGCCATCCGGGGCGCCTGGAACGACCTGACCGCACCGGCCACCGGGCGGAGCCACCTGCGCAACACCGCGCTCGCCGCCGAGACGTCGCTGTTCGAGGTCGTCTTCGTGCTCGGCCCGCTGCTGGTGGCCGGCTTCGTGCTGGCCGCCGACGCGTCCGCCGCGCTGGTCGGCGCCGCCGTGGTCACTTTCGTCGGCACCGGCTCGGTCGCCCTCGGCCGGGTGATGCGCGGCTGGCGTCCGCACCCGCGCGAGCACCACGCCCGGGGCCTCGGCCCGCTGCGGCTCGGCGGCTTCCCCGCGCTGCTGCTCTGCGTCGCCAGCCTCGGCATCGCGTTCGGCGCCTCCGGCGTGACCGTCCCGGCCTTCGCCGGGAACACCGGCGCCGGCGACCCGGAGAGCCTGGCCGGCGTGCTGCTCGCCGTCTGGGGCATCGGCAGCGCCGTCGGCGGCTTCTCCTTCGGCGTACGCCGACCCGCCGCCAACATGACCCGCCAGTTCGCCTGGCTGCTCGGCGCGGTCGCGGCCAGCTTCGCCGTCTTCGCGGTGATGCCCGGCCCGGTCGCGCTCGGCATCGCCCTGGTGCTCGGCGGCGCCGCCATCGCGCCCGCCCTGACGCTGGAGAACACGCTGGTCGGGCGGGTCGCCCCGGCCGGCATGCTGAACGAGGCGTACAACTGGGTGGTCACCATGTCAGTGGCGGCCAGCGCCGTCGGCGGCGCGGTGGCCGGGCTGATCGTCGACCACGCCGGCGGCGTGCCGTGGGCGTTCCTCTTCGCCGGCGCGGCGGTCGGCGTCGGCGCCGTGGTCGCCGCGCTGCCCGGCGGCCCGATCGCCCGCGCCGAGGCCGCCGCGGTCCGCGCCGAGCAGTCCCTCGCCGCCTGACCCGGTTTTGATCAACACCAGCTCGCCGAGGTGGCGGTATCCCGGCGTCGTCGTTTCCGCCACCTCGCCGAAGTGGAGTCGATCAACTAGCGGTAGTTGTTGAACTGGAGCGCGACGCCGAAGTCCTCGCCCTTGAGCAGCGCGATGACGGCCTGGAGGTCGTCCTTCTTCTTGCCCGTGACGCGGAGCTGGTCGCCCTGGATCTGCGCCTGGACGCCCTTCGGGCCCTCGTCGCGGATCTTCTTGCTGATCGCCTTCGCCTTGTCGGTGTCGATGCCCTGGATCACCTTGGCGTCGATCTTGAAGATCTTGCCGGACGCCTTCGGGTCGCCCGCGTCCAGCGACTTCAGCGAGATGTTGCGCTTGACCAGCTTCTCCTTGAAGACGTCGAGGGCGGCGCGCACCCGCTCCTCGGTCTCCGCCTGGAGGCTGATCCCCTCCTCACCCGACCACGAGATCTCGGCGCCGGTGCCGCGGAAGTCGAACCGCTGCGAGAGCTCCTTCTCCGCTTGGCGGAGGGCGTTGTCGACCTCCTGACGGTCGACCTTGCTCACGATGTCGAAGGACGGGTTCGCTGCCATGCTCATGCTCCTGCTGTCCGGCGGTGTGTCCTGATCCGTCCCGCACTGACCAGCGTGGGACCTCCTGACGGTACCCCGTTGCGGAGGGGCCGGGGTCAACCGCTATCCTTGCTTCCGCCGCCGCGTTGCGACGCGGTGGGGTGCCCTGGCGGGTTGCCCGAGCGGCCAATGGGAGCGGACTGTAAATCCGTCGCGAAAGCTTCAGAGGTTCGAATCCTCTACCCGCCACCAGGTGCAGATGCGGCCCCTGACCAGCAGAGATGCTGATCGGGGGCCGTTCTCGTTCGTCCGGGGGAGTCCGGCTGGGTCCAGCCGTCTACGACTGGTTGTGGGCAGATGGTGGGGCAGGTCGATCTTGCCCGCTGAGGGCTTCTCTGTGGCTGCGGACGCTGGGGTTGATGGCTGAGGCCTGGTCTGACGGGGCCGCGCATGTAGCGATCGGCTGAGGGTCCGCGCCGGCTGTGTGCGAGGGGCCGGGGGCAAGCCAGTCCCGGGGTTGGACTGGCGCGGCAGCCGGTAGCCCTGACCGTCGACCAGGCCGACCGGTTCGGCTTCCGTACCGCCTGGCCGTGATCGTGCCGCCGGCCGGGTTACCGCCCCGCGACGCGCGGAGCGCGGCGCCTTGATCCAGAACAGAACGAATCGGCAGTGACCCGCTGTGTCCAGTTGTCCTGTCACGGGACATGCTTGACGCTCGCGTCCCACCTGATGCCCGACACGATCGTCAAAAGGCGGGCGGAGGCCCTCACGGTCCGCGATAGGGACGCGCATCGGGCATGAGCGTGCACGCCAGGCGACTCGATCGGCGCCAGGTGCCGTAATGAAACACCTTGGCGGGCCACGGAGAAGCGGGGAAGATCGACCGTGAGGTGATCCACGTGCGGACGCGACTGCGGCAGATACGAATCGGTGCACGGACTTTTGTGTGGCGCGCAGAAATCCGGCACGTGCTGGGCAGCGGTGATTGCCACCGGTGCATTCGGCTGCGGGTGTGGGGCGCTGGGAAGACGAGCCAGGCACTCCAGGCAGATCTGCTCTCGGTCGCTTGGCCCGCGCCATCGGGGGCATGCGCCACCGACGACGCCTATCCGACGCCGGACCACGTACGAGCCGTCATCAGCTACGCCCTGAAGCACGGGTGGCAGCCCGAGAGGCACGGCGGAACGTTCGTGCTGACCGAGCACGAGCACGCGGCCGGGTTCAGCTTGCCCGACTTTCTTCTGACCGATCGGCTACGGACGCCCGAGAGCGCCGATCCCACGATCCGAGTAGTCCGCGCTTACGAGCTTCGTCAGAGAGCATGACGATCTTCGGCACATCGACAGGCGAGTTCGCCCGCAGGCGTTCGGGTGCCACCGACTGCAACCAGAACGACTGAGCAACCAAGGCTCGCTGTCGTGCATGTGCTGGGACGGATTGGTCAAGCATGTGGTGGGACTAGACACCCCGCTGTGTCCAGTGTCTAGAGGCGCAGTGCCCTACCTCTCTAGAGAGACGGGCTACAGGACTCGCCGCGGTGCAGTCCAGGACGGGAGCCCTTCCCTGGTGATGACGCGGCCTACCAACCGACCAGTCGGCGTCGAAAGCGTGACCCGAACTCCCGCGGCAGCGCCCGCCACGGACAACCGGTACAGGTCACATACAAGATCGCCGTAACGATCGCACGGATCGGATGCGCCGGCGGCCGTCCCCGCCGACCGGCCGACGCCGGCGTGACCAGCGGCGCGATCAACGCCCACTGCGCATCAGTCAGCTCACCGGGATACCGCCGCCGCACCGCCCGTTCCCGCTCCCTGCGCACCCGCTGCGGCGGATAACGGCGGGGCGACGCGGACGGCGTGACAGTGATCGGGTACAACGTCATCAGAAGGCCCTCGGGATGGAGACGGTTGGCTCGACACCACCGGACCTACCGAGGGCCTTCCCCCACTGACAACACGACACGCCGCCCGACCACCCACTTCTCAAACACTCACTTAGCACTAGCCCGTTCGCACTTGCGAATACGCTGGCGCTTGGCGCCTTGTGGAATCTGTATGGCCTTTAGCGGGGCGGTGGCTTGGTGATGTATACGCCTTTGCCCTGTCGGCCGTCGATCAGCCCTTCGGCCTTGAGCAGCAGCATGGCCGCCCGAATGACGGTGTTGCTGACGCCGTAGCTCTCGCAGAGCGCGGCGAACGAGTGAGGTTCCCCCGGTAGCTCGGAGGCTTTCGATCATGCTCTGATGGAGCTGAAGGGAGTCATCCGTGGCACCACCGAAGAAGTACCCCGATGAGC
>NZ_JBICSL010000017.1:0-120305 GCF_043197045.1 Micromonospora sp. NPDC049282
AAACGCATGGTCAACCGCCACGTCCTCACCGAAGACGAACCCGGAGTATTCACCCTCACCCAGAAACGGACCTAACACTCCGAACCGCCCTCTGACACCGGCGGCCACCGGCGCGCCAGTGGCCGCCATTGTTGGCACGCACCCTTGATTGAGCGGACGCAAAGTGCTCCCAGCTCGGCATTGCGTCGCGCTCTCGGTTGATTGGGTGACCCAATCGTGGCTGACCCACTTGACTGTGCGATAAGTGTTGGCGTTGATGGACGAGGGCGAGCGCAAAGCGCGCACGCTAGAGATTGACAATTTCGCGAGAAGGGGGACTGGTGACTAGCCGTTCTATGTCCGTGTCGAAGAAATCGGGTTGGGATCATGGCGATGCGGGACGGGGTCCTCGTTATGACGGCTGACGAACGGTCCGACGCACGGCCGTCAAGCAGGGCCGTTGCCGAGAGTAGTGTTCTAGACACCCCTCGCGACTCGGTCCCCAGGCTGGTTCTCGGGCCAGTGGGTCGCCGTAGGATCCGGACATGACTGTGGATCGCGGCCCGGCGACACCAGGCCGAAGCCTCATGGCGGAGGTGCGTGAAGGTGACGCCTACGATCTGATGGCAAAGCTGCAGCCAGAGACCGTCGACCTCATGATCACCTCCCCGCCGTACTGGGGGCTTCGCTCCTACGGCTTCGACCACAACGAAGACATCCTGCAGGAGTGGATCGCTGATGGTGGCGAGCGGGAGGTCACCCCACCGTATGATTGGTACCGCCTCCACGGCGGGATGCTCGGCCTCGAACCACTCCCAGAGTGGTTCGTCGATCATCTAGTAGAGATCTTCCAGCGCGGAGCCGCAGCCCTGAAGCCAGGCGGAAGCCTCTGGGTCAACCTGGGGGATACATATTTCGCCCGTTGGTCCAGCATCCGTTCCGACGGACGGCAAGGTTTGGGAGACAATCCCCGCGGACGGCGCAGAACCCCGATGGGCGGATTCCGCCAGGAGAAGCAGCTCCTGATGATTCCAGCACGCTTCGCCATCGCCATGCAATCCGCACGGTGGATTCTAAGGAATGACCTGATCTGGGAGAAGCGCAACGTACCTCCTCGCCCAGAGAAGGACAGGCTCAGGCTGGCGCACGAACACTTCTACCACTTCGTGAAGCGCCCGAAGGAAGGCCGACCCAAGTACTACTACAACATGGACGCCGTCGAGGCCGGGTGCCGAGACGTAGTAAGTGTCAATGTTCGGGCTGGCTCTGACGGGCACTCGGCGACTTTCCCGCCCGAGCTCATACGTCCGCGCATCGTCAGCTCCTGCCCTGACGGTGGTCTAGTCCTCGACCCGTTCTGCGGCACGGGGCGAGCCCTCACCGTGGCACTGGAGACCGGTCGTGAAGCCCTCGGCTTCGAGATGAGCAGCAAGTTCGCCGCTGCTGCCCGCGTCAACGTCGCTGGCGTACAGGGGGCCTTCGACTTGATGTCACAGGGTGAAGGCACACTCATACCCCGTGACGGCGAAGAGGGCGACCAAGGCAGGCGATAACGGCAACTACATCGCCGAGTGGTACGGGCACCGGGTGTACCCGTCCATCGACGTGAGCGAAGGGGCGCGGGCCGCTCAGATCAATGGCCTGTGCCCCTTCCTGACCGAGGTGAAGGGCGAGGTGGAGCGCTGCGCTAAAACGGCGGCAGCCTCCAAGGGCGTCTGCACGGTGAGCAGTATCGGCAACGGGGTCCGCCGGGACTGGGCCGTCTGTCCACTGCGAGCATTCGATCTCGACTTGCTGCAGGACGCAGCTCGGCGACTCTTCGGGTATGAGCCAGCCGCCGCGGTGGTGATGGTCGCCGCCCCCACGCTCTCAGACGCAGCGCGGCGCGGCGCGTTCGTCGCGGAGATCGCTGCGGGAGCAAACGGCGTGATCTTCTTCCACGAGAAGGCCGGCGGCGAGATCAAGATCAGTGCAACACCCCGGTCTCCGCAGGTGAGTTTCGACGTCACGTTGGTTCAAATTCTGCCCGACGCGGGCGGAGGACTGAACCTCGGCAAATATGGTGTCATTGAGATCCAAACCATGGATTTCCACGGCAGCTACGGCAAGGCCACAAACAACCTCAACACCATGCTTGCGGCGAACCCGGGCCAGCTTGGCATCGAAATAGCACGAGATCCCACGGCACTCGGTGAAGGCGTTGAAACCCCGAACATCGCCAACGTCTTCAAGCGCACGTTCTACCAGATGATGTTCAAGTTCCAGCTCGCAGCGCATGAGCATTCAGCTGGTTGCATCTTCGCCATCCCACGGTCGGTATGGGAATCGTGGCAGCGGTACCTAGGAGCTCCAGACCTCGAAGAGCGAGGCGACGGCACATGGCAGCTTCGCGAGTCCTACTCGGCTGTAACCGAAAATGATCATCCACCTGTCTGGATTTACGTCTTCGACGTGGAGATATCGGACCAGGCGAGTCCGAATCGGCTCACAGTGTGGAAAGCGATCGGTACCGACGCGCGCTCGTTGTCGCACTACGCACTCGATGTCGCTCCGGCTGCGGCGTTGGAAGCCGGCGGCTCTGCCGATACGGTCATGGCCTCCATCCGACGGAGAATCGGGAACAACCTGCCCCTAGTGGACCAGCATGGGCAGCAGCAACTCTGGAGCTGACCACAACGGTCGATCGTTACGGCTACGAAGATCGCCGCCGTCTGCTGCCGTGCACACCGTTGGTGCCGGCCGCCGCCACACCGCCCTCGGCCACCGGCTTACCCATAGGCTGCCACAGTTCTGTGTGGACTCGGAGCCGGAGGGTGGTTTGATGTCGCTGACCGACAGCATTGGTGCCGACTTGCAGGCGATGGCGGCGGGTGTGGACCGGGCGCAGCAGGAAGCCGCGGCTGTTGACCATGCGATCGAGCAGATCACCGCTCGGGCGGTGGCCTCGGGCTTCGCCGGCATCGCCGTGGGGTTGGCTCGCGCGCGGGAAGTGCTCGGGCGGGCTCGGTCTCGGCTGGCGCAGGCCGGTGGGGTCCTGGGTGAGGCGTCGCGGTCCCTGAGCGCCGTGCCGCAGCAGCCGTCGCCGCAGGAGACGATCGCCGCGCTCACGCCGGTCGTGGCCGCGCTAACCGCCGTTGACGGTCATGTCACTGCGGCCGGATCCGCGGTCGATGACACGCGACGGCTGGTCACGACGGCGTTGCAGGGAGGGCAGCCCGGTCCCACGCTATCGCGGCTACAGCAGGTGCTGCAGGTCCTGGCGGCCGTCCGGACCCGCGGGACCGAGGCCCGACAGCACATCGACACGGCGCTGGCGCAGGCGCGGCAGGTCGGTGAGCTGGGAAACTGACCATGGGCGGTGGCAGCGACATCAGCCGACCGCCCGCCACACGCGTCACGTCCTCGAGTGCAACGAAAGCGTCGGCTTCACCCGAGCCGGTGCCTCGAGAGTTGACCGATGCGGCTCGGGGCCTGCCTCGGCGGCAAGCAAAAGACTCTACTTCCGGCGTGGCGTTGATCGGGGGTGAGCGGATACCCATGAGGTCGGGCCGTGACCTGGCCGCCGCGGCCGACCTCAAGCCGGCCTACAAACTCATCGCCACCACGACCGACCATCTGGAGGCCAAGCTTGCCGCCCGGATGCGCCGCGACCACATCACCCAGGCAGCTGTGGTGACCAACAACGCGCCCTGCGACTACACCCCCTACGGCTGCGAGAAGATCCTCTCCCGGCTCCTGCCGGTCGGGGCGCAGCTGGCCGTATACGTACGCGACGATGACGGACAGGTACGCCACTGGCGTACCTACACCGGCAACGGAAAGGCGATCGCATGAAGGTGACCTGGACCTACGACCGGGGCGACCGGCGCGACAACCACGAGGTCGAACTGACCGACCCTGCCGCCCTGGAGGCACTCCTTCGCGAGATCCAACAGGCCGGCGAGCCCGTCGTGCTGACCATCTTCAGCGACACCGACGAAGACCCTGACGACCTGCCACCCGGCATCCAGATCGGCCTTGGTCACCCCTCCCACGCCTTCGCGGTACACATCGCCGACGACGGCGACTACCTCAACGACCCCACAGCGGAAACCCCGACCAAGGGACTCCACTTCGACTTCGGCGGAGTGCCCACCGAGTACCCGGCTGAGCACCTACAACTTCGGCCCGAAACGGCGATACAACTGGCAGTCACCTTCCTCAAGACCGGCGGCGAACCGCCGCACCTGACGGCTGTCACCGAGTGATCGCGTGGCGAGGGGCAGGTGGCGCGCTCTGGTGCCACCGCCCGTGATGCCGAAGGTCTCCGTGCCCCGCAGCACGTACGACCCGGCTGGCTCCCGCGCAGCGGTGCGACCCGACCCCATAGGGTCACCTCAGCCGGCCGGCGGCCCATGGCCGCGAGGCCCAGTCCGGATCTACCTGTTTGTCGTGGAGCGAGAATGCTCAGGTGGCCCCTCACAACGAGCGAGTACGCGCTGCGGTAGACGGCGTGAACCGTCTTCACGCCCTGATGGAAGCCGACCTCAACGAAGTCCGGGGTGGCTTCGACTGGTGGTACGGGTACTTCGACCAACCGAGGATCATCTTCGCCAGTGACTACCTACTTCAGGTCACCGGACAGATCCGCAACATGCTCAACATGGCGGCCTGGCATCAGATCGCCTTCAACGAAGCCTGGTACGCCGAGACGAACTGGCTACGCCAACACGCAAGCAAGGGCGTCGACCCCTTCACGATGCGCGGCGACCCCGAAGAGAAGAGGGCTGCCCGCATCGACGCGGCCCTCACCGGCTTCTTCCAAGCATGCGGCAGCAGCCTTGACTTCCTCGCTGCCTCCACCATCGGTGTTCTCGGCATCGCCGCAGACCTCGTTACCGCAAGCTGGACGACGGTCACCACCGCCAAGACTGGCCCTGACAAGGTCCGTCGAAATCTCCTCGCCGCGGAGGGTTCGCCCGCCAGGACGCTGCAGGACGGTGCCATCAGCAACATCCTCACGGCGTTCGACCGGCAGCCCAGCGGCTGGCTGACCTGGGCACTGGACATGCGCAACGTCATGATCCACAGGGCCCACCGCTTCGAACTACGCCGCTTCTATCGGCGCACCCAGCGCGACGGGCTTCAATACGTCCTGCACCTGCCCAGAAACCCGCAACTTACCGACGCCGAGGCGTTCCTCCTCGGAGAGCAACCCCAGGATCTCCTGCTATGGGAGCACGCCGGCACCACCATGAGCGGCGTTCTTGACAACCTGACCGGCGCCGCAACGCATACCGCTGACCTTCTTCACGACGCTTGGCAGCATCGCCGTAGCGATCCCGCGCTCATCACCCAGCCAGACGCCCAGTGGAAGAAGGTATACCCCGAACGCCGCGACCTGTCCTTGTTCGGAGGCTTCGGCAACGCGGTTCCACCTGTCGGCAACGAGCAGGTCCACGTCCCGCCTGCGACCGCTCGTCGACTGCGCGCCGCCAAGCTGCTCGATAGCGGCAGGCCCTACTGGGTTCGAGCCCTCACATTCCCCCACGTCGAGTAGGTTCACTCCTTGGCGCGCCGAGGGCAGGCGCAGGGGTTCGATGCCCTGGCGATACAGCGCACGCCCAGCACCCCTACAGGGCGCAGAGGCGGGCCGCGACTACATCGACCTCGCAGGTTGCCGGAGCGAGATCGACGTCGTCGGTGTGCAGGTGCAGGTTGATCACGTCGAAGCCGTCTCCGGACAGGGCGGTGCGGATGCCCTGCGCGACTCCGAGGCATGCCGTGACGACGCCGACGAAGGCAGCGCCGACGGCGGTTCCGGCGAGTTGGACGGATGGATCCGCATGGATCGCGTAGCTGAAGGTCGGCGAGGGCGGCCGTGGCACCACGGCGTTGCTGGGGGACGTCACCCTTCCAATCCGGAACCTGGTCGCTGCGGATCTGAGCGGGAATCGGCGCAGGAGCACGGCGTTGAAGTCAGCCGGTCCGACGCCGAGTCCGGCGTCGATGGCCAGCTTCCAGCTGACTCCGGAGATGAGCCTGCGAGGGTCGAGGCTGTCGACGCCGAGCAACGCGACATGGTGGTCGTCGACCAGGACGCGGCTGGCGTGGGCCAAGTTGGCACGGATCCTGGCACTGAGCGAGGCAAGCCCGTCAATGCTGCTCTGCCGCTCAGGCTGAACGGCTACTCGGGGTTGTTGGACACGTGTCCCAGCGGAGGTCGTTAGGCCATGTCCGTAGTAACTGCCCGTAAATGACGAATGCGATCAGTCATTGGCGACGGCTGCTCCGCCGCTTTGCCGCCGGCTATGAGGTTGAGTGTTGGGCGGTCGGTGACAGCACCAAGTAGTTGCCGGATCCGCTCCACCGGCCAGCGCAGTTCCTGCGCCAGCGCGGAGATGGTTAGCCCATGCTCGGCGGCCAGTTCGAAGGCTCTTCTTAGGAGTGTCGGCTGTTCACCGGGGAAGCCGTCGATAGGTTCCAGGGCTGGTTTGGACTGGTTGAGGCGTTGGTAGGCGCGTGCCGCAGTAGTGTCCGTGTAGAGGCCTACTTCTCGGCAGCGGTAGATGAGGCTCTGGATCGACGTACCCCACGTGCGCTGGAGCTCAGCGAACGCCGCAAAGTTCACCCTTGCGGGCAGGAGAGGGCTGATGCTATCGCGCGGAGTGAGGAATTCCGCGGCGAAGGCGTCGGCGTCCCGTTCATGCCTGGAGTCACCGGGAAGGGCGTCGGCATGGAGTACGAGGTGGGCGAGTTCGTGCGCGGCGGTGAAGCGCTGCCGGTATACATCCTGGGATCGATCGCGACTGATGACAATGAACGGCCGCGGTAGCCGGGAGGTCGAGAAAGCATCCACGGTACGGAAGTCGCCGTCGGCTGGCGCATGGACGACGACGATGCCGTGGACCTCAAGAGTGCGCACGAGGTGCGGAATGGGCGCGGTGCCGAGATTCCAGTGCTGACGAAGAGCTCGGGCAGCTTGGACCGGCTCGGTGGGAAGGCTCGCGCCGGGATGAATCTCGCCGCCGGCGAACCCGGGAAGGTCTACGTGGGGCAGGAAGACGCGCCGTTCGAGGGCGTAGATGAGTTCCCAGACCTGCTCGGTGAAGGAGACGGCCTTGGCGCGTTGGTAGGAGCGTGTCTCACGGAGATGGCGGAAGTGCGCTGCGGAGGAGTCGAGGCGGGCGTAGGGACGCCCGACCTGGAAGAAGCCGACGGGGTAGCCAAGGTGTTCGGCGAGGGCGATCAGAATCTCGGGTCGTGGCCGCGCTCCTGATTCGTACTGGCCGATGGCCGCGGCGCTGACCCCGACCCGGTCGGAGAGTTCCTTCTTGGTCAGCCCGGCGAGCTGGCGAGCTTGTGTCAGACGTGCCGAGTCGAACTGCCTGGCGACAGCACCGGCTGACCCCGAGGGCGACTCCACGGGAAGGCCGCCGGCAGAGAACAGGTCATCGGGCTCGTCAGTTCTGGGCATCGCTTCGCTGCTGGTGGTTGCTATGTTCGGCTACGGGGCTGACGGTGGCCTGCTCAGCGGCGGTACGGGCGCGCAGCGTCGGGCTGGCCAGCTCCGCCTGGTCGAATCGCGGCGACGCGGTCGAGGCCGACGGCTGGGTTACCAGGCGAAGCCCGGGGATCGGGTCTGCGGACGGGACGAGCAGGGGTTGTGCGGATACCCAGCTCGCTGTGCCGGTCTGGCTCACGCTGATCTGGCCCCATCCGATGTTGAGCAGCCCGTGCCGCTCGTGCGCGGCGTAGTAGATGATCACGATACCGTCTGGTTCCAGCCCTCGCAGAACGTCGGTGGTATGGGCGTCCGACTCGGACTCCATCCCTTCGAAGGCCGGCTGCTCATGATCGGGTTTGGGGCCGAAGAGCCGCGCCAGCTCCAGCGTCGTCTTGTTGATCTTCTTCAGGGCGCGAGGGCTGTCGTAGGCAGTCGCCAGGTCCTTCGCGTACTCCACCGGCAGCACGGCGACGTTGTTGATGACAACGATGCGATAGCTCTTGCCCGGCGGGCGCACCGTCTGGGCGCCGGGGAGCTCACCGAGGTGGTTGACCAGTTCCTCGTACCGCGCCGGCCAGCCTCCGCCGAAGGCGTGGCGCGACGTCAGGCGGACCGCGTGGTGGCCGTCCATCTGCCGTCCGACGGCGGCCTGGATGGCCGACGGGATGGCCTCCGTCAGCGTGGCTGCCACGTCGCGGCCGAACAGGGACGCCGCCCATGCTGCCGGCCGGATCTTCTTCGACACGATTCTCCCCTCATGCTTTACCTGCGTGCAGAAGGCTAGCATCTGTGCTTTAGTTTTGAGCGCGATGACGCCACTTTGGTGACGCTGAGTGTGTTCCCGCAGATCACGCCGCCTTTTGTGTGACGTGATCTGTTGTGCGCCGCGACCGCGGCGGACGTCGATCAGGCCGCACACGGTGTCCAGTTGCTGCGCTGCGGGTCGCCCAGGATGAGCGGCCGGGGAGGAAGGGGACGCATGACGGCGGATCTGACCAGGTTCGGCCGGGACACAGTCGTGACCACGGTGACACAGGCCGCCAGTATCTGGACCTCGCCGGGACCGCCCGGCGAGCGCTGGCGGCAGGTGGCTGAACTGCACGGGCGGGTCGCCTTGGCGCACCTGGCGCACGGTGAACCTCTGCTACCCCTGGTGGCCTTCACCGACCTGTTGACCGGCCCGCTGTCCGGGCTTCTGCCGGCCCCACTGAGGGAAGCGTGCGACGAGGTCTTGTTGGTGGAGGACGGACAGCTGAGTGCTGCTGCCGCTGACCTGCTGATGGAGAACCTCGCGCCGTCGATGACGGCCTCCGATGTCGTCGGCTGGTCGGTGCCGCGCCTGAGCGCAGAGAAGGTGCAGGGCTGGCTCTACGGACAGATGCTGGCGACGGGCACGGAAGAGGGATACCGGCGGGCGCGACGGACCGTCATCGAACACGCAGCGGGGGAGATGTCGGAGGTGATCGACGCGATCAAGGCCGCAGGGCTGCCCCGCGAGGGCTTGGTCGAGGAGATCCCCGCGTGGGCGTGGGTGGCGCACGAAGGGGAGTACTACTGGTTCGGGTGCCCCGTGTGCCGGTACCCGATGCGGTACCAACTCGGTCGGCTTGCCTGTGCCTACCCGCCGCACACGAAGGCTCTCGGCGGTTCGATCACCGTGAAGGCGGCGAAGGGCCGCAAACCGGTGGCCGGCGCGTGGAACGTCGAGCGTGCCGCGCAGTTGGGCGGACCACAGGTCACCACTGCGGTCCCGGTCAAGGGCCAGGTGTGCCTCGTCCGGCCGGCTTGGCGGTACTCGACCATCCCCGGTTGCGAGGAGGTCCGCCTGCACCGCGAACTCGAGATGATGCCGGGCGTCACCGCGAGACTGTGGCCGCACGTCGACCGGTACGACCTGGAAGTGAGGGCACCAGGACGACGGCGGCCCTGGCGGGTCGATGTCAAGGACTACACCGACCCCGCGCGGCTGGCCAACGAGCTGCTGCGCCGGGGCAGCATCGGCGAATCAGACCTGTTGATCGTCGTCCCCGACTACCGGGCGGGCCATGTGGCGGTCCTCAACGAACGGCTGCGCCTTGCCACCGGATCACGGCGCCGGTTCGCCACGACGTCTCACCGATTCCTCACCGAGGTGAAGAGGGCCGCAGCCGGATGAGCAACCGATCGCGTTTCCACAGAACCGCCAACCGGTTCCTCATCGGACCGTCACTGCGTCTGGCGCTCGGCCTGGCCGAACAGCTCTTCCCCACCGAGACCTGGGAAGGCGCACCCGCGGTCGACCCCCGCGACGCGCGGTTCCTCCTCTCCGGCCAACTCGGGGTGTGGAGCCTCTGGCGCGACGGCCTCACCGCCACGCAACGACAC
Source organism: Micromonospora sp. NPDC049282 (assembly GCF_043197045.1). NCBI lineage: Bacteria > Bacillati > Actinomycetota > Actinomycetes > Micromonosporales > Micromonosporaceae > Micromonospora > Micromonospora sp. NPDC049282. Next base: position 9,830 of record NZ_JBICSL010000017.1, read on the forward strand.
GCGATCGACCGCCTCATCCATCTGCGCCCTCGCCGCCTGGCCACAGAAGGCGGCCTGCGCGTCAGCCTCGACGAGCACCTGCGCAACAACCGATCGCCCCGCTACCTCGAGGCCGGAGACTTCCTACAGGTGATCGACGGCGTGCCGGTCGGTGATCTGATCACAGCCGCGCTGCAGGAGCTGGAGGATGCCTCATCCCCGCTGCGCGTCCCCCCAGAGGCGCTGGCCGACAGGCGCTACAGCTCATCGGTCTTCCTCGCCGGCCCCAGCCGCGACGAGTTCCGGCGCAACACCTACCTCATCCCGCGTGCGCCGACGCCCTACCCCCCTGTCCCGGTTCTGGACGCCACCGCGCCAGCCGAGGTGCTGGCCGACCTCGCGGACATGCACGCCACCGCCGAACTGATCGACAAGAAGCGGGCTGACGACACCTTCCGCCTGGCGGAGGCCCTGGACGGATTCTCACGGAAGCTACGCACGCCACAGGGCCAACCCGTCGAACGGCTGAGGCTCACGGCAGGGCCCCTCCAGCTCATGATCGCTCCCACTGGTTCCGGCAAGAGCGTCTGGATGCGCGTCGCCGCCACCCACCTCGCCAGCCACCGAGGAGGCCGGCACACCGTTGTCCTGCTCACCCCTGATGTCGAGAGCACCCTGGATCTTGTCGCGGCCATCCGCAGTGACCTCGCGGCGCTGAGCCTCGACATCCCCGTCGTCGCACTCATGTCCCACCGACGGCTCATCGAGGTGGCCGTCCAGCGCACCAACGACGCACCGGAGGATCCGGCCGGTGCCAGGTGGACCTGGCAGGAGCTCGGCTACTCCTGCATGCTGAGCGACGAAGAAGGCGCCGCATGGCAGCCCGGCCAGGAACCCTGCACGGATCTGCACGAGCCCGGCGTCGAAGGACGCCACCGATGCCCTCTGATCGGAGCCTGCGAAAAGTGGGCGCCATGGCGGCAAGCCGCCGGCCCAGCCAAAATCATCGTCACCAACCACGCCTACTTCCAGCAGGGCTCGGTACCGTTTCCCGTCATCACGAACGGCACACTCCACGGACGGATGAGCGCGCAGGAGTTACTGCTGCGGCGCGCCGACATCGTCCTTGTCGACGAGGTCGACGCCTTCCAGGGACATGCGGTCACTCAGTCCGGCCGCACCCTCGTCCTGGCCCGTCGTGACACGCAGAAGCTGCTCCTGGAGAAGCTCGACGACCAGCGCAAGGAACAGGTCGAATCCGACAACGTGCCGGGCGAACTCGAACTCGCCTTCCAGCGGGCCATCCACCGGGTCGAGTTCCTCTCCGAGCGCTACCTGGCCGCCGTCGTCAACGGGTTCATCGACCCGCAGGACCCACTCGGCCCCAAACAGGCCAGGCTGCACCTGCCACGCCGATGGGACAACCTCCTCGCCTGCCGCCTCTTCGGCCTCAACGAACTCGAAGACCGCCCTAGCGACGACCAACTCGACAGGTTCAAATCCCTGTTCACCCAGAACGAACCCGACCCTGACGCACTACCCGCCGGCTGGGCAGACCTACGCAAGGAACTGCGCCTCGTCGTCGCCGACGAACCGGAATCCGACCTGATCCACAAAAGAAGCCAGGGCATCGTCAGCGCGATCCAAACGATCACCGCACCCACCACCGACAAGGGCGAACCGGACGCGGACGTCGGCCTGGACGAAACAGACGGCGGCCGTCAGACCGGAAAGGACGACGATCCGGCAGACCCCACCGCTTCGGCGTGGGAGCTCCAGACCGCCCACCTTCTCCTACGCAGGGCGTTCCTCGGCGAACTCCAGCAAGGGCTCGCCGAACTGGAAGCCCTACTGCCGCTGATGCGCGACAGCGGCATGCGGCTCGCCGATGACGTCGAAGCCGCGCTGGACCGAGCTCCCTCCTGGCAGGCAACACCCGAAGGACCGATCGGCCGAGCGGTCTTCGGGTTCGCCGTCACCGGCGACCCGGAGAGCCGCTCCGACCGGCAGTTCACCGCAGAGATCCTCTCCGGCGACCCGCACGCCTACACCGCAGACCTCGGAATCACCACGGCTCCCGCGCTCACAGGCGCGCCCAGAGTCATCGTCGGACTCTCCGCGACCGCCTACCTACCCGGTTCTCCCACCAACCACGTCCATGCGGACGTCGTCTGCTACTACCCCGACGACGCCGGCACTGGCACTGGCACTGGCAGGCTGACCGTTAGCAACGCGTCCGTCAACGACCACACGACCAACCGCGGGATCGTCATCTCCGGGGCAGCCCGCAACCGCAAGGCCCAACTACTCGAAAGCATCGGATCCGGCCTCTGGGACCAGATTCTCGAACAGAGACTGCGGGACCTGCACGAACACCAGGACGCCGACCGCCGTGCCCGTGCCCGGGTCCTGCTCGTGACGAACTCCTACGACCAGATGCTCGCCCTCTGCCGCGGCCTGATCGCCGGGGGAGCGCACCGCACCCGCATCGCCGTCGCCGTTCCCGCCGGTGACCGCCGCGGCCTGCAAATCCCCGACGACGTACTCGCCATCCCCGCCAGCCGGCTGCGGACCTTCCCGGGCACGGGCAGGGACGTGCTGATCTCACCTTTCGCACGGGTCGCCCGCGGGCTCAACATCGTCGTCGGCAACCGATCCGCGCTCGACTCCATCTGGGTATGCGTCCGGCCCATCAAGCTCATCGACGAACCATCCGCACTCGTTGCCCACACCGGTGCCCACGCCCGCCGCAACCGGCACCCCGGTGGGGACCCGCGCAAGGAACTCGACGAACGCCACCGCATCGCCGCCAAACATCTTGAGCTCATCAACAGGTCCAACCCCGCCTTCGGGCGCCTGCCCCCGGACGTGCGCACCGCGATCTTCGCCGACGTCCTGGCTGACCTGATCCAACTCGCCGGGCGCGCAAGGCGTGGCGGCACCAACACAACTCTCCACCTGGTCGACAACGCCTTCCACCGAGGAGGCGCCGCACCGGGCAGCGACTTCGCCTCCCTCATCCGCAACCTCCACCAGCGATGGCGCGACGACAACCAACTGGACCAGGTCCGCTCCATCTACGGCACCACCATCGACGCGTTCTTCACGTTCGCCGGCATCAACGACAGGAACCCCTGATGCGCACCCTGGCCTTTCCCTACACCGAAGCGATGGCGGAGAAGATCCACGGCTACACCCTCGGCAGCGAGGTCAACGACACCTGGCAGGACCTGAACCGCCGGTACACCCGGCACCCCAAGAACCTGCCGTACAGGGATCTGAGCCTCGGCCTGCGCTACGTGTCCAGCGACTACGCCACCATCTGCAAGGACCCCGACGGCCCCGGCACGCTGCTCCTGATGCGCAAGAAGATCGACACCGCCATCATCAGCCGGCTCTTCGCCGCCTTCGAACGAGACCTCGCGGCCAGGCACGGCGCGCCATTCGAAGACCTCCTCGGCCCACTGCTACGCCGTACCAAGCCACGCACGATTCACATCGCCAAGTACCTCCAGGCGGGCACGGTGACACACGCCGACATCCCGAACTGGGTCTTCGACGTCGCCACCTGGCGCACTATCGAGCTCCTCCGAGGCGCGCTCAAGCTCCCCGACGGTACGGACCTGCTTCTTCGTCCCGACATCGACGGCAACCTCGTCGCCTTCAACCGCCCGCTTCCCGAGACGCACCCCAGGGCCGAACAAGGCATCCACTACATCAGTCTCGAACCCATCACTGTCCCCGGCTACCCCGGCATCCTGCTCAACCTCGACGCCCACATCAGCGCCACCACCGGTTTCCCCGGCAACGCCAAGAGCCTCTGGATCGCCACCGACGACACCGGCATGCTGCTCACCGCCAGACACCGCTACGACCGGCCCACCAACCGAAACGTGATCACCGGGCTCCTTCCCCAACTCGTCGACTCCTTCAGCATCCGCGGCGTGCCCGCCGACTTCACCGCAGATGACCTCCTGGCGACCCACCCCCGCATCCGCGCCCGGCACGCCACCAGACCCGACAGGCACCCCATCGGCTCCGGACCGGGCCGCCGATTCCTCGACTGCGTGCTCGAGCACGCCACCGCCAGGCTCAACACGGAGTCGCTCGTCCTGGAAACCACACCCATACGCAACATCGACGCCCCCGGCGACCCCGACCGGCACGCGAAACTCGCCTCGGCCGTCAACGCGGCAGCACGGCCGATCCACATCAGCGTCGTCTACCAGGACGACCTACAGCGCCACCGGTCCGCCCAGGCGCTCACCGAAGTACTCAACCTCCCCGAGAACAGCCTCACAACCGCAGGGAGCACCTTCCTCGACGGCGCGCTCACCATCACCTTCGACAGCGCCAAGACCGACATGCTGGTCGTTCCCGGACCCACGCACCTCCGGAACACCCTCGCCGAGCAGATCATCTCCACCAGGACCCCGGACGCCCTGCACCTCGTCCTCGCCGAGAGCAACAAAGAACTCGCCGCAGCCAAGCCCGCCGAAGACCCCAAGCCACAGCTTCGCCGCGCCCTGGCCGCCCACGGCACCGTCAGCCAGTTCATCGATCCAGCGTCAACGCCCAAGCCTGACGCCGTCGACCACCCCGCCAATGCCGCCGTACGAGACCTCCTCCGGGCAGCGGGACTCACCGCCACCACACCCACCCGGGTCTTCTCGCGCCCCCTGCAGCCGCAGCCATGCATCATCGTCGGTCTCTACACCCGCGAACAGAACCAACCCGCCACCCGCATGATCAGCCTCTCCGCCCTCATCAGCGACGGAACCGACAAACCCTGGCACATGGTCGGATACCACCCCGACGCCCACGGCTGGAACGACCTCCCCACCGCCATCGCCGCACATCACGCCACCGACCTGAGCCAGTTCAACGACCCGAACCCCACCACCCGCACAGCACTGGCGCGGGCCTACACAGAACGGGCCCTGCACCAGCTCCGCACCCGCTACGACGACATCCCGATGATTATCTACATCGACGGCTCCAACCGGTACCCACTGTGGTCCGGCACCACCAACAAGAACCTGGGTAACGGACAGGTCGACGCGCTGCCCCACCTCGGAATGATCAACCCAGCCGGCATCTCACTGGTCAGGGTCAACACGGCATCAGACGGCAAGCTGCCACAACCCGTCAGGGCGACCGGAAACCGGGCAAACGCCGACGACGGTGCAGTCCCAGCCACCGAAAGGCTCCACCAACTTCCCGGCGCACACGAGGACACCTACTACCTAATCAACCGCTCGCGTAGCGACAAAGCGTTCCAATCCAGCGTCAGAGCTGGCCACCGTCAGACACGATTCGACCTCGCGGAAGTAAGAGAACTACGCACACCCTGGCACGCGATGACCTGCACCGAATTTCTTCTCCTCGAACACGGCGCCTTCGAACGCCAACACCTCGCGGCGCTCAGCGCGCGGCTGTGTGGGCATTCGCTGGCCTGGGACGGGCGGACAGCCCGACCCGCGCCCGTACACCTCGCTCGACAGATCCTCGAGGACCATCCCGGGCGCAAGACGGCTGCACGCTGAGGTGTGAACGGCCGAGGGGGTCCGCACACGGCCGGTCATTACACGCAACTGGACCGAGACTCTGGCACACGCGGCACAGCGCGACCGCCGATCGGGAGGACGGGGAGGCTTACCACCCACCCCGCGCATCGCAACGCCCGATTCTCAAACCACAACGCCCCGTCGAGCACCGGTTCCGGTTACCGCGCTGCCAGCTTGGTGGACACGGTGTCCGTCCTCCCACAATAGCCACGTGTGAACCTATCGATATGGTCGTTCTGTTGAACCAGATCGTGAGCTCGAACATCACGGCCCACCCCGGCGGTTGTCCGCCATGGTGTGTCAAGGTCCACGCCGAGGAGGAGTTGGGTAGTCCGGGCGACCGGGCCCGGGGGCACTCCCGGATGGTGATGCAGACCCATAAGGGTGAGGTCGGCGGGATGGCGGTGGAGATCTTCTCACTGGAGCACCTTGACCAGCCCGAGGAGAACACCCCAGCGGAGTTGGTCGTGTCCGCTCCGGATCCGCTCAGTCTGGCCGACGCCGGCTACCTCGCCACCTCCATTAGGAAGGCGGTCATGGAAGCCCGCCGAACGCACCGGCCGTACTGGCTGAGGCGGGCGTGTCCGTCCTGGTGTGTTGCGACGCACCAGGACGGCGACCATCTCGAGGATCGCATCCACTGGCCAGACGACTCGCCGCCTGTGCTGTTGTCGCTGCACAGCTCAGTGAGTACTGCCGGCGAGTCGTGCAGCGATGGGACGTACCGGCCGCCGGGGCTGGAGGTCGACTTGGAGCAGCACGCCGACGCGGTCCAGCCGGTGGTGAAGTTCGTGATCGAGGGCGCGACGGCGGCGTTGCGGCTCACGCTGGACGAGGCTGAGCAGGTGCGGACGGCGGTCGGACGAGTTGTGGCCATGGCGCGCGATACGGACAACCAGCGGGTCGAGGCCGGATTGGCCGGTCCAGCGCCGAGGCCACACCGGCCGAGCCTCGACCAGACCGTGGCCGATCTGGTGGTCCACGACGAGGGCCTGACGGCCGAGCAGAAGATCAGCGTGTTCCGCGGCGTGGTCGCCGAGCGACTTACCCAGCAGGGTCTGAGCGTCGCTGAGCAGGCTGTGCGGTTGAACTGCACCGAGGAGCAGGTGCTGGACGCGATGGTGGACTTCGCGATGTGGTCGCACGCCGGCTACCTGCTTCCACCTGCCAAGCCGGCCGAGCCGCAGTGCCCGGTATGGTGCGGTGGGGAGTGCCTTACCGAAGACGGCGTCCGCCTGCACGACCGGCACGTGGCCGCCGTGTACGGCCAGCACCACGAATGTGCCAACGACATCAAGGTGGCGACGGTCGACCTTCAGGCGTTCAACTCCCCCGACGGGTACGACGAGCCGCCATCAGTCACGCTGGCCATCGACAACCCGGAACAGCGCCCCACCGACATGACCAAGCTCGACGGAATGAACCACAACGCGGTCCGGAACCTGGCCGCATCGCTGCTGTCGGGCTTCTGGGACCGCACGACGATCCGGCTCACCCCTCAGAAAGCGGCGAACCTCGGCGCGTCACTGATCGCCGCATCCCGCGCTGCCCACAACAACACCGCAGTCAAAGCCTGACCACAGCGAGGATGTGGAGCGGTCCGGACCCTGCGCAACGAGGTCCGGGCCACTCATCCAGGGGACGGCTCAATCCGTGCAGATGACGTAGAACCAGTGGCCCCTGATCCCGAGGTATGGTGCACCGTGTGCAGCTGCCGGCCGGGGAACTCCGCACGGCCCCGGGATGTCGGGCACGTAGGGCACTCCCACGTCCCGGTGGCCGAAATGACGTACCGGGCTAGCCACTCCCCGGCGCCGGTCTGCACCGCCAGGCGCTCCCCGGCTCGCCGCACCTTCTGAGCCCGGACCGGCCGGAGCACCGGAAGGTCGTAGCGCTGCTCGTAGGCCCCGCAGATAGTCCACGACGTGCCCGGCGGTCGGGAACTCCTCACCTCCTGCCGCGACATGCCCCACCCCGGCAGCGGGCTGTACTCCGCAGGGGAGAACAACCGCAACGACTCTCAGCCATGCCGCCACGCGCCACCCGGCTGCGGCTGGGCGTCGAGGATGACGTAATCCAGATCGGCGCTACGCAGGTAGTAACCGGCAGCCAGGCCCGCCTGCCCACCCCCGACGACCACCACATCACCCGACCCGGGCACGCACGACACCTCCCTCGATCCATAGATCATCATGCCGAGACGGCAGAAGCGGTGGGTGCCTACACGAACTCACGGTGATCCTGCCCTCGTTCCCCAGCCGATCGACGGTGTCAGCTGCAACGATGCACGACGTGGGAACTGTGAAGAGTGCGACGCCCGCCATCTCGCCCCTCGCCGGCGAGCCGATCGACCGCGCCGATGCCGAACGGCTCGCGGGAGTGCTGAAGGCGTTCGCCGACCCGGCCCGGCTGCGACTGCTCAGCCTGATCCAGTCGGCCCCGCAGGGAGAGGCGTCCGTCAGTGACCTCACCGCGCCCCTCGGACTCTCCCAGCCGACCGTCAGTCACCACCTGCGGATCCTCACCGAGGCCGGCCTGCTCGAGCGGGACAAGCGCGGCGTCTGGGCCTACTACCGGCTCGTGCCGTCCGCCATCGCCACGATCGCCGACCTCCTGACCCCACCCCGCAAACGAGCAATGAAGAAGACCCGCTGACCGATACCGTGAAAAGGCGCCGATGCTTCCTGGCTCGGAGGTGTCGGCGCGTGATCGATGATGTTCGTCGGCTCCATAGATGAACCTGAGGCGATCTCGGTCGGGGTCGTACGTGCGTGGTTTGCTGGGTCGGTGACTACCGTCAATTGGGAGCGTGAGCCCGGAGAGCGGGTGGAGGAGTTCGTCGCGGCTCTGCTGCTGTTGGAGCATCCTCACGGCAACCTGATCACTCCGTCGCGCGGTGATCGTGGCGTCGACATCCGGGTCGAGCACCCGGATGGTTTCGATATCTATCAGGTCAAGAGGTACGCGAGCCGGCTCGATGCCCGGCAGGCAGCGGAGATCGGGAAGTCATGGTCGACGTTCGTGCGGGAAACCCTGCCCCGGCTTCCCGTGCGGTCGTGGACCCTGGTGACACCGTGGAACCCCACCAACGAGCGACTGGACTGGCTCACAGAGATCACCGCAGAAGCTGAGTTTCCGTGCCGGTGGATGGGCGGCACAAACCTGGATGTGCTGGCGGCGCGCCGCCCGGAGCTGGTGGACTACTACTTCGGCGACGGGGCAGAGCGCCTACACCGCCTGATGGCCGACGCTCTTCAAGGCGGCCGGGACCTACCACGCGGAGTCCCCGCCCAGGACATGCTCGCCGCCGCCGTCGAACGCCAGCGCGCCATCGTCACCACTCTCAACCAGGTTGATCCGTTCTACCGCTACGAACTGGAGATCCGCACCGGGGCCGTCGGCGACCTGCCGTGGGACACGGAACTCGGTCAATGGACCTCCGCCGCGTACGTGCAGTACCAACAACTGCCCGACGGCCAGTACTCGGTGCTGCGGCTGCTGGCGAAGTCCGCAGAGTCGGCGAGGTTGCGTCCCATCACCATCTCGGGTCGGCTGGAGGTCACCTCGGGGTCGCCCGAGCATCAGGCGGTCGAGAACTTCGTGCAGTTCGGCACCCCGTTCGTGGACGTGCCGGGAACCGTCACCGAGGTCAGCGGGCCACCTGGCGTCGCCAGTTCCACGCCTGGTCAAGGACGTTTCCGGTTCATGGTCGCTCCCGAGTCCGCCGCGGATTTACCGGACCTGGAGATCCGCCTCCTCGACACGACCGGCACCGCGCGTCACACCCTGGACCTCACCGGCGTGGAACTGTCCGCAGGGCTGAAAGGCACCGGGTCGTGGTTGTCCGGATACGACCGGGGAGGCGCGGTGCAGTTTCAGTTCTTCCTCAACGGCAGGGACGGCGACGCCGTGCAACTGAACGCCCAATCGCTTACGGGCAAAACGCCCGCCGACGTGCTCCCAGCCGTGCGCTTGACCGCCGACCTTGGGCCCGGCATGGGAATCATGGCGGCTGTGCGAGCTGGCGGCCCGGCTGTCACCCCCGTCTGGGAGATGAGCGATGAGCCAGTAACACCCGTGGCCCGCTGGCATGTGCGTCTGCTCGAAGCGCTGATCGCGATTCAACGCCACACCTACCACCGCATTACCGTGCCGGACGTCGACGCCACCCCAAGCGCTGACCTGGACGCGATCCTGCGGGTCGGCCGGCTCTTGCGCGGCGAACGCGTCGAGGGGACCTGGTCCGAAATTCCCCTGACCGTCACGACGTCCGAGAACCTCCCGGTCGGTGCCGACGAGTTCACCTTCGCCGGACTCTTCCCGATGACCGTACGGATCAACGGCCGCGACATCGACCTCAATATGCGTCGCCAAATCGTGTACTGCGCGGCTCGACTCGTAGAGCCCGCCCCAAGCGAGAACGACCGGGCCGGCGGACCGCTGCGCCTCGTTCCCGGATCCACCGACCGCGCGATCATCACCGCCGTTCCAGACGTGACCGATGTACCAGCTGTCTAGAGGGACGACGCATAGCTCAGGAGGTGTCCGGAGTGTCAACGCCGGCTCAACCTTGACCCCTCTGTTCCGGAACCCGCCCGGAACCACGGGGTCAGTTTCCAGCCGGAGCCGACACGGAGATGCGCGGATCCCGACCGCTGCTGTAGCACGGCGATGGCGCCCGATGGCGACGGTGACCTGCCGTGATGGTGCTCCGTTGGTGCTCGGATGTTCGGCGCCTGGCCAGCACGCTTGGAACAGAACCGGCGCAGTCCGTCCTGTAGGGCCGACCGCGGTACCGCAGGGTGCCACATACCGCTCGCGACACCGGCCTGACCAGCAGATACTCAGCCACTCTTTTCGGCACGCAGCAGCACTCAGCGACACGCCGGACGTGACGGCTACACGGCGTAGAGAGCATCTGATGGGTTCGGACTACGGATCAGAAGGTTAGGGGTTCGAGTCCCTTCGGGCGCACAAGATCAAAAGGGGTCTGACCTGCCGGAACGGCAGTCAGGCCCCTTTGCTTTTTTGTCCCTTCTGGTCGGTTGGGTGCTCGGTGGGTGCTCGTGCGACGAGCATCCCTCACGTCAGGCCCTGTCCGGTGGGCAGTTGTTGCGTCCGCCTGGGTTTTGATCATGGTGAGGTCTACCGTTGCTGGTGCCCACACTCTGGTACGCGAATCTGATCCGGGTTCGTCGTTGAGCCTGGTGGGTGTTGGTGTTTCCCGGCTTGGGGGCGTGTGCGGTGGTGCCTCCGGCCTGCTGGGCCAAGCGCATCACCGGAACAAGGCCGGCACACGACACCAGATTCGGATCGTCGAACGTCGCGCGCGGACCACTGGCGCGTTATAGCGCAATCTCACCTGCGAGGTGTCCCCTCGGACTGGCCGAATAGAAGCGTAAGACTCCTATCCTTCCAGTTCAGAGGGCGCTTTCTATCTCTGGGGGTTCGGGCTTGGCGAGCGCTGATGGCCGCCTACCGGTAGCTGACCAGCACCGGCACCACGACTCGGCAGGCGGCGGCGATGACCGGGATCGCCCGCTCCAGCGCGGACCGGCACCGGTGGCGGCTGGCATCGTCGCGGCCGGCCCAGCGGGCGCCGGCGAACGCGCTCACCGAAGGCATCATGGGAATCCACTCCTGGACGTTCACCCTGGTCGACGGCGGGGTGCGGGTCGACACCGAAGAGTCTTGGAGCGGCGCCCCGGTGACCGTCGACGTTGCCGGCATGCAGGCCGCGCTGAATGGATCACTCGAGGCCTGGCTCGACTATCTCCGCGTCGCCGCAGAGTGACCTCACTCCCCGATGGCACTACGGATCAGAAGGTCAGGGGTCGAATCCCTTCGGGCGAACAAGATCATGAGGGGGTCTGACCTGCCGTATCTGCGGTCAGGCCCCTCAGTGCACCTGTCCCTTGTGGCCGACTGGGTGCTGGTACGCCGGGTGTTCGGCATGTCCAGCTTCGCCGCCCAGTCCCACTGCCCCCGATCACGCGCCCACTACGACAAGATGAGAGCCGAAGGAAAGACCCACCGCCGCCCTGTCCAGACAGCGCCTCAACCTCCTCTGGGCCTGCGTCCGCGACGACAAGGCCCCCTGCCCGCCCAAACATCCAAGATCAGGAGAGCTGGCGCCGTGCGCGCTCGCGGCGAGACTCCCGATGGGTAGGGCTGCGAATCCCCCCATCGGGCTGGTGAAGGCGATGTTTCCGTACGCATGGTTGGCCCGCCCGTCAGGATCGGTCCGCATCGTGGGCGTTCGGCCTCGCTATGCAGCGGCCCCAGTGGAATTCAGAGGGCCACCTCGGGGATCTGTCCGATTGCGTTCGACCGTAGGCGGCGGTGTAGGAGGGTGGTTCGCATGTGGTGATTTACCGTTCGGGCCGCGTCTCTTGGGCTACTCTGCTAGGGAGCACTATTCGGACGTCGGAGGTGAAAATGAGCACAAACCATATTAGTACCGAATCCGTCGAGAGGGTGCGGTCCGTCCGCGTGTATCAGGCCCCCAAGGTCGAACGCCTCGGCACTCTCGCTGAGCTGACCCGCGGCGGAACCGGCCCTATCACTGATGGTGTGGGCGGCACCGGCGACTCCCTCTGAGCTGCTCGATGCTTCACCTGCGCGGCGCGTCCCGCTGGTTCGGCCGACACCGGGTCTTCTCCGGGCTCGACCTCGACGTGCCGGCGGGAACGCGACTGCTTGTAGCGGGTGGCAACGGCTCTGGCAAGACGACCCTGCTGCGCTGTCTCGCCGGCAGCCTGTCGCTCACCTCCGGCATCGCGCTGGTCGACGGTCACTCGGCCGGGTCACCTGCGGCACGCCGTGCACTGGGAGTCTGCCTCAATCCGGAACAGGGCCTTTACGGCCGGCTCTCCGGCCACGAAAACCTGCTGCTGGCGGCGCGCCTGCGACTGCCTGACGCTACCGCCCGCCGGGCAGTCTCCCAGGTGGAGGACGAGTTCGGGATCGGCCCCTTCGCCAAGGTGCCTACGCAACGCTGCTCGGCCGGCATGCGGGCCCGGCTGACGATCGCCCGCAGCCTGCTCGCCGATCCGACCGCGCTGGTGCTCGACGAGCCCAGTCGTTCCCTCGACGAGCAGGCCCGGAGCCTGCTCTGGGACGCGCTGGACCGTCGTCCCCAACTGGCCTGCGTCATGGTGTCCCACGAGTCGGAGGACCGGTACCGATGCGAACGCACGCTGCTGTTCCCGGTGCGTCGGTGAGTCGCCCAACGACCAGGCGACCCACCACGCGGGCCGGCGCGCCGCCGCCGGCCATGGCGAACCTGCCGGACCTCGCGGGGGCGGGCGCGGCGCTTTTCACCCTGGCCGGCCGTGACCTCGCCGAACGGGGTCGGTTGGTGCCACCGCTGGTACTGGACCTTGCCTTCGGCATCGTGAACCTGGCGGTCTTCCTGCTCATCTCCCGGGTGCTCAGCGCACCGGACGCGAACGCTCTCGGGCACTTCACCGACTACTTCGACTTCGTCGCGGTGGGCCTCACCTTCATGCTCGTCGTCCAGGCGGCCACCAGCCAGGTGACCACCCGGATAGCCCAGGAGCAGCGGGACGGCACCCTGGAGATGTTGATCGCCCAACCCGCACCCCGGTGGGTCCTCGCCGTCGGACTGGCGGCCCACCCGTTCGCTCTCGCGCTGCTGCGCGCCGCGATCTACCTCGCCGTCCTTTCCCTGCTGTTCGGGCTTGACGTCCGTCGGGCCAGTTGGGTCGGCACCGCCCTCGTCCTGGCCGCGGCGGTCGGGGTGATGCTGGCGGTGGGGATCGGCCTGATGGCGTTCACCGTCGCGTTCGGCCGCGGTGAACTCGTCGCCCGCCTGACGATGGTGATGATCGCCTTCGTCTCCGGCACCTACTTTCCGGTGGCCACCCTTTCGGCGGTGCCGCCGTGGCTGACCGCCGGGCTGCCCACCAGGGTCGCCCTCGACGGATTCCGGGACGCGCTCGCCGGACAACCGTGGGCCACCGACCTGGTCGTCCTGCTGGGCTACGCCGTGATCCTGTTGCCGATCTCCGTCTGGCTGTTCGGCGGGGCGCTGCGCCGCGCCTGCCGCCGGGGCACCCTCAACCGGGACTGAGGTGACCGTGCGCTGGCCCACTCCGTACGACCTGGCGACCGGACTCGTCACCGGCGTCGCCCCGCCGGACGCTGCCGAATGCGGTCCGCTGCGCGTCGCACCCACCGCACTGTCCCCGCTGGCCGCACTGGAGGCCGCGGTGCTCCCGGCGCTGCGGCGGCCTCCATGCCTGCTCAGCTTTTCCGGCGGGCTGGACTCCTCGCTGGTGCTCGCCGCCGCCGTCCGGGTCGCCCGCCGCGAAGGGCTGCCCGACCCGATTCCGGTCACCTGGCGCTTCACCGGAGCGCCGCGCGCGTACGAGTCGCCGTGGCAGGACGAGATCATCCGGGTGCTGGGCCTCGGCCGGGACTGGCAGATCCTGACCGCGGACGACGATCTCGACCTGGTCGGGCCGGTCGCCGGGCGGTTTCTGCACCGCTTCGGCGTGTTGCACCCGTTGAACCTGCACCTGCACCTGCCGATCGTGGAGCTGGCGGCCGGCGGCTCGTTGCTCACCGGTGTCGGCGGCGATCAGATCCTCGCCGGTTGGCGCCGGCCCGGCCCGGCCTCGCTACGGCAGGCGGCCGGCCGGCTCCGGGTCGGGATGCGACGCCGCCAGCCGGCAACCGAGATGTTCCCGTGGCTGCGGCCCGCGGCGGCACGGCAGGTCCGTCGGGCCGTCCGCGCCGAGGAGCGCGCCGAACCGGACCGGCTGGCCGAGCGGATCGCCTGGCACCTGAGGCGGCGCGACCTGCGCACGACAGTTGCCTGCTTCTCGCGGGTCGCCGACGCCCACGACGTACGGCTGGTGCAGCCCCTGCTCGACCCGGTGTTCGCCGGCGCGCTGGTCGGGTGGGCGGGGCGGCGGCGGCGGCCGACCCGCGCCGAGCTGCTCACCGGGGTCGCCGACGCGGAGTTGCCCGCGCCGGTGACGGCCGCCCGCCGCAAGGCGAACTTCCTCGCCGTCTTCCTCCGCGACCCCACCCGCGAGTTCGTCCGGCACTGGGACGGCCAAGGCGTGAACGAGGAAGTGGTCGACCCGGCCGCCCTGCGGGAGGTCTGGTCGCGCTGGCCGATACCGGAGTGCACGGCCGGCTTGGTCCAGCATCTCTGGCTGAGACAGAACCCACCGGCGTCGTCCCCGTGGCCGGCGCCCCGCATGGAGGTGTCACCGTGAACGCTGCGCAGCCCACCGTCTACCGCATCGCCGAGCAGCGCGCCGCCTGGCGGCAGGCAGGCGAGGAGATCGTCGTGCTGGACACCCGCGAGTCCGTCTATTTCGGGCTCGACCCGGTTGGTGCCTCGCTCTGGCGCCGGCTGCTGGACGGCGCCACCGCCACGGAGCTGGCCGAGGCGCTGGCGGCGACGACCGACGTCGAGCGGGACCGGGTCACCGACGACGTGCGACGTTTCCTGGCCGACCTGGACCGTTACGGCCTGGTCGAACGGTCCTGAACGGTCGCCGGCAGCCAATTGGTGGGTGGTTCCCACCGCAGCAACTCGGTCATCTCCGCGCGGTGCGGGTCGGGGTCGCCGTCCAGCCAGGCGTGGGCATGGAATCCGGCGCTGGGGGCGGTTACGCCGATGACCAGCGTGCGTGACGTCCGCTGCCGGGCGTCCCACCGTTGCAGCACCAGCGACCGCTCCAGGCAGTTCGCGCCGGCCCGGTGCAGTGCCCGGACCACCACGGTGCGGTCGCTCGCACCACCCACGGGAGGCGCGGGCGGCCAGACGGCGTCCATCCCGCCTTGGACGAGCTGCCGGCGGACGCGGCGGCGGGCCCGCACCGTCCACACCAAGACCCGGAATCCGCGCAGGCCGTGCCGACGCCACAGCCCGACCAGCGGGCGCAGCCGGTCAGCCATCGACCGACCGTCGTTCGGCGCGGCGGACCTGGGGGATGGCGCGGGGGACCTGCCAACAGGCCCGGACGAAGCGGAACAGGTAGGCCAGGGCCAGGCCGACACCGCCCCGCCGGGCCAGCGGTCGCGCGTAGCGCATCGCTGCCGGCGAGGGCGCCAGCCGGCGGGCGAGGTAGTCGATCCGCGCCCGGGTGGTCGGCAGCTCACCAGCGCGGGCCAGCAGGTACGCCGCAGGGCTGCCGCCGCCGTGGATGACGTGGTGCACCGCCGATGACCCGGACGGCAACCGCAGCCTGTCGGCGAGCGCCGCCCCCGCCGCCAGTCGCCTCAGCCCGAAAGCGAAATCCGTGGCCGCCGCAGTCCGTTCCGCGAGGTCGGCCGCGCTCCGCCAGGTCTCCTCGGGGGTCACGGTGAGGGCCCGTTCGAGGTCGGCCAGGGGGCGCGGGGAGCGGGCGGTGGTGGCGACGTGCAGCGCGACGAGCATGGTGGCGGCGATCCGATCCGGCACCAGAACGGAGTGACCGGCGAGGGGCATCGACTCCGCGGCGGCCCGCAGCGCCGCCCAGAAGGCCTCCGGGTCGCCCACCCCGTGAAACCCGCGGTGCAGGTCGACCGCGAGGCTCACCGGGCCGGGCGTCCGCCACAGGCGCTCGTACCAGTGTGACCAGTCCTCCTCGCGGGCGCCCGGCATCTCGGGCCGGTAGCCCAGGTCGAGGAGCACCTCCTGAGCGGCGTCGAACGTTGCCGGGGCGACCAGCAGGTCGACGTCGGTGTACGTGCGGGACCGTTCGTTGCCCAGCCGGTGGGCCAGCCCCGCGCCCTTGAGCAGGATGCTGTCGATGCCCCGGGTGCGCAGGGCGGTGTGGGTGACCGCCGCGGCCTCGTCCAGAGCCAGACAGTACAGCGCGTGCGGTCGGGTGGGCGCGCTCATCGCAACACCACCTCTCCCACCGTGGCGGGGGTCGCTTCCAGCAGCGCGCAGACCTGGTCGAGGGTTCCCCAGTCGCGAGGACGGGTGAGCTCCCAGGCGGGCAGGGTGGCCAGGGCGAGCAGGACGGCCGGATCGGTGGGCAGTTGGTGCCAGGACCGCCAGGCGGCCAGCCGGGCGAGCAGAGTGGCTGGCGGCACGGGTTTCGTCTCGACCGCGTCGCCCCAGTGCAGGAAGAACCAGCCGCCGAGCGGAGTCCGGTGTGCGATGGGCGGCAGGTGCACGCGGGTGCGGGTGCGAGCCCGCGCCGGACCGCTCGACAGGAGGACTCCGGGCACCGGCTCCCGCAGGTCGACACAGCGCGGCCCGGCGTAGACGTCGGTACCCTCCACGACCAGCACGTCGTCGGCCACCACCGGCACATCCCGGGCGGCCAGCGCCGCCAGCAGGCTGCTCTTGCCGGCGGTACGGGGACCGGTGACCGCCCAGGCGCGACCGTCCCGGACGAATCCGCCGGCGTGAAACGTCTCGCGGCCAGCCCAGCGGTTGAAGGGAGTCGCCACCGGGGCCAGGTACGGGTGGGCGAGCAGGTCGGAGGTGAGGGGTGGGCCGTGCAAGACGGCGGTGCGGCGTTCCCGGTCGACGGCGAGGTGCCGCCCGTCGGCGAGCAGCCGCACGCCACGCCGGTCGTCGAGCGGGTGCGGGTCGGGCCGCGGCGAGTCGGTGTCCTGCTGGACCGCCACCTCGGGCAGCGGGTCGGTCCCCGCCGGCATCAGCTCGGTGACTCCGGCCAGGCCGTGGACCCGCAGTCCGTAGGCGAAACGTGCGGATGGCCGCATTCTGCACTCTCCCGAAGCATGCTGGGATTGTTTCGTTGGATCAACGACGGGCAGGGGTGCGGGTGGCGCTCCGCGGAGCGCCACCCGCACCAGTGGACGGAGGTCAGCGCAGCGTGCCGGTGACCAGTTGTCCCTTGCGGAAGCCGGCCGAGTTCGGGCCGGCCTTCGTGAGCCTGGCGCCCGCCTTGGTGGCGGTCACCTTGCTGACCGCCGTGGTCGGGGTGCCGCCGAGGGCGTCGATGTCCCAGCCGATCCAGTACCGACCGGGGGTGTCCACGGCGAGGGTCAGCGAGATGTCGATCGAATCCCCGCTGCCGAGGCCGCCCAGGGCGAGCGGGATGGCCAAAGTGGTGGAGAGGCCGCCGCCCGGTGGGCTGGTCGCCGGGGTGTCCATCCGCAGGTTCCACACCGTGACGGTGTCTCCGTTGCTCAGGATGACGGAGCTGGTCGCCGTGGTCGGGTTGATGAGCCGCAGGTTGCCGTGCGGCGGCGCAGGCTCCGGGTCACCCGGTTTCGGGGCCCCGTTGGCCTGGCTGAGTGCGGTGATTCGCAGTCGCGCCTGGGTGATCGGCTGGGTGGACCGGTTGGTGAGCGTGCGGCGCAGGGTCAGCCGGTTGCCGACCAGCTCGCGGTTGGGCGCCGCCGAAGAGGCGACGCCGGTGTCCAGCAGCGTGGTCTGCACGTTGCCGTTCTGCTGGAAGGTGCCGAGGCTGTTCTGCGGCGACGGGGCGCCGAGCGCGGTGGGCACCCCGTTGATCGGGCCGAGGACGGTCGACACCAGCCTGAAGTCGTGCAGGGTGTCCCCGGTGCTCAGTGGCTGTCCGTTGTTGCGCAGCCGGACCCATCCGAAAGTGACGAACGGCGGGCCGGCGAAGGCCGGCAGTGGAGTTCCCTCGTAGTAGCCGGGTGACGATCCGGCCGCGTCGACCACGGTGTTCCCCAGGTCGGGGGCGACCACCCGGAGGCCGCCGCCGGGGCCGAGGCTCGGCACGACCAGGTCGGGCACGATGTTGGTCAGGGAGTAGTCGGCGGCCCCGACCAGGTAGCCGCGACGCGGCGGTATCGGCCGGGCGCCCGCCGGGATGGTGATCGTCGGGCCCCCTGCGGTCTCGATCTTGAATCCGGCGATCGGCAGGTTGAGCGCCGTGGTGTTGAGCACGGAGACGAACTGGTCGGCGGGGCCGGCGACCCCGGACTGGGCGAACTGGTCGATGACCACCTGCCCCTGGGCGGCGCGGACGTCGACGGTGACGGTGTTGGAGTTGACCACCGCGTTGGTGTTGCTGGAGTCGTACTGGACGCGGAAGGTGTTGAGGCCGAACGCCGGCATCTGGGCCTGGAAAGACGCCGCGTTGAAGGCCACCGGGAAGGTGCCCAGCGGTTCGTCGGTGCCGTTGGGCAGCAGGTCGATCAAGGTTACCGTGCCCTCGGCCACGCCCGGGCCGATCGCCACGGTGAAGGACACCGCCGAGCCGAAGGTGGTCTGGGCGGTGCCGGGGGTCAGCGTGACCACGCTGGCCGGCTGGACGACGAGCCGGAAGTCCTGGGTGTCGGCGAGCCCGAACGCGTCGGTGACCCGGACGGTGAACAGGTCGGCCCCGGCGACCGTCGGCAGGCCGCTGAGCAGCCCGGTGGCCGGGTCGAGGGTCAACCCCGGGGGCAACGCCCCGCCGGCCAGCGACCAACTGAACGGCGCGGTCCCGCCGGTGACGAGGAACTGGGTGGTGTAGTAGGCGTTGACCTCGGCCAACGGTGGCGCGATATTCCGCAGTTCGGGCGCCTGGTTGACCTCGAGCACGATCCGCCGGGAGCCGTAGTTGGCCGCGGAGTCGACGACCCGCACCACCAGCGGGTAGACGCCGGCGGTGGTGGGCACGCCGGTCAGGGTGCCGTCGTTGGGCCGGATGGTCAGCCCCGGTGGGAGGCTGCCGGATTCGACGGACCAGACGAACGGCGGTACGCCGCGGGTCACGTCCAGGGCGGCGACGTAGGCGACACCCACGCCGGCCGGCGGTGGCGTGGGGAACGCCAGGGTGGGAGACACGTTGGTGGTCACCGCAGGCGACAGCGCCGACGCGGGGCCGGTGCCCTCGCTGGTCCGGGCGGCCACGGTGAACCGGTAGGTCACCCCGGAGGTCAGGCCGGTCACCACGCCGCTGGTCGCCGGGCCCAAGGTCTGGCTCGCCTGGCGGGCGGAGCCGATGTAGGGGGTGACCACCCAGTTGGTGACGGGCGAACCGCCGTCGAATGCGGGAGTCCAGCTCAGCGTGGCGGTCACGCTGTTGGCGTAGACCGCGGCGACGGTCGGCGCCGACGGCAGGGCCAGGATGCCGGCCCGCGTGGACCGTGGGCTGGCCGGCCCCACGCCGGCCGCGTTCTTCGCGGCCACCGTGAAGGTGTACGACCCGCCGGCACGTAGGCCGGCGACCGTGCGACTGGTCCTCGACGCGTCGAAGGTGGCCACCTTCTGGACCTTGCCGTTGCGGTAGGGCGTCACCACGTACCCGGTGATCCTGCTGCCGCGGTCGGCGGGTGCCTTCCAGGTGACCACCGCCTGGGTGCCCTTGCGGGCAGCCCTGGGCGCGGCCGGCGCGGCCGGTTTCACCGGCTTCGGCGCCGGCTTGGTGGCCTTCGTGGACGCGGTCACCAGTTGCGTGTCGGCCAGGGACAGGGGTGTCGCCCGGGTGACGGCCGGCGTGACGGAGACCGGACCCAGGGCGGCGGCCGGAGCCACCGCCGCGGCGGACAGCGCCAGGGTGGATGCGACCGCCAGGGCGGCCAGCATGCGGACACGGTGCAATATTGGCATGGGTGCTCCTACCTAGCTGGCACCAGCCGCCGCT
The DNA here is from genome assembly GCF_043197045.1 of Micromonospora sp. NPDC049282. Classification (NCBI taxonomy): domain Bacteria; kingdom Bacillati; phylum Actinomycetota; class Actinomycetes; order Micromonosporales; family Micromonosporaceae; genus Micromonospora; species Micromonospora sp. NPDC049282. Next base: position 29,922 of record NZ_JBICSL010000017.1, read on the forward strand.
GCGGCGGTGCGTTACCTCGACGCGGAAATGAACGGTGGCGCGAGGAAAGTCACCCGCCCGGTGGTTACTCCGTTGTCCTGCCGGTCGAGTCCCGCACCTGGGGGCGGCGGTCGGACAACCGGCGAATGCGACATTCATTCATAAGAATCCCTTATTCCGCCCATATCTCTATAGCATCATCAGCGCGCCCTGGGTGCAGATCTGTCATCCCCACGACAGCCCTTTTCGCAGGTGGAAGGGGTTGCGACCCCCTCGGCTGCCGGCTGACGAGAGGCAGTGGCGCCGATGCCAGCCTCCGGATCGTCGGTGGTTCTGCTCGACGGCGGCGGGCGAAGGCCCGGCGGGTCCCCACCTGCGGGCGGTGACAACAGTGCCCCGACAGCAGCGACGCGCGAACAGGGGTGGGCCGTACGCTGCCAAGATGGACACCGGGCACGCCTGGGGCGCCGATCAACCGCCTGATCCCGCTGGGGCCGGGGCCGCCGACATGGACGCGGATGGCCTGACGCCGGAGCCGTTGCCGGAGGTGCGCGAGCTGGCCGCGCGGGGCTGGCAGTTGACCCCGGGCGCTCCCATGCTGGTCTTTCTCCCCGCGGTGTGGCCTGCGCAGCTCCTCGCCTGGGTGCCGGTCCGGGCGACCGGCTACGAGACCTGGACCGAGCTGGACCCGAAGACGTACGAGGTGCTGCGGGCGCAAACCGAGCGGTCGAGCTGGGAGTCCCGCAACGAGGCCGAGAACGACAACGATGCCCTGCTGGCCGACGCGGCATCACCCGCCGGCCTCGGGGCCGGCTGTGGCTGCTGAAGCCGCCTACGGATCAGAAGGTTAGGGGTTCGAGTCCCTTCGGGCGCACAAGATCATGAGGGGTCTGGACTGCGGAAACGCGGGCCAGGCCCTTTGTGCTGTCTGGCCTGCGCAGCGGCGGAAACCAGACGATCGAGCCTCTGCGCAAGCACCCCTCTGGGGAACGGCCACGCGAACTCCAGGGCGCACGGGATCGCCCGCGACGGCTACGCACAAGCCCTGCGGTTCACCAACACCGAGATCTTCCCGCGGCCGGTCTCCCGGCAAACCTTCCGCCGACTCGCTCTCGCACACGGCGCCGCGCGGGAGCCTCACGGCCGGGCGGACCCGAGTGCTTGTACAGCGAATCCGGGCCGAGGCGCCGGATCACCTCGCCGTGACCTTGCCATGATCCCGTCGCGGGCTCCGCGTTGTGCCTGGCTACGTCACCGTTCGGGACGGCGACACCATCCCGAACGGTGACAACAGGTCAGCGTCGGTCAGGGGTGCCCGAAGCGGAAACCGACCCCACGCACAGTCACGATCCAGTCCTTGCTGCCGAGCTTGCTCCGCAGGCTGCTCACGTGCGTGTCCACCGTGCGCCGCGACCAGGAGTTACCCCATACCTGCTGCATGATCCGCTGCCGAGCCATCACCTTGTCCGGGTTCGCGGCGAGCAGGCAGAGTAGATCGAACTCCTTGCGCGTGACGTCGAGGTCGCGGCCGGCGAGACTGACTTTGCGCAGCGCGACGTCGATCCGCAGCGGACCGTGCGAGATCACTTGCGCTGCGTGCGGCCGGCCCAGCGCCCGGCGCATCACCGCCTCCATCCGGGCCGTCAGCTCGCGGAACGCGTACGGTTTGGCGACGTAGTCGTCCGCGCCGGCGTGCAGGGCTAGGACTCGGTCCAGCACACCGCCACCGGACGTCACGGCGATCACCGGGACATCGGCGCTGGCCCGGATCGCGCGGCACACCTCAAGACCGTCGAGGTCGGGCAGCTCCATCTCCAACAGGATGAGATCGAACTTCTTGCAGATCCGGATCGCCACGCCGCCGCTTTGAGTGCACTCCACCTGAAGGCCGTGCCGCCGCAGCCGGCTCGCGAGCTGCTCCATCTCACGGCTGTCGCTCTCCACCAGCAGAACGCTCCACAATGCCCCCGGCCCCCCGGGCGCCCCCGTCGGCATCGCCGCAGGCGAATCGCCTTGCTCCATTATGGCGGTCACATGCTGGTCCATGGCATCCCCCGAGGCCTAGATCTACTGTATTCAATGCCGCCGCAAACTGGCGTCAAAGTTACACACCCGCGCACGACAGTGTCAAAGAAAATCTGTGTTACCTGAACCTCTAAATTAGCTATGCGGACGGCCTATGTCTCAAGGGCTGCCAAGGAACTGCTTGAGTGCTTCAGTTGGTGTCATCTGTGTAAAATCTTTGACAGCAGGTCATTGCCGCCGGGGTTGGTTTGTGTGTGATAAAGGTGGCGATCATCCGGCTTATGGACATCCGCTTGGCGGGCCAGGTGATTGGTTGGAGCAATGCCGCCGAACGTCAAGCCGGAACGTGTCAAGGGATCGGGGCCACCAGGATCTGATCCCCTTGTTGTTGCCGCTGGGGGGCGATCAGTCCACTGGGCGGTCATCCTGTGGGCGGATGTCTTCCAGGTTTCCTTGGCCGCCTTCCCGCCTGGTCGCCGTACCTGTTCATCTCCCTGCACGCCGGCGTCCTCGCTGACCGGCTGAACCGGCGCCGCCACGGTGGTGGAGGACTGCAGGGTCGCCGTGGCAGAGGTCGGACCGGCGGCTGGCGCATGGCTCGATGCCGACGAGTGTTCCGGAAGAGGACGGCACAAGGCATGCTCGGCGGTGTCGGCCAGGGTGGCGGTGACGGTGTCGACGGACAGTTGTCGGCCGGTGAACAACAGGTCGAAGCTGTCGAAGCTGGTGAGGAGCCACAGCACGTCGGCCGCATATCCGACGGTGGCGCCGTCGCGCAGCGTGTGCTGCTCGTGCAGGCGTCGAGCGAGGCCGTTCATGCCCTCGGCGCGGCCTTGTTCCAGGCGTTGGACCGCCCCGCCGACTGCATCGGCGTCGAGTTGAGCCATGGAGAACAGGGTGCGTAGGGCGTCGCGGTGGGCCGCGTACATGTGCACGTTGCCGCGGATGCCGTCGCGCAGGCCCTGCCGGGCGTCGGGCTGCAGGACGGCGTGGACCATGTCGGTGAAGCCGCCGCGATGGAGTAGGTCCATGCCGAGCGCGCCGAACAGACCCGCACGGGACCCGAAGACCGTGTAGATCGTCGAGCGGGCCACCTCGGCGAGCTTGGCCACCTTGTCCAGGCTGACCGGTTCGGATGGCGCGTTGACGAGCTGCTGGTAGACGGCGTCGAGGATGCGCCGCTTGGTGTACACGGCGGCCTGGGCGCGTAGCCGCTGCTCGTACTTCCGCGTGCCGGGCATGAACCGACCCTAGCATTCGTTTGACATACCGTCTTATGGAAGACATGCTGTCTTACGAAATGCAGGCTGTCCGATGAAAATGGCCCTCAAGCACATCGAAGGAGCCGGGCGTGCGGGTGCTGATCCGTTACACGGTCAAACCGGAGCACATACAGCGCAGCATCGAGTTGCTGCGCACGGCCTACGCGGACCTGGAAAGCACCAGGCCGACGGGGCTGCGCTACGAGACGTTCCAGCTGGAAGGCACCGGCCAGTTCCTCGCCGTCATCGAGTCCGACCAGGGCCCCGGTGAAGCCGCGCACCACCGGCTCGCCTCCTTCCAGCGTTACCGGGCCGAGCTCAACCACATCTGCGTCGAGGGGCCGACGGTCGCCAACCTGGAGACCGTTGCCGCCTACCCGCCCCGCTGACCGCACCTACCGCAGCAAGGAGACACTTCCCGTGATCCGCATCGCCGTCATCGTCGGCAGCACCCGTCCCGGCCGCCGGGGCGAGTCGGTGGCCAACTGGGTCGTCGACACCGCCGCAGCACTTCCCGCCGTCATCGACGGCCGAGTCGCCGTCGAGCTTGTCGACCTGGCGGCCTTCGACCTGCCGATGCTCGACGAGCCGGTCCCGGCCGCGTTCGCCAGCTACGCCCATGACCACACCCGCCGTTGGGCGGACACCGTTGCGGGATTCGACGGGTTCGTGTTCGTCACCCCGGAGTACAACCACTCCTTCCCCGCGGCGCTGAAGAACGCGATCGACTTCCTCTACGCCGAGTGGCACCACAAGGCCGCCGGATTCGTCGGCTACGGCATCCACGGCGGCACGCGCGCCGTCGAACAGCTGCGCCAGGTCATGGCCGAGGTGAAGATCGCCGACGTGCACACCCAGGTGGCCCTGTCGATGTTCGTCGACTTCACTTTCACCGACCCGGCCGATCCCACTGACCCGGGAACCTGCACGCCCGGCCCGCACAACGTCGCCGCCCTGGGCACCATGCTCGACGAGATCGTCGCGTGGTCGGCGGCGCTCAAGCCGTTGCGCGCCCCCGCCGCGGAGCCGCTGTCCGTCTGACCCCGACGCGCGGTCGGGCGGTGGGCGAGACAACGCGCCCGCCGCCCGGCCGCGCGGGCGCAGCCGACAGTGGTGCGGGCCAAGCCCGTCAATTCGTCGTCCAGCCGGACTGCACGTTCAGCCATGACGGCGTCATCACCGGTGTGGGCCGGCGGACGTCCAGCGGCGCCGTCCACGAACAGGCCGCCCGAGGCCGGTGCCCGGGCGACCGCTGTTGCGCGGTCGGCCGGGCACCGGTGGCGACCCGTGACAGTCGGCCTGCCTGAAGGCGCTCAGGGACCGACAGGCTCAGGGCACGATTTCCATCTGGGCCATCATGCCGATGCTGGAGTGCTCGAGGAAGTGGCAGTGGTAGGGGTAGCGGCCCAGGTACTTGGCGAAGGTCGCCTGCAGCCGCACCGAGGATCCGGGCGGCACCAGCACCGTGTCCTTGAGCCCGGCATCGTCCGCGGTCATCGGCGCGCCGCTGCGGCTCAGCACTCGGAAGTGCGTCATGTGCAGGTGGAAGGTATGGAGGATGCTGGGCTCTGTGTCGTCGTTGTAGACAGTCCAGATCTCGGTGGTGCCCCGCTTGATGGTGAAGTCGACTCGGTTGGCGTCGAACTGTTTGCCGTTGACTAGGGCGAGGGGCGGGATTCCCTGGCTGAAATCGAACGAGAGGCGCACGTCGCGCTCCACGGTGGCAGCGGGCAGCGCGGGCAGATCACGCAACTTCCGGGGCAGCTCGCTGGTGTCCGTGGCTGTGAAGTTCACGTCGAAGCGCAGGATCGGGCCCTTGACGGCGTCGCTGAGCACCACCGAGGAGCCCTTCGGAAGTCCGCTGAAGTCGACGACCACGTCGACCCGTTCAGCAGAGCCGAAGGTGATCTCGGGACGGGCCACGGGTGCCGGCAGCAGCCCTCCGTCGGTGCCGATCTGCCACATCGTCGCCTTGTCGAGGGTCAGCTTGTAGGTGCCCTCGTTCGTCGCGTTGATCAGCCGGAACCGGTATTTGCGGGCGGCCACCGGCAAGAAGGGCGTAGCCTTGCCGTTCACCAGCACGATGTTGCGCTCGATCGCATTCGGGGGCTCGTAGATCAGCGCGCCGGCGGAGTCGATCTTCACGTCGTTGAGCATGATCGGAATGTCGTACGCGCCGGTCGGCAGCCGGAGGCTTGCCTCGGCCGGGTCGTCGACGATGTAGATGCCGTGCAGCCCGCGGTAAGTGTGCTCAGACTCGTCGTTGTGCACGTGGTCGTGGTACCAGAGCGTGGCCCCGCGCTGGCTGTTCGGGTAGTCGTAGGTCCGCGAATCCCCCGGCATGATCATGTCCATCGGATGCCCGTCGTTGACCGCCGCTACGTGGCCGCCGTGCAGGTGCACGTTGGTGTGCACGTCCAGCGTGTTGCGGAAGGTCACCTTCACCGGACGGCCGGTGCGGCCCCGGATCACCGGGCCGACCCAGCCGCCACCGAAGGTGAGCGCGTCGGTCGTCAGGCCCGGCACCAGTTCGAGCTGAGCCCGCTGCACGTTGATTTCGTACTCGTCGTAGAGGGTGCCGCGTCGGATCGGCACCGCAACCGGCGGCAACGGCATCGGGGTCTGGAACGGCGTGGCGCTCAGCGTCTCCGCGCCCGCGACACCGCCCTCCGGCTGCGCGGGCGAATCGGCCAGGGCCACTGCCTGCCGGCCGAGCAATACGCCACCAACAACTGCTCCTCCGGCAATAAACACAGAGCGTCGCTTCACGAAACTTCCCCCCGTTAGGTCTTGAACGGAAGGAATGTATAGACCGCCGTCCTATGGTGTCAATGACTTTTGTCACGTCGTCGGCCCGCCATCGGTGACCTGCACTTTTGGCATTTCCCTGACGTTTCTCTGGGTATTCCATGTGATTCCTGCATGGAATTGTGAAAGCTGACTCGTTGTTGCATCCGAGATTCTTGCAATGGCGGTGCGCACCGTCCACGATGGCTTACGGAGGTGGATGGACAAACCTTCGAGATTCCTAGCGAATCAGGAGACCGCCAGTCGTGCGTAAGGTACTCATCGCTAATCGAGGCGAAATAGCGGTGCGCGTAGCGCGTGCCTGTCGGGACGCCGGCATCATCAGCGTGGCCGTGTACGCCGAGCCGGACCGGGACACCCCGCACGTACGGGTCGCCGACGAGGCGTACGCGCTCGGCGGGGACACCCCGGCCACCAGCTACCTGGACATCGAGAAGGTGCTGGGCGCGGCCCGTGAGTCCGGCGCGGACGCGGTCCACCCGGGGTACGGCTTCCTCTCCGAGAACGCTGACTTCGCCCAGGCGGTGCTGGACGCCGGCCTGATCTGGATCGGCCCGCCACCGCAGGCGATCCGGGACCTCGGTGACAAGGTGGCGGCCCGCCGGATCGCCCGGCGGGCCGGTGCACCGTTGATAGCCGGTACCCCGGATCCGGTGGCGAACGCGGACGAGGTGATCGCGTTCGCCCGCGAGCATGGTCTGCCGGTCGCGATCAAGGCCGCGTTCGGCGGCGGCGGCCGTGGCCTCAAGGTCGCCCACACCATCGAGGAGATCCCGGACCGGTACGAGTCCGCGGTGCGGGAGGCGGTCGCCGCGTTCGGCCACGGTGAATGCTTCGTCGAGCGGTACCTGGACCGGCCCCGGCACGTGGAGACCCAGTGCCTGGCGGACGCGTACGGCACCGTGGTGGTCGTCTCCACCCGGGACTGCTCGTTGCAACGCCGGCACCAGAAGTTGGTGGAAGAGGCCCCGGCGCCGTTCCTGACCGAGGCGCAGCGGGCCGAGCTGTACCGGGCGTCGAAGGACATCCTCCGGGAGGCCGGCTATGTCGGGGCCGGCACCTGTGAGTTCCTCATCGGCCGGGACGGCACCATCTCTTTCCTGGAGGTCAACACCCGGTTGCAGGTCGAGCACCCGGTCACCGAGGAGATCACCGGCATCGACCTGGTCGGCGAGATGTTCCGGATCGCCGACGGCGAGCCGCTCGGCTACGACGACCCGCCTGCGCGAGGGCACTCCATCGAGTTCCGGATCAACGGCGAGGACCCCGGGCGCGATTTCCTGCCGGCGCCGGGCACGGTCAGCGTCTTCGCCCCGCCGTCCGGACCGGGCGTCCGGCTCGACTCCGGGGTCGAGCCGGGCAGCGTGATCGGGCCGGCCTGGGACTCACTGCTGGCCAAGCTGATCGTCACCGGGGCCACCCGGGAGCAGGCGCTACGGCGTGCCCGCCGGGCACTGGCCGAGTTCCAGGTCGAAGGGCTCGCCACCGTCCTGCCGTTCCATCGGGCGGTGGTCACCGACCCGGCGTTCACCGGCTCGCCGTTCACGGTGCACACCCGGTGGATCGAAACCGACTTCCGCAACGAGATCGACGCCTATGCCGGGCCCGGTGTCGACGCGGAGGCCGAGGAGAACGTCCGGGAGACCGTGGTGGTCGAGGTCGGCGGCCGGCGGTTGGAGGTATCCCTGCCGCATTCCCTGGGCGGCGCTTCCTCGGCGCGCAAGGCGGTGCGCGGCGGGCGTCCCCGGCGTCGGCCGGGCCGGGCCGCGGGCGGCGGTGTCACCGGCGACACGCTGGTCTCGCCGATGCAGGGAACGATCGTCAAAGTCGCGGCCGAGGACGGGCAGAAGGTTCGGGAAGGCGATCTGATCGTCGTTCTGGAGGCGATGAAGATGGAGCAACCGCTCCACGCGCACAAGACCGGAACGGTCAAGGGCCTGGCCACGACGGTGGGTGTCGCGGTCCGGTCGGGCGCGGTCGTCTGCGAGATCAAGGACTGACGTATCCGCGTGCCTTCGGCCATGTCGGGTCCATCAAGGCTTCGCCAAGTCGGCTTCATAAGAAGGAAGAGACGCATGCACAGCACTCTGATCGTGGCGCGCATGGAGCCGTCGGCGGGCGCCGACGTCGCCCAGCTGTTCCGCAGCTTCGACGAGACCGAGATGCCGCACCTGATGGGCACCCGTCGCCGCCAGCTGTTCGCCTACCGCGGGCTGTACTTCCACCTGCAGGACTTCGATTCGGACGACGGCGGAGAGCGGATCGAGGGCGCCAAGACCGACCCCCGGTTCGTCGCGATCAGCGCGGACCTCAAGCCGTTCATCGAAGCGTACGACCCGGCGACCTGGCGCTCCCCGGCGGACGCCATGGCCACCCGGTTCTACTCCTGGGAGGCCTCCTCGTGACCGGTCGGCGTGTGGTCATCACAGGTGTCGAGGTGCTCGCCCCCGGAGGTCTCGGCCGCAAGCACTTCTGGGACCTGCTCAGCGAGGGGCGGACGGCGACGCGCGGCATCACCTTCTTCGACCCGGCGCCGTTCCGGTCCCGGGTCGCCGCCGAGATCGATTTCTCGGCCGAGGAGCACGGCCTGAGCCCGCAGGAGATCCGCCGGATGGATCGCGCCGCGCAGTTCGCCGTGGTGGCGGCCCGCGGCGCGGTCGCCGACAGCGGCATCGTGCTGGACTCCTGCGACCCGTACCGGATCGGCGTCACGGTGGGCAGCGCGGTCGGCGCCACGATGGGCCTGGACGAGGAGTACCGGGTGGTCAGCGACGGCGGCCGGCTGCACCTGGTCGACCACCGGTACGCGGTCCCGCACCTCTACAACTACCTGGTCCCCAGCTCGTTCTCGGCGGAGGTCGCCTGGGCGGTCGGCGCGCAGGGACCCACCACTGTCGTCTCCACCGGCTGCACCTCCGGCATCGACTCGGTGGGGTACGCGGCCGAGCTGATCCGCGAGGGCTCCGCCGACGTCATGGTGGCCGGCTCGTCGGATGCGCCGATCTCGCCGATCACGATGGCCTGCTTCGACGCGATCAAGGCGACCACCCCCCGGTACGACGAGCCGGAGCGGGCCTCCAGGCCGTTCGACGGCACCCGCAACGGATTCGTGCTCGGCGAGGGCGCGGCAGTCTTCGTCCTGGAGGAGCTGGAGTCCGCCCGCCGACGCGGGGCCCACCTGTACGCCGAGATCGCCGGCTACGCGACCCGCAGCAACGCCTATCACATGACCGGGCTGCGGCCGGACGGCGCGGAGATGGCGGAGGCGATCCGCGCCGCACTGGACGAGGCGCGGATCAACCCTGACGAGATCGACTACGTCAACGCGCACGGCTCGGGCACCAAGCAGAACGACCGGCACGAGACGGCGGCGGTCAAGCGGAGTCTCGGGGAGCACGCGTACCGGACCCCGATGAGCTCGATCAAGTCGATGGTCGGGCACTCGCTCGGCGCGATCGGTTCGATCGAGATCGCCGCCTGCGCGCTCGCCATGGAGCACAGCGTCGTGCCGCCCACCGCGAACCTGCACACCCCCGACCCGGAGTGTGACCTGGACTACGTGCCGATCACTGCCCGAGACCAGAGGGTCGACACGGTGCTGACGGTCGGCAGCGGCTTCGGCGGCTTCCAGAGCGCGATGGTGCTGGCACGGCCGGAGAGGACATCGGCGTGAGCGATCTCGCGAGCGAACCGATCGGCTCGGTCCGCGCCCCGGCGCGCCCGTCTTCAACCTCCCCGGTCGTGGTGACCGGCCTGGGCGTGGTCGCCCCGACCGGCCTCGGTACCGCCGAGCACTGGGCGGCCACCCGCGCGGGCCGCGCCGCGATCGGTCCGGTGACCCGATTCGACGCCAGGGGCTATCCCGCCCGCCTCGCCGGCGAGGTGCCCGGCTTCACCGCCAAGGATCATCTGCCGAGCCGGCTGCTGCCGCAGACCGACCACATGACCCGCCTCGCGCTGGTCGCCACTGACTGGGCGCTCGCGGACGCCGGGGTACGGCCGGGCGACCTGCCGGAATTCGACATGGGTGTGGTCACCGCGAGCTCGTCCGGCGGGTTCGAGTTCGGCCAGGGGGAGTTGCAGGCCCTCTGGAGCAAGGGCAGCCAGTACGTCAGCGCGTACCAGTCGTTCGCCTGGTTCTACGCCGTCAACAGCGGGCAGATCTCGATCCGTAACAACATGAAGGGCCCGAGCGGCGTCCTGGTCAGCGACCAGGCGGGTGGCCTGGACGCGGTGGCCCAGGCCCGGCGCCAGATCCGCAAGGGCACCAGCCTGGTCGTCACCGGCGCGGTGGACGCCTCGATCTGCCCCTGGGGCTGGGTCGCCCAGCTCGCCGGGGGGCGGCTCAGCGGCAGCGACGACCGGGACCGTGCCTACCTGCCGTTCGACGGTGACGCGGCAGGTCACGTTCCGGGCGAGGGTGGCGCGATCCTGATCCTGGAGGACGCCGAGGCGGCCCGCCGGCGCGGTGCGCGAAGCTACGGCGAGATCCGCGGGTACGGCGCCACCTTCGACCCGGCGCCCGGCAGCGGGCATGAACCGGCCCTCCGCAGGGCGATCGAGATCGCGCTGGCCGACGCCGGTCTCGCCCCGGTCGATGTGGACGTGGTGTTCGCCGACGCCGCGGCCCTGCCCGACCTGGACCGGGCCGAGGCGGACGCGATCACCGCGGTCTTCGGCCCGCGTGGCGTGCCGGTCACCGCGCCGAAGACGATGACGGGCCGGCTCTACTCCGGTGCGGCCCCGCTGGACCTGGCCACCGCGCTTCTCGGTATGGCCGAGGGGCTGATCCCGCCGACCGTGAACGTGCGCCCGGCGGCCGACTACGCCGACCTGGACCTGGTCACCGAGGCGCGGACCGGCGCCTGTGACACCGCACTGGTGCTGGCCCGGGGCCAGGGCGGCTTCAACTCCGCGATGGTGCTGACCCGCACCAGCGACCACTCTCACTGATCGGAAAGGACAGAGGCCAGCCATGGCTCATTTCCAGTTCACCCTGGACGACCTGAAGCGGATTCTCACCGAGGGCGCCGGCGCCGACGAGGCGGTGGACCTGGACGGCGACATCCTGGACCGCACGTTCCAGGAGCTCGGCTACGAGTCGCTGGCGCTGCTGGAGACCGGTGGCCGGATCGAGCGGGAGTACGGCATCGCGCTCGGCGACGACCTGCTCCTGGACGGCTCCACCCCGCGCGGCCTGATCGGTGCGGTCAACGACCTGCTCCCCCTGGCCACGGAGCCGACCCGATGACCGCCGGTGAACCGCGGGTCGCGGTCGTCACCGGAGCCACCAGCGGCATCGGTCTGGCGGTGACCCGGCTGCTGGCCGGTACCGGCCACCGGGTCTTCATCGGTGCCCGCACCGCGGAGAACGTCACCGCCACCGTCAAGCAATTGCAGGAGGAAGGGCTCGACGTGGACGGCAGCCCGGTGGACGTCGGCTCGCCGGAGCAGGTCAAGGCGTTCGTCCAGGCCGCGGTGGGCCGGTTCGGCAGTGTCGACGTGCTGGTCAACAACGCCGGGCGCAGCGGTGGCGGGGTGACCGCGGACATCGCCGACGAGCTCTGGTTCGACGTGATCAACACAAACCTGAACAGCGTCTTCCTGGTCACCCGCGAGGTGCTCACCACCGGTGGCATGCGGCACAAGGACCGCGGCCGGATCATCAACATCGCCTCCACCGCGGGCAAGCAGGGCGTGGTGCTCGGCGCGCCCTACTCGGCGTCGAAGCACGGTGTCGTCGGCTTCACCAAGGCGCTCGGCAACGAGTTGGCCCCGACCGGCATCACCGTGAACGCCGTCTGCCCGGGATATGTGGAGACCCCGATGGCACAGCGGGTTCGCGCCGGCTACGCGCAGGCCTACGACACCAGCGAGGACGCGATCCTCACCAAGTTCCAGGCGAAGATCCCGCTCGGCCGGTACTCCACCCCGGAGGAGGTCGCCGGGCTGGTCGGCTACCTGACCTCGGACACCGCCGCGTCGATCACCGCGCAGGCCCTCAACGTCTGCGGCGGCCTGGGCAACTTCTGACCGCGGACCGCCCCCTTCTACCCCGTCACGAGTGAGCAGGAGCAGCACATGGCAGAACCCGGATCGCGTGAGGTGGAGCACGAGATAACGGTCGAGGCTCCGGCACCGACCGTGTACCGCCTGATCGCCGAGGTGGAGAACTGGCCACGGATCTTCCCCCCGACGATCTTCGTCGACTACCTGAGCCGGGGCGAGCGCGAGGAACGGATCCGAATCTGGGCCACCGCGAACGGCGAGGCGAAGAACTGGACCTCGCGTCGCACCCTGGACCCGGACGCCCTGCGCGTGACGTTCCGGCAGGAGGTCTCCGCGCCGCCGGTCGCCGCGATGGGTGGCACCTGGATCATCGAGGCACTCTCCGAGACGTCGTCGCGGATCCGGCTGTTGCACGACTACCGGGCGGTCGACGATGATCCCGCCGGACTCGCCTGGATCGACCAGGCGGTGGACCGTAACTCCCGCGCCGAACTCGCCTCCCTGAAGACCACCGTCGAGCTGGCGCACGCCGACACCGAGCTGACGTTCTCCTTCGAGGACTCGGTGCGGATCGCCGGTGCGGCCAAGGACGTCTACGACTTCATCAACGAGGCGGACCGGTGGCCGGAGCGGCTGCCGCACGTGGCCCGGGTCGGTTTCACCGAGGAGACGCCGGGCCTGCAGACCCTGGAGATGGACACCCGGGCCCGGGACGGCTCCACCCACACCACCAAGTCGTACCGGGTCACGTTCGCGCCCCGGCGGATCGCGTACAAGCAGGTCACCCTGCCCGCCCTGATGACGCTGCACACCGGGATCTGGACGTTCGCCGACGACAGCGACGGCGTCGTGGCCACCTCGCAGCACACCGTGGTGCTCAACGCCGGGAACATCGCGGCGGTGCTGGGGCCGGCGGCGACCGTCGCCGACGCCCGGGAGTACGTGCGCGGCGCGTTGAGCACGAACAGCCGGGCCACCCTGGAGCACGCGAAGGCGTACGCCGAGGCGGGGCGCTGACCGTGCGAGCGTCCGTGATCGTCGTCGGCGGCGGCCCGGTCGGGCTGATGCTCGCCGGTGAGCTGCGCCTGGGCGGCGCGGACGTGCTGCTGCTGGAGCGGCGGCACAGGGTGACCACCGAGTCCAGGGCCTCCACACTGCACGCCCGCACGATGGAGATCCTGGACAGCCGAGGGCTGCTGGATCCGCTGGGCGGCCCGCCGAACCTGCCGCGTGGGCACTTCGGCGGGCTGCCGATGGATCTCACCCTGCCCGGAAGTCACCCGGGCCAGTGGAAGGTGCCGCAGGCCCGCACCGAGGAGCTGCTGGAGAAGTGGGCGGGCTCGCTCGGCGCCGGCATCCGGCGCGGGTACGAGCTGGTCACCCTGACCGTGACGGAGGAGGGGGTCGAGACGGCGGTCACCGGCCCGGACGGCGTGCCGCGCACCGTCCGCGGCGACTACCTGGTCGGCTGCGACGGCGAGGAGAGCACGGTCCGCCGCCTGACCGGCGCCGCGTTCCCCGGGCACGACGCGGTTCGCGAGCTGCTGCGCGCCGACGTGGCCGGCATCGACATCCCGGACCGGCGGTTCGAGCGGCTGCCCGCCGGCCTGGCGATCGCGGCCCGGCAGCCCGGCGGCGTGACCCGGGTGATGGTGCACGAGTTCGGCCGTAAGTTCGTCGAGCGCTCCACGCCGCCCGAGTTCGGCGAGATCGCCGAGGTGTGGCGGCGGGTCACCGGTGAGGAGATCGGCGCCGGCACACCGCTCTGGGTGAACTCGTTCGGCGACGCGAGCCGGCAGCTGACCCACTACCGGCACGGCAGGGTGCTGTTCGCCGGTGACGCGGCGCACCGGCAGCTCCCGGTTGGCGGGCAGGCGCTCAACCTGGGCCTGCAGGACGCGGTGAACCTGGGCTGGAAGCTGGCCGCGGTGGCGCTCGGGCAGGCCCCGCAGGAGCTGCTGGACACATACCACGACGAGCGGCATCCGGTTGGCCGGCGGGTGCTGGCGAACATCGAGGCGCAGGCTCGGCTGCTGCTCGGTGGCGCCGAGGTGGAGCCGCTGCGCGCGCTCGTCGGCGAACTGCTCGGCTACGACGACGTCCGGCGGCGCCTGGCCGGCACGATCTCCGGCCTCGACGTCCGGTACGACCTCGGCGTCGCCCGGGGCGCCCACGCGCTGCTCGGCCGGCGGGTGCCGGACGTGCCGCTGACCGTCGCCGGCGCGCCGACCCGCCCCGCCGAACTGCTGCGCACCGGCCGCGGCGTCCTTCTCCTGCTTGCCGACCGGGCGCTCAACAGCGCGCTCACGGTGCTCGCCGAGGCGTGGGCGGACCGGGTGGACCCGGTGACCGCCGAGACGCCGGCGGACGGACCGCTCGCCGGCGTAGCCGCGCTCCTGATCCGGCCGGACGGGCATGTCGCCTGGTGTGCCACCGGCCCGGGCGACCCGCAGGCGGCGCTGCGGCGCTGGTTCGGCCCCGCCGGCACCCGACCCTCTCCCTCGTCTGAAAGGTAGTCCGACAATGCCATTCCTCGCACCGAACGACGGGTTCGTCAACGTCTTCAACCTCTTCGAGATCGCCGAACCGGAGGGCCAGCAGCGGGTCGTCGACGAGATGAAGAAGATCGTCGACACGGCCGACTTCCCGGGCTGGATCTCGTCCACCGTCCACGAAGGGCTGGACACCCCGGGCACGCTCAACTGCGTCCAGTGGCGCAGCGTCGAGGACCTGCGCGCCCGGTACGCCGGCGAGAAGTTCAAGAAGAAGGACGCGCCGCTGTTCGACCAGATCGCGACCAGCGCCCGGCTGCTGCAGACCGAAGTGGCGTTCAGCCAGGTGCACCCGTCCCGGGGCGACGTCGTGGAGATGTCGCCGGACCGGGACGATTACACCGTCTTCATCGTCCTCGGCGTCGACCCGGAGCAGCAGCGGGAGCTGCTGGAGACGGTGGCCCAGCCGGAGCCGTGGCTCTTCGACGTGCCCGGCTACCGCTCGCACACCTACCTGCGCGGTCTGGACGGCACGGTCATCTGCAACTACGCGCAGTGGGACAGCAAGGAGCTCTACGACGCGTTCCACACCATGCCCGAGGAGCAGCGGCCGGCGGACGTGCGCGCCGCGCGGGTGCGGGCCCGGGCCCTGGCCACGTCGCGCTTCGCCAATACGTTCCGGGCTGTGCACACCCGGTCGGCGGGCTGAGCCGTGGAGACCGACGTCATAGTGGTCGGGGCCGGACCGACCGGCCTGATGCTCGCCGGCGAGCTGCGTCTCGGCGGAGCCCGGGTGATCGTCCTGGAACGGCTTGCCACACCGACCGGGCAGTCGCGGGGCCTCGGTTTCACCGCGCGGGCGATGGAGTCGTTCGACCAGCGCGGTCTGCTGCCCCGGTTCGGGGATCTGGAGACCAGCCCGATGGGGCACTTCGGCGGCGTGCAGTTCGACTACACCGTGCTGCCCGGTGGGCACTTCGGTGCCCGTGGGATCCCGCAGTCGCAGACCGAGGCGGTGCTGGAGTCGTGGGCCGCCGAGTCCGGCGCCGACATCCGCCGCGGCTGGGCGCTGCGTGAGCTGACCGACGAGGGCACCGGCGTACGGGTCAGCGTGGATACTCCGGACGGCGTACGTGAGCTGACGGCCGCCTACCTGGTCGGGTGCGACGGCGGGCACAGCACGGTCCGCAAGCTGGCCGGCTTCGACTTCCCGGGCACCGCGGCCACCCGGGAGATGTACCTCGCGGACGTGGTCGGGTGCGGGCTGAAACCCCGCTTCCTGGGCGAGACCCTGCCCGAGGGGATGGTGATGGCCGCGCCGCTCGGCCCGGGCGTGGACCGGATCATCGTCTGCCCGCACGGCACGCCGCCACGGGACGCGACCGAGCGGCCGCTCACCTACCGGGAGGTCGCCGACGCCTGGCAGCGGATCACCGGCGAGGACATTCACGGCGGCTCGGCGCACTGGGTGAGTTCGTTCACCGATGCCACCCGGCAGGCGAGCGAGTACCGGCGTGGGCGAGTGCTCCTCGCCGGTGACGCGGCGCACATCCACCTGCCCGCTGGTGGCCAGGGCTTGAGCACCGGGGTGCAGGACGCCGTGAACCTGGGCTGGAAGCTCGCCGCGGTGATCCGTGGCGGCGCACCGGACGGCCTGCTGGACACGTACCACGGGGAGCGGCATCCGGTTGGTGAGCGGCTGCTGACCACCACCCGGGCGCAGGGAATGGTCTTCCTGGGCGGCGACGCGGCGGCACCGCTGCGCCAGTTGCTCACCGAACTGGTCGAGTACGACGACGTCAAGCGCCACCTGGCCGGCATCGTCAGCCACCTGGCGGTCCGATACGACCTCGGCGAAGCGGGCGGTCATCGGCTGGCCGGTGCCCGGCTGGCCAACCGGGAGCTGATCGGTCCGGCTGGCCGGACCGGCACTACCGCCCTGCTGCACACCGCCCAGGGTGTCCTGCTCGACCTCGGCGACGACCCGGCGGTCCGGGACCTGGCGGCCGGCTGGAAGGACCGGGTGATCACCGTGACCGGCACCCTGGCACCGGTCGACGGCGACGATCCGGTGGCCGGAGCCACCGCGGTGCTGATCCGCCCGGACGGCTACGTGGCGTGGGCCGCTGCGCCTGGCGAGGAATCGCCCGGCTCGCTGCCGGCCGCGCTGCGCCGCTGGTTCGGCGAACCGGGGACGGACCGGTCCTGATGACGCCGGCACTGTCCCCGCGAGTACGCCGCATCACCCTGGACGGTGCCGGCGTCACCCTCTCCGCGCTGCTCAGCGAGGCCGACCCGGCGTACCCGGCAGAGGATCGGGACGCGGTCGGAACACCCGGCACGGAGCCACGCGCCACGGTGGTGGCGTTGCACGGCGGCGGGATGAGCGCCGGATACTTCGATGGGCAGGCCCATCCGGATCTGTCGCTGCTCACGCTGGGCGCCCGGCTCGGCTGGACGATGCTGGCGGTGGACCGTCCCGGCTACGGGGCGTCCGCCGCCGCCCTGCCGGACGGCCAGACCCTCGCCGCGCAGGCGGCCACCCTCCGTGCCGCGTTGCGGGACTTCGCGAGCCGGTTCCGCACCGGGGCCGGGCTGTTCCTGCTCGCCCACTCGTACGGCGGCAAGCTCGCCCTGACCTGCGCGGCCGACCCGGACGGTCTGGCTCTGCTCGGGCTGGACATCTCCGGCTGCGGCCACCTCTACGCCACCGACATCAGCGACGTCACCGAACGGGGCGGCGAATGGCGGCGCAACTGGGGCGTGCTGGGCCTCTATCCGCCGAACGCCTTCCGCCTGAGCGAGTCGCTCGTGTCGCCGATGCCCGACCGGGAGCGCCGGGAGGCGGCCCGCTGGCCGGAGATCTTCCCCGGCCTCGCGGCCCGGGTCCGGGTGCCGGTGCGGCTGACCTTCGCCGGGCACGAGTACTGGTGGCGGCACGACAGCGAGGCGATCGCCGACCTGACCGCCCGGCTGAGCGCCGCGCCCCGGGTCGAGGTGGACCGCCAGCCGGATGCCGGCCACAACATCAGCCTCGGCTGGGCGGCGCGCGCGTACCACCTGCGGGCCCTCGCGTTCGCGGAGGAGTGCCGTGCCGGTCTCGACATCAACGTGAGGAGCGTACCGACGTCATGCTGACCGATCCGCTGGAGCGATTGCACGAACTGC
Organism: Micromonospora sp. NPDC049282; assembly: GCF_043197045.1. Classification (NCBI taxonomy): domain Bacteria; kingdom Bacillati; phylum Actinomycetota; class Actinomycetes; order Micromonosporales; family Micromonosporaceae; genus Micromonospora; species Micromonospora sp. NPDC049282. The sequence goes on from NZ_JBICSL010000017.1 coordinate 47,665, forward strand.
GGGCGGCGGCTCGGGGCGGCCCCGATCCCGGCGCCGACGCCCGGCAGCACGCGAAGGGCAAGCTCACCGCGCACGAACGGATCGCGCTCCTACTGGACAAAGGCAGCTTCACCGAGATCGAGTCGCTGCGGCGGCATCGCGCGAGCGGTTTCGGTCTGGAGGCGAAGCGACCGTACGGCGACGGCGTGGTCACCGGGTGGGGCCTGGTCGAGGGCCGGCCCGTCTTCGTCTACGCCCACGACTTCCGGGTCTTCGGCGGTGCGCTCGGCGAGGCCCACGCGCAGAAGATCCACAAGCTGATGGACATGGCGCTGGCCGCCGGGGCGCCGGTGGTGTCGCTGAACGACGGCGCCGGCGCCCGGATTCAGGAGGGGGTGAGCGCGCTCGCCGGGTACGGCGGGATCTTTCAGCGCAACACCAGAGCCTCCGGCGTGATCCCGCAGATCTCGGTGATGCTCGGCCCCTGTGCGGGCGGCGCCGCCTACTCGCCGGCCCTGACCGACTTCGTCTTCGCGGTCCGCGACATCTCGCAGATGTTCATCACCGGGCCCGACGTGGTGCACGCGGTCACCGGGGAACGGGTCACGCAGAACGAGCTCGGCGGTGCGGACGTGCACGCGTCACTCTCCGGCGTGGCCCACTTCGTCCACGACGACGAGGAGAGCTGCCTCGCGGACGTGCGGTACCTGCTTTCCCTGCTGCCGCCGAACAACCGGGAGTTGGCCCCGGTGGTACCGGCCGACGACCCGGCCGACCGGAGCCTGGACGCGGTGCTGGAGCTGGTGCCGGCGGACGGCGGGCAGGCGTACGACATCCGCGGGGTGATCGAGGAGATCGTGGACGACGGCGAGCACATGGAGGTGCACGCGGCCTGGGCGCCGAACATCGTCTGCACGCTGGCCCGGCTCAACGGCCACACCGTCGGCGTGGTCGCGAACCAGCCGGCCGCGCTCGCCGGGGTGCTGGACATCGCGGCGAGCGAGAAGGCGGCGCGCTTCGTGCAGTTCTGCGACGCCTTCAGCATCCCGCTGATCACGCTGGTCGACGTGCCGGGATTCCTTCCCGGGGTGACCCAGGAGCACGACGGAATCATCCGGCACGGCGCCAAGCTGCTCTACGCGTACTGCAACGCGACCGTGCCGCGGATCTCGGTGGTGCTGCGCAAGGCGTACGGGGGCGCGTACATCGTGATGGACTCCCGGTCCACCGGCGCCGACCTCGCCCTGGCCTGGCCGGGCAACGAGATCGCCGTCATGGGTGCCGAGGGCGCGGTGAACGTGCTGTTCCGCCGGGAGATCGCGGCCGCGGAGGACCCGGACGCGGTGCGGCGCGACCGGATCGAGGAGTACCGGGAGTCGCTGGTGCATCCGTACTACGCGGCCGAGCGGGGCCTGGTCGACGAGGTGATCGACCCGCGGGAGACACGGGCCGTGCTCTGCCGGGCGGTGGCCATGCTCGCCACCAAGCACGCCGACCTGCCGCATCGCAAGCATGGGAATCCACCGCAATGAGGGAGGCATCTCGATGGACGGCGACGGGACGCGACAGGTGATCCGGGTGGAGCGCGGCGCCGCAGGAGCAGAGGAACTCGCCGCGCTCGCGGCGGTGCTGTTGACCCGCACCGTGCCGGCCGGCCCGGCCGATGGCGGCCACGGGACCCGCCCGGTGGCCCGGTGGCGGCGTTTCGACCGGCCGGCTCAGTTCGGCGGCGCGCGCACCTGGCGCTTCTGACCACTTTCGACGACCGGAAGGAATCCATGACTGACGACATCACCGCCCTTGCCGCCCAGGTCCGACAGCTCAGCGACCGGGCCGCGATCACCGAGCTGTGCGACCGCTACGTCCTGCACCTCGACAAGGATCGCCACAACGACGACTGGTTCGGCGCGGTTTTCACCGACGACTGCCACCTCACCTTCCCCATGGGTGAGTACAAAGGTTTCGACGGCCTCGCCGCCTTTCAGCAGATGGCTCGCAAGACCTTCGAGACCACTCACCACATCGGCTCCAACTACACCATCGAGCTCGACGGTGACCACGCCGATATCCGGGCCCATCTGACCGCTGTTCACGTCAAGCGTAGTGCGGAGCCGGCCGCCCATTTCGACATCGGCGGCCACTACGAGGCCGTGGCGGTGCGCACCCCGGCCGGATGGCGGATCCGCCGCTTCGTCTTCCACCTGGTGTGGGCGGCGGGCGACCCGAACCTGCGGCACTCCTGACTGCCCCTGCCTGTCCCGCGAAGTACAGCCCTGACTGAGAAGAGTAGGAAATGACCAAGATCGCCGTCATCATCGGCAGCACTCGCCCCGGCCGTCGTGGAGCCAACGTGGCTCAGTGGGTGCAAGACGCCTCGAACAGCCATGAGGCCATCAAGGCCGGTGACGCCACCGTCGAGATCGTGGACATCGCAGAGTTCGGTCTTCCGCTGCTCGACGAGGCGATGCCGGCCCTGTTCGGCCAGTACCGCAACGAGCACACTCACCAGTGGTCGCGGACGATCGCTTCCTACGATGCCTTCGTTTTCGTGACCCCGGAATACAACCGGTCCGTGCCGGCTTCGCTGAAGAACGCGATCGACTTCCTCTACCATGAGTGGTCGAACAAGGCTGCCGGTTTTGTCAGCTATGGCACTCAGGGCGGCGTTCGCGCGGTCGAGCACCTGCGGACCGCGCTGGCAGAGGTGAAGGTGGCCGACGTGGCGACCGCGGTCGGCCTGCAGATCTTCACGGACTTCACGTTCTCCGACCCCACCAACCCTCTCGACCCGGGCACCGTGACCCCCGGCCCGCACCACGAGCCGGCACTGCACAAGATGCTGGACGAGCTGATCGCGTGGTCCGGTGCACTGAAGCCGTTGCGCGCCGAGGGCGCCGCACACTGACCTGCTGTCGAGTGGTTCCGGTTCCGCGTCGTGGCGGTCGCATCAGCCCTCCGCCCCGTTCAGCGACCCGCCACCGGCGCGGAACCACTGATTCGAAATCAGATCTCTGAACCAGATCCAGTGCTTGCTTGAACACCGCCGGCAACATCGTGCACCCCTAGGCCTGATGTGGCGTGGTTCCGGCAGGAAATCGCCGAATGTGCTCCCTTGCGCACACCAGTCAACGGAAGTGAAGAGATGGCTGTCTCACTCGCCGACAAGGTGCTCAGGCTCTCCCTGACCACTTTCCCGATCATCAACGCGTCGCAGTTCTTTCCGGCCCTCTCGACCTACCGGGTTGAGCGGACTTTTGACCTTGCGGAGTTCGAGCAGGCCGTGACGCATTTCTTTTCAGGCAATCCGTTGTTCGCCAAGTGCCACCTGATCGAGCTGACCTTCGACACTCCCGAGGAATTTCCCCTCTCGTCCTTCCAGGAGTTCCTCGCGGAGAAGTACGAAGACTTCTACGACAGCTTTCTGCTCGCGTCGGTGACCTACCGCTCCGACCCGAACCGGCAGGGGATCTTTACGTGCATGCCGTTCCCGCTGCAGGACGGATACAAGGTCTTCCGCTTCCACCAGGCGCTGATGAAGACCCTGAAAACCCGGAAGGACGCCTTCCAGATCGCACAGAACCTGGAAGAGTTGGGGATTCGCTCCGATGAGCTGGCGGACCTGATGCCGCCGGTCGAGAAATCGCCCTCCGCCGACAAGAAGCTCCCCGTCAAGTTCGCCGAGAGCTGTACCTCGCCCGTCAAGATCGGACCCTTCCTGGACAGAATGAGGGCCGACTTCATCAAGCGCGACTGCAAGAACATTTTCGTGCTCAAGAACAGCCTTTACTCGCCGAAGCTGACCCTGGGTAACTCGCTTCAATTCCTGCCGGTGCCGGGAAGCGTGGTCGAGCAGAGCTCGGGTATGCAGATCCGTGATTACTATCGCGACGAGGAACAGCGGCAGATGGATCTGCTGTCCGGCGTCGAGCGGCGAGAAGACTTTATCGAGGCCGGCCGGACCAGAATCGGGTGGATGAGTGCCACGCCCGAAATCTTCGCCGTCAACAACTACGGCAATGTGTCGGCGCACGACGGCTCGGACGCCCATGCGAACCAAGGCGTGCTGATGAGGTACGAGTGGCATATGCCGAGCATCGTGTTGGAACTCACGGCGGGCGTCTCGTGGACCGTCACCATTCGCGACAAGGCGTTCAACTTCGAGACGGTCCGAACTGCCCCTCGCGGTGGGTCGACTGCTCATCACTGAATGATCGGGCGGCCGATGCCGACAAGCCGCCCGATCATTCATTCGCAGTTCTGACCATCCGCTGACGCTACTGCTTCTGTGAGCGTCAACCACGACGGGGGACACATGCTGGCGCCGGATCAGCTTCTCACGACTACCAGGGCCGTACGCAATCGGCTTGATCTATCCCGCCCGGTCGATTCGAGCATGATTGAGGAATGTCTGCGCATCGCGTTGCAGGCACCGTCACGGGCCAACGTGCAACCTTGGCACTGGATCGTCGTCACCGATCCGCGGCAACGTGCCGCAGTGGGGTCCTGGTATACCCGCGCCTGGCGGGAACGGTTCGAGGCAGATCCTGACCGCTACCCGGCTGCCGCCATCCGCAGCGCCCGGCACCTCGCCGACCATATCGCCGACGTGCCGGTCCTGGTGATTCCCTGTCTGGAACTGGAAGCCCTGGAACTACCTACGGGAAACCAGGCCAGCCTCTGGGGTTCCCTGTTGCCCGCAGTGTGGAGCTACATGCTCGCTGCGCGCGCCCGAGGGCTCGGCACCGCTTGGACCACCGTGCATCTGGCGTACGAGCGTGAAGTGGCCGCGGTGCTGGACCTGCCGGGTCACATCCGCCAGGCGGCGCTGATCCCCACCGCGCACGCCATCGGCACGGCGTTCCGTCCAGCCCGTCGTCGACCACTGGAAACAGTGCTGCACCTGGACCGCTGGTCGCGCAGCGACGGCGGGCGGACCGGGCAGGAAGGGCTGAATGCGAGATGAACCATCCCTCCACGATCGTCCAGCCCGCTGTGGACACCGCCGCACTACTGGACGCTGTCAGGCGACACGACGAGGACGGCTACCGGTGGACAGCCGACCTGCGCGTCGACCCGGCGGATCCGTTCTTCTTCGATCATCCCCTCGACCACGTGCCGGGGATGCTGCTCTTCTGCGCCGCGTGGGATCTGGCCAGGGCCGGTGCGGCGGGTCCGGCTGCCCACCGGCTGCGTACCGCGCTGACCTTCCGTCGCATCTGTGAACTCGCACCCGCCCCGGCGCTGGAGGTGGTCGAGGGCGCCGGCCGGTACGACGTGTACGTCCGGCAGGGCGGGGCGGTAGCGGCGGACGGCTGGTTCGCGTTGGCCGACACGGGCACCGTCACGGTGCCACCAGCGGCGCCCGTACGCCCGCGGCCGGTGGAGGCGCTGCTGGTGCACCGGGTCCGCACGGAGAACATCATGATCGGTGAACCCGAGCGAACGGACGACGGGTTGAGGGCCCCGGTACTGGTGCCGCCGGCCGGGCATGCCCTGGCGGGCCGCGGTGGCGACACCCATGCGGTTGAATGCCTGGTCGAGGCCGCCCGCCAGTTCTGCACACTGCTGGTGCACCGGGTCGGCTGCTGGCCGCTGGGCACCCAGATCATATGGCTGGGGGTGGCGGCCGATCTGCCCACCGACCTGCCGCGCACGTCCGGGTTGGCGCTGCGCTGGCGTAACTGCCCGCTCGGGACCGGTCGGGCATGGTGTGACTTCGACCTGGTCGGTCCCGACGATCGGGCCCCGGTGCTGGGCACGCTGCGCTACCACATCAAGGTGCTGAGCGGGCACGCCTACCACCGGTTCCGACGTGCCACCGGTGGCATCGCATGACCCAGCGGTTGACCGTCGCTTGCTTGCGCATCCTGTTGCCGGCCGCCGTCGCGGCGTTCGTCATCGGGATCGGTGGATACCTGCGCCGGCCGGACGAGCCGGTGCACCTGGCTGCGGCGGCCATGGGCGGTGGCTATCTCCTGTGGCTCCTGGGCGAGGCCCGGATCACGGTGCGCCACCCCGACGAGCTGGCCGCCGAGAACCACACGTTGCTGCCGTACGCCCTGGCCCGGATCGGGACCGGCGTGTCCGCGATCCTGTGGCCGGTGCACCGGGAGTACCTGTCACCGTGGCTGGCCGTCCCGGCGGTGGTGTTCGTTGCCGCGGTGGCGCTGCGCCTGGTGGCGATTCGTACGCTGGGCCGGTTCTACTCGCATCACGTGGTTCGATACCGCGACCACGCGATCGTCACGTCCGGGCCGTACCGGTTCGCCCGGCACCCGGCGTACACCGGAATGCTGCTGGCCAATACCGCCTTCGTGGCCTTCTTCGGCAATCCGCTGAGCCTGCTGTTCCTCATCGCGCTCGGTGCAGTGGTCGTGTGGCGGATCCGGGTCGAGGAGCGGGTGCTGTTCACCGTTCCCGGTTACCCCGGGTACGCCGGTGGCCGTGCCCGCCTCGTTCCCGGAGTGTGGTGAGTGATGCGGCTCGTCGTCTCCGGGCCGGCATTGGCCGACCCCACGCTTGTGGGATTCAAGTTCGCTAGACAGGACGTGATGCGTCGGGCCGGGCTTGAGGTGCCCGGGTTCTTCTGCCTGACCGGGGAGGCGTTCGGTGCGATGGTGCCGGCGCCGACCCCGTTCCCCGGCCCGGGCGCGGAGACATCCGAGGTGCTCAGGTGGGCGGAGAAGAACCGGGCCCGGGTCCGCGCCGCTGGGGTGCCGACCAGCCTGGCGGAACAGCTGCTCGCCGCGTTCGACGACCTGGCCGGGCCGGACGGTCTGGTCGCCGTGCGGGCCTGCGTGGTGGCCGCCGCCGACGGCACCGGCGAGGACGGCGCGCAGGAGCCGTTCGCGGGCATGTCCGACAGCTTCCTGTACGTCAACCGGGCCGCCCTGATCACCCGGGTCGCGGACTGCTGGGCCTCGGCGTACAACTCGGAGGCAACCGTGTACCGGCTGCATCGGGGGGTCGACCCGGCCGCCGTGCGGATCGCGGTCGGCGTCCAGCGCATGGTGCCCGGTGTCCGCTCGTTCGTGGCCTTCACCCGCGACCCGCGGACCGGCACGGACCGTCGGGTGATCGCCGCCGCGCACGGCATCGGCGAGGGCATCGTGCAGGAGAAGGCCGACATCGAGCACTACTTCGTCGACGGGGCGACCGGCGCGGTGCACACCGACACGGTCACCAAGCAAACGATGGTCGGGCTGGACCCGGCGCGGCCCGACACCGGCCCGGTCGGCCTGCCGGTCCCCGCCCGGCTGGCGGAGCCACCGGTGCTGACCGACGTCGAGGTGCACGAGATCTGCGCCCTGGCCGCCCGGGTGGAGGGCCTCTTCGGCGGCCCCCAGGACATCGAGGGCACCCTCACCGCCGACGGCCGCGTCCACCTGGTGCAGGCTCGACCGGCCGTCATTCCGGCTGCTGCCGTCGACGGTGTCCGGCCAGATCACGCGGCCGTGCCGTGGACCAACCACAATCTGACGGAGAGCTTCCCGGGGTTCACCGGCGCCCTGACGTACTCGCAGGCGTGCGTCTTCTACCAGGTGGGTTTCGCCGACTTCTACCGGCGGATGGGGGTGCCGGAACGCGCCCTGCGGCGGCACCGTCATCACCTGAGCCGGATGGTGGGCTACCTCGATGGGCGGGTCTTCTACCGGCTCGACGCCTGGTTCGCGCTGCACGGGCGGATTCCCGGCTTCGCGCTGATGCGCCCGCTGTGGGAGCGTTCGCTCGGGCTGACCGAGCGGACCGGGATGCCGCCCGAGTCGCCGGGCCGGTCGTGGCGGGAGGTGCTGCGGGCCGCCCCGCGGCTCGCCCTGCTGCTAGCCCGCCAGCCGGCAGAGCTGCGGGCATTTCTGCGCTGGTGGGACGCGCTGGTGGCGGAAACCGGCGGGCTCGCCGACCGTACCCCGGACGAGCTGATCGAGCGCTATCGCCAGATGTGGGCCGAGGTCGAACGCCGGTGGGGGACCACCATGGTGAGCAGCTACTTCGGCCTGGCCGCGCTGGGCGCCACCACCGTGCTGTTGCGGCGCTGGGTGCCGGATGGGGAAGCGCTGCTGCCCCGCCTGGTGGCCGGTGGCCGGCCGAACCGGACCCTCGCCGCGGTCCGGTCGGCGATCGGCCTGGCGGAGCTGGTCAACGCCGTGCCGGAACTGCGGATGGCGGTGCTTCAACGACCGGAGCCCGAGGTGTGGGCAGAGATCACGGCCGGCCGGTACGGCGCGGACGTCGCATCCGCCTTCGTCCGGCACCTGGACGCGTACGGGGACCGGGGGCTGCACGACCTCAAGCTTGAGGTGCCCACTCCCCGGCAACGCCCCGCGATGACTCTGGCCACGATCCGCCCTTTCGTCACCCAGGGACTGACCGTCGCCGGCAGTCTCGCCGATGCGCGCCGGGCCCGGGACGAGGCTCGGCAGGCGTTGCGCGCCGCCTGCCCGAATCCGGCCCGGCGTGCGGTGCTGCGCGCCACCCTCGGCGTGCTGCGGTTCTTTCTCACCGCACGCGAGGACACGCGGTTCTGCCGGAGCCAGCTGTACGGGCTCTCCCGGGACGTGTTGTGGCGGCTCGCCGCCGGGCTCGTCGAGGCGGATCTGCTGGACACCGTCGACGACGTGGCCCACCTGCGGGTCGAGGAGGTGCTCGGCGCCTTCGACGGCACCGTTGCGGACGCCGACCTGCGCGCCGTGGTGAGGCGGCGGCGGGCTGAGCTCGCCGCCGCGGCGGACCGTCCGGAACCGCCCGCGTACTTCACCACGCCGGCCGGCGTACCGGTTCGTCCCGGGCTGGCCGCCCGGGCCGGCACCGGGCCGACGCCGGTGGCCGCCGAGGGGGACACCCTGCGGGGTCTGGCCTCCAGCGATGGCCGGGTCCAGGGCCGCGCCAAGGTGGTGTTGAATGCCGCGGTGCCGCCCGAATCGTGCGCGGACCGGATCCTCGTCGCGCGGGAGACCGACCCCGGGTGGCTGCCGTTGATGATGGCGGCGAAGGGCATCGTGGTGGAACGCGGCAGCATGGTGTCGCACACCGCGATCACCGGTCGGCTGTTGGGCATTCCGGCGGTGGTCGCGGTCGCGGGCGCGAGCACCCGCATCCCGGACGGTGCGCTGGTGGAGTTGGACGGGGCTGCGGGGACCGTCCGGCTTCTCTCCGCCGAGCCGGTCGCATCCGGTGCTCGCGTGCCGGCGGGCGCCACCGACGGGGTGACCCCGTGAGGACACCACAGCTGTACCTCGCCGGGCTGGCCAGTTACCTGCCCGCCTCCGTCGCGGCCGAGGACGCCGTCGCCGCCGGCTGGTACGACGAGCACGAGTGGCGCAACAGCGGCTGGACGGGCGCGGCGGTGGCCGGCCGGATCTCCGCCCCGGACATGGCGGTCGACGCCGCGAACATGGCTCTGGCGCGGTCCGGGCTCGACCGTGCCGAGATCGCTCTGCTGCTGCACGCCTCGGTCGGTGACCAGGGCCCCGACTACTGGTCGCCGCACCAGTACGTACTACGGCACACGGTGGGCGGCAGCATCCCGGCGGCCGAGCTGCGCCAGGGCTGCAACGGGGCACTGACCGCGCTGGAGCTGGCGTACGGGTACCTCTGCGCCGGTCGCCGGACCGCCGCGTTGATCACCGGGGCCGACAACTTCGGTGTGCTGCGCTTCGACCGGTGGCGGTACGCCGCGGGCGCCAACGCCGGCCGCGGTTCCATCATGGGTGATGCCGCGACCGCCGCCGTGCTGTCCACGGTCGACGGCTTCGCCCGAGTGCGGGCCATGGGTTCCATGTCGCTGCCCGAGCTGGAGGAGATGAACCGGCCCGAGGGCCCGTTGTTTCCGCCGGCGCTCACCTTCGACCGCCCGGTGGACGTGGCCGGACGGCAGCTGAGTTTCGCCCGCCGATTCCCGGACGCGGCGGTGGCGGCCAAGCACGCGATCAGCTCGGCCCGGACCGAACTGGGCCTGCGGACCATCGCCGAGGCCGGGATCAGCCCGGCCGACATTGCCCGGGCCACCCACGTCTTCGCCGGCGGCGAGGGCTATCTGCGCAGCGTGCTCGCGCCGATCGGCATCGACCCGGCGCGCGGCATGCTCGCTTTCGGCCGTGACCTCGGCCACTTGTCGGTCAACGACCACTTCGCCGCACTGGCCCACCTGGTGGCCACCCGCCAGGTCGCGTCGGGCGACCACGTACTCATGATCAGCAACGGGGTGGGGGTGTCGGTCTCGGCGGCCGTCGTCGAGATCCTCTCCCTGCCGGAGTGGGCCACCGGGCGTCCGGAGTCTCGAAGGGAGACGGTGTGAACGTTCCGCAGGGGTGGGCCGAGGCCGGCGCCACCCGCCCGCCGATGCTCGGACGACCGTCGTGACCCACGAGCCGGTACCCGCGCCCGTCATCGTCGGCCCGGACGGTATCCCCGCGGGCCGCTGCCCGCATTTTCCCCTGCCGGACCTTCCGGGCATCGCGTTGGACCCCGAGCGCCTGGCGCTGTTGTGCGAGGAACCGCTGGTCCCGGTGCGGCTGGCCGGCGGGCAGCAGGTCCTGCTCGTCACCCGGTACGCCGACGTGCGCACCGTGCTGGCCGATCCCAGGTTCAGCCGGGAGGCGTGGCAGGGCGGCACGTTGTTCGCCCGCCAGTCCGCCAGCCTGGCGCTGGCGACCAGCGATGGTCCCACGCACGCCCGCCGCCGGCGCGCCGTCCAGGCCTGGTTCACCCACCGCCGGGCGGAGCAGGCGCGACCGCGCATCGCCGCCATCGCAGACGAGCTGCTGGACCGTGTCGAGGCGGCGGGCGCGCCGGTGGACCTGGTCGCCGAGTTCACCACCCCGCTGGCGTACCGGGTCACCTGTGACCTGCTCGGGATTCCGTTCGGCGACCTGGACCGGCTGCTGCCACTGGTGACGATCATGATGTCGGCCGGCCGGTTTCCTCCCGACGAGGTCGCCGCCGCTCAGCAGACGATGTACGGCTACGTCCGAGACCGGCTGGCCGAGCGCCGACCGGATTCCGCCACCGCCGTCGCGGCGGACGGTGCTGACCTGCTGACCGCATTGCTGGCTGCCCGGGCCCAAGACCGGCTCAGCACCGAAGAGATCACGGTCTTCGCCTTCGGGTTGCTGATGGCGGGAGGCGAGACCACCGCATCCCACCTGGCGATGTGCATCCTGGCGCTGTTGCGCCGGCCGGAGCTGACGGCGGCGCTGCGCCGCGAGCCCAGCCTCATCCCGGCGGCTGTCGAGGAGCTGCTGCGGTGGGTGTGGTTCGTCGGCACCGGTGGGCAGCCGCACGTCGTCGTGCAGGACGTGGAATTGGCCGGCCGCGTCCTCGCTGCTGGACAGGTCGTCATCCCGCTTACCGACGCGGGCAACCGGGATCGGGACGCCTTCCCGGACGCCGACCAGTTCCGGCCCGACCGCGCCCCGAACGCCCATCTCGGTTTCGGTCACGGGCGGCATCTCTGCCTCGGCGCCTCGCACGCCCGGGTGGAACTGCAGGAGGGCCTGGCGGCCGTCCTGCGCCGCCTGCACGGGCTGGAGCTGGCGGTGCCGGAGTCGGCCCTGCAATGGCGCGACCAGATGTTCATCCGGGGGGTCTGGGCCCTGCCGGTCCGGTGGTCCGGACGGAGGGACGCCGCATGATCACGCGACTGACCCGGTTCGTGGCCGGGAGCTATCCGCCGTTGCCGTCGCTGCTGTTCGCGGTGGCCTGGGCGTACGGGGTGACTGGCTTGTTCGCCGCGATTGATCCCCGCGCCGCGCGCTGGGCCCCGGATCTCGGCACCGCCGTGGCGGCGGCGACGCTGGCGGTGAACCTGCTGCTGATGCGGGCTCTCGACGACATACGGGACCTCGACTACGACCGTCGCCTCCACCCCGGCCGGCCCCTGGCCGCCGGTCTGGTGCGCCGAACCGATCTTTGCGTTCTGTACGTCGCCGGAGCGCTGCTGCTGCCCGTGCTCAACGCCGGCAACCCGGTCGCCGCGCTCGTCCTGGCCGGACAGCTCGGGTACGGCGCCCTGGTGATCGCCGTCCATCACTGGCTGTGTTGGCCGTCGGCGGACAACCTGGTGCTCAACCTCCTGGTGAGCTTCCCGGTGCAACTGCTGCTGCACCTGTATCTCTACGTCGGCTTCCTGCAGGGTACCGGGCTGACGCCAGGCCGGCCCGGCGCTGTGGCGATCGCGGTGGTGGTGCTCGCGTCCGTTCACCTGGAATTCGCCAAGAAGATCACTCGAACAGCCCGGCCGGGCGAGCGGACATACGTTGCCATATTCGGTCTCGGCGGCACCGTCGCGCTCGCTGTCGCGGCACCGATCGCCTCGATCGTGCTGTTCCTCGGCGTGACGCGGCCATCAGGGTACTGGTGGGTGGCCGTGCTGTTGCCGCTTTCCCTGGTGATGGTGGCGGGATGGCGCTTCTGGCATGCTCGCGAGTCCCGATGGTCGCCCAATGCGGCCAGCTGGTATCTGCTCGTCAGCTTCGCCAGCTATCTGGTGCTCGGCCTGCGAGCGTGACCTGACACCTGCGATGGGTCTGCTGCATATTTCCGGAACGAGCAGGCCGCGCTCAAATGCGTCTACATGGCACTGATGAGCCTCGACCCGACCGGCGCCGGCCGGCGGCGGCGGCGCTGGAGCATGCGTTGGAAGGCACCCCTGAACGCACGGCTCGCGGGGGTGCTCAAGGCGTTCGCCTACCCGGCCCGGCTGCGACTGCTCAGCCTGATCCGGTCGGCCCTCAGGGCCGCGTCAACACCACCGAACGCGTGCCGGCCCGCGGCGGTCGCGGTCGACCAGCCGGTCCTTTCCGGAAAACTTCCGGAAAATCATTGACCTGTTCGAAACGCCGCTGCAATACTCCGAACAGGCTGACATCAATCTCTGTCGATTGATGTCATGCCTCGTCAGGTGTCACCCGTCCCAAGGAGGACCTGCGCATGTACGCCAGCATCGGCGGCTCCCGCCGCCCGTCCGCCCCCCGAACATCGCGTCTCACCGTCCGGTTGGCCGTGCTCGCCTCCACCGTGGCGCTGACTGCCGCCGGTCTCGCGGTCGCCGCCACTCCGTCCAGCGCCGCCACCTGCAACGGGTACGTCGGCCTCACCTTCGATGACGGGCCGACCAGCAGCACCAGCGCACTGCTGTCCGTGCTGCGCGCGAACAGCGTACGGGCGACCATGTTCAACGTCGGGCAGAACGTGCAGGGCAACCAGTCCGCCGCGCGGGCCCAGGTCGACGCCGGCATGTGGGTGGCCAACCACAGTTGGAACCACGCGCACATGACCTCGATGAGCCAGAGCCAGATGCAGTCGGACCTCTCCCAGACCAACTCGGCGATCCAGTCGGCGACCGGCGTCCGGCCGCAGTTGTTCCGCCCGCCCTACGGGGAGACCAACTCGACCCTCCAGTCGGTCGCCACGTCGCTTGGCCTGCGCCAGGTGATCTGGGACGTCGACTCCCAGGACTGGAACGGCGCCAGCGTCAGCCAGATCGTCTCCAACGCCGGCCGCCTCCAGGCCGGCCAGGTGATCCTGATGCACGACGGCATTCAGAACACCCGCGACGCGATTCCGCAGATCGTGGCCAACCTGAGCAGCCGCAACCTCTGTCCGGGCATGATCTCGCCGAGCACCGGTCGAGCGGTGGCCCCGGACGGCACTCCGCCGCCGACCACTCCGCCGCCGACCGGCACGCCGACCACTCCACCGCCTACCGGCGGGTGTACAGCGACGGCGACGACCCCCAACGTCTGGGGTGACCGGTACAACACCTCGGTGACGGTGCAGGGGGCCAGCAACTGGACCGTGGTCGTGGCGGTGACCGCGCCGCAGCGGATCGTCACTACCTGGAACGGCTCCCCCAGTTGGGACAGCACCGGTTACGTGATGACGATGCGGTCCAACGGCAGCGGCAACACCTTCGGCTTCACCACGATGATGAACGGCAACAGCGGCGCCAGAGCCCAGATCCGTTCCTGCACCACGGGCTGATCCCGGTGGCCGCCCAGGCCACCGAAAACGGCTCAGGTGGGTGTGGTCGACCAGGTGCCCCTACGGTGAACTCCAACTGACCTTGGACTGTAGGGGCACCCCCGGCCGAGAGTGATCCCGATTCCTTTCTGCTCGACCGGAGCACGCTCTGCTCTGGTCGATCTGACGACGAACATCTCAGGCCCGAACCCGGCGGTCCCGCTAGGTGAGCGAGCGAGAGCAAGAACCCTCAGGGCCCATCGATGACGTACGCATCGAGTCGTCCATCGGTCGCGCCGCAGGCGTCACCGCAGCCCTACGCCTGCACTGCCGGCGTCCAGGAGAAGATGGCGTTGTTCGCCGTGCTGCACGGTAGAGGATCAGGTCGGATCCCACGGTCCGTTGTCCGCGGCGTAAGCAGCGGACGGCATGACCACTCCACCGGTGGCAACCCCGACCAGCGCCGCGAAGACAGCGGCGGTCTCATTTGTTGACAGCGTCACCCCCCTCCCATACGTTTAACACGTTGGTTAAGTGAGGGGGGTTTCCGATGGCGGGCACCGATCAGCTAAGCGCGGTGTTCTCGGCACTGGCCGACCCGACTCGACGGGCGATCCTCGCCGAGCTGGCCGCCCGCGACGCCACGGTCACCGAGCTGACCGCTCCGCTGTCGATCTCGATGCCGGCGGTGTCACGGCACCTGAAGGTGCTCGAACGCGCCGCGCTCATCTCGCGGTCCCGGTCCGGCAAGTGGCGCGCGAGCCACCTCGAAGCCGCCCCGCTCCGCGAGGCGGCCGACTGGATCGAGCGCTACCGGCGGTTCTGGGACTCGTCCCTCACCCGCCTCGACACCCACCTCGCCGCGGTGCAGGCCGCCGGACCGGCACCGGACCGCACGCCCGACGACCCCAGGGAGCGCGAATGAACACCGAAACTCCACAGCTCGCCATCTCCCGTGTGTTCGACGCGCCGCGGGAGCTGGTCTACCGGGCCTTCACCGACCCCGACCACCTGGCAGCGTGGTGGGGTCCGATCGGCAACACCCTGCCGCGCGATGAGATCGACTTCGACGTACGCCCCGGCGGCCACCAACGGTGGACGGAGGTCAACGCCGCCCAACCCGATCTTCGCGTGCGCGTCCACGTCGACCTCACCGACGTCGCCGACGGCGAACTGCTCGAAGGTGTCATGCACGTCGGTGGTCGGCTGCCGGAGGGCATCGAGCCGTTCGAGACGAGACTCCGGGTCGAGTTCCACGACGAGACCGACGGACGGACGCGACTGGAGATCCGCCAGTGGCTCCCCGAAAGCCTGGCGCACCCCAGCGAGGAGGGCTGGCGCCAGGCGTTCATCAAACTCGATGCCACGCTGACGAACGTCCGGGCTGTCGAACTCATCGACGAGAGGTAGAGGCATGGCGAAGTTGATCTACGTGAACAACGTGTCGCTCGACGGCTACATGGAGGACGAACGCGGCGCGTACGGCTGGCTCCCCATGGACGACGAGTTGTTCGTGCTCTACACCGACCTCCTGCGGTCCGTGGGCACGTTTCTCTACGGGCGGCGACTGTACGAGGCGATGTCCGTCTGGGAGACCGACCCGGCGCTGGCCGCGAACTCCGACCTCATGGCCGACTTCGCGAGCGTCTGGCAGGTGGCGAGCAAGGTCGTGTACTCCACGACCCTGACCACGGTGTCGACTTCCGACACCCGGATCGAACGCCGGTTCGACCCCGCCGCGGTACGTGAGCTGAAGGCCACGGCCAGCAGCGACCTCACCGTCGGCGGTGCCAACCTGGCGGCGCAGGCCCTCCAGGCCGGGCTGGTCGACGAGTGCCAGTTGTTCGTCTGGCCCATCACCGTCGGCGGGGGCAAGCCAGGACTGCCGACCGGCATGCGCGTCGATTTCGAACTGCTCGACGAGCGTCGATTCCGGAACGGCGTACTCCACCTCCGCTACCGCCCGCTCGGACCGTGACGGACCGCCCTGTCCGATCGCCGAGCATCGTGGATCACGTGGCGGAGGAGGGTCCTTCGGTCTCGGTGGGCACGGTGTACTGGAGACAGCCACCACCAGCACCGGACCTTTCGGACGTGCCAGTCCGGTCTTGTGCGGCGCGTGGCCGGCCGAATTCCGATCGTGTCGGGTTCGGGTCGATGCGGATGATTCCTTGCCGAGATCACCGCATCGTACCTCTATTGTGTCGGGACCCCGACATCTGGCTGTCGGCGGTTATAAAACGGGCCTGTTTCCTGGGAATGGACGACAATTACCCTGATTGCCGGGATGCGTGGGTTCGCCTCCCCGCGCGGCTTTCTCGGTTCTGTGCGGTCGGATTGTCGCGGCCAGGTCCGGCGGCGTGTGGACCTGGCCGCCGGCCTGGCTTCCGGTTCACGCAGAGCGCCTTCGTGGCGGGGCTGCCGGCCTCTGCGCGGCCTGTGGCGCCAGCTGGGTGGACGGCGGAAGACGGCCTTCCCGCATGATGGAATTCGACGCCGTACGGCTGGGGCGGGACGGATAAGGGGGCGCGCCGGCCTGCTGGTCCGAATGGGAGGGAAATTCTCCCAGAATCGTAGGTGATATCGGCCGAGGGTTCAGCGTGCTGTCCGGTTCGAGTGCTTGGGGCCGCTACGGCGGCTGTGGGTGAGTAATGACCGCTTTTGCGGAACCTCTTATGCAATTTGCCGGCCCCCCAATTAATCAGCGGTGCGATAGTATTGACGCCGATCGAGGAAACCGATCGGGCGGGTTGATCATCTTTCGGATCGCGTCGCGACCGTCGAGCGAGCGTTCGTCGGTTTCACCACCGTCCACCGGTCGGCTCCCATCGGCTACCGACCGCGGAGGGACGATTGGTCCGGCTTGCGATGCCCGGCAGAGTCAGCCGAGTCGACGCGGGACCAGCGTTGCGGAGCGCTGCTGTCGCAATGCTGGTCTGTGTGATGTTGGGCGGGAGCCTGGTCGCCACGATTCGGGTGATCCAGTCCGGTGACCCGGAGACCACGCTCTTCGTCGCGACCGCGCTGGCTTTGGTCTGCTCCTACGGCACCGCCGGGATGATCCTGATCGGGTCGACCGCCAATCCGTTGACCGGCATGCTGTTCTTCGCCGTCGCGATGGTCTGGCTGGCCCGTAGCACCGGGCCGCTGCACGGCGTGTCGGGTACCGGCATGGCCGCCGTCGCGCACCCGCTGGTCTGGACTCTCCTGGTGGCCATCCTGGTCACCCAGCCGCACAGCGGCGCGCGGACCCGGGCGGACCGCATCCTGCTGGCGGCCGCGCTCGGCGGGCTGCCGCTGCTGATCGTCGAGAGCCGTGCCGCGCCGGCCAGCCCGATCGACCCGTGCCTGGCCTGCCTTCCCGAGCCGGGCTGGGCCGCCGAGCCGTACCAGGCGGTGGCCGCGCGGCTGGTGGTCTCGGTGGTGGCGATCTGGCTCGCCGTCCACCTGATCAGGCGGTGGCAGCGCGCGCAGCGGATCGTCGCGCTTCCGGGCGTTCTCATCTGTCTGCAGGTCAGCGCCGCAGCGGTGGTGCCCCTGTTGACGACTCCGTCGCATGTCGCCTGGCTGGTGGGCAACGCGGCAGGTGTGGTCCTGCAGATCCTGATACCGCCGTTGGTCCTGCTCGCCAACGCCCGCGGTTGGCAGGCCGACGCCGCGCTCTGGGAACGCCGGTACGAGCAGGAGGCGCGGAACGGCCGGCACCGGGCGCGCAGCGAGATCGAACGGGACCTGCACGACGGCGCGCAGCTGCGGCTGATCAACGCGACGCTGCTGTTGCAGATGGCGCGCAAGACGATACGGGACACCGCCGAGGCCGACGCCCACCTGGATACGGCGGTCACCGAGCTGACCATGGCACTCACCGAGCTGCGGCTGTTGAGCCGAGGGCTGCGGCCGCCCGCACTGGATCGGCGTGAGCTGCACGAGGCGCTTGTCGCGCTGACCGCCAATACGCCGGTGACGGTGCGGATCGAAGGGCGGCCTCGCCTGGTTCCGCGTGAGGTGGCGGAAGCCGCCTACTTCGTCGTGGCGGAGGCGTTGACGAACGCGGTCCGGCACGGTGGCGCCTCGACGGTGGTGATCCGGATGCGCATGGAGCAGAACTGCCTGCACCTGGAGGTGTGCGACGACGGCTCCGGCTCGACCCGGACCCTTGACGACCAAGACTGTCTGAGCCACCTCAGCCGCCGCGCCGAGGCACTCGGCGGCCGGCTGGAGCTGGAGAGTCGACCCGGGGTCGGCACGACGCTGCGGACGGTGATCCCGTGCGCATCGTCATCGCAGACGACGCGGTGCTGATCCGGGAGGGCTTGTCAGCCCTCCTGCGGCAGGCCGGGATGACCGTGCTCGCGGCGGTGAAGGACGCGCACGAACTGCTGGACGTGGTGGCCGCGCACCGTCCGGACGCGGTGATCGTCGACATCCGGATGCCACCGACCTACACCACCGAGGGCCTGGCCGTGGCCGAGCGGATCCGGCGGGACTACGCCGGCATCGCGGTGCTGGTCCTCTCCATGCACATCGAGACGGAGTACGCGCTGGCGATCGTCAACTCGGGCGAGGGCGGCGTCGGATACCTGCTCAAGGAGCGCATCCTCGACGTCGAGCAGGTGGTCACCGCGTTGCGCGAGCTGGCGAACGGCGGAGCGGTCATCGATCCGGCCCTGGTCGAGGAGCTGATGGCCCGGCGCCGGACGGGTGGCCGGATCGACCGCCTGACCGTCCGGGAGCAGGAGGTGCTGGCACTGATGGCGCAAGGGCTGACCAACCGGGCGATCGCCGACCGCCTGCGCCTGAGCAGCAAGACCATCGAGTCGTACGTGACAAGCATCCTGGAGCGGCTGCAGATCGACGCGGCGGAGGGTGTGCACCGGCGGGTGCGGGCGGTCCTGATGTACCTCCGGTCCAACAGTTCCGCCGGCTGGGGGTCCTGACCGCCATCGTGAAACCGGCCCTGGCGCGGGTGAGCTGGTGGAAATCCGGCTCGCGAGGCAGGGATTCCCCGGTACCCGCGAACTTCGCCGATCGCTACGTTCCAATCACTGTCCGCTTGGCGCATGCCGGCGTGCATGCGACGGCAACTCGGGGGAGAGTTGATGCAGAACAGAGCCATGGAACCGAAGCCGAGGGCCACCGAGGCCGAAGGCGCGGGTTGGCGTCTGGCGACGCGGGTGATCAGAGCCGCGCGCGACGAGGTGCTCGCGCTGATTCCGGCCAACTGTGCACTGCTGTCCGATCAGGAGCCGGGCCGGACCTGGCCGACCCGGATCGGATGGTCCGGCGCCGCCCAGGTGCGTGCGGTGGTCGCCGGGGAGACCCTGCTGGACCGGGGCGCCCGGCTGCAGGCCCTGCTGGGCGTCCGGGCCGACGTGCGCAGCGGCAAGCACTCGCCGACTCTGATGGTCGTGCTGGACCGCAACCTGGCGATCGTGTCGCGGGGCGGGGCCGCGTCACCGCTGGCCGTTCGCTCGCCCACCGCGGTGCAGGCGCTGGTGACGATCTTCCATCATCACTGGTCCGAGGCTCGGACGGATGTGAGTGACCTGCACGGCAGGCTCAACCCGCTGCAGCGCGACGTGTTGCGGCGGTTGGCCGGCGGGGCCACCGATGACGTGGTCGCACGTGCGCTGGCGGTGTCCACCCGTACCGTCCAGCGGCAGGTCACGCAGATCATGCAGATGGTGGGCGCCCGGAGCCGGCTCGAACTCGGCATCAAGCTGGCCGTGCACGGCCTCTACGAGCGGCCCCCGCTGCAACAGGCGGTCTGAGGGAACCAAGGGGTGGCGGCGCCGGGGTGGCGCCGCCACCTTCGTCTCGGCGCGCCGGCACGGTTGCTCGGCGCCGCCGGCCCTACGCGCACTCCACCAGTCCGGAGCGGATGGCGGTGACCACCGCCGACGTCCGATTGGTGCAGCCCAGCTTGAGCAGCACCCCGGCTACCAGCCGCTTCGCCCCGTGGTCGGAGATCTTGAGGCGTCGCGCGATCTGCTTGTTGCTCAACCCTTCGACCAGCAGCAACAGCGTCTCGTGCTCGCGCGGCGTCAGCTTGATGGGTGCCATCGACGAGGGCGTACGGCGAATGCCGGCGCGGGCCAGCAGTTGCTGCGCCAGGACCGCGGGCATCGGCACCTCGCCGGTCATGATCGCCCGGAGCGCGTTCTCCAGGGTGCGACCGGACAGGTCCTGTTGCA
Organism: Micromonospora sp. NPDC049282; assembly: GCF_043197045.1. Lineage (NCBI taxonomy): Bacteria > Bacillati > Actinomycetota > Actinomycetes > Micromonosporales > Micromonosporaceae > Micromonospora > Micromonospora sp. NPDC049282. The sequence goes on from NZ_JBICSL010000017.1 coordinate 67,797, forward strand.
GCAGGAAGCCGTCCACCACGACCCCGTCGGCCAGCACTGCCTCGGCGGCACGGGCGTCGTGGATCAGCATGACAATCTTGCTTTCCGGGGCGATCAGCGCGGCGGCCGCGATGCCCGCGACGCCGTCGGCCGCGTTGACGACGAGCACTTCCGGTTGCTCGTCGACGGCCTCGGTCAGCAGCTCGGGCATCGAGCGGTAGGCGCGGACGGAAGTGGTCAGGCCCAGACCGCGGAGTGCCACGCTGAGGCCGTCCCGCAGGATGTCGTTGATCATCACCAGTGCGATGCGCAGGCTTGCCGACTCGCGGTGCGGATGGTGCTCGACGATCGTCGCGGTCATGACCGCGCTCCTCTCACTCGGAGTCACACGAATCATCGAAACGGACGACGGCACGCTCCATCCAGGACCATGTCTCGTTCCGGACATGCTCCGGCGGGTCACCCGCCGGGACGGGTCTCCAGCAGGCTGCCGAGCACCTTGCCGAACTCCGGCGAGGCCAGATAGTTGCGAGCGCCGCGCAGCCGGGGGTCGCAGTCGAGTGACACCTTCGCGGTGACGCCGGCCGGACCGGTCCCGGCCGCCAGGAGCAGCGTGTCCTGCACGTCGGCGACATCGACCCAGGTGGCCAGTCCGGACGCGGGCGGTCCCGCGGCCGGAGGATGCGGTGAGCCCAGGGTGATCAGAGCCGGAGCGGCGGCGCCGGCGTCGGCCAGGGCCAGCGCGGCCGCCACCCCGCCCAGGCAGTGGCCGATCACGATCTCGGTGTCCGGGGTGAGCGCTGCGCGTACCTCGTCGATCGCGGGGTGCCCTGCCGCCCCGCCGGTGGCGAACGCCCGCACCTGACGCAGGGTGTCGGTCAGCTCCTCGGCGGTCAGCCCGCAGAAGTACCGGGACCAGGCCAGGCGGGCGGCCAACGCGTCCGCGCCGACCGGTTCCGCACCGGCTTCGAGGTCGAAGGTGGCGGTCCGCCAGCAGCGCCGCAGCAGTGCGACCTCGGCGGCCGGATCACTGTCGCCGAGGGCCGGCACGCGGCCCGGGGCATCGAGGTTGACCAGGGTGGCATCCGGTGCCACCGCCGGGTGGCCGGCCAGCGCCAGACCGTCCTCGACGGAGCTGATCCACTCCCGACGGACCGAGTCGTCGGAGCGTCGTGGTCCGCCGGTGCCGTGCACGATGAGCAACCGGGACATCCGTTCTCTCCTCTCGAAGCCGGTTCAGGCGGTCGCGGGCAGCCGGTAGCCGTAGCGTTCGACCCGTTCGGCGAGGTCGACGAGATCGTCGTCGGCTCCCGGGCCCTGCCGCCAGGCCCGCAGGTACCGGGTGTTCGTGTCCCGGTCCAGGTCGCCGACGTCGAAGGTGGGTGGGATGCCGGCGAAGGCCGCGATGGCCGCCAGCGTCCGGTCCGGGTCGGCCATCAGGTCCTCGTAGCGGACGGTCAGCATCGCGTCGAGGTGCCTGGCGTCGGCCCGGGCCAGCTCGTGGGCGTGCAGCCAGTGCTCGACGAGCTGCCGCACGGTCAGCGCCGGCGTCCACTTCCTGGTGCTCATCGCCACCCCCACCGGATGCCGGGTGACCAGCACGAACCGGGAGCCCGGGAAGAGCCGCTGGAAGAACCGGAAACGCAACAGGTTGGGCGGCGACTTCTCCAGCAGGACCGGGCGGCCGGGATCCAGGTAACGGCCCCACTGCTCGCGCAGCAGGCGGGCGGTGGCCGGGTTGGCCAGCTCGTGGTGCTCGGTCATGTGCGCCCCGGGCGCGTACGCGAACCGGCCGGGACCGCCGTGCTGCTCGTCGTAGGGGCAGACGGTCTGCAGGTACTGGCCCTCGTCCATCGGCGCGCCGGTCTGCCGGAACCCGGTCACCTGCGGATTCGTGCCGACCAGCGAGGCCAGCAGCGTGGTGCCGCTGCGGTGCATGCCGCCCATGAACAGAAAGCGCTTGTGGGTCACCGGGTCTCCGCGAAGCAGTCGGGGTGCAGGGCCTCGCCGACCGCGCGGCCGAGGGTCGGGTACGCCGGCGCCCACGCGACGAAGCTGCCCCGCCGCCGGGTCGGCAGCGGATCGGGGTGGCTCAGGTAGCCGCCGCCGGTCGCGGTGACCAGCGCCCGCCCGGCCGCGGTGTCCCAGTCGTAGACGTCCGCGTTGGCGGCCAGGTCGGCGCGACCGGCGGCGACGTACGCCAGTGCCAGCGCCGACGAGCCGAGCCGTCGCACGTCCGCGGCGGCGGTGAGCAGCGCGGCCAGCAGATCGGTCTCGGTGGTGGCCGGGGGCCCGCCGGCGTTGGGGATGTCGCACAGCACCAGCGGAGGCGCCGACGGCGCGGCCGTACGCACGGGCAGCTGAACGCCGTTCAGCCACGCGCAGCCGTCCGCCGCGGTGAACAACTCCTCGCGCATCGGGTCGTAGACGCAGCCGCCCACGGTGTGACCTCCGATCCGCAGGCCGATCGACACGCAGAAGAACGGAATGCCCCGGACGAAGTTGTAGGTGCCGTCGATCGGGTCGACGAGCCACACCGGATCCTCCGCCCCGATCGTGGCGTCGTGCTGCCGGCCGCCTTCCTCACCCACCACCGTCGAGCGTGCGGCGGCGCCACCCAAGGCGGCGCGGATCAACTCCTCGGCGGCCAGGTCGGTGCCGGTCACGACGTCGTGGGCCGCCTCCTTAGTGGACGCTTCCATCGGGCCGCCGAACCGCTGCCGGATCAGGCGGCCGGCGTCCACGGCGGACTGCGCCGCCACGTCGATGAGGTCCCGCACCGTGCTGGTCACGGCGCCACGCTAACCGCGTCCCCCACGGCGCCGCGCTGCCCGGACGTGCCAGCCGTCCGGGCATGCCCATTCGTCGTGGCCGATGGAGGCTCCCGAGCTCGCCGCCGGATCCCGAGCATGGGCGGAAGCGGCCCGCGGTCGGCGTGACCGGTGGATCGGCCGCACCCGAGAGGCGGAACGATGGCAGAAAGTTCAGGCGACGGCCGACGTTTCGGGCGTACGCCCGACCGGCCGCGTGGTGCTCAGCACTGGGCCGCCGAGCAGGAAGTGATCGGACCCGGTCTGCAGGCCGTCATGCTCTGGGCGCAGTTGTGCGTCGAGTCCGCCGCCGGCGCGGTCCTGGTCGACTCGGACGGCAACGAGATCATCGACTTCCAGGGGGCCGGCGGAGTCAACTCGATCGGCCACGCCAACCCACGCCTGATCGCCGCCCTCACCGCCGAGATGGCCACCGCGCCGGCCGGGGCGTTCGGGTCGGCCGGCCGCCGGGCGATGGCCGAGTCGCTGCGCGAGTTCCTGCCGCCGCCGCTGGACCGGATCCAGCTCTACAGCGGCGGCACCGAGGCGGTGGAAGCGGCGCTGCGGCTGGCCAAGTCGGTCACCGGCAAGCACGAGTTCCTGTCGTTCTGGGGTGGCTTCCACGGCAAGACGCTGGGCAGCCTGGCGCTCACCGCCGGGGCGCGGTCCGGTCTCGGGCCGCTGCCCTCGGGCTATTTCAGCGCACCGTACGCCAACTGCTACCACTGCCCGCTCAAGATGACCTTCCCGAGCTGCGGCTACGCGTGCGTGGAGACCGTGCGGGACACCATCAAGGAGAACTCCACCGGCTCGTTGGCGGCCCTCGTCGTCGAGCCGGTGCAGGGCCGGTCGGGCAACGTGGTGCCGCCACCGGGCTACCTGAACGCGCTGGCCTCGGTCGCCGGTGAGTTCGACGCGTTGCTGATCGTCGACGAGATGATGACCGGCTTCGGCCGTACCGGTGAGTCGTTCGCCTTCATGCGTGACGAGGTGGTGCCGGACATCGTCACGGTCGGCAAGGGGATGGGCGCCGGGTACCCGGTCACCGGGGTGATCTCCACCGCGGAGCTGATGGCCGCCAGCCCGTTCTCCGACCCGAGCGCGAGTTCGTCCAGCTTCGGCGCGTTCCCGCTGGCCTGCCGGGCGGTCGCCACCACCACCGACGTGCTGGTCGACGAGGACCTGCCCGGCCGGGTGGGCAAGCTCGGCGCCGAGATGCTGGCCGCGCTCGAACCGCTTGTCGACGAGTCCCCGCTCGTCGGCGACGTCCGGGGCGCCGGGTTCGCGATCGGCATCGAGCTGGTCGCCGACAAGCGGTCCCGCCGGCCGCTGGACAAGGGCACCTTCCGGGAGACGTTCCTGGCGCTGCTCGACGCCGGGGTGCTGGTGATGACCGGGGGCACCACCCTGCGCCTCTACCCACCGCTGAACGTGGACGCGGAGCTGGCCGAGCAGGCCGTCGAGATCATCCGCCGCGTGTTGATCGACGGCGCGGCGCCCCAGCACCTCGAGGAGGAAGTGGCATGAGGATCGCCGTCATCGGGTTCGGCACCGCGGGGGAAGGGCGACTGCACGCATATCGTACGGTCACCGCCGGCCGGGTCGTCGCGGTGCTCGACCCGTCGCCGGAGCGGCGGGCCCGGGCCCGCCGGCTCGACCCCGGCCTGGCCACCTACCCGACGCTGGCCGAGCTGCTCGCCGCCCGGCCGGTGGACGCGGTCGACATCTGCACCCCTCCGAACCACCACGTCGAGCTGGAACGCGAAGCGCTCGCCGCCGGTCTGCACGTGATCTGCGAGAAGCCGGTCGCGGTGCGCACCGACGAGGCACTCGACCTGGTCAGCCTGGCCCGGGACCGGGGCCGGCTGCTCTACCCCGCGCACAACTACGGGTTCTCGCCGATGATGCGGGTGCTCACCGGCGCGGTCGCCGGCGGGCGGCTCGGCGGTCCGTTGCGGGCCCGGTTCCGGATCGCCCGTGACTCGCACGCCCGCGGGGTGCCCGGCTGGCAACCGGACTGGCGCCGGGACATCTCGGTGGCCCGGGGTGGGATCATGCTCGACCACGGGACGCACTGCGCGTACATGGCCACCCAGCTCTTCGGCGAGGCCCCGCGTTCGGTTTCCTGCGTCGCGCAGTGGGCGGACGGCGACGCCGCCGGCGGGATGGACGTGGCCGCCCGGCTGGACCTGGAGTTCGGCGACGGCGGGACCTGCGAGATCGATCTGAGCTGGGTCAGTGACACCCGGTCGAACCGTTATCTGGTCAGCGGCCCGGACGGCACCGCCGACGTGCACGACGGGGTGGCCGAGGTGCGCACGGCGGACGGGGTGGAGCGCACCGACCTGGCCCCACCGAACCGGGACCAGACCCATCAGGAGTGGTTCGGCGGCATGTTCGGCGACTTCGCCGGCCTGGTCGCCGCGGGCACCGGCTGGGACCGGCCGATGCGGGAGGTCGTCACCACGACGGCGCTGATCGAGGCGGCGTACCGGTCGGCGATCCGCGGTGGGGAGCCGGTCGTACCGGCCGGCCTCTCGGCCGCGGAAGCGCGGTGACGGCCACCGACATCCGGCTCAGCGTGGCGATCATGCACCACCCGCGCCGACGGGAACGCATCCCACCGCTGGTGCGCGACTGCGCCCCGCTGACCGCCCGGGTGGTGACCGATCCGGACCCGACCGGGGTGCCCAGCCCGTTGCGTACCGCCAAGGTGGCCTGGCGTTCCGTCGCCGACGGCGCCACCCACCATCTGGTGCTGCAGGACGACATCCGGCTGATCCGGGGCTTCGCCACCCAGGTGCACCGGGCGATCTCGGCCCGACCGGAGCACGGCATCTCGCTCTACTCGCACTGGGACAGCCCGCAGAACTCGTATCTGGTCCGTCGCGCGGTGATCGCCGGTTGGCCGTTCGCGCCGCTGTCGCTGTTCGAGTGGACCCCCACCCAGGGGTTCGTCCTGCCGGTGACGTTGGCCCGGGAGCTGGCCGACTACCTGGCCGGCATTCCGGACGACGTCAAGGACGACGACGAGATGGTGGTGATGTTCTGCCGGGAGGCCGGCATCCCGGTGGTCGGGACCGTGCCGCACCTGGTCGACCACCGGTTCGACCCGACGATCGTCGGGCATCCGGGCCGGTTCCACGCCACCGTGTTCCTGCCGGCCCCGGTCCTGTCGCCAGCGTACTGGCAGTTCAGCGCGAGCGCCGAGGAGGCTCTGGCGCGGCGGTGTCGCTCCGACGAGAAGCTGCCCTACACCGTGCAGCTGCATCGCAGCCGGTGCCTGCTGCGACCGCTGCGGCCGGGCACCGGGGAACCGGTCGAACACGGGTTCGGCTGGTACTGGGCTGATCACTGCGGCCTGGTCGGGGTGACCGGAAGCCAGGTGGTGGACGGGTTCGACCGCCTGCTCGGGGTCACCGGCCTGCCGTCGGGCCTGCACTGGCGACTCGCCCTGGAGGTGTGGGCGGCCGGCTACCTGCTCGGCGCGGACGCGGTGACGGTCCGCCGAGGGGAGGCGGACGGGGTCTGGCCCCCGGCGGCGGTCGGGGCCGGGCTCGCCCAGGCCGCGATGACCAGTTGGATCACCTCCGGCCTGGCGGAGCGGGACGCCGCCGGTCTGACCGCCGGACAGCGGACGGCTCTGGTCGCCATCGGCCTGGCCGGGGTGTCGCAGGGCTGGCTCGGCGGCTGGCAGGAGACGCCGTGACCGCCTGGCATACCTGTTCGGCTACCCCAACCGCCCGCTCGATCGAGCCTTCTGCATATGCCGGATCCGGCGCGACGCTGGTCCGGCACGTCACCGACCCGCGGGGGAGCGCCTGATGCCCGACCACGAAACGTTTGTCGACCTGCTGCAGGAGCGTGCCGCCGCCCACCCGGAGCGACCGGCGTTGATCTTCGATGCCGACCCCGGCCAGGGCGACGCCGAGGTGCGCATGGTGTCGTGGGCCGACCTGGCCGCCCGGGCCCGGCAGATCGCCACGCTGCTCGCCGGCACCGTCCGCCCCGGTGACCGGGTGCTCGTGCTGAACGAGCCCGGCACCGCCTTCGCCGAGAACTTCCTCGGCGTCCAGCACGCCGGGGCGATCCCGGTCCCGGCCCCGCTGCCGGACGGATACCGCAGGCAACGGGAGCGGCTGGCCGGCATCGCCCACAACGCCCAGGTGGCCGCGGTGGTCACCGACGCCGCGGCCGTCGACGCGGTCCGCGACTGGGCGGCCGAGTGCGGGCTCGCCGACGTGCCGTGCCTGGCCTTCGACGACGTCCCCCTGGACCGGACGACGGCATGGCGGCGGCCGGCCGTCGACGGGTCCACCATCGCCTTCCTCCAGTACACCTCCGGTTCCACAAGCGACCCCAAGGGCGTCGTCGTGGACCACGCGAACCTGCTGCCCAACCTGCGGGCGTTCCACGAGATCCTGGGTGGCGGCGAGGGCGTACGGGTCGGCGGCTGGCTGCCCATGTACCACGACTTCGGCCTGATCGGACAGATGCTGGCCCCACTCTCGCGGGGCGGGTGCAGCGTCGGGATGTCGGCCACCACGTTCCTCAAACGCCCCGGCACCTGGCTCCGGCTGATCGACCGGCACGACATCGAGATCTCCCCGGCACCGAACTTCGCGTACGACCTGTGCACCCGACGGATCACCGACGAGCAGATCGCCGGCCTCGACCTGTCCCGCTGGAGGCGCGCGGTCAACGGCTCGGAACCGGTGCAGGCGGCCACGCTGGCCGCGTTCGGCCGCCGATTCGCCGCCGCCGGGCTGCGACCGGAGGCCCTCTGCCCCGGGTACGGCCTGGCCGAGATCACGCTCAGCGTCAGCGGCGCCACCATCGGCCGTCCGCCGGTGGTGCTCACGGTCGACGCCGAGGAGCTGGAACGGCACGTCGTGACACCGGTCGGAGCCGACCACCCGGAGCCGGTGCGCGAACTTGTCAGCAGCGGCGAGTCCACCCCGGAGTTCGACATCCGGATCGTCGATCCCGCCACCCGGCTGCCGCAGCCACCGGACCGGATCGGCGAGATCTGGCTGCGCGGCGCCAGCGTGGCCCGGGGCTACTGGGCCAACCCGGCGGCCACCCGGGAGGTGTTCGACAACGAGCTGGCCGACGGCGAGGGCGGCTTCCTGCGTACCGGGGACCTGGGCCTGCTGCGCGACGGCCAGCTCTACGTGACCGGCCGGATCAAGGAGCTGCTGATCGTCAACGGCCGCAACCTGTACCCGCACGACGTCGAGGTGGCGGTGCGTGCCCTGGACGACAGCCTGTCCCGAGGTGTCGGTGCCGCCTTCACCGTCGAGGTGCCGCACGAGGAACTCGTCGTGGTGCAGGAGTGCCGGGCCCGGTCCCTCGATCCGGCGGCCCGCGCCGCCGTGGTCACCGCGATCCGCCAGATGCTGTCCCGGGAGTTCGGCACCGGCGCGGTCAGTGTGGTGCTGGTCCGCCCCGGCACGGTGCCGCGCACCACCAGCGGCAAGATCCAGCGGGGCCTGGCCCGGATGCTCTTCCTGACCGGCGCCCTCGGCGCGGAGCACGAACAGCTCACCGACGGCGTGCGGGCCGCGCGCCGGGCCGGCGACCGGGTGCGGGCCTGAGATGGCCGCGCCCACCCTGCCCCTGGCCGCGACCGTGGCCCGGCAACTCGACGAGCGGCTCGGCGACCCGGACGACGCCGACGTCGTCTTCAACCACGCCCGGGTCGCCGCGGCGGACGAGGTAGAGGAGTTCCCGGCGGAGATCTGCGCGCACCTGGACCGGCTCGGCCTGCCGGCGCACTACGTGCCGGCGGCGTACGGCGGCGAGCTGCGCGGCTTCGACACGCTGGTCCAGGTCCTGCGGGTGATCGCGCGCCGGGACCTGACCACGGCCATCGGGCACGGCAAGACGTTCCTCGGCGCGGCCTCGGTCTGGGCCCGGTCGCCGCGGGACGAGGCGGACCGGGAGCAGGCCCGTGCGCTCGCCGGCACCATCCTGGCCGGGGTGCCCGTCTGCTGGGCGCTGACCGAGCCGGGCCACGGCAGCGACCTGCTCGGCGGCGAGGTCTCGGCGGTCCGGCACGACGACGGGTACCGGGTGACCGGGACGAAATGGCTGATCAACAACGCCACCCGGGCCGGTGTGGTGTGCGTGCTGGCGCGGACCGACCCGGGCGGCGGGCCACGGGGGTTCACGGTGCTGCTCGCCGACAAGCGGGACCTTCCCGCGCACTCGTACCGGTGCCTGCCCGGGGAGCCGACCCACGGCATCCGGGGCGCCGACATCAGCGGGATCGTCCTCGACGGCGCGCCGGTGCCGGCGACGGCCCTGGTCGGTGCGCCGGGCACCGGGCTGGAGACGGTGCTGCGCGCCCTGCAGCTGACGCGTACCACGTGTGCCGCCCTGTCGCTCGGTGCGGCCGACCACGCGCTGGCGCTGGTCCGGCGATACCTGACCGACCGCCGGCTGTACGGCCGGCGACTGGCCGACGTGCCGTACCTGCGGCGCGGGGTGGGCCGGCTGCACACCATGCTGTTCCTGGCCGAAGCGGTCACCGCCCTGGTCACCCGGGCGGCGACGGCGGAGACCGAGGAGCTGGGCGTGCTCGCCCCGGTGCTCAAGGCCTTCGTGCCGGCACTCACCGAGGAACTGATCGGGGGGTGCGGCGAGCAGCTCGGCGCCCGCGCCTTCCTGACCGGCATCCCGGACTACGGACGCTTCCAGAAGGTGGAGCGGGACCACCGTATCGTCGGGATCTTCGACGGCAGCACCCCGGTCAACCGCAACGCGCTGATCAACCAGTTCCCGCACCTGGCCCGGGGCTGGTCCGGTGACCCGGTGGAGGTGGCCCGACTACGGTCGCTGGCCGACCTGCGGACACCGGTGCCCGAGCTGGATCCGGACCGGATCTCGCTGGCCGCCGGTCGTGGGTGCCTGCCGTTGCGTGGGCTGGCCGCGGCGGTGGCGGCCGTCCGCGCGGCCGGCGGCCCGTCGGCCCGGGCCGAGGCGCTCCTGGCCGCGACCGAGCTGCTGCACACCGAGCTCGCCGGTTACCGGCCACGGCCGCACGACGTGGAACCCGCCGCCTACGACCTGGCCCACCGGTACGAGCTGTGTGTGGCCGGCGCGAGCGCGGTGCACCTGTGGCTGCACAACCACGAGCACGCCGGCGCCGACCCGCTGTGGGCGGACGGGCTGTGGCTCGACGCCGCGTTGACCTGGGTGCTGCACCGCCTCGGCGCCGCGCCGGACCATCCGGAGAGCTACGACCGGGTGTACGCGTCCCTGGTCCCGGGTCGTCGTCCCTCCGTGCTCGATCTCGACGGCACCGAGGAGGCGTGATGACCACCGTGCGGGAGCTGGAGAGCCGCTTCGGTGATCCGTGGGACCCGGCGAACCCCCTCGGGAACCGGGCCGTGCTGGCGGCCGACGAGCGGCAGGAGATGTTCGCCGACGGTGAGCGGATGCTCGACGACTTCGGGCTCAACGCCGAGTTCGTGCCGGTCGCCCGGGGCGGCCGGATGGCCGGCCTGGACCGGCTGATCCGGATGATGCGCTCGGTGTTCCGGCGGGACCCCTGCCTGGGTCTCGGTTACGGCGCCAGCTCGTTCATCGCCTCGGTCAACGTGTGGGCCGGCGGCGACGAGGCCCAGCAGCGGCGGCTGGCTGAGCTGCTGCTCTCCGGCCGGCGGGTGGCGTCCGTCTACCACGAGCTGGCGCACGGCAACGACTTCGCCCGGGTGGACTTCCGGGCCGACCCGGGTCGGCCGGGCGAGCTGCTGCTCACCGGCCGCAAGGAGGTGGTCACCAACGCGCAGCGGTGCAGCGCGATGGTGATCTTCAGCCGCACCTCGGACGCGACCGGCGGCCGTAGCCACACCCAGTTGTTCGTGGAGAAGGACGCGCTGCCCCCGGGCGAGCTGCGGTATCTGCCGCGGTTCCCCAGCAGCGGCATGCGCGGGGTGCAGCTCGGCGGGATCGAGCTGGACCGGTGCCCGGTCGACGCGAGCGTGGCGCTCGGGCCGCTCGGCTCGGCCATGGAGGTCGCGCTGCGTTCGTTCCAGCTGACCCGGACCGGGCTGCCGGCGATGACGCTCGGCGTGCTGGACACCGGCCTGCGCACGGTGCTGCGGTTCGGCGAGGACCGGTGGCTGCGCGGACGGCCGGTGGGCGCGATGCCTGTGGTCCGTACCGCGCTGGCCGAGGCGTTCGTGGACCTGCTGATCGCCGACTGCCTGTCCACCACCGTCGCCCGCGCCGTGCACCTGCTGCCCGAGGACACCAACGCGTACGCCTCGGCCGTCAAGTACGTCGTGTCCGGCCGGTCCATCCGCGCCATGGCCCGCCTCGGTGAGCTGCTCGGCGCGCAGAGTTACCTGCGCGCCGGCGAGTACGGCATCTTCCAGAAGTTGCAGCGCGACCTGGCGCCGGCCGGATTCGGGCACGCCGCCCGGATCGCCTGCCTGGCCACCGTCCTGCCGCAGCTTCCCCGGCTGGCCCGGCGCTCCTGGACGACCGGCCAGGAGCCGCCGCCCGCCCTGTACGACCTGGCCGCCGACCTCCCGGCACTGCCGTTCGACCGGCTCCGGATCGCCTCGACGGCCGACCCGCTCACGGCGCAGCTGCTCACCGCCGCCGAGGCCCTGCCGGCCGCCGACGACCGGCTGCGCGGGCTGGTCCGGCGGTTCACCGGCGAGCTGGGCCGGCTGCGGGCGGCGGCGCTCGGCCTCCGTCCGGTGGACCTGGCGATCGGCGGGGACCCGGCGGCGCTCGACCTGACCGCCCGCTACACCACGGTGCTGACCGCCGCCACCTGCCTGAACCTCTGGCTGGCCGAGCAGCGCCGCCCCGGAACCTTCCTGGCCGATCCGGCCTGGGTGACGGCGGCCCTGCTGCGGCTGGCCGCCGAACTGGACGGCACGTCCCGGTCGCTGCCGGCCGCGCTGGCCGGCCCGATCCACGCGGAACTCGCCGCCCGGTACGCCGCCGGCCGGGCCTTCGATCTGTCCGACAGCGCGCTGCCCGACCTTCCAAGGAGCCGGAATTGACCATCTTGCCGAACCACCGGGCCGCCGGACAGCTCCGTCCGTGGCTGCGGGACCGCGTCGCCGACTTCATCAACCGGGACCCGGCCACCATCGACACCGCCGCGCCCCTGGCCGACCTGGGCCTCGACTCGGTGTACGCGCTCGCGCTCTGCGGCGAGATCGAGGACCACCTCGGGGTGCCCCTGGAGCCGACAATCGTGTGGGACCACCCGAGCATCGACGCGCTCACCGAGTACCTGTCCGGCCTGCCGCTGGACGCCGGGACATGACCGCCCTCGAAGCGGTCTCCGCCTACCTGCCGTCGGAACGGGTGCCGATCGACTCGCTCGCCGGCGAACTGGGACTGACCGACACGCAGGTCCGGATGTTCCACAGGTACTACGGACTGGCCGAGGTGCTGCGGGAACCGACCGGCACCATCACCGACCTGATGCTCAACGCCGCCGCGAAACTGTCCGAGCTACGGGGCCGCGAATGTCAGGTGCGGTACGTGGTACAGGCCCGAACCCTGCAGGCGATCGCGCCGTACCCGGAGGATCCGCTGCACGACGTGGTGCGCGCCCTCGGCCTGCGGCACGCGCAGGCCTTCGCGGTCACCCAGCACGCCTGCGCCTCGGGTCTGCTCGCCGTCGAGATGGCCGGTCGGCTGCTCGCCGAGGACGGCGAGCCCGACGCGCTGGCCCTGGTCTTCGTCGGTGAGAAGGCGTTCACCCCGTCGGCCCGGATGATCCCGGGCACCGCCCTGATGGGGGAGGGTTGCGCCGCCGTGCTGGTCGGCACCGGCCGGCGCGACCGGCTGCTGTCGTACGCCTCGGCCACGCACGGCGAGTTCAACGCCGGGCTGTCCCTGACCGCGGAGATGTCCCTGGAGTTCCAGCAGCGCTATCCGGACGCGCTCGCCGAGGTGATCCTCGCGGCGGTGGCGCGTGCCGGGATCACCGTCGCCGACCTGGACCTGGTCCTGCCGCACAACGTGAACCGGGTGTCCTGGGTGCGGGTGGCGCGCAAGGCCGGGATCCCGGTGGAGCGCCTGTTCCTGGACAACATGCCGGTCACCGGCCACTGCTTCTGCGCCGACTCCTTCCTCAACTATGTGGCGGCCCGCGACCTGGGCCGGTTACGGCCCGGCGACCGCTACCTGATGGCCGCCGTCGGGCTGGGCTCGACCTTCGCCGCCGCGGTCTTCGAGCACTGATAGGACGCCATGACGACGACACGGGAACCTTTCGTCAGACGACTGCGGACGGCGCTGCTGGGCACCGACCGGACCCCCCTGGTGTTCCTCGGCAACTTCGAGGTCGAGCAGCGGTGGGGCGGTGACGAGCCGGGCCTGCCCCGCGTCGCGCTGACCGCGGGCGACGCGCTGGTGAACCGGATGGACGAGTTCGCCCTGCTGCTGGCCGGCCCGGACGACTACGTGGTGCTCAAGGGCCGGCCGGATCCGGAGCACCTGGCCCACCTGGAGACGCTCGGGGCGGGTCTGCCGCACCTGCTGCTCACCGACCGGCAGGATCCGCACCACACGGTGACCCAGGACGCGCTGGACAGCCCGGCCCTGCTGGCCCGGCTGTCCGCCCTGGCCGGGGCGGCCGCGATCGTCCCGCACGGGGTCTCCGGGGACGAGGAGGCGCTCGCCGCGCGTACCGGGGTGGCGCTGGCCGGGTCGCCGGCGGCCGTCTGCAAGGCCGTCAACGGCAAGATCTACAGCCGGCGGATCGCCACCGAGCTGGGGCTGCGCCAGTCCGCGGGCTGGACCTGCGAGACCGTCGAGGAACTGGACGAGGCGGTGGAACACGCGCGGGCTCTGCTCGCGGCCGGGCGGCCGGTGGTGCTCAAGGACTCGTACGGGGTGTCCGGCAAGGGCCTGCTGCTGATCCGGGACGAGGCGCGCCTGGACCGGATCCACCGGACGCTGCGTCGTCGGGCCGACCGTTCCGGCGATCACCGGCTGGCGCTGCTGGTCGAGGAGTGGGTCGCCAAGACCACCGACCTCAACTACCAGTTCACCGTGTTCCGGGACGGCGGGGTGCACTTCGACTTCGTCAAGGAGGCGGTGACCGCCGACGGCGTACACAAGGGTCACCGGATGCCGGCGGGGCTGACCGCGCGGCAGCTCGCGGTCGTGACGCACAGCGCCGCGGTGCTCGGCGCCCGGCTCGCCCGCGACGGCTACCACGGCGTGGTCGGGGTGGACGCGATGCTCGACCCGGAGGGCGGCGTCTACCCGGTCGTGGAGATCAACGCGCGGCACAACATGTCGACCTACCAGGTCGGACTTCAGGAACACCTGGTGCCGGCGGGCTGGTGCGCGCTGGCCCGGCAGTACCCGCTGCGCCTGGCCCGGCCGCTCCGCTTCGGCGAGGTCCGTGACGGGCTCGGGCCGTGGCTGCTGAGCGGCGCCGGCGAGGCCGGGATGGTGGTGCAGAACTTCTCGACGGTGAACGCCCTGGTGCGAGAAGGGGCGGGGGCCGCCGACGGTCGCCTGTACGGCTTCCTGACCGCGCCGACGGCCGACGAGTTGATGGCGATGGACGGGGAGATCGCGGGCCGGCTGGCGGCCGTGGCGGAAGGAACACGACGGTGACCGGAGAAGTGGCGATCCAGGGCGTGGCGATGTCCGAACTGGCCGAGCGGTTCGGCACACCCCTCTACGTGTACGACGGGGACAGCCTGCGCGGGCAGTACCTGGGGCTGCGCGGGCGGCTGCATCCGGCGATGGAGGTCTTCTACTCGCTGAAGGCCAACCCGAACGTGGCCGTCTGCGCCCTGCTCGGTTCGCTGGGCGCCCGGGCGGAGGTGTCGTCCATGGTGGAGCTGCGCACCGCGCTCGCCGCCGGGGTGGCCCCGGGCGACATCATCTTCCTGGGCCCCGGCAAGAGCCGCGCCGAACTCGAGGCGTGCCTGTCCGAGGGCGTCTTCGCGCTGGTCTGCGAGTCGTTCGGGGAACTGGCGGTGATCGACGAGCTGGCCCGGGAGCGGGGCGTCATCGCCCCGGTGATGCTGCGGGTCAACCCGAGCTTCGCGGTCAAGGGCTCCGGCCTCACCATGGGCGGCAAACCGCGCCAGTTCGGGATCGACGAGCAGCAGCTCTTCGACGAGGCCGACCTGGTCAAGAACCACCCCGGGGTACGTGTCCTCGGCGTGCACGCCTACCTGGGCACCCGCATCCTCGATCCCGAGGTGGTCGCCGAGAACGCCCGCCGGATCATCGACCTGGCCGAGCGGCTCGCCGAGCGGCTGGACTTCGTCCTGGAGGCGGTCGACGTCGGTGGTGGCCTCGGGGTGGCCTACTTCCCCGGTGAACCGGACCTCGACCCGGGCGCGGTCGCCCGCCTGCTCAACCCGGTGGTCGAGGCGTTCCACGCCGCGCACCCCGGGGCCCGGCTGCTGCTGGAGCTCGGCCGGTACCTGACCGCGCCGTGCGGCACCTACGTCACCCGGGTCCGGTACGTGAAGAGTTCGATGCAGGAGCGCTTCGCGGTCACCGACGGCGGCACCAACCACCACATGGCGGCCGTCGGCATCGGCTCCTACGTCAAGCGCAACTTCCCGATGCGGCTGCTCAACCGGGCCGGCACGGACGCCGGCCGGTGGAACGTCACCGGCCCGCTGTGCACGCCCAACGACACCGTCGGCCGCAACGTGGAACTGCCCGAGCTGCGGCCGGGCGACCTGGTCGGCGTGCTGCGCTCCGGCGCGTACGGCCCGAGCGCCTCACCGGTGCTCTTCCTCAGCCACGGCCACCCGGCCGAGGTGCTGGTGGACGGCGGACGGGCCCGCCTGGTTCGCCGCCGCGACACCGTCGAGGACCTGCTCGGGCCGCAGATCCTCGACTGACGACCCATCCCGACCGGCACACAGGAGGACCGCCATGACCATGGCTTCGGAAGCCACCGTCGACCGCGCCGCGGTCGTCGACCACGTGATCGACGCCGTTGTCGCGGTGCTGAACCGCGACTCGGTCCAGGTGACCGAGCAGACCCGGCTGATGGACGAGCTCGGCCTGGACTCCACGAACGTTCTCGAGCTGCTCATGCACATCGAGGACCGGCTGGACGTCGTGATCGACTCGGACACGCTGGAGCAGCACCACTTCGAGTCGGTCGGCACCCTCGCCGACTACATCCTCGAGCAGGGCCTGGCCTGACGCCGATGTTCCTGTCCATCGCCCCGGCCCCGCCGGCCCGTACGGGCCGGCTCAGGCCGGCTCAGGTGATCGCCCGCCGGTTCGGCCCCGACCCGGAGCCGTACCGGGACGATCCGTTGCTCGAGGAATACCTCTCCGACATGACCGAACTGTACGGTCGCCGGTTCGACCGGGATCGGCACGCGGCCGCCGGCCGGAACTCGTTCACCGCGATGGCGGACCGCCTGGTGCGCGATCTCGACCTCGCGGCGCCGGTGGATCTGATCGCCATCGCGCACTCCACCCCGGACGGCGACCCGCGCCGGGTCACCGCCTGCTACCTGAACGAGCTGGTGCACGGCGATCCTCTCGCCTTCGCGGTGTCCGACCAGGGACCGGCGGCGGCGTTCACCGCCCTGCGCCTGCTCGGGACCTACTCCGGCGACTTCCCGGGCTGCCGGGCGTTGCTGCTGGTCCTGGAGCAGACGACGATGCCGTACGAGGTGGTCGGGTCCCGCTATCCGGTACCCGGACACGACGTCGGGGTGGCCGTGCTGCTCGAGCCGGCCGGCTCGGACGGCGCCACCGTGCACCAGTGCCCGGACGTCTCGCCCGCGGCGGCCGGGACGCTGCTCGACGAGCTGGTGCCGGCGGATGCCGTCCTGATCGCCGGCCCCGGCCTGACCGCCGGCCGTCCGGTGGTCCCGGCGCCGGATCTGGGGGCGGCCGGTGTCTGGGCCGAGTTCGCCCGGCGTCGGGCGGACACCGCCGGGCCGATCGCGGTGGCGGACCACGACCCGGTGTCGGGCACCCTCTGCGCGGCGGTCTTCGCCGGCTCGGACCCGGAGGCGCGGTCGTGATCGCCGACCAGGCCCGCCGCCGGGCCCGGACCGGCGGGCTCGCCGCCACGCTCACCACGATGCACGACACGCTTGCGGACCGGGTCCTGCCGTGCGGCCCGACCGGGTGCTGCGTGCTGCCCGAGCCGGCGCTGCGCGACGCCGACCGGGTCTGGACCGGGGGCACGGTCGCCGTCCTGGACGCGGTTGCGGTCGAGCGGCTCGGCACGGTCGAGACACCGGACGGCCGGCTGGCGGCGGTCCGCTACCGGGGCGCCCCCGGTCCGGTCGGTGCGCCGGCGCCCTGGCCGGACTGGTTGGCCGCGCTGGCCGGGCTCCGGCTCGGGCTGTCCGAGGCGCTGCTCGATGCCACGGTCGCCCACCTCGGCGACCGCCGTGTCGGCGACACCCCGCTGTTGCTGCAACAGATGGTCAAGGGCGCTCTGGCGGACGTCGTCACCGAGCAGATCGAGGTCAAGGTCCGGCTGACCGGTACGCCGCCACCGGCCGAATCCCTGGCTGCCCTGCATCGGCAGATCACCGTGGCCGACCGGATGCTGCTCCGCCTGCTCGGGGCCAGCGGGTTCGTCGCGGACGGACCGGGCGTGCTGGTCAACGCGTCGGAGTTGCTGGCCGACGCCTGGATCGGTGGAGAGGGGTGGGCACCGTGATCGAACTGGACGACCGGCTCGACACCGCCCGGGCGCACGCCCGGGACTGGGCGCGCGACCTGCGCTCGACGGCGCTGGAGCTGGACCGTGACCCGGACACCGTGTACCGGTGCCTGGACAACCCGGCCGTACGGCACCTGTCCACCATGCTCATTCCGGCGCCGTGGCTGCCGGACCGGACGCTCATCGGCGGGTACCGGTTCGACGGCATGACGGCCATGGAACGGGTGGTGTTCGCCGAGGAGATCGCCGCAGGTGACGCCGGCATGATGCTCGCGTCACCCGGCGCCTCGCTGTCCGGGGTGCTCATCGACCTGCTCGCCGACCAGGAGCAGAAGGAGTGGTTCTACGGCCGGCTGCTGGCCGCGCCGACCTGGACCTTCTTCGCGCTGACCGAACCTGATCACGGATCGGATGCGGCGGCGATGGGTACGACGCTGGACCCGGACGGCGAGGAGGGCCTGCTCCTGCGTGGCGCCAAGCGCTACATCGGCAACGGCGCCCGCGCCCAGGTCGGC
Source organism: Micromonospora sp. NPDC049282 (assembly GCF_043197045.1). Taxonomy (NCBI): domain Bacteria; kingdom Bacillati; phylum Actinomycetota; class Actinomycetes; order Micromonosporales; family Micromonosporaceae; genus Micromonospora; species Micromonospora sp. NPDC049282. The sequence goes on from NZ_JBICSL010000017.1 coordinate 85,766, forward strand.
GTCGTCTTCGCCCGGGACCGGCCCGGTCCGCTCGGTGCCACCGCGGTGATGGTCGAGACCGGCGCGCCCGGCTTCAAGGCCGAGCCGATCCCGACGATCGGCCTGCGCGGCGCCCAACTCAGCGCGATCACGCTGGACGGCGTGCCGGTCCCGGCCGGTCGGGTGCTCGGGCGCCACCTCAGTCCCACCCGGCGCGGGGTGTGGAGCGGCGTGCAGATGTTCAACCGGCTCCGGCCGGGCGTGGCGGCGATCGCCCTGGGCATCGCCCGGTCCGCGCACGACTACGTCATCGAGCGGCGCGGCTCGCTGTCCAAGGCCGACCGGCTGCGCTGGGAACGGACCGGCCGGCGGATCGACGGCGTGCGGCAGCTCATCTGGCAGGCCGCCTCGATCGTGGACGCCCAGCCCGCCAACGGCCACCTGGCGTCGGCGGCGAAGGCCCGGGCGGCCCGACTGGCCGAGGAGGTGACGCTGGAGGCGCTCGAGTACTTCGGTCCGGGCGCACGGCTGACGCAGCCGATGCTGGACAAGCTGATCCGCGACGCCCGGGGGGTGGAATTCATGGAAGGCACCGGCAACATCCAGCGCCTCAACACCTTCCAGGGCCTCGTCCAGGGCAAACTCGGCCGTGACTGAGCCGGGCGGCGTCGACGTCTGGACCGTCCACCTGGACCGCGACGTCGACGCCGCCCGCTGGCTCAGCGCGGCCGAGCTGCGGCGTGCCGCCGCCATCGGCGACCTGGACGGGCGCCGCCGCTTCGTCGTGGCGCACGCCGCTCTGAACGCGATCCTCGCCGGCCGGCTCGACCTGCGGCCCACCGCGCTGCCGCTGCGCCGCAACCCGCGCGGGCGGCCGTACCTGCCGGGCGGGTCGCTGCACTTCAGCCTGGCGCACGCCGGGGAGCGGGCGCTGATCGCGGTCGCCGGCCGGGAGGTCGGCGTGGACCTGGACCGTCCCCGGCCCGGGCTGGACCCGCGGCGGATGGCCGCACGCTTCTTCACCCCCGCGGAGGCCGCCCGGGTGGCCTCCGCCGGCACCGGGGCCTACGCCGCGTACCTGCGGTTGTGGACCCGCAAGGAGGCGTGCGTCAAGGCGGCCGGCGCGCGGCTGGCGCTCGGGCTGCGGCTGCCGGTCCCCGGCGTGGCGAGCGGGGCCGTGGTCCGCGATCCGTCCGGCCGGCTGCCCGGCGCCTACTTCCTCCGGGACCTGCCCGACCACGGCGCCTTCCGCGGTGCCGTGGCGCTGGCCGGAGCGGATCCCGCACCCTGCCGTCACCGTGAGTTCCACCGCGATCTCCGGCGGACACCGTGACGGACGACGACGACGACGGGGAGCCGGACTCCGGCTCCCCCGTCGCCTGTCGGTCAGCGTTCGACCTCGCCGCGGATGAAGCGCTCGACGGCGTCCCGGGCGGCGGCGTCGTCGTACTGCTCGGGCGGCGACTTCATGAAGTACGAGGAGGCGGAGAGGATCGGTCCGCCGATTCCCCGGTCCATGGCGATCCTGGTCGCCCGGACCGCGTCGATGATCACGCCGGCCGAGTTGGGGGAGTCCCAGACCTCGAGCTTGTACTCCAGTTGCAGGGGCACGTCGCCGAACGCCCGCCCCTCCAGGCGCACCAGCGCGTACTTGCGGTCCTCCAGGAACGGCACGTGGTCGCTGGGGCCGATGTGCACGTCGCCGGCCGCCATCTCGCGGGGCACCTGCGAGGTGACGGCCCGGGTCTTGGACAGCTTCTTCGACGCCAGTCGCTTGCGCTCCAGCATGTTCATGAAGTCCATGTTGCCGCCGAAGTTGAGCTGGTAGGTGCGCTCCAGCCGGACCCCGCGGTCCTCGAAGAGCTTCGCCAGCACCCGGTGGGTGATGGTGGCGCCCACCTGCGACTTGATGTCGTCGCCGATGATCGGCACGCCGGCGTCGGTGAATCGGGCCGCCCACGCCGGGTCCGAGGCGATGAACACCGGCAGCGCGTTGACGAACCCCACCCCCGCCTCCAGCGCACACTGGGCGTAGAACCGGTCGGCGTCCTCCGATCCCACCGGCAGGTACGACACGAGGACGTCGGCCCCGGACTCGCGCAGGGTGCGGACCACGTCGACGGCCCGCTCGTCCGACTCCTCGATCATCTCCCGGTAGTACTCGCCGAGACCGTCGAACGTCGGGCCACGCCGCACGACGACCCCGGACGGAGGGACGTCGCAGATCTTGATGGTGTTGTTGCCGCTCGCGACGATGGCCTCGGACAGGTCCCGGCCCACCTTCTTCGCGTCCACGTCGAAAGCCGCGACGAACTCGATGTCGCCGACGTGGTAGTCGCCGAAGGCGACGTGCATGAGGCCGGGAACGGTGTCGGTCGTCCTCGCGTCCCGGTAGTACTCAACGCCTTGCACCAGCGACGCGGCACAGTTGCCGACCCCGGCGATGGCGACGCGGACTGCGCCCACGTGGTGCCTCCTTCTCTCTGCGACAGAACTCCATTCAACCGATCCGCTCGTTCCGGTCTCCACGTCGATGTCCTAAACAGGACATCGACGGCGGTCCGAGTCGCGTGGGTCCCGGCCGGGCGGTTCCGGAGCCGCATACTGGGGTCCGCCGCGCGTTGAGGAGCCGATCGTGCCGTTTTCCCTGTCGCTTCCGGCCACCGTCCGGTCGCGCACGCGGCCCGCACGGCTGCCCCGCAACGCCACGCTCTGGTTGGACGGGTTGATCGCGGTGGCCGTGTTCGTCGGCACCGCCCTGCCGGTGACGTTCTCCCAGGACGGCAAGGTCTGGCACATCCTGGTGGCCGCCGGAGCCTCGCTGCCGCTGATCTGGCGTCGGCGGGCCCCGCTGCTCACCACGGTGACCGTGGGCCTGGCGATCAGCGTCCTCGGACTGTCGCACCAGCTGCCGCCGCTGCCCTTCGGGCCGCTCGTCGCGACGTACACGTTCGCGTCGCTGAGCCCGTCGCCCTGGCGGCAGATCGCGATCGGGGTGCAGGCCGTGGGGGTGGTCGTCTCGCTCGTGGTCCCCGGCGAGGACTACGCCACCTTCGGATACGTGGGGATGGCGTACGTGGCGGCGTACAGCATGGGGATCGCCTCCCGGGGGCGCGGCGACCGGATCGCCGTGCTCGAGGAACGGGCTGCCCGCCAGGAGGAGGAACGAGCCACCGCCGCCGCGCGCGACCGCAACCGGATCGCCCGCGAGGTGCACGACATCGTGGCGCACACGGTCGCGATCATGGTGGTCCAGGCGGAGGCCGGGCCGGTGGTGGCCCGCACCGACCCGGCTCGGGTCGAGAAGACCTTCGAGGTCATAGCCGAGAGCGGCCGGTCCGCGATCGCCCAGCTCCGGCGGTCGTTGGCCGCGCTGCGCTCGGCGGACGGCGAGGAGCCGCCGGCCCCGGTGCGCGGGGTGGGTGACGTGCCACAACTTCTCGGCGAGGCGCGCCGGGGCGGCCTGGAGGCGGCGTTGCGCTGGCGCGGGCAGCAGCGGCCACTGCCCGCCGACGTGGACGCCACGGTCTTCCGGGTGGTGCAGGAGGCGCTTACCAACACCATCCGGCACGCGCGGGCGTCGATGGTGGACGTGCTGATCGAGTTCAGCCCGCGCGAGATCCGGGTGACGGTTGCCGACGACGGCGTCGGCGCGGTGGACGTCGGCGGCGGATACGGGATGATGGGCATGCGGGAGCGGGTCACCGCCTGTGGTGGTGAGCTGTGCATCGGAGCGGGTCCCGATGGCGGCGGCTTCACGGTGAGCGCCGTCCTGCCCGCCGAGTGAGTTGCTACCTATCGAGGAGTGGCGCCCCATGGTGCGCATCGTGGTCGTCGACGACCAGGATCTGGTTCGGGGCGGCTTCGCCATGATCCTTGACGCGGAGCCGGACCTGACCGTGGTGGGCGAGGCGGCGGACGGCCTGGAGGCCCTGCGGGTGGTGGCCGAGAAGAAACCGGACGTGGTGGTCATGGACATCCGGATGGAGGGCCCGATCGACGGCATCGAGGCCACCCGCCGGATCTGCGCCACCACGGACGCCCGGGTGCTCATCCTCACCACGTTCGACGTCGACGAGCACGTGCACGACGCGTTACGGGCCGGCGCGAACGGCTTCCTGCTCAAGACCATGCGCCGGGCCGAGTTGGTCGAGGCGGTCCGGGTGATCGCCAAGGGGGAGGCGCTGCTCGCCCCGACGGTGACCCGGCGGGTGATCGCCGACCTGCTGCGTCGGCCCCGGGGCGCGACCCGCCCGCCGGCCCTGCTCGACGAGCTGACCGGCCGGGAGCGGGAGACCCTGTGCCTGGTCGCCCGGGGGCTCTCCAACGCCGAGATCGCCGCCCGGTTGACGGTGAGCGACCACACCGTCAAGACCCATGTCAGCAATGTGTTGGCCAAGCTCGGCCTGCGGGACCGGGTGCAGGCGGTGGTGTTCTCCTACGAGGCCGGCCTGATCAGTCCCGGTGAGGATCTGGACTGAGCTGTCTCCCCCGCCGGGGGGAGACCAGATTTCGCTCTCGTCGGCGATCTGCCGGGGAGTCCGCTTCGCCAGGATGAGATCACATCGGTCTTTCCGTCCTGAGGAGCTGTGTGATGATCCGTGCCGTTACGCGTTTCGCTCGCCGGCGCCCTGCCGTCGTGCTCGTCATCTGGCTGGTGATCGCAGCGGCCGGCTTCACGGTCGGTAACGGCGTCTTCGCCCGCATGACGACCACCGTCGGCACCATCGCCGGCAGCGAGTCGCAGCAGGGCGCCAAGGCGCTCGGTGACGCCAAGCTCGCGCCACCCGTGATCAACGCGGTCATCTCCGGCGGTTCGGCCGCCGACCCCGCCTTCCGCACCAAGGTCTCCACCGCGCTCACCGAGCTGCGCGCCGTCGACGGCGTGCTGGCGGTGTCCGACCCGTTCGGTCCCGACGCCCCGGTCGCCACCGACGGCGCGGCGGTCCTGGTGAACGTGGAACTGGCGCACCAGGGCGACCTGCTGGCCAGCAAGGTGCAGAAGCAGTTGACCGGGATCGACGGGACGACCGCGGTGGTCTCCGGCGGGCCGCTCACCGACCGCGAGTTCAACGACCAGGCCACCTCGGACACCCGGCGAGCCGAGATCATCTCCGCGCCGTTGCTGCTGCTCCTGCTGCTGCTGGTCTTCCTGTCGCTGATCGCCGCCGGGCTGCCGCTGGTGATCGCCCTGGTCGGTGTCGGCGGAACCTTCTCCACGCTGCTGGTGATGAGCTTCTTCACCGATGTGTCGATCTACTCGATCCAGGTCACCACGATGCTCGCCATCGGTCTCGGCGTCGACTACGCGCTGCTGATGGTCAGCCGGTTCCGGGAGGAACGGGCGCTGACCGAGGACGCGGCGGAGGCGCTCGTGCGGGCCTCCGAACGCGCCGGCCGGACCATCGTCTTCTCCGGTCTCACCATCGCGGTCAGCCTGGCCAGCCTGGTGGTCTTCGCCGATCCGTTCCTGCGGTCGATCGGCGTGGCCGGCGCCGCCGTGGTGCTGATCGACATGCTCGCCGCGATCACCCTGCTTCCCGCGCTGCTCCAGCTGCTGCGTAACAAGATCAAGCCGGTCCGGGCGCGGAAGGAGCGCGGCCGGTCCTTCGCCGCGATCGCCCGTGGTGTGCAGAAGATGCCGGTGCTGACCCTGCTGGTGGTGCTCGCCGGCCTGATCGTGGCCGGTCTGTCCGCGACCAACCTGCGGCTGGACACCAGCAATCCCAGGTCGCTGCCGGCCGACAGCGCCACCCGCCAGCTCACCGAGGAACTGCGCGAGCACTTTCCGGCGCTGGCCGGCCCGAGCGCGATCACGATCGTCGCCCGGACCTCGGCCGACGACCCCGACCTGGCCGAGTTCCGGCAGCGGGTCGCCGCGGTACCCGGCGTGGCCGTGGTGAATCCGGGGCGCAGCGGCGGCGGGCTGGCCGTCCTGCAGGCCACCCCGAAGAACCCGACGAGCGACCCGGACACCGGCCGGGCGGTACGCGACATCCGCGCCCTGGACGCCCCCTTCACGGTGCAGGTCACCGGGGACGCGGCCCGTCTGAACGACTACAAGCAGGAGCTGCGCGACCGCCTCCCGATCGCCGGCGGCATCGTGTTGCTGGCCACCTTCGTCCTGCTGCTGGCCTTCACCCGGTCGGTGCTGATCCCGCTGAAGGCCGTGCTCACCAACCTGCTGAGCCTGTTCGCCGCGCTCGGCGTGGTGGTCTGGGTGTTCCAGGAGGGGCACCTGGTCGGCCTGCTCGGCGGTGAGCGGCTCGACGGCATCGACCTGACCGTGCCGGTGGTGGTCGCGGCGATCGCGTTCGGTCTCTCCACCGACTACGAGGTCTTCGTCCTGTCCCGGATTCGCGAGCGCCGGTTCGCCGGCGCGGCCCCGGACCAGGCCGTCCGGGAGGGCCTGCAGCGCAGCGGTGGCATCGTGACCGCGGCCGCCCTGCTCCTCGCGGTCACCTTCGCCGGGTTCATGACCGGGGGCTTCGCCCCGATCAAGGAGGTCGGCCTGGGCCTGGTGCTGGCCGTCCTGATCGACGCGGTGATCGTCCGGATGCTGCTGGTCCCGGCGACGATGGCGATTCTCGGACGCGCCGCGTGGTGGGCGCCCCGCTTCCTGGGTGGCCGGCCGCCGGTCCCCTCCGCTCCGGCGGCCGGCGACGCGCAGCCGGAGCTGACGGCCGTCACCCAGGGCTGAGAGACCGGGGCGGGGCAGGCCCCCGCTGCCCCGCCCCGGTTGATCGGATCGTTCAGTGCGGGGCCACCACGCCGCGGTGCAGACCGGCGGCCTCGCCGACCTCGGAGAGGAGCAGATCCGTGTCGAGCAGTCGCAGCAGCAACCGATCCACTCCGACCAGGACCGCACGGATGACATCCGGGGGCAGCAGGGTGGTGTCCGCGAGCAGCGTCCAGCGCAGCTGCCCCGGGGCGTCGAGCACGTCGCCGACCTCCATGAAGAACGAGGAACCGGCCGGCCTGCGTTCGGTCCACCGGAAGCTCGGCTCGGCCAGGACCCGCTGCACCACGTCACGGTCGAGCGGTACGGCGGCTGGCGGGGTCTCCGACGCGCCGCGCATGTCGTTGAAGAAGCATCGGATCTCCGGCTCGGCGCCGCGTTCCCGGCTCACCTCAGCCAGCGCCGCCCACCCGTCCACCGGGTCGAACCGGCCGTGCCGGAAGGTCCGTACGGCCGTGCCCCAACAGTGCCGGACCAGATCGGAGAAGGCCGGCCCGGTGAGGTCGACGACGGCCGGCATGTGCTGGGTCAGCGTGCCGACCGAGGCCCGCTGCGCCGCGGTGGTGCGGTTGCCGGTAACCAGCAGCAGCCCGCACCGGTCGGTCTCGGCGACCACGCCCAGCAGGGCTGCGGTCACCGCGAGCGCGACCGTGGCGGTGCTGGTGCGGTACCGGTCCGCGAGCAGCCCCAGCACCGGCGCCGAGACCGACGAGTCCAGGACACCGCGCCAGAACCGGGGCTCGGCCGGGGTCACCGGCCGGACCCCGGCGAAGTTGTCGAGCGGGACCGCGTTCAGTTGCCGGCGCAGGTGGGCCACGGCGGCGGCGCTGATCGTGCGGCCCCGGGGGGAACGCTCGAAGGCGGCGAGGTCGGCGGGATGAACCATTTCCGGAGCCGCCGGGTCCGGAAGCCCTGCCGCCCGGCAGGCCAGCATCTCGGCCAGCACCCGTGCCGCCAGGCGGCTGCTCTGCAGGTCGGCCGTCAGGTGAGCGATACAGAGCACCAGAGCCCGGGGCACACCCCGGTGCACGCAGACCAGGACGCGCATCGGCAGGTCCCGATCGTGGTCGAACGGTGTCGCCTCGAGCTGCTCGTCCAGCTCTCGGGCGGTCGCCGCGAACTGCTCGGCCGGACCGTCGCCGGAGAAGACCCCGACCGGGATGCTGCCGCTGTCGAGCACCTCCTGGACCAGCCGGCCGTCCCGTCGCGGGAACCGCGTGCGCAGTGCCTCGAACCGGCCGGCCAGCGCACCCACCGCGGCGCACACCGTGGCCAGGTCCACTCCCTCGGGGATCAGCACCGGCACCGTGACGTTGTAGGCGGTGCCCGGCGGCATCCGCCGGATGTCGCGTTCCACCAGCACCTGCCCCCATGTCAGGTGCTCGGTGACCGCCCGGGAACCGGTGAAGTACGCCGGCTGCCAGCGCACGTCGGCGGTCAGGCCGGACACGATGCGTAGCCGTCCAGCGTCCGGACCGCCGCGTCCCGGCGGTTCTCCAGGTAGAGCTCGTTCCACCGGCCCTGAGCCGCGTCGGAAGCGTGCGGGCCGAGGAATCGGGCGGTGACCGAGGCGCGGTAGGCAGCCCAGCTGGTCGCCGGGCTGACCAGCCGGCTGGCGGCCGGCACGGTACGCGCCGGCCGTACCGGCAGTTCGCTGCCGGTGGACACGGCGTCGGCCCAGCTCTCCTGCTCGTCGAGGGCGGCCAGCACGGCGTCGAACGGCAGGCCACGCAGTTCGGTGACCGCCACCGCGCGGCTGCGGAAGCCGGTCGCCGACACCGGGCCGAACCGCTCGATCGCGATCGCCACCGGCAGCATCGCCCGCGGCGCGAACCACTCGCAGCCGAGCACGGTCAGCGTGGGCAGGCCGCCGGTGTCGGGGTCGTCCGCCGCGACGATCCGCCACTCCGCGAAGGGCAGCGCGATGCCCGCGGACCGGAACGTGCCCGCATCGGCGCCGCAGTCCGGGCAGGACATCACCCGGACCGCCATCGGGGGTGCGGGCGGACGGATCACCCCCGGCGGCTGATCGGCCGGAATGAGGAAGTGCGCCGCCACCTCGCGGCGCGCCATCCGTTCGACCACGGTGTCCAGGGCCGGGTCAGGAGTCGTGGCAAGCGCGGTCATGTCGGATGTCCTCTCCACGGGCGTCGGCCGGGGCGCCGGCCGTGACGAAGGTGCCTGGGCTCCGGCGGCGCAGGCCGAGGCCGACCGCCGCCGCGCCGAGGTCGACGAGCGCCGTCCGGCCGGCGGCGCCGAGTGCCGCACCGTGCGGGGCGGTCAGGCCGGAGTCCACCCAGGACGACACGGCCGCACGGATCCGGGCGGGGTGGGCGGGCTCGAGTGGGGCGGGCAGGTCACGGCGTACCGCCGCGGCCGCCAGACCGAGCAGGTATCCGGCGGCCCAGATCTCCAGGGCGGCCCGCGCCGGCGGCCGCGGTCCCGGCCGGCTGTCCAGGTACGCGGCGAGCCCGGTCGTCACCTCCTCGGCGCTGACCCCGATCAGGTCGCACCAGTCCTCCCAGTACCAGCAGAACTCGTTGCCTCCGGGCTCACCGGTGTGCGGCCGGAGCAACCGGATCAGGCAGCGGGAGTCCTTGACTTGCACGACGTACTCGTCATGGGACCGGTAGCGGGACCCCAGTGCCAGGGTCGTGTCGATCCGGGGGTCGAGCTTCCAGTGCGGGGCGGACGGGACCGGCGGCGCCCACACGGTGGCATGGTGCCGGCCACCGTGCCCGGCGATCAGGGTCGGCAGCCCGCGGTTGTCGACCAGGTGGGGCACCGTCGCCACCAGCGGCACGCCACGTTCCCGGCAGTATCGGGCGATCATCTGGTCGTCGTCGGTGACCTCGTCCGGGATCGGCCCCAGATAGGCGGCCAGGTCCGCGGCCACGTCGGCCGGCAGCAGGAACGCCAGCGCCGGGATCCACTCCATCGGGGACAGTGGTGCCCACGGCGATCCGGCGACCGCGGCCAGTCGGGACAGGAAGCTGTTCTGCGGGCTGCTCCAGTCGGTGTACAGGGCGATGCCGTGGGCCGGGCGGCGCGCGATCGCGGCGACCACGTGGGTGGCGAAGTCGTCGCAGACCCGGGCGTCGTCCTGGAGCACCAGGTGATGGGTGGCCCCCTCGGCGATCGAGGCCCAGGCGACCTTCGCGGTCCGCAACGGGCTGCGTGCGGCGTCCGGGGCGGGGTCCCGCACGATGCGCGCGGACAGCGGGCGGCACGCCTCGACGAGGGTGTCCAGGGCGACGTCGCGAGCCGGATGGTGCATGATCGTCACGCTGAGGCGTACGTCCCGCGCCCGCCACTCGGGACGGCTCACCGGACGTCCGCCCGGCTGATCCGGCGGACGTGCCGCCACGTCAACAGCGGGACGAGCAGCATGCCGCAGGCGTTGAGCACGGCGATCGTCCAGTACAGGGCCGATGGATCCTGCTGGCTTCGGGCCAGCGCGCTGCCGACCACCACCATGCCCCCGAAGTAGGGCACGTTCAGCAGCAGCGCGATCAGGCCCCCGCCGACCTGTTCGAGAAGGAGCAGCGCCATCACGTTCAGGCCCAGGCCGAAGTAGGTCAGGCCGACGATCGCCAGGAACCGTCCGGTCTCCGACGCCACCGCCGGGTCACCGGCCAGCAGCGCGGCCAGGGGCTCCCGGCACAGCCAGATCGCGGCGGCCAGCCCTGCGTACACCGCGGCGGTCAGGCGCAGTCCGGAACCGAGCGTGGCGGGCCCTTCCCCGGGTCGCCCCGCACCCCGCAGCTGGTTCAGCACGATCGCGGTCGCCGAACCGAGCGCCGAGGCGGGCACGATGAGCAGGTTCTGCAGCGCGCCGGCCGCCGAGTACCCGGACACCACGTCCGGCCCGAACGGGCTGAGCGCCCACAGCAGGCCCGCGTTGGCGACGGCCATCACCACGAACGACGCGGTGACCGGCAGCCCGGTGCCGGTCAGTCGGCCGATCGCCTCCGGACGCCAGGTCAGCGGCCCGCTCGCCGTCCAGAGCCCGCAGCGGTGAACCTGCACCACGCCGACGGTCAGCGCGGCCACGCCGCCGATCGCGATCGCGACCGGGAGCGCGTACACCCCGAGGTCGGTGCCGAAGCCCAGGACCGCGACGCCGCCCACCTCCAGGACCGCGCCGGTCAGCACCACGGCTGCCGCGGAGCCGGGTCGGCCGTAGCCGCGCAGGCTGGACGAGAGCAGCACGGTCGGGAAGAAGATCAGGTTGGCCAGGCAGGCCCAGCGGGTGAAGGCGACGAATTCCCCCACGGACGCGTCCGGGACGTTCAGCAGTGCCGCCAGCCAGGGTGCCGCCAGGATCAGTGCGAGGCTGACGGTGCCCCAGACGGCCGCGCCGACGCGGGCCATGCTGGCGGCGACCGGGAGGACGTCCCCCGGCCGGCCGGCGCCGCGGCTCACCGACGCGGCGACCTGGTTGCTCACGTCGAACCCCACCTGGAGGGCGGCGAAGAGCAGCGCCAGCGGCACGTAGAGCGAGCGCACGTACATCGCCTCGACGCTGATCCGGGCCATCAGCGCGATCACCACCACCGGCACCAGCACGCCGGCCGTCTCGCCGAGCGCGATCGTGGCGGCGAGGCTGCGGATCCGGGCCGGGCCGTCCCAGACGACCGTGGTCGGTGCTTCCGTGGTGCTCACGACGGCGCCACCGCCGATTCACCGGCATTTGGGTGTACGGGCATGAGCCACCCCCCATTTCGGGCTCGCGGAGACGCACCGAACATAGGTCCGTGCGAATCCGGCTCACAAGCTGCCCAAAGGGCTATGCCCATGGGACGGGCCGCGCTGATCTCCCACCTGCGGCTGAGGATCACGTCAGCTCCGGATGTAGTGGTAGTTCGCGTTCAGGCTGCCCGGTGCGGCCGGCGGCGGGGACAGCGCGTCCGACGGGTCGACGGTGAGGAAGCGCACCAGGTCGGGCGGGTCGGTCGAGGTCACCGTGGCCACGTCGATCGCTCCGGGCGCCTCGCCCTGCTCCACCCAGGACATCAGGGGCGTCAGGAACTCGGGTACGCCGATCTCGCTCGGCTTGTCCACCTCGGGCCCGAACAGGCAGTGGTACCCACCGGGGATCAGGTAGAGCCGGGAGAACCGCTGGCTCGCCGCGAACCCGCCCGCGTGCCGTTCGACCGCCGCGTACCAGTCCAGGGTCGAGAACGGCGAGATCTGCGCGTCGGCCCAACCGTGGTACACGATCAGCTTGCCGCCGTGCGCGCGGAACGCCGACAGGTCGGGTGACGTCGCGTTGTAGATGGCGTCGCCGAGGATCTGGAGCCGGTCGAAGGTGGCCTCGGTGAAGGTGACGTCGTCCAGGGTGAAGTCGGCCGGTGGGTTCTTCAGGTAGGCCAGGTTCTTGAAGTACGTCAGCCCGATCCTCGCCGCGAACGGGTCCGGCCCGACGAAGTAGCCGTTCCAACTGAGTTCCGACCCGTACGCGAAACCGCCGTTGTAGAGGTTGCGGTTGCGCGCGTCGGAGGGTCCTCGGTACGCCGCCACCGCCACCGCGACCTGCGCCCCGGTCAGGCAGTCGGGCCGGTCGGCGCCCTCGCACCGGATGGACGAGGGCTGGAAGGCGCACGTCCGCGGATCCTCGATCAGCTCGCCGCAGGCCCGCTGGACGGCGGCGTGCAGCACCGGCAGTTTCGCCGGCGGGAGGACGTCACCCTTGTTCTTCTGTGCCAGCCACGCGTTGGACAGGGCGAGCGGTGCCAGGTTGTGCGCGGGCGCGCCGACCAGGACGCCGTCGAAGTCGGCCGGGAAGCGTTCGGCGAGGTTCAGCCCCTGCCGGCCGCCGGTGGAGCAGCCGTCGAAGTAGCGGTAGCTCGGTCCGTGGCCGTAGAACGTCCTCATCACGACATCGGCGAACACCTTGAGCTTGTGTTCCGAGGTCAGCCCGAAGTCGACCCGGGCCGCGAGGTCGTGCGCTCCCCAGCTGCCGTCGCCGAGGTCGGTGCCGGTGTGCCCGGTGTCGGAGGCGGCCAGTACGAGCTGCTTCTCCACCGCCGGAGCGCACTGGAAACCGAACAGCGGCAGGTTCAGTTCGGGCACGGAGCCGCACAGGCCGCCGCAGCCCTGCTGGACGTACTGCCCGGTCCAGTTCCGCAGGGGCAGCTTGATCTCGTACTTCTCGTGCGGCGGCAGCGTGCCCTTCACGTCGCAGTAGTCGGCGTCCGCCGCCGCGGACTCGACTCCGGGCAGGCGGGTCAGTCCGGCGCATCCGCCGGCCGCGGCCTGGGCGGCCGGCGCCGGCAGGGCCAGGAAGGGTATGGCGGCCAGCATGGCCATCGATGTTCGCCTCATGGTTACCGACGCTACGGACGCGAGCCGCCCGGCGGATCGGTCCCCAGACCGGCTTCCCACTCGGTCTGGCGAAGGAGGTGCCCCCTCCTAACGCCTCGAGGCCGACGTGAACCTACGGACGAGCGTCGCCGTGAATCGCGGTCGGCTCACCCGGATGGGCGCGACGGCGGGGCGGGCCCTCGGGGTGATACTCGAAGTGCCACCACTCGTTGTCATACACGCGATGCAGGTGGAAGCGTCGGCCGTGTCGCTCCAGCCACCGTGCGCCCTCGGTGGGCCGGACGTCGAGCGCCCTTCCGGCGACGTGCTGTGACTCGTCCGGCGGCAGCACCCACATCCGCGCGAGTTCCGGCGACCGAGCGCGACGAACCGCGTCAGCGAACAAGCGGGCCTGCTCGTGCGCCTCCCGGTAGCCGGAGGTGAGCCCGATCAGCTCCCCGTCCCTCCACAGCGCCTGCGTACGTGCCGCCCTGAACGCGGCGCGCGTCGCCGGCGTCAGGCCGGTGAGATCCTCGGCCGGAAAGCGCGCCGACAATGCCCACTGGCAGGCCACCTGTCGAGCCTGGCGCGGAGAGACCAGGAACGCGACCGGCAGCAACATCACTGCGAGCATCCGGACGACGACCCGATACAGATGGTCGCGGCGTCGGGCCGGCTGCGTCTCCACGGTCGGATGCCCGGACGCGGGCGCCCGACCGGTGCCCCGATGCCTGCCACGTGGGCCGACGTTGTACGTCGTGCCGGACCACGTGTCACGGTGGATGCCCTTGAACCGACAGGGCGCCGCGTTTCCGGGAGGAGGCATGCCCAGCAGGATCTCCCGATCGGCGGACCGTGGCCTGAGTGTCGGTACTCACCCCCGATAGGTACGGCCGCCCTAGAAACGACCGATCCAGGTTGCCGCGCGCCATGGTCCGTCCTGCGCGTTCTCCGGCAGGGTGGTGCAGGTGCCGACCGTCAGGTCGCAGCGTGCGGTCACGCTGCTGTCCTCGGCGTTCTCGGTGAGCAGCACGTCGGATCCGGTCAGCCAGGACGGGTTCTTCCCGTCCGCGGGCCAGGTCCGGACCTCGTTCCGCCTGACGTCGAGGACACCGTGGCGCCGGGGGGCGTCGCCGCTGCCCCACTCGACCGCCACGTACCGGCCGTCTGGTGACGCGTTGCCCAGGAAGCGCCAGTTGTCGCAGTGCGCGGCGACCAGTCTCGCGTCGGGGTCGAGCCGCTGCAGGCAGCCGGCGGTCTCGTCGATGGCGACCAGGCCGCCGTCGACGGAGATGGCGCCCCCGCGCACGTCGACCGGCTCGCCCCCGCCGGTCCAGGGAGCGCGCCAGGCGAGACCGGTCGGCTCCTGGGCGGTGCCGGTGAGCAGGACGGCGTGGTCGGACGCCCAGGCGATCTGGGTGAACCGGCCGGGGAGCCGTCGCGTGACCTTGCCGGTGGCGACGTCGACCAGTTCCGCGGCCGGTTCGACACCCGGCGCTTCCTTCCCCAGCCAGGTGCTGACCGCGATCAGGGCGCCGTCCGGTGAGACGGTGACGCTGCCGGCTCGCGTGGCCCGGTAGATGTCGCGGCGGGTGTTGTCGGGCGCCACGAGCACGATGCGTACGTCGTGCAGGCCGTCGGCGTCGGTCGTCCCGGGTCCGGTCAGGCCGACGAACGTGCCCTGGCTGCGCTGGGCGAGCAGCTGCACCGCCTTGGTGGTCCGGCTGTTGAACCCGACGGGCCCGGCCGCCGTGACGAGGGTCGGCTCGGTGGCGACGTCCGGGGCGAGGCCCGGATCCAGGGTGTACGGGACGGGCAGGTCGGCGGCTCGGCCGGCGCTGAGCTGGCCGAAGCTGAGCGGCTTGGCGTCGCTGACGGTCAGCGGCCAGAGGGGGTTCGTGCCGTCGGTGGCCACCGGGCTCGGGTCGGTGGACGGGTTCTGCCGGTCCAGGCGCGGCACGCCCGCCGCGACGCCGACCACGACGCCGGCGACGGCCAGGCTCGATGCGGCGACGAGCACGGCGGGATGCAGGCGACCGAGGCCGAACCGGGCGGTCCTGCGTGGCGCGGTGTCGGCGGGGTTCCGCAGGCGTGCGGCTTCGGGGTCGACGTGTGCGGTTGCCCGGTCCAGCATGATCTTCAGTCGTCTCTCCAGCTCGTCCATCACTGTGCCCCCTCTCGTGCGCGGTCCATGCCCTGGTCGTGTCCGGCCAGCGCGGCCGCGAGCCGGGTGTGCGCGCGGTGTCCGCTGGACTTGACGGTGCCGGCGCTGATGCCGAGGACGCGGGCGATGTCGGCTTCGCCCAGGTCGCACCAGTACCGGAGCACCACCACCTCACGCTGCCGGCGCGGCAGGCTCTGGACCATGTCCCAGAGCCACCGGTCCGGCAGGTCGGCGGGCCCGGTGTCGTCGCGCTGCGCCAGGCGCGGGGCGAAACGTCGGGCCACGGCGCGGCGGCGTTGCAGGCTGCGTGACCGGTTCACGACGGCGACCCGGGCGTACGCCACGGCGGTGTCCGCCCGGACCTCGCCCCACCTGCGATAGATCTCGATCAGCGTGTCCTGGGCGATGTCCTCGGCGTCCGAGCGGTCGCCGATGAGCAGGTAGGCCAGGCGTGCCAGGTGCTTGCCGTGGTCGTGGAAGAAGCGCGTGAACGCGACCTGCCGCTCGCGTCCTCCCCCACCTTCCGTCTCCAGCCTCATGTAACCGTTACGCCCGAGCGAGGGCCCGGGTTGTCACCGAGGCGGAGAATCTTCCCGGCCACCCGCGGCTAGCCGGACCGTGACGAGGAGACCGCCGTCGGGGCGGGCGACGAGGTCCAGGGTCCCGTGGTGGGCGTGGACGACGCTCCGCACGATGGCCAGGCCGAGGCCGGCGCCGGCGTGCTCGGCGGCGCGTACCCGGTCCGCTCCCCGCCGGAAGGGTTCGGTGAGGGTCGGTACCACCTCCGGTGGGAGCCGACGTCCCGTGTTCTCCACCCGCAGCACGCTGGTGTCCCCGTCCGTTCCGGTGT
Source organism: Micromonospora sp. NPDC049282 (assembly GCF_043197045.1). NCBI lineage: Bacteria > Bacillati > Actinomycetota > Actinomycetes > Micromonosporales > Micromonosporaceae > Micromonospora > Micromonospora sp. NPDC049282. The sequence goes on from NZ_JBICSL010000017.1 coordinate 101,804, forward strand.
GGGCCGTGACGGTGCCGTCGGCGGGCAGATTGTGCACGACGGCGTTCTGCACGAGATTCGTCACCATCCGCGACAGAAGTTCGGCGGAGCCGACGGCCGGGGCCGGTCCCCCGGTGACGTCCAGCGTGATCCGGCGCTGCTCGGCGAGGGGGAGCAGCGTTTCGGCGGCCTCCTCGGCGATGAGGGATAGGTCGACCCGCTCGCGGGTCACGATTCCACGGTCGCCGCGACTGAGCAGCAGAAGGGCCTCGGTGAGGTCGATCGCCCGCCGGTTGACCTCGTGCAGGCGTTCGACGAGTTCGCCTCGGTCCCGGGCCGGGTCGTCGCGCGCGACGTCGAGCAGCGCCCGCGAGATCGCCAGCGGGGTACGCAGTTCGTGCGAGGCGTTCGCGGCGAACCGCTGCTGCTCGGCGACGTGCGACTCGAGTCGGTCGAGCATCGTGTCGAACGCGTCGGAGAGTTCCCGGAACTCGTCCCGCCGGCCCGGCATGCGGATCCGGCGCGACAGCGACCCCGTCCCGGCCACCCGTGCCGCCTCGGTGATCCGGGTCAGCGGCGCGAGCATCCGGCCGGCGAGGACCCATCCGCCGAGGAGGCCGAACCCGAGCAGGAACCCCAGCGTCTCGGCGGCCCTCGGCGCGAAGACGCGCAGCAGGTTGGAGCGGACGGGAAAGACGCCGGGGGTGAGCGAGTCGACGGAGCCGGGGACGATGAGCATGGCCCGGTCGGGGACGTACCGCAGGAGGAACACCCACACCGCCGTGAGCAGCAGGGCGCCGGCCAGCACGAGGAACCCGGCGTAGCTGAGGGTGAGCTTGGTACGCACGCTCAGCCCCGGCTTCCTACCCATGCTCGCCCCCGCTCGCCGGCGGTGTCTCGATGCGGTAGCCGACGCCGGGCACGGTGGTGATGACCCACGGCTCGCCGAGCCGCTTGCGCAACGCGGAGACGGTGATGCGCACCGCGTTGGTGAACGGGTCCGCGTGGGCGTCCCAGGCCCGTTCCAGCAGCTCCTCGGCGCCGACCACACCGCCCTCGGCGGCGACGAGGACCTCCAGCACGGCGAACTGCTTGCGGGTGAGCGCGACGTAGCGCCCGTCGCGGAACACCTCCCGGCGGAAGGGGTCGAGCCGGAGGCCGGCGAGCTGGCGCACCGGGGGCCGGGCGTGGCCGCGCCGGCGGTCGAGCGCTCTCAGCCGCAGGACGAGTTCCCGCAGCTCGAACGGCTTGGTGAGGTAGTCGTCGGCGCCCAGCTCGAACCCGGAGGCCTTGTCGTCGATCCGGTCGGCGGCGGTGAGCATGAGGATCGGGATGCCGCTGCCGGAGGCGACGATGTGCCGGGCGACCTCGTCGCCGGAGGGACCGGGGATGTCCCGGTCGAGCACCGCCAGGTCGTAGACGTTGACGCCGAGCAGTTCCAGGGCGGAGTTCCCGTCGCCGGCGATGTCGGCGGCGATCGCCTCCAGCCGCAGCCCGTCCCGGACGGCTTCGGCCAGGTAGGGCTCGTCCTCCACGATCAGTACGCGCATGCGACTCAGTCTGCCCGAGCCGGCGCGGGGTGAGGTCGATCCGGCGCCGGCGCCACGGTCCGCCACCAGCGGCGCGACGCCAGCCCGAACAGCGCGGCGCCGGCGGCGTTGACCAGCACGTCGTCCACGGACGACACCCGGTCCAGTCGCAGGACGTACTGCAACGTCTCGACCACCGCCGAACCGGCCGCACCGAGCGCGAGGAGCCGCGGCACGGAGGCCAGCGCGGCGAACCGCAGCGGCGCGAAGAATCCCAGCGCCGCGAAGACCAGCAGGTTGCCGCCGATCCCGAGCGGCCCCATGGTGACCAGATCCCGCAGCGGGACCAGGCTCACCCGGCCCGGCACGACGCCCGCCCCGGGGCCCGGCATCAGCGTCATCCAGACGAACGGCGCCGTCCCGTAGGCCAGGCCCACCTCGGCCAGCGACAGCCGCCACGCCGAGGTGGGGCCGGCGGCCCGGCGGCTCAGCGCCAGGGCCACCACCGCCAGCGCGGCCAGCGGCAGCCCGACCAGCGTCATGAGCAGCACGCCGTTCTCGGTGTCGAAGCAGCCGTGCCACCGCCCGGCCCGGCAGGCCGGGGCGGCCATCAGGAGCGGCCGCCGCACGACGAACGCCGCGCCCGCCAAACCGAGGAACGCCAGGACGACGAGCACGACCCTCGGCGTACGGCGGACGTGGCGCCTGTCGCCCACCTCAGCCCCCGGATCCGTCGCCGGGCGAGGCCCCGGTGACGGCCTGCGTCTCCCGCTCGATCATCTCGATCAGCGGCGCGTCGTCGCAGTTGGCGAGGATCACGCCGACCCAGCCGGTGTCCGGGTAGATGCTCCAGTTGGCGCAGACCCCGGGGTTGCCGCCGGCACGCTGGATCGTCCACTGGCCGCCGACGATCGCGGCCGACGGGCCGTAGGTGCCGAACGACGCCGGACCCAGCGGCATCCGGGGCGCGGTGAGCACGTCGGCCCAGGGCCGCTCCAGCAGGGTGCCGTCGCCCAGCGCGCGGGCGAACCGGACCAGGTCCGGCGCGGTGGCGAAGCCGCCGTCCCCGATGGCGTCGATGAAGGCGCGGCCCGGGTTCCGGTCGAGCATGTACTCGTACGGGCTGCCCTTGTCGAGGTTGCGCAGCGCGTCGACCTGGCTGCCGTCGGCCAGGGTCAGGTAGGGGTGCGCGAGCCGCCGGTCGGTGAGCCACCGGGGCCTGGTGTGGAATGCCGAGCCGGTCATGCCGCAACGCCGGAAGATGTTCTCCTCGACATAGTCCCAGTAGGTCTGGCCGCTCACCGCCTCCACGATCAGGGCGGGGATGGCGGCCTCGGCGCCGGCGTGGAACCCGTTGGGCAGGCCGGGCGTGCCGACCAGCTTGGACTGCCGGGCCCAGCGCTCCTGGTAGTCGTGGACCTCCTGCCGGCTCCGGAAGATCCGGTGGATGTCCTCCTCGGGGGTGTTCAACCCGGAGGTGCCGGTGAGCATCTGGTGGATGGTGACCCGGTCGCTGATGTCACCGGCGAAGCCGTCCAGGTGCCGGCCCACCGGGTCGGACAGGCGCAGCCTGCCCTGCTGGGCGAGTTGCAGGACGGCGACCGCGTTGAACGGCTTGCCCGCCGAGCTGAGCGTGAACGCGGTGTCCTCGTGGTTGCGGATGCCCCGCTCCCGGTCGGCCATGCCGTAGCTGCGGGACAACACCGTCCGGCCCCGGTGCGACAGCAGCACCACTCCGGAGAACTTTCCGCCCGAGGCCAGCCGCGCCACGTACCGGTCGTAGGCGCCGCCGGGTCGGGTGTCCGGCGGTATCCGGTCGTGCCCGCTGGGGGCGGCGTGGGCGGCCCCGGGCTTCGCCGCCACCACGCCGCCCGCCACCACGCCGGCGGCTGCCAGCCCGCCCCACGTGACCACCCGCCGCCGGTCGATGCCTCGTGCCGTGTCCGATTCCATGCCCCCATCGAAGACGCCGGGCCGTTGCGGTGGCGTATGCGTTTCCCGATAGGTCCGCGATACCTGGCGTGTTGACGCGACCGGGGAACCGGGGCAGGCTGTGGCGGCGCTCCCAACGGCGAGCTTCGATTTCCTCAGGAAGGAAGAGCTCGTGCGTCCCACCACAACACTGCTCCCGGTCGTGCTGGCCGCCACCCTCGGCGGCCTGGCCCTGCCGGCCCCCGCCCAGGCCGCGGCCGGTCCGGCGCTGGCCGTCGACGTCACCGCCGGCCGCCACGCGATCAGCCCGTACGTCTACGGCATGAACTTCGCCGACGAGGCCCTCGCCCGGGAGCTGCGGCTGCCGGTGCACCGGTACGGCGGCAACGCCACCACCCGCTACAACTTCCGCAACGACACCACCAACCGGGCCTCGGACTGGTATTTCGAGAACATCCCGAACGACAACGCGGATCCGGCGAGCCTGCCCGACGGCTCGGACAGCGACCAATTCGTGCAGCAGAACAAGGCCACCGGCACCGACACCATCATGACCGTGCCGATGATCGGCTGGGTCGCCAAGGACCGGGCCAGGGCGTGCGGCTTCAGCGTCGCCAAGTACGGCCCGCAGGAGTCCACCGACCCCTGGGCGCCGGACTGCGGCAACGGGAAGAAGCCGGACGGCAGCCTGATCACCGGCAACGACCCGGAGGACACCAGCGTCGCGGCCGGGCCGGAGTACGTCACCGACTTCGTCACCCATCTGAAGGGCCGGTTCGGCGCCGCCGGCGCCGGTGGGGTCAGGTTCTACAACCTGGACAACGAGCCGGACCTGTGGCACTCCACCCACCGCGACGTCCGCCCCGTCGGGCTGGGCTACGACGAGCTGCGCGACCGCACCTACCGGTACGCCGCGGCGATCAAGGCCGCCGACCCGGGGGCGAAGACGCTCGGCCCGGTCGGCTGGGGCCTGAACTCGATCTTCTACTCGGGGTTGGACCAGGACACCTGTGGTCGTACCGGCTGCTGGTCGAACCCGCCGGACAAGGCCGCGCACGGTGGCCAGGACCTCGGCCCGTGGTATCTGGACCGGATGCGGGAGTACGAGCAGCAGCACGGCACCCGGATCCTCGACTACTTCGACGTCCACCTCTACCCGCAGCAGTCCGGCGTGTTCGGCGACGCGGCCGGTGACGCCACCACCCAGGCGCTGCGGCTGCGCTCGACCCGCCAGCTATGGGACCCGACGTACGTGGACGAGAGCTGGATCAACCAGCCGGTCCGCTTCATCCCCCGGATGCGTGAGCTGGCCGACCAGCACTACCCGGGTACGAAGATCGCGATGACCGAGTACAGCTGGGGCGGATTCGGGTCGCTCAACGGCGCGCTCGCCCAGGCGGACGTGCTCGGCATCTTCGGCCGCGAAGGGCTCGACCTGGCCAGCCTCTGGACCGCGCCGACGGCCGACCAGCCGGTGGCCGACGCCTTCCGCATCTACCGCAACTATGACGGCTCCGGCGGCGCGTTCGGCGAGACCTCCGTCCGGGCCACCAGTGCCGACCAGGACAAACTGGCCGTGTACGCGGCCGAGCGCGCCGCCGACAAGGCGCTGACCCTGGTCGTGGTCAACAAGAGCGGCGACGACCTGACCAGCCCGGTGGCCCTCACCGGCGCTTCCGCCGGCACCGCCCAGGTCTACCGCTACAGCGCGGCGAACCTCGCCGGGATCGTCCGGGAGGCAGACCAGCCGGTGACCGCCAACGGCTTCACCGCCACCTTCCCGGCCAACTCGATCACCCATCTGGTGCTGCCGCGCGGGACCACCCCCGGCGACACGAAGCCGCCGACCGCCCCGGGCAAGCCGACCGCCGGCACGGTCACCGCCGACAGCGTCGCGCTGAGCTGGGCGCCGTCCACCGACGACACCGGCGTGACCGGGTACGACGTGCACCGGGTCGACGCCACCGGCACCGTGAAGGTGGGCAGCGCCACCGGCACCACGTACACCGTGACCGGGTTGACCGCGGACACCCCGTACACCTTCGTGGTGACCGCTCGGGACGCGGCGGGCAACGTCTCGGCGGCCTCGCCCGGGTTGGCCGTGCGGACCGCGCCCACCGCCCCGACCGGCGGCTGCACGGTCGGTTGGGCGGCGAACAGTTGGTCCGGCGGCTTCACCGCGACCGTGACGATCAAGAACACCGGCACCACCGCCGTCGACGGCTGGAAGCTGGCGTTCGACTTCCCCACCAGCACCCAGAAGGTCGGCCAGGGCTGGTCGGCCACCTGGAAGCAGAACGGCACGGCGGTCACCGCGGAGAGCCTGAGCTGGAACGGCCGGCTGGCCCCCGGCGCGTCCACGAGCATCGGCTTCAACGGCACGTGGAGCGGCACCAATCCGGCGCCCACCGCCTTCAACCTCAACGGTCGCCGCTGCGGCTGACCCACCGCCGGGCCGGGCGCGGCGACGCTCGGCCCGGCGTCCGGTCGACCGCCGATGCCCGCGAGACGCCGGAGGCGCCACCCGCCGCTTCGACCGAATGATGGCAATGGTCGATGTTAGCGCCATCATTAACCGGGCTGCGACGTGGCTCGGCGCCCGGCAGCCAGGGGAGAGACCAGCGAGGTGACTCCACGGCCGGCGTCGGCCGATGATTCGGAAAAGTTACGACTTGACGAACGTCATGTTATCGCCCACATTCGATGGTCAAGGACGAGGCTGGGGCTTACCGGGCAGGTCTGCCTTGTCGAGATTTTCGTGTGCGAACGAGTGCGCAGCGTCTTGTGAACGCTAACAACCCGACGGGCCACCGTTCGGGTTCAGGCAATCGAGGAGGATCATGTTCGGCTTTGGTAGGTCCCCATCGGTCATCTCGCCGCCGCGGCGGCGAGGATGGTTGCCGCGGGTCGTCGCGGCCGGCGTGACGGCGGTGATGGCCGGCGTCGGCGCCACGGCGGTGCTGTCGACCCCGGCCGCCGCGGCCACGGTCGACACGAGCGCCTGGTACGTGCTGGTCAACCGCAACAGCGGCAAGGCCCTGGACGTCTACAACCTGGCCACGAACGACGGCGCCCGGATCGTGCAGTGGGCGCGCAACAACGGCAACCAGCAGCAGTGGCAGTTCGTCGACTCCGGCGGCGGTTACTACCGGCTGCGGTCGCGGCTCTCCGGCAAGGTGCTCGACGTCTACAACTTCTCCACCGCCAACGGCGCCAACATCGTGCAGTGGGCCGACGCCAACGGGACCAACCAGCAGTTCCGGCTGGCCGACTCCGACAGCGGCTACGTCCGGTTGATCAACCGGAACAGCAACAAGGTGGTGGAGGTGCAGGGCGCTTCGACGGCCGACGGCGGCAGCATCGTCCAGTACGACGACTGGAACGGCAGCAACCAGCAGTGGCAGCTCGTCCGCGTCGACGGCGGGGGCAACCCGACCACGCCGCCGCCGACCACGCCGCCGCCGGGCGGCACGTGCAACCTGCCGTCGTCGTACCGGTGGTCCTCGACCGGCGCGCTGGCGCAGCCGAAGTCGGGTTGGGTGTCGCTGAAGGACTTCACCGTCGCCCCCTACAACGGCAAGCACCTGGTCTACGCGACCACGCACGACAACGGCTCGTCGTGGGGGTCGATGAACTTCGGTCTGTTCTCGAACTGGTCAGAGATGGCCTCGGCCAGCCAGAACGGCATGTCGCAGGGCACCGTCGCGCCGACGTTGTTCTACTTCGCCCCGCGCAACATCTGGGTGCTCACCTACCAGTGGGGGCCAACCGCGTTCTCCTACAAGACGTCGAGCGACCCGACCAACCCCAACGGCTGGTCGTCGGCGCAGCCGCTGTTCACCGGCAGCATCTCCGGCTCCGGCACCGGCCCGATCGACCAGACCGTCATCGCCGACGACCAGAACATGTACCTGTTCTTCGCCGGTGACAACGGCAAGATCTACCGCGCCAGCATGCCGATCGGGAACTTCCCCGGCAACTTCGGCTCCAACTACACCACCATCATGAGCGACAGCACGAACAACCTGTTCGAGGCCGTGCAGGTCTACAAGCTGCAGGGCCAGACCCGATACCTCATGATCGTCGAGGCCATCGGCTCCCAGGGCCGCTACTTCCGCTCCTTCACCGCCACCAGCCTGGGCGGCTCGTGGACCCCGAACGCCGCCACCGAGAGCAACCCGTTCGCGGGCAAGGCCAACAGCGGCGCCACCTGGACCAACGACATCAGCCACGGCGAACTGATCCGCACCACCGCGGACCAGACCTTCACCGTCGACCCCTGCAACCTGCAACTGCTCTACCAGGGCCGTTCCCCCAACTCCGGCGGCGACTACGGCCTGCTGCCCTACCGGCCGGGCCTGCTGACCCTCCAGCGCTGACCACGGCCGGCGCCTGAGATCGATCGAGGGCCGGTCTCCCCGCCGGGGGAGGCCGGCCCTTCAGGCCGGGTAGGCGCGGGTCTCGGTGGCCTTGACGGCGGCCCACACGGATCGGCCCGGGGCCAGGTCCAGGTGACTGGCGGCGGCCGGGGTGATGTCGGCGGCCACCGCGATCGGGCCGTCGAGTTGTACCCGCAGGTTGTCGCCGTGGCGTTGCAACCCGGCGATGACGGCGGGCCAGGTGTTGCGCGGGCTGCCGTCCGGCCGGCGTGGGTGCAGGGCGACGGCCGAGGGTGGGAACGCGACGAACGCGTCGCCGTGCAGGGGGTCGGCGACCGTGAGGGTGAGCCTGTCGTCGACGCGTACGGCGTGGCCGTCGGCGGCGCCGCGGTAGAGGTTGAGGCCGACGAGGCGGGCGACGTAGTCGGTGCGCGGCTGGGCGGTGATGGTGGCGGCGTCGCCTTCCTGCACGACCCGGCCGTCCTCGATGATGACGAGCCGGTCGGCCAGCACGAGGGCGTCCAGCGGGTCGTGGGTGACCAGCAGGGTGGCGCCGGGGTGGGCGTCGAGGTGCCGGTGGAGTTCGGCGCGGGTGTCGAGCCGGGTGCGGGCGTCGAGCGCGGCGAGGGGTTCGTCGAGCAGCAGCAGCACCGGGTCGACGGCCAGGGCCCGGGCGAGCGCGACCCGCTGGGCCTGCCCGCCGGAGAGCTGCCTCGGCCTGCGGCGCGCCTGGTCGGTCAGACCGACCCGGTCCAGCCAACCGGCGGCCCGACGGCGTGCGCCGTGCCGGTCGGCGCCGTGCCGCCGCAGCCCGAAGGCGACGTTGTCCAGCGCGCTGAGGTGCGGAAAGAGCAGGTAGTCCTGGAAGACCACGCCGATCGGCCGGTGCTCCGGCGGCGTCCAGTGGCGCTGCTCGGGTCGGTCGACGTCCCGCCCGTCGAGGGTCAGGTGGCCGGCGGTCAGTGGTTGCAGGCCGGCGAGGGCGCGTAGGGCGGTGGTCTTGCCGGCGCCGTTGGGGCCGAGCAGCGCGACCACCTCGCCGGCGCCGACGCGCAGGGGCACGTCCAGGCGGAAGGCGCCCCGGTCGACGACCAGGTGAGCGTCCACGACCGGGCTCATGCGCTGGTGATCCACTTGTCGCGGAGGCCGGCGAGGATCGCCACCGACACGGTCAGCAGGACCAGGCTGAGCACCACCGCGCCGTCCAGGTCGCCGCCTTCGATGGTCTGGTAGACCGCCAGGGGCATGGTCTGGGTGACGCCGGGATAGTTGCCGGCGAAGGTGATCGTGGCGCCGAACTCGCCCAACGCCCGCGCCCAGCACAGCACCGCCCCGGCGGCGACACCCGGTGCCACCAGGGGCAGCGTGACGTGCGTGAATGTGGTCCAGCGTCCGGCGCCGAGGGTGGCGGCGGCCTCCTCGTAGCGGGCGTCGGCCCCGCGCAGCGCGCCTTCCACGGCGATGACCAGGAACGGCATGGCGACGAACGCCTCCGCGACGACCACGCCGGTGGTGGTGAACGGCAGCGTGAAGCCGAACGTGCTGTCCAGCCACTCCCCGAGCAACCCTCGCCGCCCGAACACCAGCAGCAGCGCCACCCCGCCGACCACCGGTGGCAGCACCAGCGGGACCGTGACCAGCGCCCGGACCAGCCGGCGGCCGGGGAACCGGGCGCGGGCCAGCAACCAGGCCAGGGGTACGCCCAGCAGCAGGCACACGGCGGTGGCGGCGGTGGCGGTCTGCAACGACAGTCGCAGCGCGGTCAGCGCGCCGGGCTCGGTGAGCCGCTGCGGCAGACCGGCCCACGGGGTCCGCGCCACCAGGCCGGCCAGCGGCAGCACCAGGAACAGCAGGCCCAGCAGCGCCGGTGCCAGCAGGGCCACCGGCACCCGTTGCGCCCGACGGCGACGCGGCGGCCCGGTCGGTTCGGGCCGTACCGTCGTGCCGGGTCCGCCGGTCGAGGTCATCGCCGCTCAGGGCCCTGGAAGCCGGCGGCGGTCAGGGCGGCGATGCCCTGGTCGGACCGTACGTAGGCGACGAAGGCCTGCGCGCCGGACCGGTTCGGCGCGTTCTTCAGCACGACGACGGGATAGTCGTTGATCGCGCCGGCGGATTCCGGGAACTCCACGCCGTCCACGTCGGCGGCGGCCGCCCGGGCGTCGGTGCGGTAGACCAGCGCGGCGTCCACCTCGCCGAGCTTCACCTTCGCCAGGGCGCCCTTGACGTCCTGCTCCAGGGTGACCGGGGTGAGCTTCGCCCGCGTGGCGCTCAGGGCCTTGACCGCCGCCGCGCCGCAGGGCACCTGCTCGGCGCAGAGCGCCACCTTGAGGCCGGGTCGGGTGAGGTCGGCCAGCGCCCGGATGCCCTTCGGGTTGCCCTCGGGTACGGCGATGACCAGTTGGTTCCTCGCGAACGTGGCCGGGGCGCCGTCGGCGTCGCCGGCGTCGACGACCGACTGCATGTTCTTCGGCGCGGCCGAGGCGAACACGTCCGCGGGCGCGCCCTGGTCGATCTGGTTGGCCAGCGCGGCGCTGCCGGCGAAGTTGAACGTCACCCTGACGCCCGGGTTGGCCGCCTCGAAGTCCTTGCCGATCCTGGTGAACGACTCGGTCAGTGACGCCGCCGCGAACACGGTCACCGTTCCGGACACTCCGGAGGCCGAGCCGCCCGACTCGTCGGTGCCGCCGCAGCCGGCCGGCCCCGCCATCGCCAGGGTCGTCACCCCGGCCAGCGCGGCGCGCACGAATCGCGTGCCCAACGACCTTCCCTTCTCGTGGATCCCGGTGCCCGCACTCACGTGCCGGCTCGTGTCCGGTGGGCCGGGGTGGACCGCTCCACCACCACCGTTGTCGATTTGATCACCGCGACCGCGACCGACCCGACCCGCAGGCCCAGCTCCTCGACCGCCTCCCGGCTCATCAACGAGACGATCCGGAACGGCCCGGCCTGGATGTCCACCTGGGCCATCACCGTGTCCTTGGCGACCGCGGTCACGATCCCCCGCAGGCGGTTGCGCGCCGAGGACTCCTCGGACCGGCCGTTCGCGTCGCCCGCCTGCTCGCGGACGAACCCGGCCAGCTCGACACCGTCGATCACCCGGTGACCCTGCTCGTCGCGGGTGGCGGGCAGCCGGCCCGCGTCGACCCAGCGGCGCACCGTGTCGGCGCTCACGCCGAGCAGTTCCGCGGCCTCCCCGATCCGAAAAACCGTCACGCCAGGCACTCTACCGACACGCATGTTCCGGGGATAGACCGTCTCTTGCCTCGTACCTGCGGCAGTTCCAGCCAGGATCGGGCCGCAGCTGCGTCGATGACGCCCGGCTCCGGCGGGACCCGCCGCGTGCCTGACCCGACGGTCAGGAGGTTTTTCCGGTCCGCCTGTTTCCGGCGTGCCCGGGTGGAAAGGTCAGAGAGAGGAGCCGGTCCCCAGAGTCGCCGGCACGAGGCTGCGGGAGGCGCTGGAGATCACCCCAACCACCATCTGGAGTTCACCGTGAAGGCAGTCGTGTACCGGGGTCCGCGTGAGGTCGTCGTCGAGGACCGGCCCGACCCCACCGTCCAAGCCCCCACCGATGCGGTCATCCGCGTCACCACCACCAACATCTGCCGCTGACGGAGGCGCCGGAGGCGTACGGGCACTTCGACCGGCGCGAGCACGGCTGGACGAAGGTGCTGCTGCACCCCAACGACTGAGTACGGGTACGGATGGCAGCAGCGGCCGGGGCGACCAGAATTCTCCCCATGCGAACCCGAATCTCGATCGCCCTGGCCGCGGTCGGCCTGAGCGGACTGATGCTCACCACCGGCTGCTCCTTCGAGGAGTCGATCTGCGGCAGCGGTGAATATCCGGCCATCGCGGTGGGTGCGCAGGGCGGCAGCGCGTGCTTCCCGAACGGCCAGGAGCCGACCCCGCCGTACGTCCGCTATCCGGAGGGCAAGGTTCCGCAGCACGTCGACGACGAGTGGGACGTCTACTGGCGGACCCACGGCATCGACGAGAACAACAAGATCTTCGAGCGTTGAGCGCGCCGGCTCCGGTGGGTGGGGCGCCCGAGCCGATCGTTGCCTTCGAGTCAACACTCGTGCTGCGGCGACGCGTTGATCACCGTCCGGCGGGGAAGCAGGCTGTGGGCATGTCCTTCCAGGCGTACCTCGACGCGATCGAGAACCGGACCGGTAAGACCCCACGCGTGCTCGTCCAGGAGGCCGAGCAACGCGGCTACGGAGAGGCAGGTGTGAAGGCGGGCGTCATCGTGGACTGGCTGAAGAACGAGTACGGGCTGGGGCGCGGGCACGCCATGGCCCTGGTCCACGTGATCCGAAACGGACCGCAGATCAGCGCCAAGCACGTCGGCTCCACCGGCGCGCACCGCGATGACAGCGACATGCTCTGGCTGGACGGCCAAGCCACGCGGCCGGGGCCCTAGCCGGCGGCGAACTCCTCGACGGCGGTGCAGACCCGGCCGAGCGCCTCGGCGGAGCGGGCCAGCGGACCCGGCACCATCATCGAGTGGTCGGCGCCCGCCACCTCGACCACGTGCGGGGTGAGCCGGCGGGCCACCTCGCCGTTCCACAGGGTGTCGGCGGTGCCGCCGGCCAGCAGGAACGGCGCGGTGGTCCGGCCCAGCGGGTCGCGGACGGCCGGGTCGGTCAGCAGCGGGGTCAGCCAGACCGCCGGGATGCCCCGGTCGGCGGCGAGCGGGGCGGCGAAGCTGCCCAGCGACTTGCCGACCAGCAGGTCGACACCGGCGTCGAGGACCGGCCTGAGCTGCTCGGCCACCCAGCCGGGCGCGGCGTCCGGGCGCAGCTCGTCCAGCCGCTGCCAGGTCACCTCGTGCACCTCGAAGCCGAGCCGGCGCAACGCCTCGCCGAGATAGACGAAGAGCGGGCCCCGGGTGTCGTAGCCGCGCCCCGGTGCCAGCACCGCCCGCCGATCCGCCATGGTCGCCCTCCGCTCGTCCGGCCGACGCTCACGCCAGCCGCTCTGCAGGCCGCCGTGGCCCCGCGACCGGGAGCGGGGCGGGGCTTGCGCCGCGCCGAAGAAAGGACAACTTTTTTGCGGTATGCCTACGAGTCATAAATAAATATGACTGAGAGTCATACCGCAAAAAAAGTAGACCCTCGCCGAGCCTCACAACCGCTCCGGGGTACGGATGCCGAGCAGGTCCAGGCCCTGGTGCAGCACCCGCGCGGTCACGTCGCACAGCACCAGCCGGCTCTCCCGCGCCGGCCCCTCCGCCCGCAGCACCGGGCAGCGTTCGTAGAACGCGCTGAACGCGGAGGCGACCCGGTGCAGGTACGCGGCGAGGTGGTGGAACTCCAAGCTGCCGGCCACCTCGTCGACCACCGCCGGGAAACCGAGCAGCTCGATGGCGAGCGCCCGCTCGGCCGGCTCGACCGGCTCGACGGCCGCGTCCGGCCGCGCCGCCGCCACGCCGGCCCGCCGGAAGATCGACCGGATCCGGGAGTACGCGTACTGGAGGTACGGCGCCGTGTTGCCGTCCAGCGACAACATCCGTTCCCAGTCCAGCACGTAGTCCTTGTGCCGGTCGCTGGACAGGTCGGCGTACTTGACCGCGCCGATGCCGACCGCCCGGCCCACCTCGGCCGCCTCCGCCTCGCCCAGCTCCGGGTTGCGTTCGCGGGCCAGCGCCGTGGCCCGCTCCACCGCCTCGGTGAGCAACCCGACGAGCTTCACCGCCCCGCCGGCCCGGCTGCGCAGCATCCGCCCGTCCGGCCCGAGGATCGACCCGAATCCGACGTGCTCGGCCCGGGCCGGCGGGGCCAGCCAGCCGGCCTGCGCGGCGGTCGCGAAGACCATCTCGAAGTGCCGTCGTTGCGGCAGCCCCACCACGTAGAGCAGCCGGGTCGCGCCCAGCGTGCCGGTCCGGTGCCGCAACGCGGCCAGGTCGGTCGCCGGATAGCCGTAGCCGCCGTCCGACTTGCGCACGATCAGCGGCAGCGGCTCGCCGTCCCGGCCCACCGACCCGGACGGGAACACGCACTCCGCGCCGTCGCTGCGCCGCAGCAGGCCGAGCCGGTCCAGCTCGCCGACCGTCGGCGCGAGCAGCTCGTGGTAGCTGCTCTCGCCCCGGAAGTCGGTCCGGGACAGGGTCACGTCGAGCAGGTCGTACACGGTCAGGAAATAGCTCTCGGACTGCGCCACCAGCAGCTGCCACAGCCGTAGCGTCGCCGCGTCGCCGCCCTGCAACGCCACCACCCGCAGCCGCGACCGCTCCCGGAACGCCGCGTCGTCGTCGAACTTCGCCCGCGCCGCGGTGTAGAACCCGTCCAGGTCGCCCATCGACAGCTCCTGCGCCGCCTCGGCCTCACCGAGGTCGACCAGGTGCTCGATCAGCATGCCGAACGGCGTGCCCCAGTCGCCGAGGTGGTTGGCGCGCCGCACCCGGTGGCCCAGCCACTCCAGCAGCCGCGCCGCCGCGTCCCCGATCACGGTCGAGCGCAGGTGGCCGACGTGCATCTCCTTGGCCACGTTCGGCGCCGAGTAGTCGACCACCACGGTCTCCGGCCCGGCCACCACCGGCACCCCGAGCCGGGGGTCGGCGGCCAGCGCCGAGACGAGGTCGCCGAGCGCCCGGTCGGCCACGGTCAGGTTGAGGAAACCCGGCCCGGAGACCTCCACCGCCGCGCAGAGGTCGGCCAGCTCCGCGCGGTCCCGTACCTCCGCGGCGATCGCCCGCGGCGGCCGGCCGAGCCGCCGGGCCAGCGCGAGCGGCGCGTCGGACTGGAAGTCCGCGTGCTGCGAGCGCCGCACCACCGGGTCCACCGGGCCGCCGGCCACCGCCGCGAACGCCGGCGCCAGCCGGTCGGTCAACAACTTCTCAAGATCCATGGGTACGCCGATCTCGCTCGATCCGCCGCGCGGATCACCGGATGGGAAGCGGCGGAGCGAGGACGATCGACGACGACCGGCGGCTCGATCCGCCGGTCGCAGGAGAGGAAGGCTCAGCGCAGGCGGTCGCGGGACCGCCGGCGTCGCAGCGCGCCGAGCCGGACGTCGGGGGACGCCGTCGGGTACGCCTGCGAGCTGCTCATGCCGGCAGCCTAACCGGCCGGCCCGGGGGCGGCGCAAGCGCGTAACCCGGACCGGCCGGTCGGCGTACCCGGATCGTCAGGCCGGGGTGGCGGCGGCCTTGCGGTAGCGCTCGGCCCGCCGCCGCACCTGGGTGTAAACGCTGGTCAGGCCCATCGCCCGGCGGACCTCGACGAGCGTGCGGCGGACCTCGTCCCGGGTCCGCTCGGTGCCGGCCGCGATCAGCTCGTCGACCAGGCCGGGCCGTGCCTCGAACCGGGCCCGGCGCTCGCGGATCGGGTCGAGGAACCGGTTGAGCGCCGTGGCGAGCGCCTCCTTGACCTCGACGTCACCGACCCGCCCCGCCCGGTAGCGCGTCTTGAGGTCGTCGACCTGAGCGCGGTCGGGGTTGAACACGTCGTGGTACGCGAAGACCGGGTTCCCCTCGACCGTGCCCGGCACGTCGGCGCGGACCCGGTTCGGGTCGGTGTACATCCCCATCACCTTGCGTCGCACGGTCGTCGCGTCGTCGGCGAGCCCGATCGCGTTCCCCCGGCTCTTGCTCATCTTCCCGGCCCCGTCGGTGCCGACCAGCGTGGGAGTCTCGGACATGATCATGTCCGGCACCGGGAAGACGTCGCCGTAGAGGTGGTTGAAGCGGCGGGCGATCTCCCGGGTCACCTCGACGTGCGCGGCGTTGTCCTTCCCCACCGGCACGACCTGCCCCTTCACGCAGAGGATGTCGGCCGCCTGGAGGACGGGATAGCCGAGCAGGCCGTACGGCATCTCGTCCTTGCCGGCGTCCCGGGTCATCTCCTTGAGCGACGGCACCCGCTCCAGCCGGGGCACCGTGACCAAATTCTGGAACAGCGTGTTCAGGTCACCGACCTCGGGGATCGCCGACTGGAGGTAGAAGGTGGCGTGCTCCGGCTCGACGCCGGCGGCGAGCACGTCGGTGACCATCTCGCGGGCGTTCTGGGCGACCTGCTCGATGTCGGCGCGGGTGTTGCGGGTGGTGAGCATGTGCAGGTCGGCGATGATGAAGAAGCTCTCGTAGCGCTGGTGCAGCCGGACCCGGTTGGCGATGCTGCCGACGTAGTGGCCGAGGTGCAGCCGCCCGGTCGGGCGGTCGCCGGTGAGCATGCGTGCTGAGGACATGACGGTATGCCTTTCGTGCCGTTCGCTGGCGGGACGCGCGGATGCGCGGGAACGACCCGGGTGCCGACCCGGATCGGTGGGGCAGGGCTCGTCAGAACGAGCGCCGCCATCGCCCGCCGGCGCGGAACCGCAGCCCGCCGGCACGAAGTACGTCGAGGATCTGCTCCCGGCCGTCGGCAGCACGACCCGGGAGACCGGCAGGGGTCTCCGGGGCGCGGGTGCTCGACCGGTCCATGCCTGACACGGTAACCGCCGAGACGGCCGCCCGGCTGCCCCTCTCCCGGCTCGGGTCGCCCGGCGGCTCCCGGCTCAGCCCTGCCGGTAGCTGTCCGAGTAGTAGGTGCCGACGCGCTCCCGGTAGTCGGCGCGCGCGAAGTCGTCCGGGTCGAACGCCGGGGACGCCTTCACCTGTGCCCGGGTCCGATCCACGTGCACGACGCGCTCCAGGTGGTCGACCCGGGCCACCGTCCCGGCCGGCAGCAGCACCTGCTTTCCGAAGATCCACGGCCCGGTGTCCACCACCAGGTAGCGGGCGTCGGCCTCCTCGCTCGCCTCGTCGATCGCACCGATCCGGCCGTCGGTCGCCTCCACCCGGTAGCCGGTGAGGTCGACGGGCGTGCCCGGGCCGGGCGCGTCGACGAGGTCGTCGCCGCCCCCGGTTCGCTGCCGTGGCACGTCGTCCGGGCCGGTCTGGTCGTAGCCTCCGGCGAGCGCCGCCGGGTCCCGCCAGGCCCACGGATTGAACGGCTGCATGCTGGCACCTCCGCGATGTCGTCTGGTGTCGTCGACAGTGCCCGCCCGACCGCGCAAGGAAACGCCGCGGCAATTCTGAATTCGTCTTTCGGCATCACTGCGAGATAGCTCATAGTCGGCCCCGTCGGCGCTCCGACCCAGCTCAAGGTCGGTTCAGCAGCCGACCGGCACACCGATCTGTGCGCGGTGATGTGCCTTCAGCACATTCGGCGCCGGCCACTGCGCGCACCATTCTCGATGCCGTATCCACCGAATCGAGAAAGGAAGTGCCGATGCACCGGCTCATTCGACGGATCGGTGTCCCGACGGCCGTGGCGGCCGTCCTCGTCGCGCTCGCCGGCACTGGCGCCCGCGCCACCGGGGTCGCCCCGTCCGCCCTCTGCGGCCCCGGATACGCCACCGTCGACCAGGACCCGATCCAGGACGCCGCCACCGGGGAGCTGCTCGGCACCGTGCACCTGCTGCGCAACCTGCTGACCGGGTACGGCTGCGCGGTCACCGTGAAGTCCGCGTACGCGGGCACCCCCACCGTCACCCGCGTTTACCTGGACCCGGAGTGGCTGCCCTTCTCGGTCGACGAGGGCAGCCGGCGCTACGTGGCCGGTCCGGTCTACGGGTACGTCCGTGCCAGCTGCGTGATCTGGGGCGGGTCGATGGCCGGCCCCGACGGCGTGGTCCACCAGCACCAGCGGGCGAACCCGGCGATCGGCGGCGCGGTCACCTGCTTCTGACCAACCGGCCACCCGTGCCGGACACGGCCCGGCGCGGGTGGCCCCCGCGTCGACCAGCGTTGTCACCGCCCGCGACCTCGGTCGGGGCGCCGCTGGCATACTGGCCGACCATGGTTCTGTCGCGTGGTTGGTCGTTGTTCCTGGTCGGGGTCGGGGTGTGGACCTGGGTGATCTGGCCGAGGTTCGCGGTCGCGATCTGGAACGACACCCGGGCCTGGTCGGCCGGCGCGGTCGGCGAGGGCGACCCGACCGCCTTCCTCTGGGTGCACGCGCTGCTCATCGCCGCGTCCCTGGCCATCGGTACGACAGCGGGTGTGTTGGGCGTACGCGGCTGGCTCGCCGCTCGCCGCGCTTCCCGGTCCCACTAGCTCCCCGGTCCGCACTCCCGATGGACAGCGCCGGCCGGAAGGCGGGCGTCCGCTCGGGCCGCCGCACCGCTCACCGGCCGGGCCGAGGCCGGTGACCACGCGGCCGACGGCGGGTTCCGGGGGCGTCTGGCCTGCCGATATAGCTTGCCGGTGATGATGTGACGCGCGACGCGGTACGCGGATTTGACGATCAAACCCGCAGACGCGTAACTTTCTCTCTGCCAGCGCGGAACGGGGCAAACGGGACGAAAGCCCGGGCGTACCGATCCGGTGCCGGCGACCGGGTCCGGAGGGGTTTCAGTCCCCGAAGACGCGGTCCGGGCGGGGCTCGCCGAAACGCCGCAGGGCGGATTTGGCGGAGCGGAACCGACCGGGTAAGGTTCTGGACCGGCAGGGCACCGGGCGAGCTTGCGGGAAACCGCAGCGGCCGGTCTGCCAAATCCGATGATCAAGCACAGCGGTCCGCCGCTGCGCGGGCTCAGCGGAACCAACCCGTATGAAGCACGACAGACCGGGACACACGGTTTGACACGGCGCAGACGGTGCGGTAACGTAGTAAAAGTGCCCGGCGCGAGAGCGGCGGGGATGTGAACGAGATGCCCCGGGATCGGGGCCCTCCTGGTGGGGGTCTTCGGTGCGGT